>CAZZEL010000045.1:25698-28823 GCA_964652625.1 uncultured Gemmatimonadaceae bacterium
TTCCGGGGGTTCCGCTGCTGGTAGTTGCCCTTCCGGCGCCCTTGCTTCCGGTGGATCGAGCCCCGGATTCGAGACTCTCCTTGTGAAGAGCCAGGTGACCCGATCCTTCGGCGAACCGGAAGACGGCCACCCCCTCCCACGTGGTCCTCTCGCCGGTGGCCAGCTCCAGGAGGCCGACACCGTCGGGTGTGGCGAAGGCTATCCAGCGGGAGTCGTCGGAGAAGACCGGTCCCTCTCCCTGGGGGACCAGGTGGATGGTGCCGGAGTCCAGGTTCCGGACCTGGAGCGTGTCCGGGCCTTCCCGGCGGTGATAGGCGTACGTCATCCACACGCCGTCGGGGGAGAGGGTTGTGGAGACGATGCTTCGCCACCGGTCGTAGTCGTCCGGCGTCAGGGGCTTCTTCTGCTCGGGCTCCTGATTTCGTGGTTTCTCTTGCGCGGAGTCCTCCGAGGCCAGTGGCTTCTTCCCCTCCGCCTCCTGAGCCAAGGCGCCTGCGCTTCCGGCCAGCAGGGCCAGCAGAAGAAGGGGGAGGGAGGTCCGGAAGAGGGGCGAACGGCGCATGGGAGTCTCCTCAGTCGTCCAGGTCCAGGATCTCCTCGATCCGACTCACGACGTGGTTCAGGTGGAGCCGGGTGGCCCGGGGACCTCCTTCCGCCATGGGGCCCTCCTGGATCTGACGTCGAAGGGTGTGGAGCTCTCCCCGGAGGAAGGGGACGATGTCGGCGACCATGGCCTCCTCGACCTCCATGAGCTCCGCCACCCGGTCCAGGTACGCCCGCTGGAGGTTTCGCCGGTAGGTGTCGATGGCCTCACCGCTTTCCAACTCGGTCCAGACGGCTCCGCGGAGATCATCCAGCATCTCCCCCAGGGTGTAGGCTTCCTCTCCCCGGAAGGCTTCGTCCTCCACCAGTCGCTTCATCCGGTCCACCTGGAGCACCTGGCTCAGGGCCCGGGCCTGGAGCTGGCGGATCCGGTCCGGCGCCCCCGAGTCCTGGATACGGTAGAGGAGGTCTTCGTCCAGCATCCACTCCGGCGTCTGGAAGACCTGCCGGTCCAGGTAGTCCATGG
Source organism: uncultured Gemmatimonadaceae bacterium (assembly GCA_964652625.1). Lineage (GTDB taxonomy): Bacteria > Gemmatimonadota > Gemmatimonadetes > Longimicrobiales > Gaopeijiaceae > CAZZEL01. The sequence continues at coordinate 26,768 of CAZZEL010000045.1, forward strand.
CCCGGCGCTGGGTTTCCTGGGAGACGGGGGTGTAGGGTCTGCCTTCCTGGCTCTGGCTCTTCCGGACCTGGTAGACCCCGCCCACGTTCGTCACCACGTGGCCCACGTACCGGTTCCACTGGCCCAGGACGGCGTTGTAGAGCTCGGCGATCTGCCCGTAGTCCTCTCCGGGCTCCCGGGCCCACTGCGTCAGGTTCGCCACGGTCTTCTTCAGGTTCTCCACGCTGAGATCCGAGGCCCGCATGGCGTCGTCTCCCAGGGCCTCGGAGAGGGCCGTGGGATCCGTCCTGCTCCCGCTGCCGAAGTGGTAGACAGGGTCATCCGCCTTCTCCAGGATCCACTCCCGGAGCACGGGCAGCTCCTCTTCCGGGGAGTTCGCCTCCAGGATGGGCCGGTAGCCCCACTGGATGTTGTAGACGTCGTAGGGGCCGATGCGGGGAACGAAGCAGGTCTCGTCCCCAGGCTGGGCCACGTAGTTGAAGCGGGCGTAGTCCATGATGGAGGCCGCCGTGCCCATGCGGCACACGAACTCGGTGCGCAGGGAGTCCACCGGGTAGGCCGCCGAAGCCTTCATGTTGTGGGGAAGCCCCAGGGTATGGCCCACCTCGTGGGCCGCCACGAAGCGGATGAGCTCACCCATGACCTCGTCCTCGAACTCCACGCCCCGGGCCTCGGGGTTCGCCGCCGCCGTCTGCACGAAATACCAGTTCCTCACCAGGTTCATGACGTTGTGGTACCACCCGATGTCACTTTCCAGGATCTCTCCGCTCCGGGGATCGTGAATGTGGGGGCCGTAGGCGTTCTGGACCGGGGAGGAGAAGTAGCGGATGACGGAGTAGCGGGCGTCCTCGGGGCTGAACTCCGGGTCCTCCTCCGGGGACGGTGGGTCTTTGGCTATGATGGCGTTCTGGAAGCCCGCCGCTTCGAAGGCCGGCTGCCAGAGCTCCACGCCTTCCTTCAGGTAGGGGCGCCACTTCATGGGCGTGGCCGGATCGATGTAGTAGACAATGGGCTCCACCGGCTCCACCGGCTCGCCTCTCCGGAAGGCCGCCGTGTCCGAAGGCTCCAGGCGCCAGCGGGTGATGAACCGGCGGGTCTCGGCCCGTTGCTTGTCCAGGCCGTAGTCCGTCTGCTCCACGGAGAAGAACCCCACCCGCTCATCCAGGAGCCGGGGCTGCATGGGCTCCTCCGGGAGGAGGACCATGGAGTGGTTGGTCTCCAGGGAGATGGTGTTGGTGGGGCTGTTGGAGGGCGGTTCCGTGGCCTCGTACGTGAGAATGCGGCGGACCTCCACGTTCTCCGGGTAGCTCCGGGCCCAGAGGACGAAGGTCCGGTCCTGGTCCACCCGGCGGACCCCGAAGCTCTCCCTTCGACTCTTCTGCAGGCCCAGGAGGGGGATGTCGTCCGTGAAGAGGTCCGTGACCTCCACCACTGCAGCCGAGGAATCGGGACTCATGGCCTGAATCTCGAAGCTGGCCACGATGGGCTCGAAGTTCGAGGCCTGAACCGCCTGGTAGATGGGGAGGGAGTCCGGGGCCACATTCTCGTAGCTCAGGCGCCGCAGGAGGATCCGGTCCTCGATCCGGTCCCAGCGGATCACGGAGAAGTCCGTCTGCTCCCCGCCGAACCCGATCCCCTCTGCCGTCTTGGCCACCCGGGACTGGAGAATCATGTCCCGGCCCAACCGGTCCAAGGGGATCTCGTAGAAGAGGTCCTCCCCTACGGTGTGGACGGTGAACAGGCCCTCGTCGGTTTCGGCGGATTCGGGGATGACCTGGCCGTAGGGCTTCATCCCTCCCTCTCCCTCCCGGGAGGGAGTCTCCTGCCCTGTGGCTGCCTCCCCGCCCGCAGGGGAGGGGGTGAGCGGCTCCGCTGCCCCGCCGGCGCATCCGGAGAGGGAGAGGAGGGATACGGGGAGAGCAACGAAACGAAGCAAGGAAGTGATGGAACGTCTCATGGAATCTGCTCCTCTCTCTGGACCTGTCGGCGTCAGGCATCCGTTCTCTGGACCTGTCGGCGTCAGGCATCCGTTCTCTGGACCTGTCGGCGTCAGGCA
>CAZZEL010000045.1:28923-30530 GCA_964652625.1 uncultured Gemmatimonadaceae bacterium
CCGGATGACGGATCGTCGGATCCCGGATCGCCGGACACCTCTTCCAGGATGCTCTCGTCCACGATCCCGGCGATGGAGCCGTCGTCGGCCCTCACCGGCACGAACCGCACGTGGCTGTCCTCTGCGTGTAGAGAACCGTCTTCCTGGAGGTAGAGCCTGAACGTGCCTTCCGTGGGGGCGTACGCCACCAGGTGTCCGTCCGCCACGGTGATCCGGACGGTCTCTTCGGGCTCCAGGCCCAGCGTGGCCGGCGGATAGGGCCATTCTCCCTCGAAGGGCTCCAGCTCGGACTCCGGCACGTGGGTGATGAGGGGGTCCTCCTGTACGTCCAGAGGAGTCAGCGCCGGGTCGGGGGCAGGCGTCCCGGTTCGGGCCTCCAGGACGGCCTGAATGAGACCCAGGAGGGCCGGCATGGGGGTTCCCTCTCCCTCGTAGGTGTTGGCCCGGTTCACGATGACCATGTCGGATTTCGGCAGCACGGCGATGAACTGATTCCCGACACCGAGAGCCGCATACATGCCGTGATCGGAGAAGGGTGGCTGGCGCAGGATCCACCAGTAGAAGCCGTAGCCCATGACGTCGGTGTCGATGGAGTAGAGGGCGCTGCTCCGCTTCACCCAGTGCTCCGAGAGGATCCGCTCCTCGTCCCAGACTCCGCTCCGGGCGAAGAGGAGTCCGAAACGGGCTGCATCTCGGGCCGACATGCGGAAGGGATAGGCCGGGTAGCGGGACTTGTCTCTCTCGTAGTGGTAGTAGCCGTCGGAGACCCGCCAGTCTTCCATTCCCAGGGGCTTGGCGAAGTGCTCGTCGTAAGCCTCGAAGACGTCGTCGGCCTCGGTCTCCTGGAGGAGAATGTAGGCCGACGTGTTGAAGTCCCAGTTGTTGTAGGCGAAGTAGCGGCCCGGGCCCTCGCTACCCCTGGGACGGCTGTCCGTGCGACCGGCGTAGGCCGCGGGATGGAATATTCCGGATCGGGCCTTCAGAAGGTCCAGGATCCGAGCCTGGCGCTCCGATTCCAGGAGGGGATCCGGCCAGTCGTCGATCCCAAGATCCGCCAGCGTCTTGTTCAGGTCGACTTCGCCCCGGTCCCAGTAGATGCCGTAGAGGGCCGAGAGGAAGCTCTTCCGCACGGAGTGGCACATGAATCGACGGCCCACCTCGCCCCACGCAGCCACCACCGCACCGTCGGCAATGACCAGGAAGGCGGAGGAAGGCATCCCCTCCCAGGTTTCCCGGGCCGCCTCCAACCTGGCGGGGTCGAAGCCGGCGTCTTCCACGTCGGAATAGCGCATCCACTCTTCCTGTGGATACCGGAGGTCCTGAGCCCGGGCCGGACTCGCGACGAGGACGGCGAGAAGAAGGGTGAGCACCCAGCCTCGAAGCAGGGTGTGTCCGGGATTCATGGCTCCTGGGCTTCTGATGGTAAGCATGATGTTCCTCCCCACTGGGCGTCTTGGTTCCGACACCGGTGAGGATACGTTGTATTCACCGGTGTGGCCAAGGAGGGGAGGTGAGGGCGAAATGTATCCCGGGTTGGTCCTCCCCCCACTTCATCCTACTTTCCGACGGCTTCGCTCCCTGTCACTGCCCCTGACAAAGGAGATCCT
>CAZZEL010000046.1:0-13495 GCA_964652625.1 uncultured Gemmatimonadaceae bacterium
TGAAGAACATGATCACGGGTGCGGCGCAGATGGACGGGGCGATTCTGGTGGTGAGCGCGGCGGACGGACCCATGCCGCAGACCCGGGAGCACATCCTGTTGGCTCGACAGGTGAATGTGCCGAGCATCGTGGTTTTCTTGAACAAGACGGACATGGTGGACGACGAGGAGCTGTTGGAGCTGGTGGAGCTGGAGGTACGGGAGCTGCTGAGCGAGTATGAGTTTCCCGGCGACGACCTGCCGGTGGTCATGGGGTCGGCGTTGAAGGCGTTGGAGGACGGGGAGCCGGGGACGGAGAACACGAAGTGCATCGATGAGCTGCTGGACGCCATCGACACGTACTTCCCGGAGCCGGAGCGGGACATCGACCGTCCGTTCCTGATGCCTGTGGAGGACGTGTTCAGCATCACGGGCCGTGGGACGGTGGCCACGGGGCGGATCGAGCGTGGGGTGGTGAAGATGGGGGAGGAAGTGGAGGTGGTGGGTTTGGACAAGGACCAGAAGACGGTGGTGACGGGGGTGGAGATGTTCCGGAAGATCCTGGACGAGGGTCAGGCCGGGGACAACGCGGGTCTGCTGCTTCGTGGGATCAAGAAGGACGAGATCGACCGGGGCCAGGTGATCGCGGCGCCGGGATCCATCACGCCGCACACGAAGTTCAAGGCGGAGGTGTACGTGCTGACGAAGGAGGAGGGGGGCCGCCACACGCCGTTCTTCGACGGTTACCGTCCCCAGTTCTACTTCCGGACGACGGACGTGACGGGAGCGGCGAAGCTTCCGGAGGGGGTGGAGATGGTGATGCCGGGGGACAACGTGCAGATGGAGGTGGAGCTCATCGCGCCCATCGCCATGGACCTGGAGCTGCGGTTCGCCATCCGCGAGGGTGGCCGGACGGTGGGCGCCGGCGTCGTCACCGAGATCATCGAGTAAGCACGCTCCGCGTAAGGACGGTCAATGCCTCGGGACAAGATCATCCTCGCCTGCACCAAGTGCGAGGAGAGGAACTACAGCCAGACCAAGAACAAACGTCTGCATCCGGGGAGGGTGGAGTTCAAGAAGTTCTGCCCTCGGTGCAAAGAGCACACGATGCACAAGGAAACCAAGTAACCGGGCCGGGATCCCATGCTTCAGAAGGTCACCGATACCAGGGTCTTCATCGAGGAGTCGTGGGCCGAGCTCCAGAAGGTCACCTGGCCGGACTATGAGCAGCTGAAGAACGCCACGCTGGTCATCATCGCCTTCTCGATCCTGGTGGCCCTGATCATCTGGGTCATGGATATGGCCTCTCGGGCGGTGATCAATCTCATTCTCTCGATCTTCGGTGGCTGAGGGGCTGCGTTTGCATGGAAGAGCCACGGTGGTATGCCATCCAGACCTATTCCGGGCATGAGAACAAGGTTCTCAGGCTGCTCGAGCGGAAGATCGACGAGGAGCCCGGGGAGGAACCGGAGGAGAAGGAGATCCAGGAGGCCATGGTCCCCACTCAGGATGTGGTGGAGATCCGGAACGGGAAGCGAGTGACCGTCACGAAGCGCCTCTACCCCGGCTACGTGCTGGTGAAGATGGTCCTGAACGACCGGACCATGCATACCGTGAACAACATCCAGGGGGTCATCAAGTTCGTGGGCTCGGGGAAGGCGCCCCAGCCCCTCAGGGAAGAAGAAATCAACAAGATCCTCGGCATCGAGGTGGAGACGGAAGAGGAGTTCAAGGAGGACATCCCCTTCTACGTGAACCAGGTGGTGGAGATCACCTCGGGCCCCTTCACCGATTTTTCCGGCACCATTCAGGAAGTCTACCGGGAGAAGGGCAAGGTGAAGGTCGAGGTCTCACTGTTCGGACGGCCCACGTCCGTGGAGCTGGATTTCACCCAGCTCAAGGGATACTGAGGGCCGACCAGGGCGAAGAAGAAGCATGGCGAAAAAGGTAATCGGATTCATCAAGCTCCATGTGCCCGGGGGACAGGCGAACCCGGCACCGCCGGTGGGCCCGGCTCTGGGTCAGCACGGCGTGAACATCATGGAGTTCTGCAAGCAGTTCAACGCCAAGACCCAGTCCCAGATGGGGGTCCTGATCCCCGTGGAGATCACGGTCTACGGCGACCGCAGCTTCTCCTTCATCACCAAGACACCCCCGGCGGCCTACCTGATCAAGAAGGCCGCGGGCCTGGAGAAGGCCTCCGGTGTGCCGAACACGGAGAAGGTGGGGAAGGTCTCCCGGGCCCAGCTCGAGGAGATCGCCGAGACGAAGATGCGGGACCTGAACACCACGAACATGGACTCGGCGGTGAAGATGCTGGCGGGGACGGCCCGGTCCATGGGGATCGAGGTAGAGGGGTAATCGGCGCCCAGCGAGAGGCGTGAGGCCGGGGGTCGTTGCAGAGGAGTTCCGAAGCGACTCTCGGACGCAACGCGTCCGGAGCGAAAAAGACCAGAGAGGTTTCTGACGCACGCTCGGGCGGTTGCCCGAGTGACTCTCGAACGCGAAGCGTTCGGAGCGAGAAGATACAGAGGAGGTTTGGCTGTGGCTTCGGGAGTGATCCCGAGCGACTCTCGGACGCAACGCGTCCGGAGCGAAGCGCAGGAGCGAGGGATACTCCCGAAGCCTCAGCCATCAACCGAAAGCCCGAGCAACCACCCACTGCGAGCCGCCAGGGGTGGGAGGGCGAGACGAGACGGCTCGAGACGAATGCCAAGACGCGGAAAGCGTTACAAGGACGCCAAGGCCAAAGTGGCCGTCGGCGAACGACTCCTCCCTCAAGACGCCCTGGAGACCGTCAAGAACCTGGCCTTCGCCAGCTTCGACGAGACCGTGGAAGTGGCCGCCCGCCTGGGTGTGGATCCCCGGCAGGCCGACCAGGTGGTCCGGGGTACGGTGGCCCTTCCCCACGGGACGGGGAAAGAGGTCCGGGTGGTGGTCTTCGCCCAGGGCGAGAAGGCGGCGGAGGCCGAGGAGGCCGGCGCCGACTACGTGGGCCTGGAGTACCTGGACAAGGTCCAGGAAGGCTGGCTGGAGTTCGACGTGGCCGTGGCCACCCCGGATGTCATGGGGAAGGTGGGGCCCCTGGGCCGGATCCTGGGTCCCCGGGGTCTCATGCCCACGCCGAAGGCCGGAACCGTGACCTTCGACGTGGGACAGGCCGTGAAGGAGATCAAGGCCGGTAAGATCGAGTACCGGGTGGACAAGACCGGCAACGTCCACGCCCCCATCGGAAAGATCTCTTTCGAGGTGGACGACCTGGCGGACAACCTCAACGCCTTCATGGACTCCATCGTCCGGGCCCGCCCGGCTTCGGCCAAGGGAGCCTACGTTCGCAGCGTGAGCGTCTCCAGCACCATGGGCCCCGGCGTGTCCATCGATCCCAACCTCTACCGACGGAGCCTCTGATGAAACGCACGGACAAGCGGAGCTTCGTCGAAGATTTTCGGGAGCGACTCCAGGAGGATCCTCCCATCTTCCTCACGGACTTCACCGGTCTCGACGTGAAGTCCATGACGGTTCTTCGACAGGAGCTGAAGAAGAACGGGGCCGAGTACCTGGTGGTGAAGAACCGTCTGGTGCGTCTGGCCATGGAGGATCTGGATCTCCCGGATCTCTCCGAGTGGCTCAATGGACCCACGGGGGTGGTCATCGGCCATTCCGGGCCCGTGGATGCCGCCAAGACCGTTTCGGAGTTCGCCAAGGATCACGACGACCGGCCTGTCTTCAAGGTCGGCGTTCTGGACAAGGCCGTCCTGGATCCGACTCAGATCGACCACCTGGCCAAGCTACCTCCCAGGGATCAGCTCCTGGCCGAGTTCGCGGGAGCCATGGAATCCTCCATGGTGGCCCTGGTCTCGGCCTTGGAGGCGAAGCTGCAGGAGTTCGTCGGTCTCATGAAGGCCCTCCAGCAAGAGCGGGAGGGTGGGGGCGACTAGAGGTCGTCCCGGCCCCGGGGAGGGCCGAAAAGGAGGAAGGGTCCGGAACGTGTGATGGTGGAAGGGTATAACAAAATCTATGCCTACGTCGCCCACCCGGCCCATCCCTCCAACACGACTCGACATTGAGGATTGTTCTGTCCTAGTGCCGGCAGTAGCCGGGTGAGCAAGGAGGATTCTGCATCATGGCTGTAAACCACGAGGAGCTTCTCGAGACCATCGGCAACATGACCGTGCTCGAGCTTGCCGAGTTCGTCGATGCCTTCAAAGAGAAGTTCAACGTCTCCGCCGTGGCTGCCGCTCCCGTGGCTGCCGGGGCACCCGGTGCCGCCGCCGAAGCCGAGGCTGAGGAGGAGAAGGACGAATTCGACGTCGTCCTGGAGGGTGTGGGCGACAAGAAGATCCAGGTCATCAAGGTGGTTCGGGAAGTCACCAGCCTGGGTCTGAAGGAAGCCAAGGAGCTGGTGGACAACGCTCCGGGCAACGTGAAGGAAGCTGTCTCCAAGGACGAGGCCGAGCAGGTGAAGGCGAAGCTCGAGGAGCAGGGCGCCACGGTTGCTCTCAAGTAGTAGGTCCCTCAGCCCCCTCCCGGCAGGCACCGGACCGGACCGGTCCGGCAGCACCGGGGGGCGGGGGCCTACCCGCCTCCTTCGGAGCACTCTCTACTGGAGAGCAGAAGCGATTCTTCGAAGGCTGAACAATAAGGCGACAAGTGCAGGTCCCCGCCGTCGGGAGGGAGGGCAGAGTTGCCCCGGTCCCACAGCCTCGGCGCGGCGGGGATGTCTGCGCTTGGCCGTTTTGTTCTCATTCCATCTCATCGATCTCCCTTCCCGAGGGTGATCGATCAAAGGGGGGAAGTTCCGTTGCATATTCGGAGCGATGGTCGGTCGGTGCTGAGTTTCGCCAAGCTCGCATCGGTCATGCCGATGCCTAATCTGTTGGACGTCCAGCTTCGTTCCTTCGAAAAGCTCGTGGAATCCGAGGTTCCCCCGGAGGAGCAGTGGGACTTCGGCCTCGATCGCGTGTTCGGGGAGATCTTCCCCATCACCGACGTGAACGAGAACTTCACCCTCGAATACGTCTCCTCCACCCTGGCGGAGCCCAAGTACTCCGTGGAGGACTGCATCGAGCGGGACATGACCTACGCGGCGCCCCTGAAGGCGACGCTGAGGTTGGTGGTTTGGGAGGACGTGGAGGAGGAGGAGCGCAGGCCCCGGGACATCATCGAGAAGGAGGTCTACCTCGGTGACCTTCCCCTCCTGACGGAACTGGGCACCTTCATCATCAACGGTGCCGAGCGGGTGGTGGTCAGCCAGCTCCACCGCTCCCCAGGTGTCATTTTCGAGGAGAACATCCACCCCAACGGCACGAAGCTGCACAGCGCCCGGATCATTCCCTTCCGGGGCTCCTGGGTGGAGTTCACCATCGACATCAACAACATCTGCTACGTCCACATCGACAAGAAGAAGAAGTTCCCGGCCACGGCCCTTCTCCGGGCCTTCTCCTACGGGGACGACGCCGAGATCTACCGGCTCTTCTTCGACACCCACGAGGTGGCGGTGGACGCCGAGCTCCCGGATGGTCAGCGGGAGGTGGAGGGTGCGGTCCTGGCCGCCGACGTGGTGGACGCCGAGACGGGGGAGATCCTCCTGGAGGAGTCCACGGTGCTGGACGAGGACGCCGTGGGCCGGCTGGAGCGGGCCGAGGTGAAGAAGGTCCAGGTCTACGTCTGGGACGGCCAGACCGTCCGGGGCGACATCCACATCATCAAGAACACCATCAAGAAGGACCCCACCGACGACGAGGAAGAGGCCCTGACGGCCATCTACTCCCTCCTGCGGCCCGGAGAGCCTCCCAACGTGGAGACGGCCCGGACCGCCCTGGAGCGGGTCTTCTTCAACCCGAAGCGGTACGACCTTGGCCGGGTGGGTCGCTACAAGATCAACCAGCGGCTGCACCTGGACGTGCCCCGGGACACCACCGTCCTCACCCGTGAGGACTTCGTGGCCATCCTCCGCTACCTCATTCAGCTCAGCGCCGGGACGGGCTACACCGACGACATCGATCACCTGGGCAATCGCCGGGTGCGGACCGTGGGAGAGCTCATCGCAAACCAGTTCTCCGTGGGCCTGTCCCGTATGGCCCGGCTGGTGAAGGAGCGGATGTCCATCAACACGGATCCGGAGAAGATCAACATCGACGACCTGGTGAACGCCCGGACGGTGTCGGCGGTCATCCAGGCCTTCTTCGGCTCCAGTCAGCTCTCCCAGTTCATGGACCAGACCAACCCCCTGGCGGAGATGACCCACAAGCGGCGTCTCAGCGCCCTGGGGCCCGGGGGGCTGACCCGGGAGCGGGCCGGCTTCGAGGTCCGGGACGTGCACTATTCCCACTACGGGAGGATGTGCCCCATCGAGACCCCCGAGGGGCCGAACATCGGGCTCATCACCTCCCTGACCACGTACTCCCGGATCAACGATCTGGGGTTCGTGGAGACTCCGTACCGGAAGGTGGTGGACGGCAAGGTCACCCAGGACCTGGAGTGGCTCAGCGCCAACGAGGAGGAGGAGGTCCGGATCGCCCAGGCCAACGCTCCCCTGAACCCGGACGGGAGCTTTCGGCGGGAGTTCGTTCTGTGCCGGGAGCGGGGAGACTTCCCCCTCCTGCGGCCCGAGGAAATCGACTACATGGACGTGGCCCCGGACCAGCTGGTGAGCGTGGCCGCGGCCCTCATCCCCTTCCTGGAGCACGACGACGCGAACCGGGCCCTCATGGGCTCCAACATGCAGCGGCAAGCCGTGCCCCTCCTCCACACCGACGCGCCCCTGGTGGGCACGGGGCTGGAGGCCAAGGTGGCCCGTGACTCCGGAGCCGTCATCACGGCCCGGCGGGGCGGGGAAGTGGTCCACGTCACCGCCGACGAGATCGTGGTGGACACGGGCTCGGTGCAGCCGGGCAAGACGGAGCAGCCCCTGGCCAAGCTGGCTCAGTTCGACCGCTACAAGCTGAAGAAGTTCTGGCGGACCAACCAGGACACGGCCATCAATCAGCGTCCCCTGGTGAAGCAGGGTCAGAAGGTGGAGCCCGGCGACATCATCGCCGACGGCCCTTCCACGGACCACGGGGAGCTGGCCCTGGGACGGAACGTCCTGTGTGCCTTCATGCCCTGGTACGGCTACAACTTCGAGGACGCCATCGTCATCAGCGAGAAGCTGGTGAAGGACGACAGCTACACGTCCATCCACATCCAGGAGCTGGAGCTCCACGTCCGGGACACGAAGCGGGGGATGGAGGAGATCACCCGTGAGATCCCGAACGTGGCCGAGGAGAGCCTGGTGGACCTGGACGAGCGGGGCATCGTACGCATCGGCGCCCGGGTCAAGAGCGGCGACATCCTGGTGGGCAAGATCACGCCCAAGGGAGAGACGGAGCTGAGTCCCGAGGAGAAGCTCCTCACGGCCATCTTCGGCGAGAAGGCCAAGGACGTGAAGGACTCCTCCCTCCGCCTTCCTCCGGGGATGAGCGGGACCATCATCGATGTGAAGATCTTCTCCCGGCGCATCGACGATCCCCTCCTGGAGAAGGAGCACGGAAGCAAGATCGGTGAGCTCCGGACCGAGGAACGGGACGAGATCAGCCGTATCATCGACGCCCGGGACGAGGAGCTCCGGGAGCTTCTGCACCTCCAGACCGTGGCTCTGGCCCTGAAGAAGGGGACCGTGGAGCCCCTGCTGAAGGAGGGCACGAAGATCACGAAGGACATCCTGGATGATCTGGACTTCCGGGACGTGGATCTCTCCACCCTGAAGACCCAGAACAGGGACACCACGGAGAAGATCCGTCGGGTCATCGACGAGGCCCAGCGGCGCATCGACCGGGTCCGGGAGAAGACCGAGGAGCAGATCGACAAGGTCTTCCAGCCCGACGAGCTCCCCCCGGGCGTGGTCCAGCTCGCGAAGGTCTACATCGCCGAGAAGCGCAAGATCGCCGTGGGCGACAAGATGGCCGGTCGCCACGGGAACAAGGGGATCATCGCCCGGATCGCCCCGGAGGAGGACATGCCCTTCCTCCCCGACGGCACGCCGGTGGAGATCGTCCTGAACCCCCTGGGGGTCCCCTCACGGATGAACGTGGGACAGATTCTGGAGACCCACCTGGGCTGGGCAGCCCGGATTCTGGGCTTCGAGGCCAAGACCCCGGTGTTCCAGGGGGCCTCGGAGGACGAGGTGGGAGCTCTGCTGAAGGTGGCCGGCGTGAGCTGGGCCCGAAGCACGCTTCTGGACAAGCCCCTGGAGCCCATTCTGGGGCCGGACGAGCTCCACACCCTGCTGGAGGTCCTCCGGAAGGGAGGCCGCTCCGCCTCCGGTTCCTCCCGGGGCAACGGAAACGGCGGGCCACCGGAGAAATCCGGCCTCGGTCGGGCCCTGGACGGCTATCTCACCGACGACCTGGCCCAGGTGGACGGGGGCGAGGAGGTCTTCCAGGCCTTGAAGAAGCGCCTGGTGGACGTGGGCAAGGAGGTGGCCCGGTCCCGGGGACGGAAGCTGGACGAGGTATTCCCGGCCGTTGCGGCGCTGGGCCGTAAACGGACCCTCAAGGAAGGGTTCGACGCTGCGGCGGCAGACCTCATGGGCGCTGCCGAGATCGAGGGCAGCGGCAAGATCTGGCTCCGGGACGGTCGGACCGGCCGGAAGTTCGACTTCCCCATCACGGTGGGAGCCATCTACATGCTGAAGCTCTCCCACCTGGTGGACGACAAGATCCACGCCCGGAGCATCGGACCCTACTCCCTGGTCACCCAGCAGCCCCTGGCCGGAAAGGCCCAGTTCGGCGGCCAGCGATTCGGGGAGATGGAGGTCTGGGCCCTGGAGGCCTACGGCGCCGCCCACACCCTCCAGGAGATCCTCACGGTGAAGTCCGACGACGTCTCGGGTCGCTCCAAGGTCTACGAGGCCATCGTGAAGGGGGACAACCTCCCGGAGCCGGGGATCCCCGAGTCCTTCAACGTGCTGGTGAAGGAGCTTCAGGCCCTCGGGCTTTCGGTCACTCTGGGCCAGGACGACTAGATTGTCCCGGCTCGGTGCCGGTCCGGAAGACAAGGATGATTTTTTGACACCCTCAACTGACGGGGTGCAGGACGCATGATCGATTTTCCCAGGTCCAGAGACACTCACTCCGCTGATTTCGACTTCATGCAGCTCAGGATCGCCTCCGCCGAGGAGATCCGGAGTTGGTCCTACGGGGAGGTGACGAAGCCGGAGACCATCAACTACCGCTCCTTCAAGCCCGAGCGGGACGGGCTGTTCTGCGAGCGGATCTTCGGGCCGGTGAAGGATTGGGAGTGCCACTGCGGGAAGTTCAAGCGGATCCGGTTCCGGGGGCATGTCTGTGACCGCTGTGGGGTGGAGGTCACCCTGTCCAAGGTCCGCCGGGAGCGAATGGGGCACATCGAGCTGGCCGTGCCCATCGTCCACATCTGGTTCTTCAAGACCCTTCCCAGCCAGCTGGGCTATCTCCTTGGGATGACCCTCCGGGACCTGGAGAAGGTGATCTACTACGCCAACTACGTGGTGACGGATCCCGGGAACCAGGACGTGGAGTTCCTGGATCTGCTGGACGAGGACGAGTACTACGATCTCCGGGTGAAGGCCCGGGAGGAGGGGGACGAGGAGTTCCGGTCCGAGATCGGGGCCGAGGCCGTCCGCAGCCTCCTCAAGGAGCTGGACAGCCCGGAGAAGCCCATCCAGGAGCGAAACGCCGACGGACGGGGCCTGGATCGTTTGGCCAAGTGGCTTCGGCACGAGATCGCCACGGAGACGAGCCAGCACCGGAAGAAGAAGAAGCTGAAGCGCCTCAAGGTGGTGGATGCCCTCCGGAACTCCGGGGAGACACCGGAGGCCCGGAACCGCCCGGACTGGATCGTCATGGACGTGGTCCCGGTGATTCCCCCGGATCTCCGACCCCTGGTTCCTCTGGATGGGGGCCGCTTCGCCACCTCGGACCTCAACGATCTCTACCGCCGGGTCATCAACCGGAACAACCGGCTGAAGAAGCTCATCGAGATGCGGGCTCCGGAGGTCATCCTCCGAAACGAGAAGCGGATGCTGCAGGAAGCGGTGGACGCGCTGTTCGACAACGGACGCCGCTCCAAGGCCATCCGGGGTCGGGGCAAGCGGCCCCTGAAGTCCCTGTCCGACATGTTGAAGGGCAAGCAGGGCCGGTTCCGTCAGAATCTGCTGGGGAAGCGGGTGGACTACTCCGGCCGCTCCGTCATCGTGGTGGGCCCGGAGCTCAAGCTCCACCAGTGCGGCTTGCCCAAGGCCATGGCCGTGGAGCTCTTCAAGCCCTTCATCATCCATGAGCTGGAGAAGCGGGGCGAGGCGGAGACGGTGAAGCGGGCCAAGAAGATCGTGGAGAAGGACGACCCCAAGGTCTACGAGGTCCTGGAAGACATCATCAAGGACCACCCCGTCCTCCTGAACCGGGCTCCCACCCTGCATCGCCTGGGGATCCAGGCCTTCGAGCCGGTGCTGGTGGAGGGGAAGGCCATCCGGATTCACCCCCTGGTCTGCGCGGCCTTCAACGCCGACTTCGACGGGGACCAGATGGCCGTCCACGTGCCGCTGAGCTTCGAGGCCCAGCTGGAGGCCAGGGTCCTCATGCTCTCCAGCAACAACATCCTCCTGCCCTCGTCCGGACGGCCCGTGGCCTCTCCCACCCAGGACATGGTCATGGGGTCCTACTACCTCACGAAGCCTCCCCTGGAGGTGAGCGACCTGGAACGGGTCCTGAAGGACGGCAAGGCCCCGAAGAAGGTCCGGGCCGAGGCCGAGGAGAAGATGGGGGAGCTCTACAGCGAGGCGCCCCGGTACGACTCCTACGGGGAGGTGGAGTCGGCCCTGAACCTGGAGAACCTGGAGTTCCACGACCTGGTCTGGTTCTGGTTCCCACCCCGGGACAAGGTCATGGTGATGGAGGAGGAGAAGACAGGACGCTGGATCCGCAGCACGGCGGGGCGGGTCCTGTTCAACTCCATCATCCCCGACGAGATGGGGTTCATGAACCGGACCTTCGGGAAGAAAGAGCTGGGGGACCTCATCTTCCGGTGCTTCACCACGGTGGGGCTCCGGAGGACCACGGAGTTCCTGGACAATCTCAAGGACTTCGGCTTCCGCTACGCCACCGTGGGTGGCGTGAGCGTCGGCGTGGAGGATCTGGAGATTCCCCAGGAGAAGACGGAGATCCTCACGGAGGCCGACGATCAGGTCACCCGCTTCCAGCGGGCCTACGCCAGCGGCTACATCTCCAACGGGGAGCGCTACAACAAGGTCATCGACACCTGGACCCACGCCAACAACGATGTGGCCGACGCCATGGTCCAGCACCTGGAGCGGTCCAAGGGCGGGTTCAACCCGGTCTACATGATGATGACCTCCGGAGCTCGTGGGAACCGGGATCAGATGAGGCAGCTGGCCGGGATGCGAGGCCTCATGGCCAAGCCCCAGAAGAAGCTCACCGGGGGCATCGGAGAGATCATCGAGAGTCCCATCAAGTCGAACTTCCGGGAGGGACTCTCGGTGGTGGAGTACTTCATCTCCACCCACGGCGCCCGGAAGGGGCTGGCGGACACGGCCCTGAAGACCGCCGACGCCGGATACCTCACCCGGCGGCTGGTGGACGTGGCCCAGGATCTCACCATCACCGAAGAGGACTGCGGCACCATCCTGGGGCTGGAGATGTCCGCCCTGAAGGAGGGGGAGGACATCATCGAGCCTCTCCGGGACCGGATTGTGGGAACGGTGGCTCTGGAGGACGTCTATGATCCCATCGACGGGGAGCGCCTGGTCAAGACCGGCGAATCCATCCATGAGGACGCCGCCGACGCCATCGAGGACGCCGGCATCCAGACGGTGAAGATCCGCTCCGTTCTCACCTGCGAGGCGAAGCGGGGGATCTGCCGCCAGTGCTACGGGCGGAACCTGGCGACCATGGGCATGGTGGACATCGGAGAGGCCGTGGGAATCCTGGCGGCCCAGTCCATCGGGGAGCCCGGGACCCAGCTCACCCTCCGTACCTTCCACATCGGTGGAACGGCCTCCCGCATCGCGGCCCAGACCCAGCGTCGGTCCAAGATCGACGGGAGCATCGCCCTGGAGCGGGTCAACTACGTCACGACCCCGGACGACCAGAAGATCGTCACCTCCCGGGAGGGTCAGATCCTGCTGAAGACGCCGGAGGGGCAGGTCCGAAGCCGCCTTGCCGTGCCCTACGGGGCCAGCCTGGCAGTGGAGGCAGGCCAGGAGATCGAGGCCGGAGACCTGCTCTTCAGCTGGGATCCCTATTCCGAACCCATCGTGGCCGACTCCGAAGGCGTGATCCGCTTCCAGGACATTGTGGAAGAGCAGACCATGCGTGAGGAGCTGGACGAGTCCACCGGCCGCCGGCAGATGACCATCATCGAGGACCGGGAGAAGAAGCTCCATCCCACGGTCCAGATCCGCCGGAAGACGAAGGCCAAGAAGGGTGGAGAGAAGCTCAAGGAGTTCATCCTGCCCGTGGGAGCCCAGCTCATCCTCGGCGACGGAGCCGAGGTGGGCCCCGGGGACACCCTGGCCAAGATCAGCCGGGAAGTGTACAAGACCCGGGACATCACCGGAGGTCTGCCCCGGGTGGCGGAGCTCTTCGAGGCCCGCCGGCCCAAGGATCCCGCCGTCATCACCGAGATCGACGGGAGCATTTCCTTCGGTGACGTGAAGCGGGGGAAGCGGGAGATCATCGTGACCCCGGAGACGGGCCAGGAGCGGGTCTATGACATCCCCGTAGGCAAGCACCTCCGGGTGCATGAGGGGGACCTGGTCCGAGCCGGAGACCGACTAAGCGAAGGCCCCATCAACCCCCACGACATCCTGAGGATCAAGGGGCCCCGGGCCGTGCAGGAGTACCTGCTGAACGAGATCCAGGAGGTCTACAGGCTCCAGGGTGTGAAGATCAACGACAAGCACATCGGAGTCATCGTTCGACAGATGCTGCAGAAGGTCCGCATCATCGATCCCGGCGACACCGAGTTCCTGGAAGGGGACCACGTGGACCGGACCGACTTCCGGGAGGTGAACCAGAGGGCCATCGCCGCCGGGGAGAAGCCCGCTCGCTCCGAGCCCCTCCTTCTGGGGATCACGAAGGCCAGCCTCACCACCGAGTCCTTCATCTCGGCTGCGGCCTTCCAGGAGACCACCCGGGTCCTCACGGACGCGGCGGTCCGGGGAGCCGTGGACGAGCTGAAGGGGTTGAAGGAGAACATCATCATCGGTCACCTCATCCCCGCCGGAAGCGGTGTGCACCGCTACCAGGACATCGAGTTCGTCGTGGAGCAGGACTACTACGACGAGGAGATCGTGCCCCTTTCCGAACCCGACGAGCTCATTCCCGGGCTGGGAGTGGGAACGGAGACGGGGTCGGAGACGGAGGAGTCCACGGAGGAGGCCACCGCCGACTGACCCCGGAGGCCTGGCGGGAACGACGAGGGGGGCCGGTCAGCCAGCCGGCCCCCCTCTTGTCATGGTGGCGACGTCCGTCGCCGGC
>CAZZEL010000046.1:13505-30081 GCA_964652625.1 uncultured Gemmatimonadaceae bacterium
CAGCAGGGCTGGCCGGCGCAGGCACCGAACCGGCCGAACCACTCCACGCATCGACGCCGGTTCGTGCAGCAGCGGTTCCGGTTGTCCCTGAACCGCCAGAAACAATCGGCGAAGGAGATGTAGGTGGCGGCCTGGGCCGGCGTGGGGGTCACGATGGTCATGACCACCGGCAAGGCCACCCCTATCTTGGCCATGCGCCGAAGGGCCTTCCGGCGGCTCTCACCCCGGGAGACTCCCGAGAGGGGGGCGGCCCGGGCCTCCTCCTCTTCCTCCTCTGCCAGGAGGCGGGCCCGGCCCAGGCGCTCCAGGGCCAGGCGGACGATCTCCTGGGAAGCGGGCTCCTGGAAAGCCTCTTCCAGGAGACGGGTGAGTTCCGGGACGCTCCGGTTTCCGTCACAGTGGGAGAGGACGAAGGCTGCCGTGGGATTCAGGGAGTGGGCACGGTGGCGCTCGGTGTCGTAGACCAGAACCTCCTCGTCCAGAGCCTCCAGGAGGAGCTGATCCATACGTGCCTTCGGTCTCATGCTTGTGGTTCCTCCCCGTCCAGGTGTCCCGCCTTCCGAACTCATTTCCAAGATAGACCCGGCTCCCTCCCTTTTCCAGAAAAACCCCTCCCCGCCGCTCGTTCTTGCCCCTTTCCGTCCGTCCCGCCCACATTCTCCCAGGAGTTTCTGGACGTCGTAGGGCCCTTGATGCCCATCCCTCGGCCGTGACCCCGGTCCGGATCGGGCCTTCCCCCACCACCAGGGGGCCATGACGGCGGATCAGGGTGGTGTGACCCACCCCCACTCCCTCCACATCGGTGATGGCGTCGAGGGGACCCGGTCGTCCTTCGAAGGGGATCTTCAGGTCCCGGGCCCGGACCTCCTGCCCCGCGGCCTGCGTCGGAGCGACCCAGGGGAGCAGGAGAAACAGGACGGGCGAGAGGACTGAAAGGGAAAGAGCGCGTCGGATCGTGTCGTCGGTGGATGACATGGAAGTAGCCCTCAGGGTCTGCGTGGTCCTGGTTCGGCCAGGCCGGCGGCTCCCCACCGCCGACGGTCCGATCCGGTGATCATAGTCTACCCCGGGGCTTCCGATCCAACGGTCCCAGCCAGGCCCGCTCCGGCTCCCCGTGAAGAATGGCCGAGTCCGTGACGGTATTCACCGTTTCGAAATCACCTGCACCGGCTCCGGGAAGGGTTGGGGCTCCGTGGCGCACCTCTTGCTGATGGAATCCTCCGGCCCGTCCGGACCCTTCCGGGCGAGCCCGGTGCGAGAACGACGAGGACGGGTGTCGGGGAAGCCCTCACCGGGGTCTCTTGGGTTCATTTGGCCCGAAACGAGGAAGCACCGGCGAGACAAAGGAGCATTGGTTGCTCCTCGAAAAGATAACGAGTCGCAGTGGCTGTTCTGTGACTCCGACCGGGTCCGGGCTGACAACGCCTCCGGCACGCTCGTAGCCGCCGCCGTCCCCTGAGGGCGCGGCGCCGAGCCGGGCGGGATGCCTAGCCCGTGAGCCCCAGGGAGAAGAGATGACCGCCCCCGCTTGTTCATCGTTCCGCCGCGCCCTCCTCTGGATCTTCCCCCTGGCCCTGACCGGCTGGGCTTGTGGGGACGGAGGTGACGGCGTCACCCCGCCCACGACGGAGCGCTCCGTGGCCTCCGTGACTGTCGCTCCCTCCGAAGCCAGCGTCGAGGTGGGCAACACCGCCCAGTTCACCGCCACGCTCCGGGACGCCGACGGGGGTATTCTGACGGGCCGTGAGATCACCTGGTCCTTGTCGTCGGACGCCGTGGCCACCGTGAGCTCGACGGGGCTGGTGACGGGTGTCGCGAGCGGAAGCGCCACGGTGACGGCGACCTCCGAGGGTCGGTCGGGCACGGCTGCGCTCAGCGTCCAGTCCTCCGAGGTCCTCGCCACCGGGACGGTGGGGCCGGGAGGAGGGGACATCGGCAACGACGACGTGGGGATCAGCGTTCCGCCGGGACAGCTCACCACGGCGACGACGGTGGAGATCCGGGCCACCGAGGATTCCATGGAGGAGTTCGGAGATGACCTGGTCACCAGCGCATACCGCCTCTCCGGCTTTCCCGAGGACCGGGAGGTGGAGGTCCGGGTGCGTCTCCGTGCGAACGGCTCCCTGCGAGACGGGTCTTACGTCGGGATGGCGGTTCCCACGGTGAAGTCGAGCACGGACACCCTGGCGGCCCAGCGGGGACTCGTGCTGCGGGAGGCCGTGGACTCGGCCGGATACCTGGTGGCCACGGTTCCGGTGCGGGGAAACGGGGGCCAGTCGAATCCGGTGGGTCCTCAGAGAGCCTCTTCGGATGGCATCGACCACCTCCTGGACGGTCTCCTGGGAGGCGTGACGGGGGTGCACACCGACACGGTCCCGGGCAATCACTTCGTCATCGTGTCCTATGGGGCTCCCTGGACGGAGCTGCAACCCCTGGTGAGCCGGGCCGCCGAGCTCATGGAGGATGCCCGCGTCACCATGCTCGCCCAGGGCTATTCCTTCGACCATCGCACGAAATGGCCCATCGAAGTGCGTGTCTACCCCATGGACGAAGGGGACTACGGGGCCTTCGTCCAGAAGCTCCCCTGGCCCCTGGACGTCAACACCGGCTACTTCGAGCTCAATACCTGGGCCTTCAGCCAGCCCGACATGCCCGGCACCGCCATCCACGAGTTCTACCACTTCGTGCAGGCCCGCTACACCGCAGGTATGCTGGCTGCCCACGCATATCATTACGGGTGGTTGGAGGAGGCCTCGTCGACCTGGGTCGAGGTGAAGGCTCCCGAAACCATCGGTGTGTTCCGGAACACCTTCTTCCAGGCCCACCGGAAGAACCTCTTCACGGGGATGTACCGGGGTCTGGCTGCGAAGCACGGGTATGGGAAAGCCCCCATCATCATGTATGTCGCGGATCGGTGGGGCACCGACCAGGTCCGGGCCATCTGGGAAGGGGTAGCCGGGGGATCGGGGGCCGTCGACGCCCTCCTCCAGGGCATCCCGGAGGCGCCGGAGACGTGGTGGCCCGACCTGCTGACCAGGTACATGAAGGGCGAGCTCGTCGCCCTGGCTTCGGAAGACCTTCCTCCTGCGATGCCGGAGCTCCCCATCGGAGGGGGAGCATGGAGGTGGACCCATGCATCCAGTCTCCGGCCGGGAGAAGCCCATTTCTGGCACTTCGAACCGGACCCGGACCGGTTCGGAACCGGAACAGCCTTGACGTTGAAACTCCCCAAGGACCTCCACGAAGCCGGGTTCCGGATCCTCCCCTTCAGGATGGACGCCTCGGGCCAGTGGGAGGAGCAGGGAGGGATCGCGGACAGCCTCGTGATCGAGGGTCCCGACCTCCGGCTGGGTCGGCGTTACGGGCTCTTCACCGTCCATACGGATCTCAAGGCGCCCTACACCCAGTCCTGGAGCAACCAGCTCACGACGGACCTGGGGTATGTGGACGGGGATTGGATGCCCCGGGACGTGTCGGTGGTCGATGACGCCATCGTCTACGTGCGGCCGGACGAAGAGGACGATACGAAGATCGACGTGGCGGACAACATCGAAACCGTATTCGAGTCCCTGGCCAGCAACGGGATCTGGGAGCGTTCCGAGACGAATGCGAACCAGTACGTCTGGAAACCGACGGCCGCGTTCGCCGACCAGCTCGCCGCCTACAAGACCACGGCGCAATCGGAGGCACAGGTCCGGGCCGGAGGCGATTCCCTCCTCATCACGGCTGTGTTCGACATGGAGCCGCCCTCCGAGTCCGGAGTCGCTCCGGGGCTCTCTCCCGGGAACGGGGCGAGGACGACTCCGGGCCTCCCCGGGGTGGGATGGGGCTTCCTCGGAGCCATGGGAGCCGCCGCCCTCCTTCTTCTCCTCGGTCTCGGCTTCGGCCAGGAGCGCAATCGCCGGGTCCTGGTCCTGACGGCGGCCGGCGCGATGGGGCTCCTCTTCTGGGGGTGCGATCTGGGGACCATCAGCTTCACCGCCAAGTTCCGTTACGAGTTCCGATTCGCCAACCCCACCTTCACGGCGTCGGCGGAAGACGAGTCCGTGCCCCTGGTCCAACTCTCCGACGGAACCGGCGTGCTCAAGGTGGAGCGCTATCGCTCCGAATGGTGGAAGTACATACGGGACGAAGACGACGTGGTCGTGGACTCGGTAGCCCAGGTCCGCACCGCCAGCGGGCAGGCGACGGTGGAGCTGGGGGCGGACCTCTTTCAGGACGGGATCGTGACGAATGACGAGAGCTCTACCAGGCTGAAGGCCTCCAGGCTTTTTCAGCTTCCGCCTTCCGCCCTTCCTGGCTCCTCCGAGAAGGAGGGAGGCTGGTAGGTGGATCGCCGGCCCGGTATCCTTGCAGCAGGCTGAGGCGCAGTTCTGAAAGCTCCCCGCAGACGGGTGGCCATGAAACACTGAGCGTGGTTCCGAGTCGATTTCCTCGAGGCCGGCCACCTGACTATGTGGCCGCAACCGGACTGCGCTCATGACCCATCCAGAACTGAACGACCGGGTCGTGCTGATCACCGGGACGAACAACAACGAGGGCATCGGCCAGGCCATCGCCCGGGAATTCGCGGCGCACGGCGCTCGCCTCCTCCTGACCTACCGGCCCGTTTTTCCCGGCAGCCGGCCCGCGAGCCCGCCGCCGGATCCCGGGGACGCACGCTACGCCTGGCTCAACGAGGTCGACCCCCTGAATCTGTTGGAGTGCCTCCAAGCGGACGGCCTGGAGGTGGAGGCCAGACCTTTCGACCACGCCCTGGCCGATTCTGCCGAGGCCGAGGAGAAGGACGTGCTCAAGGGCACCCGCTGGCTCTTGCTCAAGAATCCCGGAGGACTGGACGAGGAAAAGGACGAGGCACAGCGCCTGAAGGCGGCTCTCGAGCTCAACGCCCCCCTGGCAGCGGTTATTATCTGAAGGAGGATCTACGTCAGCTCTGGGGCCTACCCGACAAGGACAGCGCTGCTGGCTTTCTGGAGGAGTGGATCGCCCGAGCGCGGGCGACGGGAATCCGCCAGATGGATCAAATGGCCAACACCCTGAGCCTCTTTCGAGACGGCGTGCTGGCCTACTACGACGTCCCCGTCAGCACCGGTCCCCTGGAAGGCACCAACACGAGAATCAAGCTCTTGCAGCGCCAGGCCTACGGGTACCGAGACCAGGAGTTCTTCCGACTCCGGATCCTCGCCCTCCACGAGACTCGATTCGAACTCGTCGGTTGAAAGACTGTTGAACAGGGTGGGCGAGCCGCCGCACTCCCCTTGCTCAACCGCCCGCATGGGCCCTCGGGGGGGCGATTCCACCCGAGCCAGTAATTTCCAGCCTCGGAAATCTTTTCCTCTTTCCGCCCTCCTACTGAAGGGAAGTAAGAGTTGGTCCTACACTTATAAATCCTTGATATACATAGGTTTATGGAGTACTATGGGCTGGTGCTCACCTGGGCATGAAGGCGCGCACACGATTTGCTTCCCTTCCTGGTGAGCCGTGGATTGCGGCTCCGTCCCACGATCCCGGGCCCGGCCCGGAAAGGAACCACCTGTTATGAGTGAACGGAACTTGAACCTCGGATCCCGGACCCGTTGCAGGAGGGCGTCCAGGCGGGGGTTCACCCTGGTGGAGCTCCTCTACGTGCTGACCCTGGTGGCCATTCTGGCCGGGGTGGCGGCCCCCATGCTGGACGTGTCCCGCTTTCGTTTGGATTCCTCGGTGAACGAGGTGGCCACGGAGCTCATGGCGGCGCAGCGCTCGGCCGTGCTCCGGGGGCACGACGTCATCGTGGCCCTGGACCAGGACAACCTCTGGCTCAGGGTGCACCTGGACGCGAACAACGACGGCGCCCTCCAGTCCAGTGAGACCACAAAGGTCGTGGAGCTGGGCGAGGGGGTGACCTTCGGGCGGGAAGGGGCGCCGAAGCTCTCGGATGCCGACGGAGCCATCACCTTCACCCAGACCCAGGGGGAGCTTCCGGCGGTGACCTTCCGGCGGAACGGCTCGGCCAGCGAGGCCGGCCTGGTCTACCTCACGGGAATGGGGGGTGGGGGCAAGGCGGAGAACACCCGGGCCGTGGAGGTCATCCGGAGCACGGCCAAAGTGAAGTGCTGGAGCTACAAGACGGGAACCTGGATGGAGACGTGTTGAGATGAATCAAAAGGGTTTCACCATGGTGGAGATGACCATCGCGGTGGTCATCCTGGCGGTGGCCATCCTGGGCCTGGCCACGTCGACCTCCCGGCTGACCCGGGTGGCCATGGACGCCGAGAACAAGGCTCTGGCCCTCCAGGCCGTGGAGGACCGGATGGCTCACATTCGCCTCCATCCCATCTACACCCAGCTGGACACGGTCTTCACCGAATCCGGCACGGACGTGCCCGGCCTGGACGGCTATACCCGGGACACCGAGATCACCCGGATCCTCCAGTCGGGGGCCGAGGACGGGAAGTACATCGACTACACACGGATCACGGTGACGGTGGACGGCCCCGGCCTGGAGAACCCCGTGTCCCGAACGGTCTCGATAGGAAACTGACGATCATGCGATACCATCCTACCCGGCTTACGGACAGACGGAGCGTCGCTCCGGGCTTCACGGTGGTGGAGCTCCTGGTGGCCCTTCTGGTCTTCGGCATCGTCATGACGGCGGGCCTCTCCTTTCTCCAGGTGCAGACCCGGAGCTTCCGCATCGGCCTGGACAACATGTCCACCCTCCAGACCCTTCGTTACGCGGTGGGCACCCTGGAGGAGGACATTCAGACGGCGGGCACCCATGTGGCTTCGGGACAGCCCGAGATCGTCCACGCCGGGACCGACGTCCTGGTCTTCAATGCGGACTACGCCACCCGGACCGCCGACGATCCCTTCGCCGTCTTCTACGATCCGGACCTGGAGGACCGGCAGGTCCGCTCCTGGGACAAGACGGCCAGCGCCACCCTTCCCCGGAGCTCCTTCAGCTATCCGGACAGCAACTACTGGGAGGCCGTGGGGGTGCCCAGCGCCGCCGAGACCCTCATCCTCTTCTTCGCCTCGGATACGGCGACGGATCGCTCCGATGACTACGCCCTGTACCGTCAGGTCAACGCGGAGCCTCCCCAGCTCGTGGCCCGGAACATCCTGGCCACGCCGGGGCACCCGTTCTTCCGCTACTACCGGGATTCGGAGACGGGCGTGGACAGCATCCCCGACGGGGATCTGCCCATCTCCCACACGGTGCCCCTCCACGGGAGCGCGGCGGATACCGGGGCCGTGGCCCTGGTGGACAGCATCCGGGCCGTGCGGGTGACCCTCAGCGCCACGAACGGCGCTCCCGGAGACCGGGAACGAACGGCCATGCTCAGCCGGATCATCCGGATGCCGAACATGGGCTTCGCTGCCCTGGAGACCTGCGGAAGCCGGCCCATCCTGGGCGTGAGCCCCTCGGTCAACGTGGTGACCCTCCCGGGAGGGGAGCCGGCAGTGGATCTCTCCTGGGGCCAGTCCACGGACGAGGACGGCGGGGAAGACGACGTGGTTCGCTACGTCCTCTTCCGGCGGGGAGCCCCCTCCACCGACTGGGGTGAGCCCTACCTGAGCATCCCGGCGGGGCAGAACAGCTACAGCTATCAGGACGCCAACGTCACGCCGGACACGACCTACCAGTACGCCCTGGCCGTGCAGGACTGCACTCCCACCCTGTCCCGGATGTCCGGGGCCGTGGACGCCATCATCCCCTGACCCGGAGGCCTCCGGGTCAGCCCGGGCATGTCGAGGGAGCATGAGCGTGATCAGCGAAGCAAACGAATGGAGCGGATGGTCATGACGAATCGAATGAGTCAACGAGGAATGGGCGAGGAAGGCATCGCCATGATCACGACCCTCCTCGTCGTGCTGGTGACCGGTGCCCTGGTGACAGGCGCCATCCTCCTGGGGTCCAACCACCTCCTTGTGGACCGCTACTGGGCTCGACACAGCAACCTGGTGACTCTGGCCGATGCGGGACTGGGGGAAGCCAGGGCCATCTTGAACGGGGACGGCAGCGTGTATCCGGACAGCGGCTACGTGGCTCTGGAAGAGGGCGCCGCGGTCCGGGACGGGGAGGGGGAGATCATCCCGGGAGTGACGCGGTGGACCTACGTGGGTCCGGCGGGGATCACCTCCGGGCAGTACGGGGTCTTCGGGGCCGCCGTCTCCGTGGTCCGGGACGAAGGGGGCGGCGTGGCCATCCGTCGCCAGCAGATCTACCAGGAGAGCTTCGCCAAGTTCGCCTACTTCACGGACAACGAGGGCGGCAACATCTACTTCGCCAGCGGTGACAACATCTGGGGGCCTCTGCACACCAACGATCAGATCAAGATCCACAGCTCCGGGGCCCACTTCCACGACGATGTCACCACGGCCCAGGACATCTCCGGGGAGTGGTACGGGGCCTTCGACAAGGGCTACTCGGAGTATACCTCGGTCATCCCCATGCCCGAGACCGCCGAGCTCACGAAGCTCGAGAACCAGGCCCAGGACGGCCACACGGCGTTCAACGGGAACTTCAGCGGAGACGACGGAGAGGCCACCACCCGCATCGAGTTCGTGGCCGTGGACCTGAACTCCGACGGGGACGTGACGGACGAGGACGAGGGATTCATCCGGGTCTACCAGTCCTCCAACCCCGAGTGGGTGGTGGGCAAGCCCACGGGGACGGCCCTGGAGCAGTGCGGAGACTACCACGGGAGCACCTTCGTTCCCGGTGCCGATCATGACCCCTCCGTCCACGGCCACGACTGGGTCACGGCCCTGACCTCCAGCAGCCGGCGGTGCTACCTGGGCGGGGACGACCGGATCTGGAACGGCTTCCAGGCCACGGACTCCCACGGCAGTTGGCTCCAGTGGACCGGCTCCGTGGATCCCCAGCTCTCGGCCCTGCGGCCCGACGCCAACTACCTCTTCCCCATCAACCGGCCCCTGAACCCGGACTTCAAGGGCGTCATCTTCGTGGACGGCAACGTGGCGGTGAGCGGGGTCATACGGGGCCGGGTCACGGTGGCGGCCACAGGCAACATCGTCTTCGCCGACGACATCACCTACGCCACGGACCCCGGGGCCGGGACGTGCGCCGACATGGCCGGGTACTTCTCCGGTCAGAAGGTGGTCATGTCCCACAACCTCCTGAACTCCCCCTGGCGGGTGTCCGGCTCCTACAACTACTACACCTTCGACGAGTCCAAGGCCGAGTTCTTCCACGGCGTGGTCCTGGCCCTGGACATCTTCACCGCCGAGGACTACACCTCCGGCTCCACCTCCGCCCAGTACTGCGAGGGCACCCCGTCCGGCCGGGGGTGCATCTACCTCACCGGAGGCATCATCCAGCAGACCCGGGGGGCCGTGGGGCTTACCGACGGCCACGGCTACATCAAGCGCTACTCCTACGACAAGTGCGCCGCTACCCAGCCGCCCCCCTACTTCCCCACTACCGGCGTCTTCGCCGAGGGGCAGTACTACCAGGTGGACCCCGCCGGCTTCAACATCGACAGCTACTTCAGGCTCCTGGCTCCCGGGGGCTGATCCGCCGGGACACCTCCCGCCATCCATCCTCCCTTTCCTTCCCCTTCCTCTGCGCGGCCCTCCGGGACACCAGGAGGGCCGGCAGGTGGAGGGGAAGGCGGAGGACGAAGCCGGCGCCCCGGAGGGCGTAGTCCAGGGTCCGTGCCAGGGTCCCGGGCCGCAGTCCCCAGGGCAGGCGGCGGCGATAGGCCACCTCCAGGGGGTTGGACCAGCGGAGGCCGGCTCCCCGGACCAGCCTCCGGGGCTCCAGGAGAAGGTCCCCCGGGTGCAGGCCCTCCATGTAATGGGTCCGGGCACCGAAGGCTTCCAGGGTGGCCTCCAGCATCCAGCCCGGCGGCTCCTCCCTCCGCCAGGCCGCCGGGACCCCCGCCAGGGACACTCCCAGGAGCGCTCCCGCCACCCCCAAAGCTCCCCGGACGCCCCGGGAGGCCCACGCATCTCCCGTCATGGCCCGGCCCCAGTCAAAGTCGTCGGGCAGAGTGTCCATGAACGCTCCCAGATCGCAGAGCCACAGGGGGCGGCACAGGCCGTGCTTCAGCCCATGGAGGCAGAGGAGGCGGAGGTGGTCCTCCGGGGCCAGGAGGGGGATCTCCGTGCCCTGGAGAGGCGCTTCGATCCTGGCCTCCAGGAGCTCCTCCGTGGAGCGGTCCTCCAGGGTGTCGAAATCGGTGTGCAGCTCCAGGTGGGCCAGGGCCCCGGGCTCCTCCCGTTCCAGGATCTGCCGGACACGGTCCAGCTCCCCGGGACGAACCAGGAGGTCCAGGTCCCCGTAGGGCCGCAAACCCGGGGCCGGATAGAGGCGGCCCACGCCCCAGCCCTTGGCCAGGGCCCCCTCCACGCCGTGGGCCCGGAGCCGGGACCCCACTCCGGGAAGGACCGTCTCCAGCTCCCGGACCCGAAGAGTCTGGAGGCGGTAGGCATCCCGGAGCTGGAGGGCGCCGGGATGGTCCCGAAGGGAGGAGTCCTTCAGCCGATGCCAGGCCAGGCCGCCGGAGCCGTTTCGCAGCAGGAGGGGGGTCATGGCCTCCAGCTCCCGTGCCGAGAGGGAGGCCGGCCCGGGGGATGGCCTCCAGGCGCCCCTGAGGAGGTCCGCCACCCGCCGGCCCCGCTGCCGGACCTCGCCCGGAAGCTCCTTCACGCCCCGGCCTCCTCCTGGCCCCCCAGGCCCTCCAGGCGCTCCAGGAGCATGGCCGCCGCCTCGTCGGCCTCTCCCCGCTGGCCTTTCAGCACCGTGGCCCCCTCCGCTGTCCGGCCCGCCGTCTCCATGACCGGCCGCGGTCGGATCCGGGCCTGGACCGCATGGGCCATGATCTCCAGGGCCCCCCGCCCGGGACTGAGACGTTGCAGCCGCCCCGGGCCTTCCGGGTGGTAGGGGGTGGAGGCCACCAGGGCCACGGGGAGAGGACCGGGAGCGGGAGCCCCTCCCAGCTCCTCCACCGGGACCTGGCGGCTGACTCCTCCTTCCCCTTCTCCCCCTCCTCCCGTTTTCACCCGGAGGGGCAGGGGATAGGGGTGCACCCGCCCGTTGCGGTCCAGCACGGCGAACTCGTCGGAGAAGAGGGAAGCTCCCTCCCGGACCAGGGCTCGGGTAAGGGTGGTCTTGCCCGTGCCCCCGGCTCCCGGCAGGACGATGGCCTGGCCCTTCCAGCCCACGGCCCCGGCGTGAACGAAGGTCCGCCACGGGCTTCGGACCGCCAGGGAAAGCTGGACGTCCGTCCCGAACACGCTGCGGATGCGGGCCCGATCGGAGCCTCGGGTCAGGAGCCCGGCACCGGAGTAGAGGTGGTGGATGGAGTCCCCGGCGGCCCCGGCTGAAGGGCGGGAGACCAGGGAGTAGAGCCACTGGACCCTCCGGGTGGAGGAGGGCCTCCAGGCCGGGGGCAGGGGGCCCAGGAGATCCGGCAGCAGGGCCGGGTCCGTGACCCGGAGACCCAGGCGGACCCCCCAGACCACGAAGGCCACGCCGTCCCTCCAATCCAGGCCGTCCAGCTCCTCCATCCACTCCCGTCCCCGGGGAAACAGGGGAAGGCCCGGGCCCAGGGAGGTCTCCGCCCCGTCCGCTGTCTCATCCATTCTCGGCCCCTTCTCTCTCTCTGTGCCCTGGATTGGGGCCCTCTCCGAAAGCCTCCCCAGGGCTGGATTCTCGCCTATCTTCGGGCGTTGACACCTTCGTGACGCTCCTGTAAGTTATTCAGTCTCTGCCAGGGCACTTCCGGCACAGAGGTCGGATGCCCGAGAAACCTGCGCCCCCGAGGGCGTTTTTTTGACGTCGAAAGCCCGGAGCGTATGCCGACCATCAACCAGCTCGTTCGGAAGGGTCGCAAGGCCGTCCACAAGAAGAATAAGGCCCCGGCCCTGCAGGGGAATCCCCAGAAGCGAGGGGTGTGCACCCGGGTCTACACGACCACGCCGAAGAAGCCGAACTCGGCCCTTCGGAAGGTGGCACGTGTGCGGCTCACGAACGGCTACGAGGTGTCGGCATACATCGGAGGAGAGGGTCACAACCTCCAGGAGCACTCCATCGTGCTCATTCGGGGTGGGCGGGTGAAGGATCTCCCGGGTGTTCGGTACCACATCATCCGGGGTACGCTGGACACGTCCGGAGTCTCGGACCGCCGGCAGGGTCGGTCCAAGTACGGAGCCAAGCGGCCCAGGTAGGGCGGCAAGGGAAGGCTAGCGGAAGCATGAGTCGTCGTTCAAGGGCAGAACGGAGAGGCATCCAGGCGGACCCGCGGTACGAGTCCACCACGGCCACGAAGTTCATCAACGCCCTCATGATGGGTGGGAACAAGTTCAAGGCCGAGAAGATCTTCTACCAGGCCCTGGACATCGTGGAGGAGGAATCGGGCCAGCCGGGTCTCAACGTCTTCCGGACGGCCCTGAACAACACCAAGCCGGCCCTGGAGGTGAAGAGCCGCCGGGTCGGTGGCGCCACGTACCAGGTGCCCATAGAGGTCCGCCCGGAGCGCAGGACGGCCCTTGCCATCCGGTGGATCATCGGATTCGCCCGGGGGCGAGGCGAAAAGACCATGGCCCATCGCCTGGCCGGCGAGCTCATGGCTGCCAGCCGGGGCGAAGGGTCTACGGTGAAGAAGAAGGATGACGTGCACAGGATGGCGGAGGCAAACAAGGCGTTCGCACACTACCGCTGGTAGCGCAGGACCGCGTCGGGTCTTTGGCCGCATAGGTCAGAGGCGGGCCTCCTGAAGAGACTTCGGGAGCGCCGAAGCAGAAGGGGCCGGAAGGGGCCTCCGGGGATCGGTTCCCGGACCCTCCCTTCCGGAGCCCGGACCCGCGGCTCCCTGTGACACTGGAACCGGAACCGCGGCGAGGGCATGGCCCCTCCTGCTTCGACGCTCTTTTTTTGTGCTTGGAAGGTTCGGAAGGTGATGAATTCGAGTTCGACGCCGGCAGACCAGTCCGGTAGACCGGCAAGAACGCAGTAAGGATCTAGACGGGATCGATGCCCAGGATCACACCACTTCCCCAGCTTCGGAATATCGGCATCATGGCACACATCGATGCCGGTAAGACCACCACCACCGAGAGGATCCTGTTCTACACGGGCCGGGTCCATCGGATGGGGGAGGTGCATGATGGCGCAGCCACCATGGACTGGATGGAGCAGGAGCAGGAGCGGGGAATCACCATCACCTCCGCCGCCACCACGGCGTTCTGGCCCCGTCGGGGTGTGGATTTCCGCATCAACATCATCGACACCCCCGGGCACGTGGACTTCACCGCCGAGGTGGAGCGCTCACTCCGGGTCCTGGACGGATCCATCGCCGTCTTTTGTGCCGTGGGGGGAGTGGAGCCCCAGTCCGAGACGGTCTGGCGCCAGGCCGATCGCTACGGTGTGCCCCGGATCGCCTTCGTGAACAAGATGGACCGCATCGGGGCGGACTTCGACAACGTGGTCCAGATGATGCGGGAGCGCCTGGGGGCCAACGCCCACCCCGTCCAGTACCCCCTGGGGGGCGGCGACCTCTTCACCGGGGTCATCGACCTGGTGACCATGAAGGCCATCGTCTACGAGGACGAGCTGGGCTCGAAGTTCGTGGAGGAGAAGGTCCCGGACTCCCTCCGGGACAGGGTGGACGAGCTGCGCCATCAGCTGGTGGAAGCGGCGGTGGAGCACGACGACGAGCTCCTGGAGAAGTACCTGGGAGGGGAAGAGCCCACGGAGGGGGAGCTCCGTGAGGCCATTCGGGAGGCCACCATCAGGGGTGATATCTTCCCTGTCTTCTGCGGCTCGGCCTTCAAGAACAAGGGGATCCAGGCCCTCCTGGACGGGGTGACCGACTACCTCCCCTCTCCCGTGGACGTGCCCCCCATCCAGGGCCACCTGCCTCACCGGGACGAGACCCGGGAGAGCCGGGAGGCCGACGATGACGCCCCCTTCAGCGCCCTGGCCTTCAAGATTGCCACGGACCCCTACGTGGGGAAGCTGACCTTCTTCCGGGTCTACTCGGGCTCCATCCCCGCCGGCTCCTACGTGTTCAACGCCTCGAAAGAGAAGAAGGAACGGGTGGGCCGGATCCTCCAGATGCACGCCAACAAGCGAGAGGAGCGGGAAGAGGTCTACGCCGGGGACATCGCCGCGGCCATCGGACTCAAGGACGTCCGGACCGGTGACACCCTCTGCGATGAGGACCATCCCATCATCCTGGAGGCCATGAGGTTTCCGGAGCCCGTCATCTCCGTGGCCATCGAGCCGAGGACCAAGGCGGACCAGGACAAGCTCTCCAGCGGACTGGGCAAGCTGGCCGACGAGGATCCCACCTTCCGGGTCCACACCGACGAGGAGACGGGCCAGACCATCATCAGCGGCATGGGAGAGCTCCACCTGGAGATCATCGTGGACCGCCTCCGCCGGGAGTTCGGGGTGGACGCCAACATCGGCCGCCCCCAGGTCTCCTACCGGGAGACCATCCGGCAGGCGGTGGAGAAGGTGGAGGGGAAGTTCATCCGGCAGACCGGCGGTCGGGGACAGTACGGCCACGTGGTCATCAACATGGAGCCCACGAAGACCGGCGTCGGCTTCGCCTTCGAGGACAAGATCGTGGGCGGATCCATTCCCCGGGAGTTCATCGGCTCCGTGGAGCAGGGGGTCCGGGAGGCCCTGGATACCGGGGTCCTGGCCGGCTACCCCATCATCGACGTCCGAGTGGAGCTGGTGGACGGGTCCTACCACGACGTGGATTCCAGCGAGATGGCCTTCAAGATCGCCGGGTCCATGGCCCTGAAGGAGGCGGTGAGGCGCTCCAGGCCCGTGCTCCTGGAGCCGGTCATGGACGTGGAGGTGGTGACTCCCGCCGACTACATGGGAGACATCATCGGCGACCTCTCCTCCCGCCGGGGCCGGGTGGGAGGCATGACGGACCGGGGGGACGCCCAGGTCATCGGAGCCTCGGTGCCCCTGGGTGAGATGTTCGGCTACTCCACCGCCCTCCGCTCCCTGAGTCAGGGACGGGCCGTCTACACCATGCAGTTCGCCGCATACGCGGAGGTCCCGGAGAAGAAGGCCGAAGAGATCATGCAGGCCGAAGGCGGCGATTAGCCACGGCAGGCATCCCAGGAACGAAGACGAAGAGCTCGAACAACTCTCGACAGGCGAACGCCAAACCGTACGAGGAACAGCGATGGGCAAGGAGAAATTTGAGCGGACGAAGCCGCACGTAAACGTGGGCACGATCGGACACGTGGACCATGGGAAGACGACGTTGACGGCGGCGATCACGGAGGTCCAGAACAAGCGGGGGCTGGCCGATTTCGTGCCGTTCGACTCCATCGACAAGGCGCCGGAGGAGCGGGAGCGAGGGATCACGATTGCCACGGCGCACGTGGAGTACCAGACGGAGAACCGTCATTTCGCCCACGTGGACTGTCCTGGGCACGCCGACTACGTGAAGAACATGATCACGGGTGCGGCGCAGATGGACGGGGCGATTCTGGTGGTGAGCGCGGCGGACGGACCCATGCCGCAGACCCGGGAGCACATCCTGTTGGCTCGACAGGTGAATGTGCCGAGCATCGTGGTTTTCTTGAACAAGACGGACATGGTGGACGACGAGGAGCTGTTGGAGCTGGTGGAGCTGGAGGTACGGGAGCTGCTGAGCGAGTATGAGTTTCCCGGCGACGACCTGCCGGTGGTCATGGGGTCGGCGTTGAAGGCGTTGGAGGACGGGGAGCCGGGGACGGAGAACACGAAGTGCATCGATGAGCTGCTGGACGCCATCGACACGTACTTCCCGGAGCCGGAGCGGGACATCGACCGTCCGTTCCTGATGCCTGTGGAGGACGTGTTCAGCATCACGGGCCGTGGGACGGTGGCCACGGGGCGGATCGAGCGTGGGGTGGTGAAGATGGGGGAGGAAGTGGAGGTGGTGGGTTTGGACAAGGACCAGAAGACGGTGGTGACGGGGGTGGAGATGTTCCGGAAGATCCTGGACGAGGGTCAGGCCGGGGACAACGCGGGTCTGCTGCTTCGTGGGATCAAGAAGGACGAGATCGACCGGGGCCAGGTGATCGCGGCGCCGGGATCCATCACGCCGCACACGAAGTTCAAGGCGGAGGTGTACGTGCTGACGAAGGAGGAGGGGGGCCGCCACACGCCGTTCTTCGACGGTTACCGTCCCCAGTTCTACTTCCGGACGACGGACGTGACGGGAGCGGCGAAGCTTCCGGAGGGGGTGGAGATGGTGATGCCGGGGGACAACGTGCAGATGGAGGTGGAGCTCATCGCGCCCATCGCCATGGACCTGGAGCTGCGGTTCGCCATCCGCGAGGGTGGCCGGACGGTGGGCGCCGGCGTCGTCACCGAGATCATCGAGTAGGGAGGGGAAAGGCACCGGTCACGGTGCCTTCTTCTTGTTCCCACGCTTCGCTCCACACGCCTGCGGTGTGTGAGGGTCGCTGCACAGAAGCACCGGACGCGGTGTCAGAGAGGCCCGGAGGGGGACGGCATCTAGGCCGGCGCCCAGGGCGAGAGAAAAAGACGAGGAAACCGAATGGCTGGCAGGATTCGAATTCGACTCAAGGCCTTTGACCACTG
>CAZZEL010000047.1:0-28940 GCA_964652625.1 uncultured Gemmatimonadaceae bacterium
CACGTGCGCTTGGGAGGGGCCTCCGTGGACACCCGCCTCCTGATCCGGGACGTGGTCCTATGGCGGGGAGAGCGCTTCGGAGAGGATGTGGCAGGTGACGACCCGGGTCCTCCTTCATGACGCCTCCTTGACGGGGTCAGGCAAGTTTAGAAAAGAGGGGATGGGTGGGATTGTTCCGCCCACCGGTGTGTTCTGCTGAGGGTTGTTCAGCAGCCCTCTTGCCCTCCGCCTTGCTTATCTGGTTCCGGTTCGTCCCGGAGGTGAGCCCATGGAGATGACGACGGTGGCTCGGTCAGAGGCTCCTTCGGGAGCCCGGGAGCCGTGGCTTTGACGGTCCGCTGTTCTTCCTCCGCGTCCCGGGCCTGTCCCGTGTGCGGAAACCGCACGAGCCGCGTCCGGGTCCGGGGCCTCTTTCTCCTCCTGCGCCTCGCTGTCTTGCCCTTCCGGCGACTTCAGGTCCGGCGCTGCCGCTTCTGCGGATGGCGGGGGCTGGCCTTCCTTCCCCGGGACGGGAAGCCGGAGGGCCCGGAAGAGCTCTGACGCCCCGGTGGCCATGGCGAGTAGCTAGAAAGCTGTTGAACAAGGGGGGCGAGCCGCGTTACCGGCGCCACGGCTCTAGATTCTAGGCGGCGCTCCGAAGGCTGAGCCGAGAGTCTGGTCCGTATCTTGCCACTCTTCACGTTCCGCATAACGCAGCGATCGCGGTTTCTGGCGGCTTGACGGAGCGGATCCGGGTCGAGGAATGTTCTATATGGACATATTGGCACATTCACATATGTCAAAACGTCACAACCCTGCGGAGGTAAGGGTCATGACTGCGGAGGAGAGGGCCGTGTCGGCGGTGGAAGAAGAGAGGGGTCCCGGTGCCGGTGAGGGAGAGCCGGCTGGGTCGGGCGAAGGGGCGACGGAGGAGACGGATGATCTCCTGGGATGGGATGCCTTGAAAGAGGCCACGAAGTGTCTCAAGTCCGTAGCTCATCCGGTGCGGTTGAGGATTCTGGAGCTCCTGATGGAGGGGGAGTACACCGTGGGGGAGCTGGCGGATCTCTGCGAAGTGGAGCAGGCCACGGCCTCGGACCACCTGGGGCGACTCAGGGATCGGGGCATCCTCACCCAGGACCGGCGGGGCCGGCGGGTGTTCTACCGGGTGGCGGCCCCGGCGGTGGGTGGAATCGTGGATTGCATGCGCCGGAACTTCGGCCCCTCCTCCCGGGACGGCGGGTGTCGGGGGTAACCCTCAACAGATGACGATCGACGATCATGTCCAACGATAGCAGGCCTTCCAGCGAAGCACCGAAGACAAGAGACGGCACGCCTGGGTGGGTGTTCGTCGCCCTGGTGGTGGTGGCGGCCATCTTCGTTCCCCTGGTCATCTCCCTCTCCGGGGAGGAGGGGCCGGCCAACGACCCGTGGGAGTACGTGGAGCCCCGGCCCCCGAAGACCGATCACACCGAGCTCATGCCCGGGCCCTATGAGACGGGTCCGGAGGTGACCCGGGCTTGCCTGGAATGCCATGAGAACGAGGGCCATGAAGTGCTCCAGACGGCCCACTGGCGGTGGGAGGGGGAGCCGGTGAGGCTTCCCGGACGGGAAGAGCCGGTGCGCATGGGGAAGAAGAACGTCATCAACAACTTCTGCATCGCCATCCAGTCCAATTGGAGCGCCTGCAGCTCCTGCCACGTGGGATACGGCTGGGTGGACGAGTCCTTCGACTTCTCCCGGGAAGAGCAGGTGGATTGCCTGGTCTGCCACGATCACTCCGGTCAATACGCCAAGGCCGCCGGAGGCTATCCCGCCGAGGGTGTGGACCTGGCGGCGGCGGCTCAGAGCGTGGGCCCGCCCACCCGGGACAACTGCGGGGGATGTCATTTTCGTGGTGGTGGAGGAAACGCGGTGAAACACGGGGACCTGGATGCCACCCTGGCCAACCCCCGGCCCCGGGTGGACGTGCACATGGGTACCCACGATCTGGTCTGTGTGGACTGTCACGAGACCGAGGATCACGACATGAAGGGACGGGCCCTCTCGGTGAGTGTGACGAACACGAACGAAGTGGAGTGCATGGACTGCCACGCCGCCGAGCCCCACGAGGACACCCGTCTGAACAGCCACGTGGCGTCCGTGGCCTGCGAGACCTGTCACATTCCCCAGGTCGCCATTCGGGAGGCCACGAAGACCCACTGGGACTGGGCGGAGGCGGGGCAGGATCTGCCAGAGGACACCCATGAATACCTGAAGACGAAGGGCCGGTTCGAGTACGAACAGGGCCTCGTCCCCGAGTACTTCTGGTTCAACGGACGGGGGGATCGCTACCTCTTGGGCGACACCATCGATCCGTCCCGGCCCACGGAGCTGAATCCGCCCCTGGGGAGCCTCCGGGACCCGGAAGCCAGGATCTGGCCCTTCAAGGTCCACCGGGCCACCCAACCCTACGACGCCATCCACAAGACCCTCATGGTCCCCAAGACCGTGGGTGAGGGGGGGTACTGGACGGACTTCGACTGGGACCAGGCCCTGCGCCTGGGCGCCCAGGCCACGGGACTCCCCTACAGCGGCGAGTTCGATTTCACGAGCTCGGTGATGTACTGGCCCCTGTCCCACATGGTGCAGCCCGCGGATCAGGCCCTCCAGTGCCGGGACTGCCACTCTCCCTCAGGCAGGATGGACTGGCAGGCCCTGGGCTATCCAGGCGATCCGGCCCAGTGGGGTAGCCGGGAGGTGGAACGTCCCACGACCCTGGCAGGAATCGGAGGTGAGCGATGAGAGTCATCCTCCACTTCTCCGTTCTGGCGCTGATGATTGCTCTGGGAGCCGAGGCCGCCGGAGCCCAGGTGGCGGCGGAAGCCCGGATTCATCCCAGGATTCCCCTTCTGGATGCCCAGGGGGTGAATGTGCTCCGGTCCGGCAATCCCGTCTCTCCCATCACTACCTGTGGGGACTGTCACGACACGGACTACATCACAACCCATACGGTCCACGGCGACCCGGGCTTGGAAGCCCTGACCTCTCCACCCCAGGCCGTCTCCAGTCGGCCGTGGACACCGCCCGAGGTGCAAGGGGCGGAGATGAACTGCTTCCTCTGCCACACTCCGAGTCCCGCCAACGAGACCCGACTCGAGGTCATGGAGAGGGGAGAAGGGATGTGGGCGGCCACCGCCACACTGGGCAACACCTCCATCGTCAGGTGGGAGGGGGATGCCTGGCGTTGGAATCCCGCTGCCTTCGACGACGAGGGGAATGTCCAGGACACCCTCCTGGCCCTCCAGAGTCCCAAGACGGAGAACTGCGCCCAGTGCCACGGAATCGCCGGGGACGAGATGAGTCGGCCGGTGGTCTTCCAGGGGCTGGGGCCGGGAGATTGGCAGACCCTCTCCCGGGGCGAAGTGATCTCCCCCCAGAGGATCTCGGAGTCGGGGGTGAACCTGGTGGGCAAGGAGGGCTTGACCCGGTCATGGGACGTGCACGCCGAGCGGCTGCTGGAGTGCGCGAACTGTCATTTCTCCGTGAACAACCCCATCTACCGGGCCGAGTCCCGGGAGACCCAGCCCGAGGGGCTCATCTTCGACAGTCGGCGCATGCCCCTGGGAGCCTACCTCCAGCGGCCTTCCCACAACTTCGCCGGGCAGTCCCGTTTCACCGGTCAGACCCGGCCCGCGGAGCCCCTGAGCTGTGAGTCCTGCCACGACCCGGAGCCCACACACAGGTGGCTGCCCTATGCCCAGCGCCACATGGAGACCCTGGCCTGCCAGGTGTGCCACACGCCCAAGCTCCATTCCGTCTCCGTGGAGTCGGTGGACTGGACGGCGTTGAACGAGAACGGGGAGCCGGGAGTGACCTGGCGGGGTTGTGCCGCCGGCTGTGAGACGGCCGCCACCGACCTGGTGGAGGGGGTGGAGCCCACGCTGCTCCTCCGGCGGGAGGCGGACGGTGGGACCCGTCTGGCCCCCTACAACCTGGTGACCTCCTGGTACTGGGTGGCGGGCCCGGAAGGAGAAGCCGTGGACCTGGAGATGGTCCGCCGGGCTTCCCTGGGTTCGGCTGCCGGAATCGAGGCGGTGGAGGCCCGGCTTCGGGAGATGGGTGTGGGGGACCCGCGAATCAAGGGGGAGATCCAGCCCTATCCCATTCACCATTCCGTGGCCACGGGCGACTGGGCGACCCGGGACTGTCAGACCTGTCACGAGGAGAACTCTCGTCTGGCCCGGGCCGTGCACCTCTCCGATCATGCCCCGGGGGGTGTAGTGCCTCACCTGGTGGAGACGGCCGAGGCCGAGCTCATCGGTCCGGTCAAGAGGGAGCCGGAGGGCCAGGTGGTCTACGCTCCCCGGACCTCGGAAGCCGGGCTGTACGTGCTGGGCCACGATTACCTTCGGTGGGCCAACGCCCTGGGGATCTTTGCCGTCCTGGCCACGCTGCTGGGGGTAGCCGTCCACGGCTTTCTCCGGTGGAGAGC
The DNA here is from genome assembly GCA_964652625.1 of uncultured Gemmatimonadaceae bacterium. Taxonomy (GTDB): domain Bacteria; phylum Gemmatimonadota; class Gemmatimonadetes; order Longimicrobiales; family Gaopeijiaceae; genus CAZZEL01. The sequence goes on from CAZZEL010000047.1 coordinate 4,454, forward strand.
GGCTCGGGAGGGGGTGGAAGCCTCACCGGAGGAGGAGGGCCCGCCGGTCTACATGTACACGACCTACGAGCGGATCTGGCACTGGCTGCAGGCTCTGGCCATCATCCTCCTCATCCTCACGGGGATCGAGATCCACGTGACCCGCATGGGGATCCTGGACTTCGCCCTGGCCGTGAGAGTCCACAACGTCCTGGGCTTCCTGGTCCTGGCCAACGCCATCTTCGCCGCCTTCTTCCACCTGGCCAGCGGCGAGATCCAGCAGTACCTGCCCCGGCCCCAGGGGTTCTTCGGGCAGGCCATTCGCCAGGCCCGGTACTACCTGGGAGGAATCTTCCGGGGGGAGCCCCATCCCTTCGAGAAGCGGCCGGACCGGAAGCTGAATCCCCTGCAGCAGGTCACCTACCTCATGATCCTGAACGTGCTTCTCCCTCTTCAGGTCATCACCGGGATCCTCATCTGGGGAGCGCAGCGCTGGCCGGCCGTGGACGGGATGCTGGGTGGCTTGACCTTCCTGGCTCCCCTCCACGCCTTCGGAGCGTGGATGTTCGCCGCGTTCTTGCTGATGCATGTCTACCTGACCACCACCGGTCCCACCCCCCTGGCCCACCTCCAGGCCATGGTCGTGGGCTGGGAGGGCACGGAGACGGACGAGAGAACGATGGACCCCGTGGCGGAGCCCGGGACCCGGAGGGGGACCGAGACCGCCTCGGAGACCGCATAACCATGGAGACGGTATGAAGACGTCTGCGAAAGCCAAGGCCTTCACGAATCCCTACCTGGCCGGCGTGCTGCTGGGCGTGGTTCTCTTCGGCGCCTACTTCCTCACGGGCACAGGACTGGGCGCTTCAGGCGGCATGGCCCGGCTGGTGGCGGCGGGCCAGGACCTCCTGGCTCCCCGGCACGTGGACCGGGTGGGACACCTGGTGGAGATGGCCGGGGGCGAAGCCAATCCCCTGGACCACTGGATCGTCCTGGTGACGCTGGGCACCCTGCTGGGAGGCTTTCTCAGCGCCGTCCTGCACGGACGACTGAAGGTGGAGACCCAGAAGGGACCCCGGATCTCCACCCGCACCCGCTGGGTCATGGCTCTCATGGGAGGGGCCTTCATGGGCTTCGGGGCCCGGATGGCCCGGGGGTGCACGTCGGGCCAGGCCCTGTCCGGAGGCGCCGTCCTCTCGGTGGGGAGCTGGGCGTTCATGCTGGCCGTCTTCGCCGGGGGCTACGCCCTGGCCTACTTCGTTCGTCGGCTCTGGACCTGACCGGGAGAGGAGGGGAATCGAATCATGGCACCGTTCGCGCTGGTAGACGATCTGGGGAAGCTCGGGGCCTACGCCATCTACCTTCTCATCGGCCTGGCTTTCGGGGCGACTCTGGAGGTGGCCGGGTTCGCAAACGCCCGCAAGCTTGCGAACCAGTTCTATTTGAAGGACATGACGGTCCTCAAGGTGATGTTCACCGGGATCATCACCGCCATGGTCCTGGTCTTCCTGGCTTCGGCCGCCGGGGTCCTGGCCTTCAACGACATCTACGTCCCGCCCACCTACCTTTGGCCCGGCATCCTGGGGGGCCTGATCATGGGGGTTGGCTTCATCCTGGGTGGCTTCTGTCCCGGAACCTCCCTGGTGGCCGTGGCGAGCCTGAAGATCGACGGCCTGTTCTTCCTCCTGGGCACCCTCTTCGGCGTCCTCGTCTTCGGGGAGACCGTGGCCCTCTTCGACGAGTTCTGGTACTCGTCCTACCTGGGCCGCTTCATCCTTCCCGAGTTCCTGGGGGTCTCCACCGGCGTCACCGTCCTCCTGGTGGTCCTCATGGCCCTGGGGGCCTTCTGGCTGGCGGAAAAGGCGGAGAACGTCTTCGGCCGGGGGATCTTCGACGCCCGGCCGGTGGGCACGTGGGTGCGGCTGGCCGGGGCCGGTGGTCTGGCGGCCCTGGCTCTTCTGGTCATGGGAATGGGGCAGCCCACCCCCATGCAGAAGTGGGAGATCCTGGCCGACGACAAGGCGGCGCTCCTGGAGGAGAGGCAGGTCCAGATCCATCCCGGAGAGCTGATCCAGGTGGCAGCCAACCACCAACTGAACCTGAACCTCATGGACGTGAGGCCGGAGCGGGACTTCAACCTCTTCCATCTCCTGGATTCCCGCCGGGTGGAGATGGAGGACCTGGAGCGGGGTGCCCTGACCCGGGAGCTCCTGGACCTGCCGGCCAACACCGTGACCATCCTGGTCTCCAACGACGAGGCCCGGGCCACCCGGGCCTGGAAGATGCTCACCGGCGAAGGGATCATGAACGTCTACATCCTGGAGGGGGGGATCAACGGTTGGCTGGACCTGTTCGCCGTGAACGGGGCTTGCGAGGGCTGTCAGCCGAAAGACGGCCCGGCCCCGGAGGGGGAGCTGGCCTGGGAGTTCGAGGCCGCCCTGGGCTCGAACCGGCCCATCGCCAACCCGGACACCTTCCGGGACAAGGCCTTCTTCTTCGCACCGAAGGTCGAGCTGGAAGTGAAGGAGCGCCCCGCCGGAGGGTGCGGGTGAGGACAATGGAGAGGGGGTCTCCCGTCCACGGTCTTTGAACCGGCCTCCCCCATCCCCTCACCGTGATGCAAGGAAGCCAGGGCCTCCACCTCGCCTCGGAGGCCAGGAGGTTGTCCGCGAAGGCCTGAGCTCGCAGGTGGTCTCCGCCTTGGTGGACCTGCTCACGCGGAGCTGCTCACGGCGAAGAGCGACCTGTGGTTTTCCCGATGGTGATTCTCCCGGACCAAAGCCAGGGGTAGGAGCGTTTCTGGTGAGGCGTTTCCCCGCCCACCTCTCGGCCCGGAGGCGTTGTCCCGAACCCCCCCTCTCTTCTAAGCTTAGAGAAGCCGTCAAGAGAGGGATACAACGGAGAGGTTGCCCCACCCTGGCTCTCTCCGGCCTCCTTCTTGCAGCTATTGTGTGCTGAAAAAGAGTCAACTTCAGGCAGCACGAGGTGTTGGCCCCGTGGAGGGGCCGGCTCTCCCCCGGGAAATGGGACAGATTTGCCCATTCTTCTGCCCTGTCTGCCCCGGGGCGCCGGAGAATCCACCGGAACGGTCGAGGAAGTCCATGGAGTCCAAGGTCGCCAAGCTCAAAGTCAAGCCGAAGCCCTTTCTCTTTCCCGAGTTCTGCAAAGGCTGCGGACGCTGCATCGAGGCCTGTCGCTTCGGATGCATCGAGGAGGGCACGGAGATCAACCCGGAGACGGGGCTGGTTCCCATCGAACTGACGAACCTGGACAAATGCACGGGCTGTGCCCTCTGCGTGAACGCCTGTCCCGAGCCCTTCGGTCTGCATCTTCGTGCCGTGGATGTGGAGGAGATCGACAACGAGAAGCTGGAAGGGGTCCACTCCTTCGAGGAGATGGTGGAGATCTTCGAAAAGGCGGACTACGAGCTGGAGGATCCCTCGGAGCTCTTCGGGCCTCCGGAGACGGAGGCGCCGGAGCCCGAGCCCATTCCGGACGAGTGGCTGGAGCTGTCCCACCAGGAGCCCCTGATCCTGAAGGGCACGTACGCCTCGGCGGTAGGAGCCATCCTGGCGGGATGCCGGCACGTCTACGGCTACCCCATCACCCCCTCGACGGAGGGGGCCGAGCTCATGGCCAAGCTCCAGCCCCTCATGGACGGGGTCTTCTACCAGGCCGTGAGCGAGGTGGCCACGGTGAACATGATGTACGGCACCGGCGGAGCCGGACTGCCCTCCATGACCTTCACCTCCTCTCCCGGCTTCAGCCTCATGTTGGAGGGGATCAGCTATATGGTGGGGGCCGAGCTTCCCGGCGTGTTCGTGAACATCATGAGGGGAGGGCCGGGTCTGGGGAACATCGCTCCGGAGCAGGCCGACATCAAACTGGCCTGCCGGGGACTGGGCCACGGGAACAGTCACGCCATCGTCCTGGCTCCTTCCACGCCCCAGGAGATGCTGGACCTGACCATGCTGGCCTTCGACCTGAGCTTCAAGTACCGCAATCCCGTGGTCATCCTGGGGGACGGCTACCTGGGGCAGATCACGGGGCGGGTGAACCTCCCGGAGAAGATGAAGAAGCCGGGGATTCCGGAATGGGCCGTGTGGGGGGACCTGGACCACCGGGGCAACCTCATCTGCTCCATCGAGCTGGCCGAGGCGGACCTGGAGAAGCACAACATCCACCTCAACGAGAAGTACGCCGAGATCCGGGGGAACGAGCAGCGGGCCGATCTCTTCCACATGGACGACGCCGAGGTGGTGCTGGTTTCCGCCAACACCCCCTCCCGCATGGCCAAGGGGGCGGTGCAGACCCTCCGGAACCAGGGGGTGAAGGCCGGGCTCTTCCGGCCCGTCACCCTGTGGCCCTTCCCCGTGGAGGAGCTGAAGGGCGTGCTGGACCGGACGCGACGGATCGTCATGGTGGAGGCCAGCAACGGCCAGCTGGAAGACGAGCTCCGGCTGGCCCTGAGCAAGGACGGGGTGGAGCCGCCTCCCATCGACCATGTCCGTCGCTTCGGCGGCGTTCTCCCCCAGGAGGACGAGATCGTGTCCCTGGTGAACGAGCTGGAGGAGGTGTCGGTATGAGTGTTTCGGCCTTCTTTGACGTCTTCGAGCGTCACGCCCACGGTGAGGGGATCAAGGGGCACGCCACACACTACTGCCCGGGATGCGGGCACGGGCTGGCCCACAAGTACATGGCGGAGGCCATCCAGGAGCTGGGGGTCCAGGATCAGACCGTGGCCATCTCGCCCGTGGGCTGCAGCGTGTTCCTCTACTACTACATGGATGTGGGGAACTCCCAGGCCGCACACGGCCGGGCTCCCGTGGTGGCTCTGGGCCACAAGCTGGCCAATCCCGAATCCGTGGTCATCAGCTACCAGGGAGACGGGGATCTGGCTTCCATCGGGCTGGCGGAGACGATCCACACGGCCCAGGTGGGCCTGCCCATCTCCATCATCTTCATCAACAACGCCATCTACGGGATGACCGGTGGACAGATGGCCCCCACCACCCTCATGGGGCAGCAGACCACCACCACCCCCCGGGGGCGGGAGAAGGCCGCCGGCATGCCCCTCCGCATGGCGGAGCTCGTCGCCCAGCTAGACGGGCCGGTCTACGTGGAACGGGTGGGGCTGTTCAGCGCCAAGATGCGGGTCAAGGCCAAGAAAGCCATCAAGAAGGCCATCCAGATGCAGGTGGAGAACAAGGGCTACTCCTTCGTGGAGGTCCTGGCCGAGTGTCCCACCCACCTGAAGATGACGCCCCTGGAGGCGGAGGACTGGGTGAAGGAGGAGATGGTGCCCATCTTCCCCCTGGGGGTGAAGAAGGACATCACCGAGGAAATCACCGAAGACCTGGAGTTCAAGCCCTTCACGCCCTCCTTCGACGTGGAGAAGGTGACGGGCCTCATCACGGAGGGCGCCGAGGAGAAGGTGGAGCGACACGCCAAGGAGTTCCCCTCCCAGGTGGCGCCGGAGGACGTGTCCCTGAAGTTGGCCGGCGCCGGGGGTGACGGGGCCCAGACGGCGGCCCTGCTCCTCACCCGGATGGCCATCAACGAGGGATTCGACTCCACCCACATCCCCTCCTACGGCCCCGAGTCCCGGGGTGGCACGTCCTACGCCGACGTGCACATCGCCCAGGACGAGGTCCTCTCCCCCGCGGCATCCAGGCCCAACATCCTCATCGCCTTCAACGCCCCCAGCCTGGCGAAGTTCGGCCCCAACGTGGCCCCGGGGGGAATCATCATCTACGACAGCTCCGTGGTCTCCGATCCCCCCTCCATCAACGGCACGGTGAAGATGTACGGTGTGCCCTTCACCGAGATCGCCGTGGATCTGGGGCGCCGGGTCATCAAGAACGTCGTGGCCCTGGGGGCCCTTCAGGCCGTGACCGATCTCTTCCCCCCCGAGACCTTCCTGGCGGCCATTCGCCAGGCCCTGGCTTCCAAGTGCGCCATGATCCCCATGAACGAAGAGGCATTCCAGTGGGGCAGGAAGGCCATTCTGGAGGGCCTGGAGGATTGACGGCCCCTTGACGGCCCGGGCTCAACTTGGTTCTCGTAGCGCCGATAACATGGGCGGCGGGGCTCGGCCCTCCCCGGGTGAGCCCCGCACACATGGGAGAACAACGGAGGAGGTCCCCCCTTGGGAAACCAGGCTCAGGCCTCGGAGCTCGTGCCCAGGATCGTTCCCACGGCCCGCTGGATTCGAGCGGTGAGTGGGCAATGGAAGGTCGATGGAGAGATCGTCCGTCTGGCCAGGGAGCCAGACACGGGCGTCCTCGTGGCCATCGACGAGCACGGTAACCCCCGAAATCCCCTGCGAGTCATCTCCAACGGCGCCAAGGTCAAGGACCCGGATCCGGACGATCCGGGACCGTAGGTTCCCAGCCTCATAGATGGATTGGCCGGCTGTTCCCTGGCCGGCAGACCCCTCAAACCGGCAGCTCGGCCGGCAGGTCCCCAAGGCAGCGGCGGCCTCCCCGGATCGGTGGCTCGGCCGGCAGACTCCAGGACTCTGGCTCCGTCGCCGGATTCCGGATCGGTCCCCTGGGGGCGCCTGGGAAGGCTACTCCCCCTCCCGGATCATGGACTGGGGCATCCGCACGGCGATGACCCGACCCCGGGCCGTCACCACTCCCTCCGCCGAGAGGGTCTCGTCCAGGACCACCTTCCGGTCCGTGATCTCCTCCACCCGGCCCCGGACCTCCAGCTCGGGACCCAGGGGCGTGGGCCGGAGGAACTCTACCTCCAGGGAAGCCGTGACGAAACGAGGGGCCTGCCCCTGGCCGATCTCCCGGCCCTCCCGCCGGAGGGCTGCCGCCGCCGCACCCCCGGTGCCGTGACAGTCCAGTAGAGAGGCGATGAGGCCCCCGTAGACGTAGCCGGGGATGGCGGTGTGATAGGGCCGGGGCGTATACCGGGAGACCGTCTCGTCGCCCTCCCAGACGGTCTTCAGCTGGTATCCCTTCTGGTTCAGCTTCCCACAGCCGTAGCAGTGGGCCACGTCCTCCGGGTAGTAGTCCTGTACGGCTGGGGTCTCTGTTCCGCTTTCCTGGGGCATGTCGTCTCCTGGCGTTCCTGTGGGTTCCGGGATCTCAGCAGCCCTCCAGCGGGGCTCGTGAAGAGGAATCACCCCTCCTGTTCACGACCCCGTCCGGGGGGGACCCGGTTGACGGAGCGACCGGGCTCTTATAATGTGCATATGCACAAAAAGAGGCAACCGGAAAGGCCCGCGGCCTTTCATCAGCACGGCAACCGAACGACGATGCCCCGACCGCGCAAACACCGGCGATGCCGCCGTCACAACGGGGCCCGGGTCTTCAAGGCCCGGGGCATTCCCCTGGCGGAGCTGGAGACCCTGAACATGGGGATGGACGAGCTGGAGGCTCTCCGTCTCTGCGACCTGGAGGGGTTCGACCAGGAGTCGGCGGGGGAACGCATGGGCGTGTCCCGGGGCACGGTGCAGCGCCTCCTGAAGACCGGGAGGAGCAAGCTGGTCCGGGTCATCGTGAACAAGGGGGCCGTCGTCATAGGAGAAGACGAATCATGAAGCTCTGTATTCCGACCATGGACGACCGAGGCATGGAAGCCGTGACCTCGGATCATTTCGGTAGCGCGCCGTTCTTCACGCTGGTGGACACGGAGACCGGGGAGTGGGAGACCATCGCCAACCGGGATTCCCGGGCCCACGGGACCTGCCAGCCCCTGGAGTTCCTGGGACCCAGTTCCGTGGACGTCATGCTCTGCAAGGGGCTGGGACGCCGGGCCTTCGCCCGACTCCAGAGCGCCGGCGTGGACGTCTACGTCACCCGGGAGGGGGATGTGAAGTCGTCTGTGGAGGCCTTCCGGGAAGATCGCCTCCAGGCCATGAACGAGCGGGAAGCCTGCGGAGGCCGCCACGGAGGAGGCCACCACGGACATCAGGGGGGAGGCCCCCACGGGCATCATGGAGGATGCTGAAGAGAGGCGCACGATGAACGCATCGGTTCTGGCAGGCAAGAAAATCGGCCTCTTCGGCAAGGGGGGCTCCGGGAAGAGCACGGTCACCGTGCTTCTGGCCCGGACCCTGGCCGACAGGGGATACGAGCCCGTGGTCCTGGACGCCGATTCCACGAACGTGGGTCTGGCCCAGGCCCTGGGCATGGAACGCACCCCGGCTCTTCTCATGGAACACCTGGGAGGGCTGGTCTTTTCCGGGGGCACCCTCACCTGTCCCGTGGACGACCCCACGCCCCTTCCCCAACCTGAGCTGGATCTGAAGGGGTTGCCCGGGGAGTACCTCGGGGAGACGGAGTCGGGGATCCGTCTGCTCCTGGGAGGGAAGATGGGCGATCTGGGGCCCGGGGCCGGATGCGACGGTCCCATCGCCAAGATCGCCCGGGACCTCCAGGTGGCGGAGGACGGCGGCGAGCCCCCGCTCCTGGTGGATTTCAAGGCGGGTTTCGAGGACTCGGCCCGGGGCGTGCTCACAGGCCTGGATCTGGCGGTGGTGGTGGTGGATCCCACCACGGCGGCCGTGGGGATGGCCGTGCACCTGAAGAAGATGGTGGAGCGGATCCGTAGCGGCGAGGGACCGGCCACGGCCCACTTCGAGAGTCCGGAGATGGCTCAGGTGGCCCAGGACGTGTTCCGGGGGGCCAAGGTGAAGGGTGTGGTGGCCGTCCTGAATCGCGTGCCGGACGAGGAGACCGAAGCCCATCTCCGCAAGCGGCTGAAAGAGGAGGACGGCCCGGAAGTGGTAGGCGTGATCCCGGAGGACCGTGCTCTCCAGAGCCGCTGGCTCAAGGGGGAGATGGTTCGCCTGGAGGAGCACCAGGAGGCACTCCGGGACCTGGTGGTGAACCTGGAGGAGAGTCCCTTCCTCCGGTCCGACTGAAGACTGGAGGGGCTGTTGACCAGGAAGCCACCTGCGGGTGGCCGAAACCCACCTGGTTCAGCGGCCCTGGAGCTGGAACCGGGTTCGGCGGAGTTTTTCGTGTCTCCCTTCTTCGCCGGGCTCGGACGGGACCTGCCCGGGTAACATGGTTGAATCGGTTGCCCGGGTAGCGTCCCAAAAACCGGCACGATTCCTGTAGTATCAAGCCCTGACGGGACCTCCCCGTCGTCTCCGGTCCGGCGAGCTTCGGACCGGAGGCACCTGGTTCCTTCAGCGGTGGATGTTGTGGATGCGTGTCCTGGATCCTGCCAACCAGACCCAGTTCTTCGAGACCGTCCTGCGGTGTGTCGCCGACGGCGTCTTCACCGTGGACACGAACTGGCGGATCACCTCCTTCAATCGGGCAGCGGAGCGCATCACCGGAGTTCCCGGTGAGAAGGCGGTGGGCAAGCGTTGCTCGGATGTCTTCCATAGCGACCTTTGCGAGCGGGGATGTCCCATACGGGAGACCCTGGATACCGGTGAGGAGGTCATCGACCGGCCGGCTCGGATCCTCACGCGGCGGGGTCGGGCCTGCCCCATCAGCGTGAGCAGCGCCGTTCTCCGGTCCGAGGACGGGACTCTCCTTGGGGCCGTGGAGACCTTCCGGGATCTCTCCACCATCGAGCAGCTCCGGCGGGAGATCCAGAGCCGCTACACCTTCGAGGACATCATCGGGAAGAGCGAAGCCTTCCAGAAGATCTTCGGCATCCTCCCGGACATCGCCGACAGCGAGAGCACCGTCCTCATCGAAGGGCCCAGCGGGTCGGGAAAGGAGCTCCTGGCCCGAGCCATCCACAACCTGAGCCCACGGCGCAAGCGTCCCTACGAGGTGGTGAGCTGCGGGACCCTTCCCCCGAATCTCTTTGAGTCCGAGCTCTTCGGCTACAAGAAGGGCGCCTTCACCGACGCCAAGGCGGACAAGCCCGGACGCATCACCCTGGCCGAAGGGGGCACCCTCTTCCTGGACGAGATCGGGGAGCTGCCACCGGAGACCCAGGTCAAGCTCCTCCGACTCCTTCAGGAGCGGGAGTACCACCCCCTGGGAAGCGTGGAGACTCGCCACGCCGACGTCCGAGTCGTTGCAGCCACGAACCGGGACCTCTCCGACCTGGTCACGGAGGGCAAGTTCCGGGACGACCTCTACTTCCGGCTGGCTGTGGTACGCCTGTCCATCCCTCCCCTGGCCGAGCGTCGGGAAGACATCCCCTACCTGGTGGAGCACTTCATCCAGCGCTTCAACGCGAAGAAGGGGAAGCGGGTGCAGGGGGTGACTCCGGAGGTCATGGAGATCCTCATGCGCCACCCCCTCCCCGGCAACGTCAGGGAGCTGGAGAACATCATCGAGTACTGCTTCGTCCTCTGTCACAACGGGCTCATCGACGTCCACCATCTTCCGGACGACGCCCAGGGCACCGACTCCATGCCCCCCTCCCGATCCGGGAACGGGAGCCGGCCCCCCCTCCAGGAGAGCGAAGCCGAGGCCGTGCGCTCGGCACTGGCCCGGGCCAAGGGGAACCGGGTCGAGGCCGCCGAAGAGCTCCAGATCAGCCGGACCACCCTCTGGCGGAAGATGAAGAAGCACGGCATCGATGCTGATCGCTTCCAGGATGGGTAGAAGAGTCGCATTTGTGGCGTTTCAGATGTGAACTTCTGACACACCTGCAACGTTTCAGGTCTGGAACGTCACGCCGGGCACCTTCTCTTGGGTCGTTTTCTTAAGTTACTGTCCTCCATAGCCTTACTGAACGGAGAGCCTCCTGGGCGACTTCGGTCTGCATCTTGCACCTGGAACGGGCCGGAATGGAGGCTGAAACGTGAGAATTGCGATCCCCCGCATGGGAGAGATGGTGGCGCCCTGCTTCGAGTACTGCTCGACCATGGCCATTTTCACCATTTCCGATTCGGGAGAGACGGACCAGGTGGACTTCCCTCTGAGCAGCCGGGAGCCCTTCGATCGGGTCCGGCTCCTCCGGGATCAGGACGTGGACACCGTCATCTCCGGGGGGATGCAGGACTTCTACGAGGACATTCTCAGGGCCAACGGCTTCGAGGTGATCTCGTGGGTGTCCGGCTTCGTGGAAGACCTCCTTCACACGTACCTCGGAGGAAGGCTCGCGCCGGGAACCGAGCTTCCCATGGGCAACGGGCCGGACTCCTACTCCATGGACCGCATGACGGAGCATTGATCGGTGGCGATTGAACAGAAATACAGCTACAACGTCGAGCAGAAGGGCCTGGGAGGCACGGACAAGGTCCGACGGTTCCTCCAGGCCTTCTCTGCCATCCTTCGCCACGGGAACTACCACCTGGCCCTGGATACCTACTCCAAGCTCAGCGCCAAGTGTGCCCGGTGCGCCGCGTCCTGTCAGCTCTACCAGGCTACGGGGGCCCCGGAGGACATCCCCTGTCACCGCTCCGAGCTCCTCCTGCGGGTCTACCGGCGGTACTTCACCCAGTCCGGCATTCTCAAGGCCCGGCTCTTCGGAGGGTTCACCCTCACGGACGAGTACATCGACGAGATGGCCGAGTCCTTCTACCGGTGCACGGCCTGCCGTCGGTGCAAGGCCACCTGCCCGGTGGGGATCGATCACGCCCTGGTGACCCACCTGGGTCGCTGGATCCTGGCGGAGATCGACCTGATCCCCCGGGCCCTCCTGGTCTCCGTCCGGGAACAGCTCGAAGGAGACACGGGCAACACCTCGGCCATACCGGTGCCGGCCCTGAAGGACACGGTGGAGTTCCTGGAGGAGGAGTTGGAGGACATCTACAACGTGAACATCACCTTCCCCTTCGACGTGGAGGGGGCGGAATACGTCTTCTTCCCCGCCGTCTCCGACTACCTCATGGAGGCCGACACCCTCATGGGGAACGCGGCGGTCATGCACGTCACGAACGGCTCGTGGACCATCGGCACGGGGAACTACGACGGGATCAACTACGGCCTCTTCTACTCCGACCGGATGATGGAGCGGATCGTGAAGAACGTGGTGGAAGAAGCCAACCGGCTGGGGGCCGACAAGATCCTGGTGGGGGAGTGCGGGCACGCCACTCGCTCCGCCTGGTACGTCCCGGCCTTCAGCGGGCCGGACGCCCCGGAGGTGGTGAACTGCCTGGAGTATGCCTACGAGCAGCTCAAGGCGGGCAACATCCCCCTGAAGAAGGAGCTCATCAAGGAGCGGGTCACCTACCACGATCCGTGCAACATCGCCCGGGCCGGCAAGATCGTGGATCAGCCCCGTGAGATCCTGAAGGCCATCTGCGAGAACTACGTGGAGATGACGCCCAGCGGGACGGAGAACTACTGCTGCGGTGGCGGGGGCGGGACCGTTTCCATCGATGAGATCCGGAAGTTCCGCACCGGCCCTCTGGGCAAGAGGAAGGCGGACCAGATCCGGGCCACGGGTGCCGAGATCGTGGTCTCTCCCTGCGCGAACTGCAAGAAGCAGCTGGGCGAGCTCTGTCAGGACAACGGCATGGAGGACGTGGAGGTCAAGGGCGTCCACGATCTGCTGCTGGAGGTCATCGACTTCGGCGTGGACGCCGAGCCGGAGAAGGAAGAAGAGCAACAGGAAGAAGTCGCGGCGGGTTGATGGACTCCCACACGACACGATAGCGAACGGCAACGACGGGATACGGCGAATGGATGTCTGGCTGAAATGGGCGATGGGGCCGCTCTTCTGGACGGCCTTTGTCTTCATGGTGTTGGGGCTTCTCCGGCACCTGGGTCTCACCATCTGGGAGGCGATCAAGACGTACCGGAGAGCCGGGGACAAGAACATCCCGACGAAACAGGTGATGTCCAGCACCGTCCGGTGGCTCATCCCCGTGGACCGGCTGAAGAACCGGTGGCTCTACAGCATCACCACCTTTCTCTTCCACATCGGGGTGATCCTGGTCCCCATCTTCCTGGCGGGACACATCGCCCTGTGGCGGCAGGGGGTGGGCATCTCCTGGCCGGCCCTTCCCAATTCCGTGGCCACGGCCCTCACATGGGTGGTAATCGTCACGTCACTGGCCGTGGTGGTTCAGCGGGTGTGGGCCAAGGACAGCCGGGTGCTGAGCCGGTTCCAGGACTACGCCCTGCCCCTTCTCATCGCCATTCCCTTCGTCACCGGATTCATGGTCATGCATCCGGCCTGGAACCCCTTCAGCCGGGATCCGGTGCTCCTGGTTCACGCCCTGAGCGCCGACCTTCTCATCTTCCTGGTTCCCCTGACCAAGCTCAGTCACATGATCCTGATGCCCTTCACTCAGCTCGTATCGGAGCTGTCCTGGCACTTCCCGCCGGATGCCGGGAGCCGGGTGGGGGCCACGCTAGATAAAGAAAACGAGCCGATCTAACCATGTCTGCTGCCATACTCATCGACATCACCCGCTGCATCGGCTGCGAGGAGTGCGTCCTGGCCTGCAAGGAGGAGAACGACCTGGGCCCGGACCGCCTCCGGAAGGGGCAGGAAGCGGTGGACGGCCTCTCGGCCACTCGCTTCTCCACCATCCTCCGCAAGCCCGACGACCACTTCGTCCGGCAGCAGTGTCGCCACTGCCTGGAGCCGGCCTGTGTGAGTGCCTGCCTGGTGGGGGCCATGCAGAAGACGCCGGAAGGGGCGGTCATCTACGACTCGGAGCTCTGTATGGGCTGCCGGTACTGCCTGGTGGCCTGTCCCTACGGGATTCCTCGCTATGAGTGGGACGAGGCGGCTCCCCTGGTCCGGAAGTGCCACCTGTGCCACCACCGGGTCGTGGAAGGCCGGGAGCCGGCCTGTGTGGAGTCATGTCCCGAGGACGCCCTTCTCTTCGGGGAGCGGGACCAGTTGCTGGCCGAGGCCCACCGGCGCATCGCCGACAACCCGGACACCTACGTGAACCACGTCTACGGCGAGACGGAGGTGGGAGGCACCTCGGTGCTTTACCTCTCGGACATCTCCCTGGGGTTCCTGGGCTGGGCCGAGAACCTGGGGGAAGGGGATCTTCCCCACCTCACCTGGGCATCCCTGAAGAAGGTCCCGGGGGTGATCGTGGGCATGGGAGGGCTCATGGGAGCCATCTACTGGGTGGTGAACCGGAGGATGAAGATGGCGGCCCGGGCCGCGGACGGAGGAGCCGGCATGGACGTGGCCGCGCCCATGGATGGCGCCGGCTCGCCCGAGACGGCCGCAACCGATGCCGAAGCCACGGCCACCACGACCGAGTCCCAGAAAAGCGGGGACGACGATGACTGATCGACTGACTACACTGAAGACGGTTCTCTGGGCACTGGTGGGGGTCCTTGCGTCCGTTACCGTGATTCGTTTCATGTATGGACTGGGAGCCGTCACCGACCTTTCCGACGCTGCCCCCTGGGGACTCTGGATCGGCTTCGACGTCATGTCCGGCGTCGCCCTGGCCGCCGGAGGCTTCGTCCTGGCGGGAATCGTCTACATCTTCGGGCTGGAGCGGTACCGACCCTTCGTGAGGGCCGCCATCCTCACGGCACTCCTGGGCTACGCCGCCGTGGCGGTGGGGCTCCTCTACGACCTGGGTCTTCCCTGGAGGATCTGGCATCCCATGGTCAACTGGCAGTACCACTCGGTGCTGTTCGAAGTGGCCATGTGCGTGATGCTGTACCTCACGGTCCTGTTCCTGGAGTTCCTCCCGGTGATTTTGGAGCACCGCTTCTTCCAGGGGCGGGTGTTCCAGAACGTCATGAAGGGCCTGAAGAGGATCAGCATCCTCCTGGTCATCGCCGGGATCGTCCTCTCCACCCTGCACCAGTCGTCCCTGGGGTCCCTGTTCCTCATCACCCCCTTCCGGCTCCATCCCCTCTGGTACTCTCCCATCATCTACGTCCTCTTCTTCATCTCCGCCGTGGGGTTGGGGCTGATGACGGTGGTGCTGGAATCCCTGTTCTCCAACTACTTCCTGGGCCACAAGATCCACACCCGGGAGATCTCGGGGCTGGGTCTGGCGGCGGGGATCGTCCTGTGGGCCTACCTGGCCCTCCGACTTGGGGACCTGGCCATGCGGGGTCTGTTGGGCATGGCCTTCGAAGGGACCTGGCAGAGCAATCTCTTCCTCTTCGAGATCGGGGTGAGTGCCCTGATTCCGGCCACGCTCATGATGTTCAAGCGGATTCGCAGCCACATCGCCGGTGTGGGTGTGGCGGCGGCCATGGTGGTGGGAGGGATGATCCTGCACCGGATCGATGTCTCCATCATCGCCTTCGCCCGTCCCGAAGGGGTGAGCTACTTCCCCACCTGGGAGGAGTTCGCCGTGAGCATCGGTATCGTGGCCGGTGGAATCCTCATCTTCCTCTTCTTCGTGGAGCACCTCCGGGTGTTCGATGATGTGAGGGGACATCCTCCGGAGCCGGAGCGGGAGCCGGCGGCCACCACCCTCCATCCCCTCTTGCCCAAGCCATTGGCGTTGCCCAAGAGCTACAGCATCGCCTTCGTGCTGGGTGCGGTTCTGGCCCTGCCCTTCCTTCCTCTGGGAGGCGTGGATCCGGTCCCGGTGCCCACGCAGAAGCCTCGGAGCGTGGAAGCGGTGATCCTGGATCCCGGCCTCTCCCAACCTCGTATCCTGGGTCTGGCCCGGGCCGAGGAGGGACTGCCCGAGGAGATCCGGGCCGTCTTCTCCGGTGAGATGGAGGCCTCTCCCGAGTCCGGGGACCTCCCCGCAGAGATGACGCTGGATACGACCCGGGTCCTCATGCTGGACGGAGACCGGGACGGGGATCTGGTTCTCTTCGACCACGACGACCACGCCGAGCGGTTGGGTGGGGAGCAGGCCTGCGCCACCTGTCACCACCTGAACCATCCCCTGGACCAGAACACCTCCTGCTTCGAATGCCATTCGGACATGTTCGATGGCCGGAGCGTCTTCGACCACGACGTCCACGTGGCGGAGCTGGGAGAGAGTGACTCCTGCATCCAGTGCCACACGGGGGAGTCGGAGGTGAAGAGCTACGAGACCACCACCACCTGCAACGAATGCCACCAGAGCGAGATTCAGCGGAAGGCCTTCGTGGATCCGCCCCCGGAGCACTGGGGAGACGCCGTGGGGTACATGGACGCCATGCACGGCCTCTGCGTGGAATGCCATGAAGTGAAAGCGGCCCAGACCGCCGGCCCCGGTCCCAACCCCGAAGGGTTGGACCGGTGCATGACCTGCCACGACGTGGACTGGCGGGAGGACGTGGAGAAGATGGGGCCGGGCCGGCAGGTCGACGTTGACAATGACGACCGAATGGCGGGGAGCTCCTCGTCCCGAACTCCGGGACAGTAGCTGCAGCCACTCGAGAATCCACATAGATGGGTTGACCAGGGAAGGGAAGGACAACGACGTGCCCGAGGAAAGGGAGATGCACGCCCAGGAAATCCAGGACTGGATCCGGGCCCACCTGTTCGATCAGGTTCCCATCGCCATCAGCATCATCGATCGGGACTACCAGATCGTCGATGCCAACCCCCGCTTCCGGGAGTCCTTTGGTGCCTGGCAGGGGAGGCCCTGCTACAAGGTATACAAGGGCAGAGACACGCCCTGTGAGCGGTGCGCCGCCATCAAGAGCTTCGGGGACGGCAAGACCAGGATCCGGGAAGAGGAGGGGGTGGGCAATGGCGACGCCATCGACTACCTGGTCCACATGGTCCCGGTTCGGGGGCCCCAGGGCAAGATCCGCTACATTGTGGAGATGTCCACGGACATCACCGAGGTGAAGCGCCTGGAGCGGGAGAAGCGGGAGGCGGAGCGTCTGGCCGCCGTGGGAGAGACGGTGGCCGGCATCGCCCACGGCATCAAGAACGTGCTCATGGGCCTGGAGGGGGGTATGTACGCCGTGAACTCCGGGATCGAGAAAGGGGACGACGAGCGCATCGCCCGGGGCTGGGTCACCCTGGAGGAGAACGTCGACCGAATCTCCAAGTTCGTGAAGGAGTTCCTGGACTTCGCCAAGGGCCGTAAGACCGAGGTGGCCCCCACCGATCCCAATGCGCCGGTGGAGGAGGTGGCGGATCTGTTCCGGGACAAGGCGGCCCAGGGCGGAATCGAGCTGAAGGTGGAGATAGAAGAAGGGATGGCCGAGGCTCCCCTGGATGAGGAGGGGATTCACACCTGCCTGTCCAACCTGGTCTCCAACGCCATCGACGCCTGCATGGTGGCGGAGAAGACCCGGGACTTCGCGGTGACCCTGAGTTCCCGGGAGGAGGGCCGGACCATCGTCTACGAGGTGGCGGACAACGGCAAGGGTATGGACTACGAGATCACCAAGAAGATCTTCTCGAAGTTCTTCACCACGAAGGGCTCGGACCGGGGAACGGGGCTCGGCCTCTTGACCACGAAGCGTATTGTGCACCAGCATGGGGGGAAGATCTCCTTCGACTCCAAGGAGGGAGAGGGCTCGGTCTTCCGAATCGAGCTGCCCCGGGACAACCTCCCGGAGCCGGATTCCGAGTCGGAGACGGAGGAGTCGGCGTAGGGAACAGGTCAGGCCGTATCGACCCCAGACGGAGAGAGGTGAGACGATGGTTCGACCCCAGGACAAGCGGGTGCTGGTCGTCGACGACGAGCCGAACGTTCGGGACTATCTGGCGCAGATCCTCCTGGACGCGGGATTCAACGTGGACACGGCCGGCGACGGCGTCGAAGCCATGGAGAAGATCCAGGAGGCGCCACCGGACTTCATCTCCCTGGATCTGGTCATGCCCCGGAAGAGCGGCCACAAGCTCCTCTACGAGCTCCGGAAGGACAAGCGGTATTCCAACATCCCCGTCCTCATCGTCACGGCCCACGCCCGGGACGAGATGGGGGAGGTGCAGCTCCAGGACATCGTGGAGAACCGGGTCATCTCCGGTCCCGGCGTCTATTTGGAGAAGCCCGTAAAGCCCCGGGACTACGTGCGGTGCGTGTCCCAGGCCCTGGGGGTGGATGAGCTTCCGGGCGACGAGGATCGGGAAGCCCTGGAAGCGGAGCTCAGGGAGGTCCTGGATGACGCTGAGCCCCATGCCCTGCGCCGGGCCCTTTCGGCGCTGAAGAACAAAGGCAAGAGCCAAGACAACTAGAGAGTAGCCGACCCATGCCAGAGCAAGCGCAGGCCGGCAAGACCGTTCTCATCGTGGATGATGAGCCGGATATCGTGAACTACCTGGATATGATCCTCCAGGACAATGGTTACGAGACACTGACGGCCGCCAACGGAAACGAAGCCCTGGAGCTGGTGAAGAAGGAGAAGCCGGCTCTGGTTACCCTGGACATCTCCATGCCGGAAGCCTCCGGGACCCGGTTCTACAAGGAGGTTCGAACGGACCCGGAGCTCAAGGAAATCCCTGTCTTCATCGTGACGGCGGTCACGGGGTTGGGGGGGGATGAGACGGCCTATGAGCGGTTCATCAGCAATCGCCGGCTGGTGCCGCCCCCGGAGGGCTTCTTCCACAAGCCCATCGACCGGGAGGAGTTCATCCAGGCCGTGAGGGACAAGCTCGGCGACTGAAGAGCCGGAGAGCCGGGGGCGGTGGGATGGATTCATAGGACACCGGCCCCGAGGGGTTCAGTCTCGGCCTCCGGGCCAGGGGAGCCCAGGGCCGAGCTCGCTGACGGATCAACATCCTGGACGAAAGACCACAGGCCCCCCGGTGGACAGGGTCATCTGGCCCTGTTCCCGGGGGATCGATGGGTCAGTATATCCCCGCTTAACTTTCCGGGGTTTATGAAGATTGAAGCGAACCTGCTTCTTTGCTTATAGAAATAGGCCTAGATGAGAATGCTTCGTTGGCCCGCTACTTGCACGCCATGAGTCCAGCGGGGACCTCCGGTCTTCCCATGACAGACGTCCGAGCTCCGGGGTCGCTTCCCCGACGGACTGGGGGAAGCCGGTCTCCCCACGATCCCGAACAGCCCGAAGAGAGACTATGACGACTTCAGCGCTGATCCTGCTTTCCTACGTTCTGCTGGCGGTGTTTCTCCTGGCCTTCGTCCTCCGGTCGGTTCGGCTGGCCCGCTTTCCGGTCCACCTTCGCTGGGAGCTCTCTCCGGTTCCCCACGAGAAGGGCAAGGGGCACTACGGGGGATCGTACCTGGAGGAGCTGGAGTGGTGGAACAAGCCCAGAAAAAAGGATCACGTGGCCGAGATCGTCTACATGGCCAAGGAGATCCTGTTCCTGAAGGCCCTGTGGGAGCATAATCGGAAGCTCTGGTGGTTCTCCTTTCCCTTCCATCTGGGGCTGTACCTCCTGGTGGGTGGGGCGATTCTGTTCCTGCTGGGGGGCCTGGGAGCCGTGTTCGGAATCCAGGGGCCGGGCTGGGGCATCTTCTCCCGGGGTATCGTGGCCCTGGCCGGAGGCGGGTACGCCCTGGGCGCCCTGGGGGCCATCGGCCTCTTCCTCACCCGATTGAGCGACAAGGGAATGAGGAACTCCACGGCGCCGGTGACCTTCCTGAATCTCCTGCTCCTGTTTGCCATGTTCGCCACAGGGCTGTGGGCGGTGCTGACGGTGACAGGCTTCGCCGGGCAGGTCCTGGCGTTCGGGGGGGCCCTCTTCTCCGCCGATCTGGGCGTGGAGATCGCCGGGATCCTGAAGGCCCATTTCCTTTTCGCCTTCCTTTTCCTGGCCTACCTCCCCTTCACCCAGATGATGCATTTCGTGGCCAAGTACTTCACCTACCACAAGGTGCGCTGGGATGACGAGCCCGTGGTGGCGGGGAGCAAGCTGGACCGGAAGCTGAAGGTGCTGCTGGGACAGCCCGTGAGTTGGGCCGCGCCCCACATTCGGGCCGACGGTGAGAGGAACTGGGTGGACATTGCCACGGACATCGGGCGGAAGAAGGAGGAGGTGGACCAATGAGTGACGACGTCCAGGTGAAGTCCACGGCCACTGCGGACGAGCAAAGACCAACACAGAACGAGGACGGCATGACCCAGGAGACGGGAAACAGGTCGGCAACAGAGATGCAGGCCCGGGACGAGGGGACGAAGACGGAGGAGACGAAGGCGGACCGGAAGAAGATCTGGGGGAAGCAGGAGAAGCCCCGGGTGAAGGACATTTCCAGGAAGGAGCTGGACGTCCTGGAGCCGGTGAGCGTCGACGAGCTCATGCCCCTCCCGCCCCCGTACGACAAGATCGAGGAGCAGCCCGGTTGGAAGGAGATGTCCGAGGAGGCCAAGGCCGGCACCCAGTGCACATTGGACGGCTTCGCCGCCTCCCCCATTCCCCAGCCCGAGAGCCCGGAGGAAGAGGAAGAGCTGGTGGAGGCCTTCGTCTCAGGACTGAAGAAGCTTCTCTCCCGGGAGAACAACTGGGAGTTTCTCCAGCCCCTGACCCTCTCCATCGACTACTGCGTGGGGTGCCAGACCTGCGCCGACGCCTGCCATGTGTTCAAGGGGAGTGGGGAGAAGGAGATCTACCGGCCCACGTACCGGTCCGAAGTCTTCCGGAAGCTGGTGAAGAAGTACGTGAAGCCCGGGGGGAAGATCCTCTCCCACTTCACCGGGGCGGACATCGACCTGAACTGGGAGACTGTCACCCGGTTGTACGAGCTGGCCTACCGGTGCAACCTGTGCCGGCGCTGTGCCCAGACCTGCCCCATCGGCGTGGACAACGGCCTCATCGCCCATGAGCTTCGGAAGGTCTTCAGCCAGGAGCTGGGCTGGGCCCCTCGGGAGCTCCACGAAAAGGGAACGGAGCTCCAGCTCCAGATCGGCTCCTCCACAGGGATGAACCCGGTGGTGGTAAAGGACAACATCGAGTTCATCGACGAGGACATGGAGGACGAGACGGGGATCCACGTGGAGACCCCCTTCGACAAGGCGGATGCTGAGTACCTCCTCATCCACAACGCCGGGGAGATCCTGGCCTGGCCCGAGAACCCCGGGGCCTTTTCCATCATCATGGAGAAGGCGGGGTTGGACTGGACCATGTCATCGGAAGAGGTAGGGTACGACGGCGTGAACTACGGGCTGTTCTACGACGACGTCCAGCTGGCCCGGATCGCCCTCACCCATGCCCAGATCGGTAAGAAGCTGGGAGCCAAGAAGCTCATCATGGGAGAGTGCGGTCACCAGCACAAAGCCCTCATGACCGTGGCGGACCGGGTCCTGGGAGGGGACAACAACATCCCCAGGGAGAGCGCCCTGACCCTTCTGGAGGAGATCGTCTTCAGCGGAAAGATCGAGTTCGATCCCTCCAAGAACGACTTCCCGGTGACCCTCCACGACCCGTGCAACATCGTCAGGAACCTGGGCATCGTGGAGCCCCAGCGGCGCATCCTCCGCTACCTGTGTCCCCAGTTCCGGGAGATGACCCCCCACGGTGTGGACAACTACTGCTGCGGAGGCGGGAGCGGCTTCGCCGTCATGAGTCCCTTCAACTTCACGGATTGGAGGGTGAGCATCGCCAGCCGGATGAAGTTCAAGCAGATCCTGGACGCCTTCGCCGACCAGCCTGAGCCGGAGGTGAAGAAGTACATTTGCGCCCCCTGCTCCAACTGCAAGGGCCAGATCCGGGACGTGCTTCAGTACTACGGCGCACTGGACAAGAGCGGGATCACCTACGGCGGCCTGGTGGAGCTCATCGTGAACGCCATGGTGGACGTGGAGGAGCCCTTCATCCACTGGGAGATGCACTGAGGGCCCATAAGAACCACCAGAGACCAGCGTCAAAGGAGCCCCGGCCGCCCTGAGCGGCCGGGGCTTTCTGATTGTGCGCGGCTCGGCCCAGGCACTGTCTCCGGTTGTCGAGAGCATCACGGGTTTGCCCCGTTGCGGGACGGGAGACCCTCCCCCATTGTGGACGCTGGCTGTCAGGACTCTTTGTGAACCTCGTTCACTGCGAGGGGATTCGATAAGAGTCTCCTTGCATCCCTGAAGGGAGTGCAGTATGGCAAGCCTGCGGTCCCTCTTGAAGAGCGAAGACTGGATGTCGCTCTTCGTCGGACTTCTCATCTTCTTCCTTTCCATGGGGCTCCTCTTCGGAGTCGATATTCTGGGGTGGGCGGTCGAGACGAACGTGTGGGTCTCGGCCGGTGAGGCTCTCCAGCCGGTCTCCGAGAACTACGCTGCATTGGGTGGCGGCTGGGCCCTGATTCTCACCTTCCTGTTCCTCCTCGCCCTCATGACGTTGGCGGCCCGGGGCCTGGAAGCCCATCTGCCCCGGTTCATGATGGGATTCACCATCATTTTCCTGGTCTCCTACGTCTGCTGGTTCCTGGGTCACTACGCCTACATCGCCGCCACTCCGGACAAGCTGGACGCTCTGGGGATCGGATGGTCCATGAACCTCACCGGCGAGGCCGGCTACATCCTGGCCCTGGTGGTTGGCTTGGTGGTGGGGAACTTCTTCCCCGGCGTCGCGGACCGGATCGAGGAGGCCACCAAGCCCGAGCTCTTCATCAAGATTGCCATCGTGGTCATGGGCCTGGGACTCGGGGTGAAGGCCGTGGATGCCCTGGGGCTGGCTTCGGCCGTGATCTTCCGGGGGCTCTGCGCCATCGTGGAAGCGTACCTGATCTACTGGGCCGTGGTCTACTTTGTGGCCCGCAAGTACTTCAAGTTCAGCAAGGAGTGGGCGGCTCCCCTGGCCTCGGGGATCTCCATCTGCGGGGTCTCGGCGGCTATCGCTACCGGCGGAGCCATTCGGTCCCGGCCCGTCATTCCCATCATGGTCTCCTCCCTGGTGGTGATCTTCGCGGTGGTGGAGCTGGTGGTGCTTCCCTTCGCGGCCCAGACCTTCCTGTACCAGGAGCCCATGGTGGCCGGGGCCTGGATGGGGCTGGCCGTGAAGACCGACGGGGCGGCCGTGGCGTCCGGAGCCATCACTGACGCCCTGATCCGGGCCAAGGCCATCGATGTCATGGGAATTGAGTGGGCGGAGGGGTGGATCCTCATGGCCACCACCACGGTGAAGGTGTTCATCGACATCTTCATCGGCGTCTGGGCTTTCGTCCTGGCTGTCCTCTGGGTCACGGTCATCGACCGGAAACCCGGACAGAAAGTGCGCATGGGAGAGATCTGGGAGCGCTTCCCGAAGTTCGTTCTCGGCTACGTCATCACCTTCGTGGCCACCCTGGCCCTCTGCGTGGCCATGCCGGAGCTCCTGGACGCTGCGAAGGCCGCGTCCAGCGAATCCAACGTCTTTCGGCAGCTGTTCTTTGCCATGACGTTCTTCGCCATCGGCGTCGTGTCGAACTTCAGGAAGCTATGGGAAGAGGGGATCGGGAAGCTGGCCGCCATCTATGCCCTTTGCCTCTTCGGGTTCATCATCTGGGTGGGGTTGGCCATCTCCTGGGTGTTCTTCCAGGGCGTGACGCCCCCGGTTGTCACAGGGTAGGAGAGAGCCATGACGGAGCATGAGGAGCCGCGTCTCGCGGATGAGATGGACAAGATGGAGTATGAGCCCCTTCTTCCCATCGAGAAGAAGCTCATCATCTGGAGCATCGTCCTCGGTGTCGTCCTCCTGGGGATCCTGACCTGGGTCAGCTATACCTTCTTCCCGGCCTCGTAGGGGCTGAGTGAAAATGGGGGGGGGCGCCGGGGTGGGCCTGCGTGCGGCCGCACCCCCCCTTGTTCAACAGCCCTTTGATTCCGTCAGCTTATCGGGGGGCCGCTTCTCGGATCTTCAGGGCTCAGGAGGAAAGGAGAGGGATCGGGATCGGTCGGGCAGGGTCAGGGTACACGGGGTGTGATTCGGCTCCGGTCAGGCGGATTTCGACCGGGAACCTTCGAGAAACCAACACAGGATCCCGCATGTCCACGCGCGCGCTGAAGAAAACGGTCCAGGGCCTCCTGGCCGAGGACAAGTTGGAGGAGGTGGCCCGACTGACCGAGGAGGGGGAGCCGGTCCTGGGCAACCTCATGGCCCTGACCTTCCACTCCGACCTCTCCATCGCCTGGCGCGCGGTGGAGGCCATGGGGTTGGCCATCCAGCGGTTGAGCCGGCGGAACCCCACCCAGGCCCTGGAACACGTGCGTCGTCTTTTCTGGCTCATCACCGAGGAGTCCGGGGGGATCTTCTGGCGGTCTCCCGAGTGCCTGGCCGAGTGCAGCGCCCAGAACCCGGTCTTTCTGAGGGACTTCATTCCCATCGCCTTTCACCTGGTGGAGACCCTGGAGCCCGAGGACCTGGAGCACTTCCGACCGGGGGCGCTCTGGGCTGTGGGTCGGCTTGCGGATCTGGCCGACCAGGAGCATGTGGCAGGCGTTCTCCCTCTGGTGGAAGAGGCTCTGGGTGAGGAGGACCCCCAGGCCAGGGGCATGGCCGTCTGGGCCCTGGGGCGGCTGGGGCGGGAGAATGTCCTCCAGAAGCATCAGGACCTGACCCAGGATACGGGCCCGGTGCACCTCTACCGGGACCGTCAGGTGGAATCCACCACCGTGGGCGACCTGGCCCGGCAGGTCCTGGAAGGGGAAGGCTCACCCGGGGCCGGCGGCTCCTGAGTCCGGCCCCTCGATAGGTATCGAGGCCTGCAAGGCCGGGGATTCACACCGTCTTCGCAGCAACGAACACCCTCCGGCCCGTCTGCTGCTGCAAACACGGTGATTATTGCCGTCTTCGCAGCAACGAACACCCTCCGACCCGTCTGCTGCTGCAAACACGGTGATTATTGCCGTCTTCGCAGCAA
>CAZZEL010000048.1:0-28077 GCA_964652625.1 uncultured Gemmatimonadaceae bacterium
ACGGCCTGGGGGTGATAGCGAACACCGGGACCTTCGTCCCGCCCAGGACCTTCTGGGCCACGCTCCCCAGACCGTGTTCCGCTTCACTTCCTCGAATGGCCATGACCACCAGGTCGATGTCGAGCTCGTCCACGGCCTTCAGAATCTCTTCTCCCGGGTCGCCCAACTCCACGTGGACCTTGTAGGCCGAACAGGTGGCGAGCTCGTCCTGGCAGAACTCCTTCAGCTTCTTTCTGGCCCCTTCCTGCATGAACTCGTGCATCTTCCTCACGAAGCGGGGGTTGGGCTCGCCCCAGTATTCCTCGTAGTTGGAGATGTCCGTGGCCACATGAAGGAGGTGCAGCTCCGCATCGTGCTGCTCTGCCAGGGACTGGACGAAGGGGAGCACCCCGTGAGCGGCGGGTGTGAAATCATTCGGCCACAGGATCTTGTTGATGTCCATGGCTCAGACCTTCTCGATGTTGTCCACGAGCTGTCCGATCTGAAGACCCAGGTGAACGCATTGCTTTCCCTCCATGCAGTCCTGGGCATCCGGTGGATCCAGGTGGGTAATCAGCTCCTGGTCGTCCTTTCGGAGGTTCACGATCCAGGCGTTCTTGGATTCGTTCCAATCCACGTCCACGTCGATGCCGCACTCCCCGATGTCCGGGTAGATCTCCTGGATCTTCTCACAAAGCTCGCTCTTGTCCATGATCGGCCTTTCTTCTTGCTGATTCAGTGCCTGTGGCTTCCGGAGAAGCCGTCCTCTGGTCTTCTGTAACCTGGAGGCGGGTTTTGGTGCGGGCCGGAGGGTGCGGCCCGTCGGGCGCTTGAGCAACGGAGGCCGGTGCGACCGGAGACCGCGCGTTACCGCCGAGGTGTGTCGACCGTAGCCGTCCAAGGCCAGGTACGGCCCCCGCTCCTTTCGCCGGGTATCGCCCTCCGGCACCAGGGCCGGGTACTTGTTGGGGATGACCCGGGTTTGCCAGCCGTGCTCGTTGTCCGAGGGATGAGCTGGCCGCGGCGTCGTCGGTCCGGTAGGCCGGACCATGGCCGGAGCCCTCACGGAACCCGGTAGCCGTAGATCTTCTCCTGACCTTTTTCCACCGGCCAGGTAGGCAGGACCCCCAGTACCCTGTCCCTCCCGGCGGCGGCCAGGGGAAGTCGCAGCTGCCCGAGCCGTCCGATGTGTCGGGAGAGGTGGACGATCCACCGGGTCCGTCGTTGTCGGAGTTCCTCGTAACGCCGGAGGGCCTGGGGACCGATGCCCTGCTCCCCGATGCAACGGACCAGGGTCAGGGCATCCTCGATGGCGGCGCAGGAGCCCTGCCCCATGTTGGGCGTCATGGGGTGGGCGGCGTCGCCCAGGAGAGTGACGGGCCCCCGCCCCCATCGTCGGGGCACGGGTCGGTCCGCAGCCTCGGTCCGGACCACCTCCTCCCCGGCGCCTCGGACGATGTGCTCCACCGGTGGGGGCCACCCGGCGAAAGCGGTTCGGAGACGGGAGAGGCCCATGCGGTTCCTGTCCGGTCCCTCCGCCTGCCTGGAGGAAGGCCCGGAGCGGGTACCGTACCAGTAGACCCGGCCGGGAGCTCCGGGCAGAAGGCCGAATCGCCGTCCCGGCCCCCACCATTCCGTGGCCTGTCCCACCAGGTCTGGGGAAAGCTCCAGGTCGGCCACACCCCGCCAGATCTCGTACCCCCGGTAGACGGGTGGGGCTGAGCCGTGAAGCTGTTTCCGGACCGCCGAATGGATCCCGTCACAACCCACCAGCAGGGCCCCTGCCGTCGCCTCCCCGTCCTCCAGGTCCACCTTCACTCCGGTCTCCTGGACCTGGAATCCCACGACCCTCCTGCCTGTGTGCACCCGGTCCTCCGGAACCCGGGACAGGAGAAGCTCCTGGAGCTCCGCCCGGTGGAGACAGAGGGCGGGCTCAGGGTAGCGTCCCGGCTCCTGGAGACGGAGGATCTCCGTGCCGTCCGTCCGAAAGAGAACGATGCGTTCCAGGGGAACCCGGTGGCCCTTCACCTCCTGGAGCAGCCCCAGTCGCCGGAACACCCGCATGGCGTTGGGCCACAGGCTCACGCCTGCCCCCACCTCCCTGAGCTCCCGGGCCTGCTCGAAGACCCGGAAGGGAACCCCCTTCTTCTGGAGAGCCAGGGCGGCGGTGAGACCACCGATGCCGGCGCCTGCAACCAGGACCTCTCCGGCTTTACTCACGTTCCCTCCGTCTTCTCCGGTTTCTCCGGGATCCGGGGCGCGCGAACCGGGACAAGACCAAGCGAGTCATCCTCCCAGAGCACCCCACACCTCGACGACGCCCCACACCAGTAGAGCGCCCAGTCCCCCCAGAAGGCCCAGGACGCCGAGGACGGCTCCCCCCACCACCGCCACGCTCCGGCGTCGGGTTTCCTCCGGATCCGAGAGGTGGCTTTCCAGGATCCGGAGGTTTCGTCGATTGGCTCGGAACGCGAAATCGAAGATGTCTCCAAGGAAGGGAACCGATCCCAGGAGGAGGTCCAGGCCCATGTTCAGGAGTAGACGGGCGATCACGGTGGGGGAGGCTCCCAGGCGAGCGGCTTCGACAACGATCCACCCGGAGACTCCCGCGGCGGCCAGGTCGCCGGCCCCGGGGAGGAGTCCCAGGAGAGGATCCAATCCCACGCGAATCCCCAGCACCGGGATCCTGACGGCGTCGTCCATGAGGCGGGCTGCCGTGCGAAGGGCCTTCAGGCGCTCCGGTGGGCCGCGTTCCTCCGGCCAGGACCCGTCCGGCCCAGGGGATTTGCTCACGGGAGCTTGGTCCTGGAGGGGGCCCCGGCGCCGGACGCCTCCTCCGGCCCGACCTGGATCCACCCACCCATCCGAAGAAACTCCCGGGCGGATTCCGCCGCCTCCTCCAGGATGAGCCATTCCACCCGGTCCCCCTTCCGAAGCTCGGTCATCTCGTCCATGAGGTGCGGTTTCTCCCCACGGCTGAGAAGCAGGGGGAGAGCCTTGTTCCGGTGTTGCCGGGGCACGGGCCAGGTCTCTTCCTCTTCCTTCTCCCCGGAGCCACCACCGGCTCCCTGCCATTCCCACAGCTCCAGGCTCGTGAGCTCCCGCCGGATCCGGACGGACCAGAGCTCGATATCCTGGGGTGCGCCGAAGAGGAGATGGGTTCCGGTTTCCGTGATGGCTTCCGGGTCCGGCGCCCCGGGGCCTCGCTGGATGGCGGCCCACGCCTGCGGCGCTCCCCCCTCCTGGCGACCCTTCTGGGCGAAGAGGAGGTTCTGGGCGGGATTCGTGAGGAGACCCACGATCCCCCGCCGGGTCTCCAGCTGGGCCGACAACATGGTTCGCTCCTCCAGGGCGTTCCCGAAAACCACCCGGAGTCCCATTTCCTGGGCCTTCTCCGTGCTGTCCTGGTTGGCGTCCACGATGACCACGTCCTCTCCCCCGGCCTGGAGACGCCGGGCCAGGAGACGGGCCAGGGGGTTCGCTCCCAGGATGGCGTATCCCTTGTCGCTGGGGCGGCGGAGTCCCAGGAGTCGGGCCGCGAAGGAAGCGGTGGCCCCCTGGAGGACCACGGTTCCTGCGATGACCAGGAAGACCATGGCCCTGAGGGCGTCTCCCCCGGGGATGCCCACGGCGTTCAGACGGTCGGCGAAGAGGGATCCGATGGCTGCGGCCACGATTCCCCGGGGAGCGACCCAGGCCAGGAAGGTTCGCTGCCGCCAGTTCAGATCCGAACCGACCGTGCTGACCAACACGCTCAGGGGGCGGATGACGAACATGAGGGCTGCCACCACCAGGACCCCGGGCCAGCCCAGGTCCATCATGTCCTCCAGGGCCACGTCGGCGGCCAGGAGGACGAACAACAGCCCGATGAGGAGGACCGTGAGCTGCTCCTTGAACTCCTTCAGTTCCCGGAGAGGAGGGGCGGCGGTAGTGTTGCCCACCATCAGACCCGCCACGATGACGGCGGAGATGCCCGTCTCCGGCACCAGGACGTTGCTCACCTGGAAGAGGGCCACGGCCCAGGCCAGACTGAAGGTGTTCTGCATCCCTTCCGGCACCAGGTGCCGGATGCGGAGAAGGAGCGTGAGGGCGCCGCCCCCGGCCAGCCCCAGGAGGGCACCGGCGGCCAGGCGCATGGGGGGGCTCATGAGTCCCTGGGCCACGCTGGCCTGGGTGGGGCCCTGCACCACCACCTCCAGGGCCACGATGGCCAGGATGGCCCCGATGGCGTCGATAAAGACCCCCTCGGCTTCCAGGATCGTCTCCATGGTCCGGTGCACCTTGATCCGGCGCAGCAGGGGGGTGATGACCGTGGGGCCCGTGACGATGACCAGGGTGCCGAAGAGAAGGGCCAGGTTCCAGCCCCAGTCCAGGAGCCAGTGGGACGCCAGAGTGGCTCCCACCAGGGTCGTGCCTCCTCCCAGGGTCAGGAGACGTCGGATGGGTAGGGCCTCCCGGCGGAGCCGGCGGATATTGAGGTTCAGTCCCCCCTCGAAGAGAATCACGGCCACGGCGAAGCCCACCACATCGTGCATGGCGTGGCCCAGGGCCGTGGGATCAACGATGCCCAGGACTTCGGGGCCCAGGAGAACGCCGGCGCCCAGGAGGAGGACGATGCCCGGAATGCGGAGGTGCCGGGCCAGGACCTGGCTGATGATCCCGGCGGCCAGAGCCAGGGAAAGGACCAGGGCGGCGTTGGAGGTGAGCTCGGCATCCATGGGGTATCCTACACTCCTGCGCTTCCGTTGCTCATCGTTCCACCCGGTTTCCTCACAGCTCCAGGAAGCTCCACTCCTTCGAGAAGGGGACTCCGGAGAAGCGGATCCCCCGGGCATCCGTGACCCGGAGGTTGTCGCTGGGGTTGATCCCGATTCCACGTTCCGCGTCGTAGAGGCCCGGTTCCACGCTGAAGGTCATGTCCCTCTCCACGACGGTGTAGTCTCCCAGGGCGATGAAGGGGGGCTGGTGGCCGGCGAAGAACTGGCCCTGACCGTGGGCTGGCCGGTGGTAGATGCACTCCGCCATTCCAGCATCCACCTGGTGCCGGTGGATCCGGGCTGCGATGTCGGAGCACACGGCTCCGGTCCGGGACTCCTCCTCCTGGATCCGGACCGTCTCCGCCACCACTTCCCACATCCGTTCCTGCTCCGGCGTCCAGGGAGCGATGAGGTAGTTGCGGTAACATTCTCCCCCCAATCCTCCTATGGTCAGGTCCGTGTTCACGTAGACGGTCTGGCCCCGGCGGATCTTCTGGTGGAAGAACTGGTTCGGGTGGGGGTAGGCGCTGGCCACACCGGCCCGGACGTAATGGGAGGTGACCTGGACGCCTACGGCGGAATGGGGACGTCCGTCCCGCTCCATGTCCTTCATGAGGAGCTCGACGCCGTAGGCCTGGAGAGCCTGACCCAGCTCGAAATCGGTGAGGTCCGTGCCCCGGTCCAGGATGTAGTCCCTGGCGAAGGCATGCACCCGATCGAAGTAGTGGTAGGCTCGCTGGATGAGAGCGAGCTCCTCCGGGGTCTTCACCTGTTGCATGGCCATGCAATCGGCCTGGATGTCCACGAACTCGGTTCCGGGGAGAACCTTCCGGACGCTGGCCAGCTCCCCCGCCGAGAGGGTCCAGTCGGTGCCGACGGTCTTCCCCTGGAATCCCCGCTTCCGGAGCCCTTCCAGCATCCACTCGAAGAGATCCACCCTGGGGCCCTGTTCCACCTGGCCCAGGTTCGGGAAGCCTCCCTCGGCATGGGGAAAGCCGAAGTAGTACTCGTTCTCCGTGCACCACCAGGATTCGATGAGATCCCGGTCGATGCCCGGGGCGTACCAGTAGACCGTGTCCTCCTGGTCCACGGGAAAAAGGGTCCAGGTGGAGCGTTCCCCGCTGCCCCGGAAGCAGCCGGTGAAGTAGACGGCGTTCTG
Source organism: uncultured Gemmatimonadaceae bacterium (assembly GCA_964652625.1). GTDB lineage: Bacteria > Gemmatimonadota > Gemmatimonadetes > Longimicrobiales > Gaopeijiaceae > CAZZEL01. Next base: position 5,896 of record CAZZEL010000048.1, read on the forward strand.
GTCGTTGGACAGGAGGATGGCCCGAATCCCCCGGGGTGCCAGGCGGGCCTTCAGCGTTCGGACCCGGTCCTGGTGCCACGCCAGGGGAAGCCGGTCGTAGCCGATGGGAGCCGCCTCCACCTGGTTCGGATCCCGCTCCAACAGCTCCTCGGAGGACCCCAGGATGGCCTGGAAGGGCTTCCGGGCTCCGGGGGCCAGGGACTCCTGGTCTCGGCTCTCGCAGGCCAGGGCGCTCACCGCCGATCCCGCTGCGGCAAACCCCGTGCCCATGCGTCGGATGAAGGTGCGGCGGGACGGTGTGGGGGAGGTCGGGGTGGTCATGGCGCTCTCCACAGGGTGTCGAGGGAGGGGGTCGAAGGAGGGGCCGGCTGAGGACCGAGCCGTCAGGACCCCATCAGCACGCTCAAGAGAAAGACCTGCGTGGCTGTCCGCATCATTCCGTCGATGCTGGCCCACTCCCCGGGCTGGCCTCGTTCCCCACCCCGTGAGCCCCCCAGTCCGATGGCCAGGGTTCCACCTCCAACGGCCACGTTCATGTTGGACGACCCGGAGTTGGACAAGGACGGCTCGTAGCCCAGGTAACGGGAGATGGCGGCGGCGGCCCGGACCAGGTCCGACTCCCGGGCTCCCGGGATCTGACCGCCGGGAGTGAGCTGAAACGGCTCCATGGTCAACTCGACATTTGTCTCCCGGGAGACGGTGGCGAGGATGTCCCGGACCTTCCCTTCGATGCCTTCCAGGATATCGCCCTCCATGGAGCGGATGTCCAGGGAGAACCATCCGGTCTCGGGCTTGTGGTTGAACACGCTTCCGCTGTCCAGGATGGAGATGTTGATCCGGGTCCGGGTGTCGTCCTCCCGTCCGGCGGCCGGTAGGGAGAGAATCCGGTCCACGGCCCGGCCGATGGCCTGGTTCACGTTGGGCAGGCCCCCGGACAGGGTGTGGCCCCCGGGACCCGTGGCCACCACCCGCCACCAGTGGATCCCCAGGGCGCCGTAGGAGATGGAGTGTCCGTCCCCCAGGACGTCCACGAACCCCACCGCCCGATCTCTGTACCGGCCGTAGAGCTCGTGCATCCCCACCAGGCCCGTCTCCTCCTGGGCCACAGCAGCGAAGACCAGGGTGAGGTCGGGCTGGAGGCCGGTCTCCAGGTACGCCTCCGCCGCCGCCAGCATGGCCGCGGTGGTGAGCGAGGTGTTCGTGCCCGGACCCACCACCCGGTTCCCCTGGATCCGGGGAGGGGAGGCGGCGGCCCGTTGGTGCTCCGCCACCGTGGCCAGGTCGTCCAGTGTGGAGACGAAGACCAGGGCACGGTCCGAGTCCCCGGGAATGGTCCCCACGGCGTTGGGGCTGGCCGTGATCCGGACGTCCTGGAGACCGATCTCCCGCATGCGCTGGGCCACCGCCGCGGCCCGGTCATGCTCCTGACCCGACGGGGACACGATCCCGCCGATGGTCCGGAGGAGCTCGGCGGTCTCCTGGCGATGGGCGTCCAGGTGGCTCAGGCCCTCCTGAACGTCCGGGCGGGCCAGGGCCTCCGACAGTCCGATTTCCTGCCCCAGCGCCTGACAGGAGCCGGGGGGAGCGTGGAAAAGAACGAGAGGGAGGAGAAGAGAGGCGGCGAGAATGGGATGCGTCCGGATCATGGCTTCGGCCTTCGGTCTTCTCCGTTCCAGAAGGAACGAAAAGGAAGAGAATCAGGTAGCTGTCCTGCGACGGAGATCCAACCTAGGCGTGGCCCCGTGCCCAGGGCTAGATTATGCTCTTCTGCGGAGTATGCGAGTCGCTTCTCCAGAACCTGGTGTTCCTCCTGTCCCGTCCTCCGAAGACGCATGTCCCATGATCCGTTCCCTCTACCTCCTGGTGTCCCTCGCCCTCGTCCTTCTCCTGTCGGGCTGCAACCCGGAAGGACCCACGGGTCCCAAGCCCTTCTCCCTCTTCGATGTCTACGGCTTGTGGAAGGTCCGGGCAGAGGAGGAGGGATGCGCTCCGGCCAGGGTCTTCAACCTCCAGTTCGGTGGTTTTTCCGGCCCCGCCCAGGGCGACTCCGTGCGGGTGGTGGGGAGCTGGTTTCTGGATGAGAAGAACCCCCAGGCCCGGGATCTCACCGGTTTCATCTTCCGCTGGTCGGGTCTGGCCTACTTCTACCTGAACGACTTCCGGACCGAGATCATCGAAGGCGTCTTCGTGTCGAACCGGACCTTCGCCGGGGCCTACCGGGAGGAGGAAGGTGGCTGCGTGGTCCGGATCCGGGGGAAGTTCCTGGAATGAGGCCCCCGGAGGCTTGATCCCGGTCAGCTCCCCGTCCGCTGAAAGACCACGGGAAACTCTCCTCCCAGCAGTCCGCTGGAAGCGGTGCACGTGAGGGTGTCCTCTCCGTCGAGCTCCCCGTCCAGGACGATGGATCCGCCTGCCATGGCCTCGTCGATCTCGATGGTCAGGGTCACGGATGTGCCGTCCCGGGTCCCGGCCACCTGCCCGTCAGTGGCCCCGGTGGAGGGAAAGATCACCTGGGCCGACCCGGTGACGGTGGTCTGGCCCTCCTCCAGGAGGAACATGTTCACGTCCACATCGGGTTCGCCGATGGTCCCGGACCATGTGCCTTCCACGGTGGGAGTCTTGGGACCGTTGGAGTCACAGGCTCCCAGGAAGAGAGTCATGGCCAGAAGGACCCCCACCCGGGGCCCGGCCGAGGGGAATCGCGTCCAGGAGAGATCTGGCGTCCGGAAGGGAAAGCCGCGGATCGTCATGTGGCATGCCCCGCTGAGCAGGAGGAAGTCGGGGGAGGGGCGACGGCCCTCTGGAAAGTGTGGCCCTGGGGAAGGCATGGGGCAAGATCCCTCCTTCACCTCCCTTCCCCCGAGACCCGGGTCAGCTCTCCCTGGAAGAGGAGCCAGGTGTGGGGATCCAGGATCACCTCTTCCGGCTCCCGGGTCAGGGGAAAGGAGAAGGCCTGTTCTTCCCGGGAGATCTCCACGGTCTCCACTCTTGGGACTGCTGAGCCCTGGCCCCGGACGGAGGTGACGCCAATGTCCAGGGGAAAGCGGAAGAGGGTCCCGGAGCCCTGGCTTTGCCGAACATTCACCGTGAGCATCCCGGTGGAAGGGTCGAAGCTCCACTCCCCTGTCAGCACCGGGTGTCCGGGCTCATGAGCCCACTGCTGGAAGAACCACTCCAGCTCCTGTCCCGAGGCTTGCTCCATGACACGCCGGAGATCCTCGGTGTCGGCGTTCCGGTCGCGGTAACGCCGGTAGTAGGTTCGGATCCCGTCCCAGAAGGCCTCGTCCCCCACCTGTCGACGGAGCATGTGTAGAACCCATCCCCCCTTCTGGTAGACGTTCCGGTTCAACATCTCGTTGGGATCGGTAAGCTGGTGGGGAACCAGGGCCAGCTCCGGGCGTCGGGAGTGGAACCGCAGAACGATGTCCCGGTCCCTTGTCATCCCCCGGAGGAGCCGGCCCCTTCCATAGTTGAACTCGTTGTAGAGGTGGGTGAAGTAGGTGGCGAATCCCTCGCTCAGCCAGAGGTGGGTCCAGTCCAGCTCCGTGACGGAGTCGCCGAACCACTGGTGGGCAATCTCGTGGACGATGAGCCCTTCGTTCTCCCGGTCCCCACGGACGGCTCCCTCGCTGTAGAAGACGTTGCTGGCGTTCTCCATTCCTCCGTAACGGGTCTTGGACTGGACGTTCGCCAGCTTGGCGTAGGGGAAGGGGCCGATGTGACCGGTGAAGAACCGGACCGCCTTCTCGGCCAGCTCGAAGTCGTGGAATCCCTCCTCTCGGCTCTGGGGGTAGACCCAGGCCTGAACAGGGACCTGTCCCACACGGCCCAGGTTGCGCATGGCGAAGCGGGCCACCCCGATGACCATGACCTTGGTGGCTACCGGGACCCGGCAGATCCAGTGGGTGAGCTCGGTCCCGTCTCCCAGGTCGCTGCGCTCCAGGAGGCGACCCGTTCCCACCACTTCGTAGGCTTCCGGAGCCGTGACCACCCACTCCACGGTGGCCTTGTCGGAGACGTGGTCCACGGTGGGCAGCCAGTGCCGGGCCCGCTCCGGCCAGTTGTCTCCGAAGAAGGTTCGGTCGCCGAACCTGTTCGTGTCGATGATGAGACCGTCTCGGGGCACGCCCCGGTAGTCCACCGCGTAGGTTCGCCACTCCTCGGCTTCGGACGGAGAGGCCAGGGAGATCTCCAGGCGGTCGTCCCCGTGGAGGAATCCCAGCTCCGTGCCGTCCCGGCTCACGGTGGTCACCTCCATGCCCGTGTTCTCTTCCGGTCCCCGGTCCACCAGATCCAGGTCGAAGGCCACCACGCTATCCTGGAGGAACCTCACCGTGATCTCCGCTCGGCCCCGGATCTGATCGGTGTGGTCCTCCAGGGTCAGGTGGAAGCGGTAGTGGATCATGTCCACCGCCGGGTTCCGGGGTCGTTCGTCGCCGGTCGCCGGGATGGAAAGAGCCAGGAGGAGAAGGGCTGAGCCCAGGAGAGAAGACAGGAGAGAAGAGAGGAAGCGTTTCATGCCAGGAAACTCCGGTTGCCGGGAGGGAATCGCTGAAACCAGGGACGCTCAAGTCGGGGAGCCAAAGACCGAAGCTGGAGGATGGCGGTCGGACCCGGTTGCCGGGAGAAGGTAAGGTCTGTCCACTCCGGCGGCACCCGGACTGGACCCGGTAGGCGCCCGGCCAGGAGTCCGACACATCACGAGTTCGTTGACCCGGGATCGAAGGTCCGCGCAGCGTTGAAGAAGAGGCGGAAGATCCCATGCCGCCTCTCTTCCCGTTCGATCCCCTGCTACAGTCGGAGGAGACGATGCTCCCCATCCCGTCGGTGGAGACCAGCAAGGACTGGCCGATGCTTGGTCGGCCTCCCGGATCTCGCCGAGTGAACCTGCAGTGCCTGGTGCTGGCTCTTCTCGTCGGTTTGGCGGGATGCGACGTCCCCACGGAGCTTCCCCGATGGGATCAGCGCTGGATCGTGCCCGCCGACGAAACCACCGTGCAGGTGCAGGAGCTTCTGCCGGACGGCGTCACGGCGCCCCCGGGAAGCGGCACTTTCTCGGTGGACGTGGACCCCGTGTCCTTCCAGGAATCCCTGGGCGAGCTTTGCGCGGTCTGCGGGCCCCTGAACGGACAACTCGTCCCCAAGCCCGCTTTCGAGGGCTCGTTCCTGGAAACGGCCTCCTTCCCCGAGGACGTTCTGGAGTCCCAGGTGGCGGAGGGCCGGGCCCGGATCCTGGCCACAAACGGGTTCTCCTTCGATCCCCTTCGGCCCGGAGGAGGGGCCACCGGGACCATCACCCTTTCTCTCTACGAAGGGGGGAGCGGGGGACGGCTCCTGGATCGCGTGGTCCTGGACGGAGCCACGGAGAGCTTTCCCCCCGGTACCAACCTCACCCAGGATCTGGAGTTCTCCGGAACCGTTCGGAGCCCCCTGGTGGCCGACGTGGCCGTGAGCTCTCCAGCGGGAGACCCCGTAACCCTGGACGTGAGTGAGATCCTCACCGTGGAGACCTCGGTCCTGATCCTGGAGGTCTCCTCCGCGCTGGTGGATGTGGCAGGTCGGGAGCTCACCCTGGAGGAGACGGAACTGGAAGTGGAGGACCTGGACGAGACGGTGGTGGATCGGATCCAATCCGGGGCCTTCAACCTGGAGGTGGCGAATCCCTGGAGCATCGGAGCCACCTTCTCGGTCACCATCCAGGGGCCCGGGCCCACGGTGGCCAAGGGGTTCTCCATTCCCGCCGGGCCCTCCTCCAGCGCCCGGGTGGAGTTCACGCAATCGGAGCTGCAGTCCTTCCTGGGTGAGCCCAACGTGTTCCTCAGGGGAACGGGAGTCGTGGAGGAGGGCGAAGCACCGGTGACGCTCGTCCCGGGGCAGGAGCTCGTTCTGGACACGGAGCTGGACCTGGTGATCCGGGTCGGCTCAGAGGAGGGTTGATCATGTTCCAAGGGAAGCGGTGTCTCATTCTGAGTGTATCCCTCCTGATTCTGGCCCCGGCTCTGGCTCCGGCTTTGTCTCCCCTGGATGCACAGCTTACCCCGGGTAGTGCCGCGGCCCTGGGGATGGGCAACAACTACACGGCCCTGGCCAGGGGCGTCAGCGCCATGAGCTTCAATCCGGCGGGCCTGGGAATGCCCGACTCTCCCACGTTCAGCCTGGCCCTTCTGCCCGTGGTGGGACATCAGGGCCTTCAACCCGTGGGTCTGTCCGACCTGGTGGACGTGGAGGGAGCCCTCCTGTCTCCGGCGGTGAAGGAGGACTGGCTTCGGAGGATCGGAGAAGCCGGCGGCGAAACCGGCGCCCTGGGGGCCGACGTCACGGCCCTGGCCTTCAACGGGGGCCCCGTGGGTCTGCAATTCTCCACTCTGGTCAGGGGCGGTGCCGCACTGAACGAAGACGGAGCGGAGGTCCTCCTCTACGGCAATGCGGGTCGGACCGGAAGTCCTGAAAACCTGAATCTCCAGGGCTCCAGCCTCTCGGGCCTGGCCGTGTCCACGGTGGGCGTGAGCCTTGGCCTTCCCCTGTGGGTGGAGGGACGGGCCGGCGCCCGGAACACCTTGGCTCTGGGGGGCACTCTGAAGTATTCCGTGGGTCACGCCCTGGTCCATGCCCGGGACCTGGGCAGCGGAATCGTCAGCGACCCTCTGGAGGTGTCCGTGACCTTCCCCATGATCGTGTCGGATACCTCGGATGTGGAGCTGGATCACGGCACCGGTGTGGGGCTGGACCTTGGGGGTCTGTGGAAGCAGGGCCCCTGGTCCGTGGGGGTGACGGTCCAGAACCTCGTCCACTCCTTCGAGTGGGACCTGGAGGGCATGTCGTACCGGCCGGGGGAGCTGCTCTTCAACGAAGACGTGTCGGAGTCGGATTTCGACGCCCGGCCGGCGGACCAGGCGCCCGAGTCCCTGAAGGATGACGTGGCGGAGCTGACCTTCAAGCCCCGGCTCGCCATTGGAGGGGCCTACGATGCCACGCCGGATCTCACGGTCACGGCAGATCTGGCAAAGCGATTCGGGGATGGAATCCAGGTGGGCCCGGAGCTCCATGTGGGCATGGGGCTGGAATACCGTGTTCTGTCCTGGCTTCCTCTCCGGCTGGGAGCCGCGAAGATCACCGACGGTTTCCAGTTCGGCGGGGGCGTCACCCTGGCCCTGGGGCCCGTCTACCTGGGCTGGGCCGGGGCTATACAGAGAGGAGACCTGGAGGGCACGCTGGGAAGCTTCAGCCTCAGCTTCGGAGGATTCTGAGGGAACAGGGGGGCCTGGCAGCCCTCTCTTCCTGGCAGCCGTTTACGGCCACCAGATGATCCCCAGGTTGAAGCGTCCGGAACTGGCATCGATGTCCAGGTCGCCCACGGAGATGGAGCCGATCTCGATCTCGTTGAACTCCCCTCCTGTGAACCGCAGCCCCAGGTCCAGGGCCAGGGATTCGGTGAAGTAGAAGTCCATGCCGCCGCCCACGGAGAAGGAGGCGCCGCTGAAGGTCACCGTCTCCTCCTGGTTGGGGCCCACGTCCTCAACCTCCACGGTCCGGAAACCGACGGCGGCTTCCAGGAAGGGAACCCACCAGCGGAGGGAGTTGGCGAAGTGGAAACGGGCTCCCAGGTCCACGTGCCCCATCCGCCAGTCGCCCTCCAGGTTCTCCGCGTCCTCCACCGTGATGGCTGCGCCGTCCAGGTCGGCGAAAAGAGTGACGATGCGGTTGATTCCGTAGCCCACCCGGATGCCGGCGCCGCTCCCCTCGTCCGCCGTGTCGTCTCCCTCGATGCTGAGGGAGGCTCCCTGGAGGTGAAATCCCAGGTTCAACCCCCGGGTCGTGGACTCCTGACCTGCCAGGGGACTCCAGGTGGTCAGGACCAGGGGAACGATAAGGGCCAGGGCGACGGTGAACGTGCGGTGGCGGGGGCTGCGCATGGGTGCTGCCTCGGGTCGTTGGGGTAGACGGATCCACCAAATTGTCATGATCCGGCGTTTCGGGAAACAGCCGTGAAGCCGATGGGTTCAAAACCCACCGGCTCCACGATTGGCCCTTCCTGCCTGGCAGGCCTCCTCGGAGGACCAGGCCTCATAGGATCAGGGACAGCAGTACGAGCTCATCCACCGGATCCAGGAGGTCCTCGAAGAGGTCGAGCACGTCCTCGGCGATATCCAGGATATGGTGCAGGACCAGGGCCTCGCCAGCGGTCAGAGGCTCGCCGGAGGCGCTCTCCACCGTGGGATCGTCCGGGTCTCCGGTCACCGTGGCGAAGATCTCTCCGTTCAGGTAGAAGGTGCCGTCGATGAGGTCGTCGCTTCCCGTAGCCGCCACTTGGAGGGAGGCCTCCCCGTGCTGCACCGAGATGTCGATCGTGCCGGTCTCGTCCCCATCCTCCTCCAACCCCGTGAGGGCGCCGGTGACCAGGAAGTCCCGGCTATCCACGGCCATCTGGAAGGCGATGTCGAAGGTGCTGCTCCCGGGGCTCTCCGAGCCCTGGACCTGGATGTCGAAGTCCAGTTGCTGGGAGTCCTTCTCTCCCCGGATGAACCCGTCCACGGTGATCTCTCCCGCCTCGTCCTGGATATCCAGGGTGGTCCGGTAGTCCAGCCGCACTACCTCGTCCACCACCACCAGGAGGGCCAGAGCGATGTCCTCGGCGCTGTCGTCCCCGTCGTCGATGAGATCCACGTACCCGATTTCCCGGTTCGGATCCGGGTGCCCGGTGCCGTCGTCCTCGTAGAGAACCCAGCGTATGCCGGTGGCGGGGGCGTCCTCCCGCTCAGGGTCGTGGACATACCGGCCCAGGTCCGGGTCGTAGACGAAAGTCTTCCCCCGATTTCGTTCCGAGATGATGGGCGCTTCGGCGGCGGCGGCCGGCGCCCGGGAAGCCATGCGAACCATCCTGTCGGCGAAGGAGTGGGCCGTCTCCGGCGAGGAAGGGAGCCGGAGCTCAGCGGCGGTGGTCAAAGCGTCCCGGGCCAGGGCGAACCCCGGATCGTCCTGCAGGGACTGGAGGGACACTCCGCCGGCCATGGCCCGGAACCCTGCCATGGTCTGGGATGAGAGGATGCTGTCCACGGCCCGGTAGTCCTCCAGGGCCGCGTCGGCGTCAAAGGTCATGGTGTCGTCGGGGCCCGTGGCATCGTCGCAGCCTCCTGCCAGGCCCGTGAGGATCGCCAGGGTGAGAAATCGACTCCGCATACTCTTGAACATGAGTGCACTCCTTTGCCTTCGGATCGGTGGTTCGGGCTCCGTGGGGGATGCCTCGACTCAGGGTGTTCCATCCGGTACCGGGGTTCCCCCGGGGCCCGGGTCGCCTCCTGTCTCTTCGGTGCCGGTGCGTCGGAGTCGGTCCAGCGCCTCCTGCTGATCCGGGGTCAACACGTTCTTGATCCGGATGAGGAGCTCCAGGTGGGCCCGTTTGATCTCGGCTTCCCGCTGCAACACCTCCTCCAGGAGGTCCAGGGCCCGGTCCTGGTCCACCCGGGGGCGTTCCAGGAGGTCCTTCAGGGACTCGGTCTCGTCCAGGAGATTCCACTGCAGGGCCACCACGCGGCCCTGCAGCTCCTGGATCATCCGGGTGATGGCATCCCGTTGTTCGTCGTTCAGTTCGATGGCTCGCCGGTGCTGCATGATCAGCTCCGGGGGATAGAGGAGGGCTTCGAAGGAGACCTCTTCCTCCGCCTCCGGGGTCTGGGCTCCCAGGGAAAGGGGTCCCAGCGTCAGCCCTGCGAGGATGAACAGCAGTTGGGCTTTCATCATCATGGGCACCTCTAGAGGGAATGGGTGCGAGAGAATTCCTCCGGCCGTCCGGGCCAGGTGGAATCCCCGATATCGGGAACGGTCCTCAGGAGCTCCATGCCCGGGACCCTCAGGAGGTTCTGGGTAGGAGATCGCCACGCTCCCAGTGCCGGGTTCGTGGAGAAGGAACGGACGGCTTCCTCGAAGCTCCGGTCCGTGGCGTCGGGTATTCCCACCAGCATCAGGGCGGCCACGGCCGCGGCGGCCAACAGACCCGCCCCTGCCAGGAGCCGGGACCGGCCAGTCCGGAAGCGCTCCCCGGAATGATGACTTCGGAGGTCGGGCCCGGGGGCTTCCCTGTTCTGGCGGAGCTCGTCCCGGGCCCGGGCCATCACGTCCTGGAAGGCCGGTGCCGCCCGGGCCTCCTGGGACCGCAGCTCCCGAAAGAGGCGTCGAAGCTCTTCCGGGTCTTGCGAATCGTGCCGATGGTGGGTCCGTTCGCGGTCAGACATTCGTTGAACCCTCCTCTGCCCCCTTCCGAGGCGCTTGTTGAAGAAGAGAGCGAAGCCGGGTCTTGGCTCTTTCGTAGTGGGTCCGGGCGGAGCCCAGAGATACCTCCATGATCCCGGCCGCCTCGGCGATGGACAGATCGTGGTAGAACACCAGGTGAACCACCTCTCGCTGCCGGGGGGAGATGCGCTCCAGGGCTGCCAACAGGAGGCCCGTCTCCTGGGACCGCTCCACCCTCTCCTCCCCGCTGTTCGTCACCGCCGGGTTCTCCTGCAATCGAGCCATGCGGGTGAGGGTCTTCTGGCGAGAACGAGCCCGGCGACGGGATTCCTGGGCCGATCGGCGGATGACGCCGAAGAACCAGGTCTTGAAGCTGGAACGGCCACCGAACTCGGCCTGGCCCGAGATCACCTTGATGTAGGCGTTTTGTAGCACGTCATCGGCCTCCGATTCGTCCCAACCGCAGCAGGCCAGGGCCCACCCGTAGCTCTCCCTGTGGAGCCCCTCGAGCTGAGCCTCGAGCTCGGTTGGATTCATGTGGCCTTGTTCCTTCCGGAGTTCGGCTCGCCCGGCGTTCGTAGATGAGTGACGGCAGAAGGGGATCCATATGACAGAGGTGGAGAGCCACGCTGTCGGGCCCTTCTTCAACGATAGAAGAAGCTCCAGCAGGCTGCGAGAACAAATCGCCTCTCGGCCGGCTTCCGGTTGCGTCGTGGAAGGCCCGGGAAGTACTGTCAAACAGAGGGCATCGGGCCCGACCATCCCTCGCCACGAGCCGGAGCCCAACCATGGATCGGCCTCCTGTCTCCGGGCCTCTTCTGGGGCTGGACGTAGGCGCCGTCTCCCTGTCATTGGTGGAGGTGGACGCCCAGGGGAGGGTCGTGCACACCTTCTACGCTCCCCATCACGGGGAGGTGGAAGCCTGCCTGGAGGCCGGCCTCCGGGAGAGGGGCCCGGGCCCCATGGGCCCTGTGGCTGCCACGGACTCCAGTCCCTCCTACCTCCGGGTCCACCGGCGCTTCAACGACCAGATCTGCCTCATGGCCGGGACCCGATGCCATCACCCGGAAGCCCGGTCGGTGCTCGTGGTGGGAGGAGAGCGCTTCGGTTTGATCCGCTTCGACCCCGACGGGGAGTACCTGAGCTTCCGACACAACCCGGGCTGTGCCGCCGGAACCGGTGGCTTCCTGGACCAGCAGGCCCGTCGCCTGGATCTGGCCGGAGTCCAGGAGCTTGCGGCCCTGGCCCTGGCCAGCCGGGAGCCTCCCCCGAAGATCGCTTCCCGGTGCGCTGTCTTCGCCAAGACGGATCTGGTGCATGCCCAGCAGGAGGGCTATTCCCTGGGCGCCATCTGCGACGGCCTCTGCCGAGGGGTGGCCAGGAGCATCGTGGACACCCTCATCACCGGGGAAGTCCTTTACGGCCCTCTCCTGGTGGTGGGGGGCGTGGCCCGGAACGAGGCTGTGGTCCGGCACCTCCGGGATCTGCTGGAGGTGGAGGTGATGGCCGACAGGGAGATCCCTCTGGGTGCCGCCGGCGCTGCCCTGAAGCTCCTGGAAGAGAGGGAGATGCGGGGGAGGGGTGGTGAAGGCGTGAGTCTGTCTCCCGAGGCGCTGCTGGAACGCCTGGTGGCCCAACCTCCCGGGGATCGCCGGGCCTACGAGTATCCTCCCCTGGATCCGGGTCTCCAGGGAGATCCGGCGCCGGAGGGGGAGGAAGGGGAAGGGAGCGGCCTGGCCCTCTTCCGGGGGCAGGTGGTGAACCACTCCCAGTCCCTGGAACTGGAGACCTACCGGGAGCCGGCCCCCCCTCTCTCCGACCGGCCCCTCCCGGTCTACCTGGGAGTCGACATTGGCTCCACCAGCACGAAGGCCGCCCTCACCACCCGGGAAGGGAAGATGCTGGCGGGGTTCTATACGGGCACCGCCGGGAAGCCCCTGGTTGCCGTGCAGCTCATCCTGGAGGCCGTGGACGCATGGGCCAGAGCCCGGGACGTGGATCTGGAGATCCTGGGAGCCGGCACTACGGGTGCCGGCCGGAAGTTCATCGGCCGGATCCTGGGGGCGGATCTGATCCTGGACGAGATCACGGCTCATGCCCGGGCTGCCGTGGAGCTCCATCCCGGCGTGGACACCATCATCGAGATCGGGGGCCAGGACTCCAAGTTCACCACCCTCCGGGACGGTCGGGTCACCCTCTCCGTGATGAACAGCGTATGCGCCGCCGGCACCGGGAGCTTCATCGAAGAGCAGGCCAGACGGCTGGACGTGCCCCTGTCGGAGTACGCTGCCCGGACCCGGGGATGTCCTTCCCCCATGGCCAGCGAGCGCTGCACCGTCTTCATGGAGCGGGACCTGAATCACTACCTCCGGGAAGGCTACTCCACGGGAGAGGTTTTGGCCGCCGTCCTGCACTCCGTCCGAGAGAACTACCTGAACAAGGTGGCCGTTGAGGCTGCGGTGGGGGATACCGTGGTCTTCCAGGGGGCCACGGCCCGGAACCGGGCCCTTGTGGCCGCCTTCCAGCAGCGACTGGGCAAGCCCATCCTGGTGTCACGGTACTGTCATCTCACGGGGGCTCTGGGGGCCGCCTTGACCCTGCGGGATGAGGGGATCCGAGTCTCCACCTTCCGGGGAGTGGGGTTGCACCGGAGCCGCATCCCGGTCCGGTCCGAGATCTGCGAGCTCTGTGCCAACCACTGCAAGCTGAGCGTGGCGGAAGTGGAGGGAGAGACGGTGGCCTGCGGCTTCCTGTGCGGTCGGGACTGGGAGACCCGGAAACACGTGCGGAGCAACACCTCCGGGTTCGATCTCTTTCGGGCCCGGAAGCGGGCGTTGTCCCCGCCCCCGGGCCGTCGCCTTCCACCTCCTCCCTCCGGTGAAGCCCACGCCCCACCGGCAGCGGAGCCTGCGTCGACTCCCACCGTCGGGCTCCCCGCCGCCCTTCATCTCTTCGAGGATCTGCCCTTCTGGAAGAGCTTCTTTCGCCGGCTGGGCGTCCGGGTGATCACCAGCCAGGGATACCCGGAGGCCCTGAAGGAGGGTCGCAAACTGGCCCGAGCGGAGCTCTGCGCTCCCATGACGGCTCTCCACGGGCATGTTCGTTACCTCCTGGACCGGGCGGACCGGATCTTCCTGCCCTTCTACCTGGAGCGGAGGTCCGAGCCCGAGGGTCCGAAGCGGAAGCTGTGCTACTACACCCAGTTCGCCCCGACGCTGGCCCGATCCCTGGGTGGTCCGGAGGACGGCCACCGGGTGGTCACCCCCCTGGTGCACTCCTCCTATGGGAGCCTGGTCAGCGGCGCCGAGCTGTACCGGGCTCTTCAGGACCTGGTGCCGGGAGGCCTCTCGCCCCTGGAGGTCTTCACCGCCTTCGAGGAGACGGAGCGGGAACAGGAGAAGGGCCGGCGGGCCCTCCGGGACGTCTACCGGCGGGAGGCGGCCCGGGGGGATGGATTCCACGTCGTCCTCTTGGGCCGGCCCTACACGGTCCTGTCCCGGTGGATGAACAAGGGCATCCCCGAGACCTTCGCCTCCCTCGGCGTCCGGGTCTTCTACCAGGACATGCTTCCTTCTTCCGGGGAGGCCCTGGAAGCCGTTGCCCCCATCCTGGAGGACGTGCACTGGCACTACGCGGCTCGGATTCTGGAATCCGCTCAGATCACGGCCCTGACGCCGGGGGCCTACCCCGTCCTGGTGACCTCTTTCCGCTGTTCTCCCGATTCCTTCGTCACCACCTACTTCCGCCAGATCCTGGAGGCCCACGAGAAGCCCCACCTGGTTCTGGAGCTGGATGAGCACGACTCCCGGCTGGGCTACGAGACCCGGATCGAGGCTGCGGTGAGGGCCTTCCGAAACCACCACGAGGAGGAACCTTTCCGGGCCCGGATTCCCGGTGGACTGTCCGCTCCCAAGGGCAAGAGACATCCGTCCCTCCCCCTGGGATCCTCTCACCGGGAGGTGGACCTCGAAGGCCGGACCCTCTACTTCCCCAACTGGGACTCAACCAGCCTGCGTCTCCTGGTGGCGGCCGTGAGACGAACGGGCCTGGACGCCCGGCTCCTGGAGGCTTCGGAGGGGTCGGTCCGAAGGAGTCTCCGACACAACTCCGGGCAGTGCACCCCCTTGAGCATCATCGCCCAGGACTTCATGGAGACGGTGGAAGCCCAGGGTGTGGACCCGGACCGGGCGGTCCTGTGGATGATGGCTTCCAACGTGGCCTGCAACATCCATCTCTTTCCCCATCACATCCGCACGATCCTCGAGACCCACGGTCAGGGCTTCGAGGAGGCCCGGGTCTACGCCGGAGGCATCTCCCTCCAGGACATCGCCGCGACCCTCCCCCTGGACGGCTACCTGGCCTACATGTTCGGCGGATTCCTCCGGAGGATGGGATGTCGGATCCGGCCCCGGGAGGCGACACCGGGGGCCACGGACGGGATCCTGGAGGAGAGCCTGCTGCGGCTGGAAGATGCCTTCGAGACCGGGGAGTCGAAGGAGGCGGCTCTGGGGGAGGTGATCGCTGGCTTCCGGGAGATCCCGATGGAGACCGGCGGAGGGGAAAGCTGGCGACCGAAAGTGGCCATCTTCGGGGATCTCTATGCCCGGGACAACCGGGTCCTGAACCAGGATCTGGTCCACTTCATCGAGGCCCACGGTGGCGAGGTCATCACCACACCCTACACCTCCTACCTGAAGATGGTGGCCCGGCCCTACTACTGGAAATGGTTCCTGGAGGGGAAGTACCTGAACGTGGTCACGGCGGGGGTCTGGATGACGGCCCTGACCCGGCTGGAGAAGCGGTACTTCCGCTACTTCGAGAGCGTCCTGGGAGAAGGGGAGCCGGCCTACGACGTCTCTCCCCGGAGCATCCTGTCGGAGTACAACGTCCGGGTGGAGCACTCGGGGGAGTCCATGGACAACCTCCTGAAGGTCTTCTACATCACCCGGCACCACCCCGACGTGGCCCTCTTCGTTCAGGTCAGCCCTGCCTACTGCTGTCCCTCCCTGGTCACCCAGGCCATGACCCGGGAAATCCAGGAGAAGACCGGAGTTCCCGTGGTCTCGGTGACCTACGACGGGACCGGGGGTGGGAAGAACGACGTCATCCTTCCCTACCTGGAGCACGCACGCCGGCGCTGGACCGCCTGAGGGCGGACGGGCGCCGGGAGACGGAAAGACCTGGGCCGGGTCCCGCCGGTGGTCAGCCGCCTCCCAGGAACCTCATCAGGGACTCGTTGAAGGCCTCCGGGGCCTCGAGATTCGAGAGGTGGCCCGCCCCCGGGAGGATCTCCAGGCGGGCTCCCGGGATGGCGTCGGCCATGATCCGGGCTTCGCCTTCGGGGGTGAGGGTGTCCTCCCCACCCACCAGGACGAGAGTGGGGACCTGGATCCGCTCCAGCTCCGGGGTGGAGTCCGGCCGCTCCCGCATGGCTTCCAGGGCCCGGGCCACACCCTCCCGGTCCCCTTCGGCCATCATGGCCCGGACCGTGTCCACCACTTCCGGGCGCTCCCGGCTCGTGGTGTCTCCCAGGAGGGCCGGAAGGAGGGCTTCCTCCAGCCAGCCCACTCCCTCCCGACGAGCTCGGGCCGCCTGGTCTGTTCGCTTGGCCCGGGCCGCTTCGTCATCGGCACCGGCACGGGTGTCGGCCAGGACCAGGCCCGCGATGCGCTCCGGAGCCCGGGCGAAAAGCCTGAAGGCCACGTACCCTCCCATGGACAGTCCCACCACCACGGCTCTGGAGATGCCCGCCGGGGCCATGTCCTTGATGACGGTCTCGGCGAAGGCGTCCAGGTCCGCCTCCGTCACGGGTCGCCCGCCGAAGCCCGGGAAGTTGGGGGTGAGAACGGTCCGGTCTCCCAGCACCGGAAGTTGGGGCTTCCACATGGAGGCGTTCAGGGGAAAGGCGTGGAGGAGTACCACCGGCGTCGTCATGTCCATCGTATCTTCCTCTCGAGGAAAAAAACCCGTGGGTTCCGAGATGGGCCCTCCCGATCCGGGAACCGGCACCTTATCCTTTCCCTGGCATACCGACACCAGAGAACGAGTGGAATCCACAGGCCAGGGAGGTCACCATCAGCATAGCGTGGATGGAGGATCGGGACGAGGCCCTGGAGTGGGGCCGCAAGGAGCGCAGGGCCGTACTCCTCTACTTCGCCAAGGATCCGTGACCCGAATGTGCTCGGCTGGATGCCGAGGTGCTCTCCCACGAGGGGACCATTTCCCGGGTATCGGACCGGTTCGTGCCCCTGAAGCTCTACCTGGGCCGGGACCGGGAGGCCACCCGTCGGTACCGTCCTTTCTGGACGCCCACCCTCTACTTCCTGGACCCGGACGGCACGTCCCTCCTGGACTGGCCCGGAGTGATCCCGGAGGACTCCTTTCAGGTCCTTCTGGACCTGGGTGACGCCCTGGTGGGGCTCCGGCGGGGGCGGTTCCAGGAAGCCGTGGAGCTCCTGGACGGGATTCAGCGGGACCACCCGGAAAGCGTCTTCGCCCCGGAGGCCCTCTGGTGGTCCGGGGTGGTCCGTCACGTGGTGCAGGGCGACGCCGGGGCCCTGGAGGGGAGTCGGCGGAAGCTGAAGGAACACTATCCGGACAGTGCTCCGGCGCTGAGGGTGTAGCGGGCAGGGGAGGCCGAAGAGGCAGGGCCAGAAACTCCCCAGCCGGCACATCACTCCGTGTTCGGTGTCTGGACGACCATGACCGCCGTCGCCCCGTCCCGGAAGCCCCGCATCCTCGTGGCCACCCACGACAACCTTCTCTCCTGGATCCCGGGCCAGGAGGTTCTGGTTCCCGGGTCCGGACTGGAGGGGCGTCGGCCCAGCGCCGTGGCCTGGGATCTCTGGGTCCCTGACCGGGCCTGGTCCGGGACCACGGAAGACGGGGTGCTCCGGAGTGACGACGGAGGGCGCTCGTGGCAGCCCGGCGGCCTGGAGGACCAGGCCATCATGGCCGTCACAGTCAGTCCTTCCCGGCGGTATCGGATCTGGGTGGGAACGGAGCCCAGTGCCGTGTGGCACACCGACGACGGTGGGGGGCGGTGGGAGAAGACCAGCGAGCTGTCCCAGCTTCCCTCCTCCCCGGAGTGGGCTTTTCCCCCTCGGCCCGAGACCCACCACGTGCGCTGGATCGCCTGCCACCCCTCCCGGAAGGGGCGCCTGTGGGTGGCGGTGGAGGCGGGGGCTCTCGTCACCACCACCGATGGTGGCGGGCGTTGGCGAGACCGGGTCGTGGGCGGACCCCGGGACACCCACGAGCTGGCCATTCATCCTCGCCGACCCCGCACCCTCCGGGTGGCCGCCGGAGACGGCTATTTCGAGAGTGAGGACGGGGGAGCCACATGGACTCGCCCCCGGGAGGGGTTGGAGGTGGGCTACCTCCGAAGCGTGGCCATCGCTCCCGAGAGTCCGGAGATCGTGGTGGTCTCCGCCGCCTCCGGGCCCCGCACCGCCTACGTGGCCGGGCGATCCGACGGCCGTCTCTATCGCAGGGTGGGGACGGATCCCTGGCAGAGGGTGGAACCCGGTTGGCCCGAGCCCCCGGACACCATCGCTCCCCTGGTGCGTTCCGGGACCGGCCCGGGAGAGTTCTGGGCCGCCGACGAGCGGGGGCTCCACCGGTCTCTGGACGGGGGCTTGAGCTGGCAGCCCGTGGCGACGTTTCCCTCCCGTCCCCACCACCTTCGAGGCCTCACGGTCCGGGGACTTCCAGCCTGAATCCGGAAGGGTCGCGAGCCCGGAGACCTTCTCTCCCGGTGCGGTGTTACCCCGGGGAAGAGTGACCCAGTTTCCCCACCGACCCGGAGTAAGCACTCGTGGCCACAGACGACGGCAACCAGGGACCGACCCACCCGGAGATCACCGCACCCGACGAGCTGTACCGTCCCTGCAATCTGGACAAGCTGGATTTTCAGACCACCGACGATCTGGAAGACGGCGTCACCACGGTGGGACAGACCCGAGCCGAGGCATCCGTCCGGTTCGGCATGGGCATGAACGGAGACGGGTTCAACGTCTACGCCCTGGGCCCGGAGGACACCCGGAAACGGGAGATCGTGCGGCATTTCCTGGAGGAACGGGCCCGGGAGGAGCCCACGCCGGACGACCTGTGCTACGTGAACAACTTCGAGGACTCCAACGAGCCCAACGCCCTCTGTCTACCTCCGGGTACGGGACGGGAGCTGGCCAGGGAGATGGATCGCTTCGCCGAGGATCTGGCCCCGGCCCTCCGGGCCGCCTTCGAGAGCGAGGAGTACCAGAACCGGCGCCAGGTCGAGGAGGAGTCCTCGGCCCAGGGCCAGCAGGAAGCGGTGGAGGACCTTCAGGAGCGGGCCGAGGAAAAGGACCTGACCCTGTTGCGGACACCCACGGGCTTCGTTTTCACCCCGGTCCGGGACGACGAGCCGGTGCCGGCGGAAGAGCTGGAGGAGCTCTCTCAGGAAGAGCGGGAGGAGTTGGAGGAGGAGATCCAGAACCTCCACCAGGAGCTCCAGGGCATCCTTCGACAGGTCCCGAAGGCCCGGCGGGAGTTCCAGGAGAAGCTCCGTTCTCTGGACCAGGAGATGGCCCGGGCCACGGTCCGGGACCTCCTGGAGAAGGTCCGGGAGCACTTCCAGGACAACGACGAGATCCAGGAGCACCTGGACGCCATCGAGAAGGACGTGGCCGAGAACATCCAGCTCTTCAAGGAGCTGGCCACTGCCCAGCAGCAGGCTGAGGGTGGTGGGGGTGGGGGCCCCATGGGTGGTGGGGGTGGTGGCCCCTCACCGAGTGGCGGAGGTCCCGGAGGCCCCGGCGGTGGTGGACCACCTCCCGGAGAGTCCATGAGTCAGCATCCCCTGCTCCGGCGCTACAAGGTGAACGTGGCCGTGGATCACCAGGAATCGGAGCACGCCCCCGTGGTCTACCTGGACCATCCCACGTATCAGAAGCTCGCCGGGTGGGTGGAATACCAGCCCTTCCAGGGGGCCCTGGTGACGGACTTCAACATGATCCGCTCCGGGGCCCTGCACCGGGCCAACGGGGGCTACCTCGTGGTGGACGTCCAGCGGATCCTCCTCCAGCCCTTCGCCTGGGAGGGGCTGAAGCGGGCCCTGCAGTCCCGGGAGCTGAACATCGAGTCGCCCCGGCAGATGATGGGCCTGGTGAGCACCGTGACCCTGGATCCGGAAGCCGTGCCCCTGAACGTGAAGGTGGTGCTCCTGGGGAGCCGTCTCCTCTACTACCTCCTCTCGGCCTACGATCCGGACTTCCCGGAGCTCTTCAAGGTGGAGGCGGACTTCGACGACCGCATGGACCGGAGCCACGAGAACGAAGAGATCTATGCCAAGCTCATCGCCGGAGCCGTGCAGCGAGAGGAGCTCAGGCCCTTCCAGCGGGACGCCGTGGCCCGGGTCATCGAGCGGAGTGCCCGGATGGCCGGGGACGGGGAGAAGCTCTCGGTGAAGACCCGGGGCATCCTGGATCTCCTCAAGGAGGCGGACCACTGGGCGGAGGAGGCCGGGAGCGATCGTGTAGAAGCGGAGCACGTCCAGGCAGCCGTGGATCACCGGATCTACCGGGCCAGCCGTCTCCGGGACCGGGTGCAGGAGGAGATCGAACGCAACACCATCTTCATCGACACCGAAGGCGTGGAGACGGGTCAGGTGAACGGCCTCTCCGTTCTCCAGCTCGGGGGCTTCGCCTTCGGCCGTCCCAGCCGGATCACCGCCCGCTACCGGTTGGGGAAGGGGGAGGTGGTGAACATCGAGAGGGAAGTGGAGTTGAGCGGTCCCATCCATTCCAAGGGGGTCCTCATCCTGGCGGGATTCCTGGGAGGTCGCTACGCCCGGGAGTATCCTCTCTCCCTCTCCGCCAGCCTGGTCTTCGAGCAGTCCTACGGGGGGGTGGACGGGGACAGCGCATCCTCCGCTGAGCTCTACGCCCTCCTCTCCGCACTGTCGGAGGTCCCCCTGAGGCAGTCCATTTCCGTCACCGGGTCCGTGAACCAGCGGGGCCAGATCCAGCCCGTGGGGGGCGTGAACGAGAAGATCGAAGGGTTCTTCGACGTTTGCCGGACCCGGGGCCTCACCGGGGAGCAGGGAGTCCTCATTCCCGCCGCCAATACGAAGCACCTCATGCTCCGAAAGGACGTGGTGGAGGCCATCCGGGACGGGGAGTTCCACGTGTGGCCCGTGGAGACGGTGGACCAGGGGATGGAGATCCTCACCGGGAAGGCCATGGGAGAGCGAGAGAACGGGCGCTACCCGGAGGGGACGGTGAACGCCGCCGTGGAGAATCGCCTCGAGGAGCTGGCGGAGCGCTGGAAGGGCTTTGCCGGAAGCCGGGAAGGGGGAGAGTGACATGGCCGGGGAGGAGAGGGGCCCGGGAATCAAGCAGATTCTGGTTGCCCTGGACGCCTCGGCCCACGGACGAGCGGCCCTGGAGGCCGCCGCCCGTCTGGCTCGTTCCCTGGGAGCCGAGCTGGTGGGGGTTTACGTGGAGGACGCGGACGTTCTCGGCCTGCCCATGGTCTCCTTTCTCCGGGAGACGGACGCTCTGTCCGGGGAAGAGCGGTCGATTCGCCGGGAGGACCTGGAACGGAGGCTCCGGTTGGAGGTGGCCCGGCTCCGACGTGCCATGGAGGAGGCTGCAGGAGAGTCGGAGGTACGATGGTCCTTCCGGGTGACCCGGGGCAGAGTGGTGACCAGCCTCCTGGAGGCGGCCCGGAGCGCCGACCTGGTGAGTCTGGGAGCCCGGAGTCACTGGATGGGACGGGATCCCGGCTCCACCACCCGAGCCGTGGTGACCCGGGCCGGAAAGCCGGTCATGGTCCTCCGGAAGGGGGCCACTCTGGGGGATCGGGTCTGCGTCCTCTTCGATGGCTCCGAGGCAGCCAGGAAGAGCCTGGCCCAGGCCGCGGGTCTGAGTGGGCTCCGGGAGGATACGGACCTCTTCGTGGTTCTCCACGGCCCCTCCGGCACCACACGACAGCTCCGGAACGAAGCCACCTCGGTCCTGGAGGAGGCGGGAGTGGGAGAGGAGCCGAGCTTCTCCACCCTCATGACCCGGGAGCCGGAGGAGATTCTGGACCACCTGTGCTCCATCGGGTGCGGCCTGGTGGTGATCTCCCGGGACCGGTTCACGGACAGCGAGGTTCGGCTCCGTCGGATTCTGGGCCGGGTGGGCTGCCCCTTGCTGCTTACGGGGTAGAGACCATTCGACAGCCCTTGGGGCGAAGGGCCCAGGATCTGCGGTGCTCTGGCCCCAATCGTTCAAAGGGCCCTCAGGTGGCGATGCTCTGCATGATGAGGCCGCAGATCCAGGCGGCGTACGTCCCCAGGGCGTAGCCGAAGACGGCCAGGAGCACCCCCACAGGGGCCAGCGTCGGATGGAAGGCCGAGGCCACCACCGGGGCGGAGGCCGCTCCTCCCACGTTGGCCTGGCTTCCCACGGCCATGTAGAAGAGGGGGGCCCGGAGGAGCTTGGCCACCAGGAGGAGCAGGCCGGCGTGGAAGCTCATCCAGATGGCCCCCATGACGAAGAGGCCCGGGTTCGTGAAGATGGCCCCGATGTCCATGCCCAGCCCGATGGAGGCCACCAGCACGTAGAGCATGGCGGAGCCGATCCGGGAGGCTCCCGCACCCTCCAGGTTCTTCACGGGGGTGAAGGAGAGGATGAGCCCCAGGGACGTGGCGATGACCACGAGCCAGAAGAAGGAGCTGGTGAGGCTCAGGCGGTCCAGGCCGGGGGCATTCACGGCGATCCAGCCGGCAATCCCGTCTCCCAGGAGATGCCCGAGGCCGGTGGCTCCGAAGCCCACGGCCAGAATGAACATGAGGTCCGGGAGATTGAGGACCCGGGCGTGCTCGTCGTGGAAGGTCTCCACACGGCGCTGGAGCTCCTCGATGGCCGAGGTGTCGGCCCCGGTCCGGGCGTCGATCCTCTTGTGTCGGGGAGCCAGGTAGAGGAGGAC
>CAZZEL010000049.1:0-27684 GCA_964652625.1 uncultured Gemmatimonadaceae bacterium
TTGTCTTCCAGGCCGCCCAGGTCCAGGACCTCGCTGTTGTTCGTTGAGAGGTGCCCCCCGACGGTCCAGAGGAAGTTGTCCATCCGGAGGGCCTCGAAGTTCGCCGACAGCTCGATTCCCGTGTTCTTGAACTCACCCACGTTCCGGAGCTGCGTCTCGGCCACACCGTTGGAGGGGACCTCCGCCACGGCGATGAGACCGTCGGTGGTCTTCTGGTAGTAGTAGGTGAACTCCACGCCCAGGCGGTCGTCCAGGAAGGAGGCGTCGAACCCACCTTCGTACTCGGTGGTGACCTCGGGACCCAGGTCCGGGTTCCCCAGGTTGGCGATGATCACGCCGGGCTGCCCCTCGTCCGCCGGATCCGCTTCCCACACCCGCTCGGCGTCGAAGGCCCCGGGAGCCTTTCCGGACTGGCCGATGGCTCCCCGGAGCTTCAGGCTGTTCCACCAGGGGAGGTTCTCCTGCCAGAAGACTTCGTCGGAGATGAGGTAGGAGAGCTGGGCCTTGGGATAGACGGCCAGGTCGAAGCCCTCACCGAAGGTGCTGAAGCCGTCGTAGCGGACGCCACCGGTGAGGAAAAGCTTGTCCTGCCAGCCGATCTGCTCCTGGAAGAAGAAGCCGCCACTGGTCAGGGTCCGGTTGTACTCCCCCCAGACGTCCAGATTGGCGCCGGAGGTGACCAGCTTCTCACCAGGGCCGGCGAAGGTCTCGCCGTTCACGTTCAGGCCCCAGCGCCGGTTGTCGTACAACTGGGCGCCCCAGGAGAAGACGGATTCGAAGTTCTGGTCCTGGAAGATAGGCAGCGCCGTGCGCCACGTCCCCGTGTAGTCCACGGTCATGACCCGGCGGCTGATGTCGTCCACCTCCTTGCCGCCTTCCTGGCTGTACCAGAAGCCCCACGGCCGCTCTTCCATATACCGGCTACGGGTATAGTCCATCCCCAGGGAAAGTTTCTGGTCCACCCCTTCCCAGGGGTTCCAGAGGATGTTCATCCCGGTGGTGAAGTGATCGAACCGGGTGTCGAGGTCCATGGTGTAGACCAGGCCATCCATCTCCCCGGTGGTGTACCCGGCGTACCCCCGGGCCACGCTGATCCCCATGCCCTCGGCGTTGTTGCCGTCGGGAATCCACTTGATGTTCCGCCATGTGTAGTTGTTGTTCAGGCGGATGGTGAGATTCTCGGTGGGGTTGAAGCCGAAGTTCCCCCGGATGGAGGCCTCCTGGGAGTAGGCCGGCTCCTCGTCGTCGGTCCACTCCACGCACTCGTCCCACTCCGGGGCTTGCGGTACGCATTTCGGTGCGTTGTAGACGCTGTTCGTGCGCCCGAACTTCCCGGAGATGAAGTAGTCCGTGGTCTCGCTTCCCCCCCGGACGGAGAGGTTGTAGCGCTGCATGTGGCCCAGCTTGAGCCAGCTTCCGGATTCGGGGCAGCTGGGATCGTTGTAGTCCACCGTGCCGTCACCGTCCGTGTCCACGTTTCGGCACTTGTTGAAGTAGAGGCCGTGGGGGTTCACGTCCTCGTCCGGCCCGATCCAGGGCGCCTGGCTGAAGCCCTGCTCCACCTGGAACTGCCACGCCGGGGCGCCGGCGGCTCCCCGCTTCGTGAAGATCTGGATGACGCCGCCGGCGGCCTCGGTGCCGTAGAGCGTTGTCGCCGCAGCACCCTTCACCACTTCCACCCGCTCCACGTCGGCGGGGTTCAGATCGTCCAGGGGTGAAGCCCCCTGGTTCGCTTCATCGAACTGGCTGTAGGCGCTGTTGGAGATGCGGACGCCGTCCACGTAGATGAGGGGCTGGTTCCCGAAGGTCACGGAGTTGTTGCCCCGGAGACGAATGGACGAACCGGTCCCCGGCGCTCCGGAGTTCTCCATGACCGAGAGACCCGCGGCCTGGCCCTGGAGGATGTCGGCGAAATCCGTGACGGCCTTGTTCTCGAGCTGGGTCGCGTTGATCTGGGTCACGCTGTTTCCGATCTCACGCCGGCGGGCCTGGCCGGCGGTACCCGTCACCACCACGCCTTCCAGCTCCACGGCCTTGGGCCGGAGACCCACGTCCACCACCACCGTTTCCCCGGCGGGGACGGAGATGGTTTCGGTGTGGGTGGCGAACCCGATGCGTTCCACGTTCAGGGTGTAATCGCCCGGGGGAACGTTGAGCAGGACGAACCGGCCAACGTTGTTGGCCAGGGCTCCGATGCCCGTCCCTTCCAGGACGACCTGGGCGCCGGTAAGGGGCTCACCCGAGTCGAGGTTCGTCACCTCTCCGGTCACGCGCCCCGTGTTCTGCGCCGCCAGAGGTGCGGCGAAGCAGAACAGCAAGGCGACGAGACCGGCGAGGAACCGGAATGTTCCGGGCCCCGACGGGTGAGGTGTGCTCCGTACAGGTCCCGACTGTTCTGGGGACATGCATGCCTCCTCGTCTGTATGAGGTTCAACAAGTGGCAGGAGGTCCACTGGATCCTCCTCGGTGAGCGGACGCCACGGCCCGGCTGCGGAGCGCTTGGCCCCGGGCCCGGTGCCGTTCGGTCCGAACACAAGACGACCCCGGGAGCCCGCCCACACAAACGGAGATGGGGCCGGGTCGGGGTCGGAAAGGGAATCCGGATCGCCGGATTCCGCATGACTATTCATCCATGGTGTTTCGGGAGCTCTGACAGGGAGATCGAAAAAGGAAGAATGACAGGACCGAACAAAACCTACCAAGCGCCCCCGAAGGATGCGCCGGGGGGCCAGCCGCCTGTGTCCATCCGTATGTCGATCTATGTCAAACAAACCGCTCTGCGATCTTCCTCACTTCGAGACACCCTATACTAAAGGGTCACCACGAAAAGCACAAATCGTTGCATCTCGTTGCTTGACGGGGAGCTAGCGAGGAGTATTTCCGCAATTATCACCTGAATGAATCATAGGTCTTTTCGTACGTTCTATACCGGCTGACAGCAGCTCCGGGAATGGGTTCCCCCGGCCCCTGGAGACAGACAGGGGCCGGGGAAGGAGCAGGATGCCTTGCTCCCCACTGCCGGGCCGCCTAGACTCAGGCTTCCTTCGGACCCGAACGGGCCCGTGGCGACGCCGGGGGTGGGTGGAACAACCCGGGAGATCCCGGGTCCGTTGGCCATCGTCCTCCGGCTGCATGGTCCGGGGCCAGAACCCCGGGCTGCGGCCCTTTACCATAGAAGATTGCCAGCATGGATCCTTTGATCGTCGTCATCGCCCTGGGTGGAAACGCTCTCCTGCAACGGGGAGAGCCGGTTTCCGCCGAGGTTCAGCGGAAGAACATGCGTCGGGCCGGCGTCTCCATCGCCGAGGTGGCCCGGGAGCACCACGTGGTCCTCACCCACGGCAACGGCCCCCAGGTGGGCCTCCTGGCCCTCCAGGAGGCCTCCTACTCGGACCTCTTCCAGAACCCCCTGGACGTGCTGGGTGCCGAGACGGAGGGGATGATCGGCTACCTGGTGGAGCAGGAGCTCTCCAACCGGCTCCCGGGACGGGAGATCCTCTCCATTCTGACCCGGGTGGAGGTGGATCCGGCGGATCCGGCCTTCCAGAACCCCACCAAGCCCATCGGCCCTGTCTTCGAGCCGGAGGAGGCCAAGCGTCTGGCCAGCAATCTGGGCTGGAGCCTGGCCCCGGACGGGGACGGTCTCCGCCGGGTCGTGCCCTCCCCCCTTCCCATAGACATCATCCCGGCCAAGATCTTCCGGCGCCTCCTGGTCCGGGGCGTCCTGGTGGTATGCGCCGGGGGCGGGGGCATCCCCGTGGTGCGGGACGAGGAGAAGGGATGGATCGGGGTGGAGGCCGTCATCGACAAGGACATGACCGCCTCCCTGCTGGCCGAGGAGGTGGGAGCCCACGGGCTGGTCATGCTCACCGACGTCCCGGCGGTCCAGAGGGGCTTCGGTACCCCCGAGGCCCAGGACATCCACCGGACCACGCCGGGGGAGCTCCGGGACATGATGGAGGAGTTCCCCGACGGCTCCATGAAGCCCAAGATCACGGCGGCCCTCCGCTTCGTGGAGAACACCGGGGGATTCTCCGCCATCGGCTCCCTGGACGATGCGGCCGACATCGTCCGTCGGGAGGCCGGCACCGTGGTCCTGCCGGAGTAGGGTCCCCCACTCTGCCGCTGCCCTCGCCGAACCGAAGCACCTCAACGTTCGCGGCCCGGTTCCCGGGTTTCCGGGACCGGGCCGCTGGGGCTCCAGGGGAGAGCCCCCACCGGAGAACGGCAGGTGCACCCCCCTTGTTCGAAAGCGCTCTACTCCGCTGCCAGGAACGCTTTGTCCAGGGGTAGCTTCCTCACCCGCTTCCCCGTGGCGGCGAAGATGGCGTTGCAGACCGCCGGGGTGGGGGGAGGCACCGGGGGCTCACCCACGCCTCCGGGCCGGTCCAGGCTCTCCACGAAGTAGACCTCCACCTTCGGCATGTCCTGGAACGTGAGAATCTGGTAGTCGTGGAAGTTGCTTTCCACGGCCGCCCCGTTCTCGATGTGAATCCCCGACTTCAGGGCGTGGGAGAGGATGAGGGCGATGCCTCCCTCGAACTGGCTGCGGACGGCCTCCGGATTCACCACGGTGCCGTGGTCCGACACCGAGACGATCCGGTCCACGCGGACCGTGCCGTCCTCCTCCACCGTCACCTCCGCCACCATGCCCACGAAGCCCTCGAAGCAGGTCCAGGCCGCCAGGCCCTGGCCCTGGCGCTCCCCCATGCTCCGGCCCCAGTCCGCCCTCTCCGCCGCCATCTCCAGGCAGTTCAGGAGGCGGGGGTTCGCCTCACGCATGAGGTGCCGCTGGTACTCCAGGGGGTCCTTGCCGGCGGCGTGGGCGCACTCGTCGATGAAGGATTCCACGGCGAAGCCCGTCTGGGTGTTGCCCACGGACCGCCAGGCTCCGATGGGAATGCCCCAGTCCTCGATGTGGCAGTCCATGAGGAAGTTCGGGAAGGAGTAGGGCGGATTCACGGAACCCCCGATGGAGGTGCTCTTCGGGGGCGGCCCCACGATCCGGTGGTGCCAGGCCACGGGCCAGCCCTCCTGGTCAAGGCCGGCCCGGAGGCGCTGGAGGGTGAAGGGCCGGTACCGGCCGTGCCGGGTGGTCTCCTCCCGGGTGTAGACCATCTGGACCGGGACGTCCTTCTCCATGGCCGCCCGGACGGCGAAGGTCACCTCGTCGGGGTAGAGGCGGCGGCCGAAGCCCCCACCGGTGAGGAGGGAGTGGATGATGACGTTGCCCTCGTCCACCCCGGCGGCCTCGGCGGCCAGCTGCTGGGAGCTGGAGGCGGACTGGGTGGGGACCCAGACCTCCACCTCGTCGCCCCGGACGTGGACCGTGGCGTTCAGCGGCTCCATGGGGGCGTGGTCCAGGAAGGGGGTGTCGTAGTCCGCCTCCAGGACCTGGGCGGCGCCGTTCATGGCTCTCTGGACGTTCCCTTCCTCCCGCTCCACCTCGCCGTCCCGCTGGATGAGCTCCAGGCAACGTTGCCGGAGGGTCTCCGTGCTCTGGTCGGCGTTGGGGCCGGGGTCCACGTCCAGCTCCAGGGCCTGCATGCCCTTGATGGCCGCCCAGGTGTCCGTGGCGTACACGGCCACGGCGCCCTCGATCTCCCGGACATCCACCACCCCCGGGACCTCCCGGGCCGCCGAGTCGTCCACACCCCGGATGGTGCCCTGGAACTGCCGGGGCCGGCGGACGGCGCAGTAGAGCATGTCCGGCAGACGAACGTCCATGCCGAATTCCGTCTTGCCCACCACCTTGTCCGGGAGGTCCAGCCGATCCGTGGAGTGGCCCACCAGCCAGAAGTCACGGGGGTCCTTCAGGGGCGGGTCGTCGGGCACCGGGAGGGTGGCCGCTTCCTCGGCCAGCTCGCCGTACCCCAGGCTCCGGCCGGAGCTCTCGTGGTGGATGGCGTTCTGCCGGGCCGCGCACTCCGAGGCCTCTACGCCCCAGCGCCGGGCCGCGGCGGACCGGAGCATCTCCCGGGCCGTGGCGGCGGCGTTCCGGAGGGGATCCCAACCCAGACGGATGGTGGTGCTTCCCCCGGTGGAGATGTTCCGGACCCAGGTGGAGGGATCCGTGGGGGTGGGCTCCCACACGATGTTCTTCCAGGAGCCCTCCAACTCCTCGCAGGTCATCATCATGAAGCCCGTGGAGCTGCCCTGGCCCATCTCGTGGTCGTCGTAGATCACGTGCAGCAGGCCTCCCGGGTCCACACGAATCCAGGCGTTCGGCTCCAGGTCCTCCGGGGCAACCCCCTCCGGGAATCTGCCGCTGAAGGGAAAGTGGAAGGCGATGACCAGGCCGGCTCCCATGGTGCCCGTCTCCTTGACGAAATCTCTCCGGGTGAGCTCTCGCGTACTCATCAGACTCCCTCCTGCTCGACCCGGCGAATGGCCTTCCGTATCCGCTGGTAGGTTCCACAACGGCAGAGGTTTGCTGCCATGTACTCGTCGATCTCCTGGTCCGTGGGGTGGGGGTTCCGCTCCAGAAGGGCCGCCGCCTGCATGATCTGGCCCGGATGGCAGTACCCGCACTGGGGGCTCTGCTCCACGAGCCAGGCCTTTTGCAGGGGGTGGCTTCCGTCCGGGGAGAGGCCCTCGATGGTGAGGATCTCCTTCCCGTCCGCCTCCCTCACCGGGGTGGCGCAGGAGCGGATGGGCTCCCCGTCCATGTGAACGGTACAGGAGCCGCAGAACGCGATCCCGCAGGAGTACTTGGTCCCGGTGAGCCCCAGGTGATCCCGGATGACCCACAGGAGGGGCATGTCCGGGGGTACGTCAACGGACCTGCGCTCCCCGTTGACCATGAGATCGAAGACGGCCATGGCGTGAATCCTCCTTGCATGTGTTCGGATCAACCCCAATGTGGGGTGACAGGGCCCGGAACGCGAGCCCTGGCGTCATCGTCCCCCCTCCAGCTTCCGGTGCAGGAAATCGGCGGCGGCCCGGTAGGCGGCCAGCCAGTTCTCGTGGAGGAGAAAGCCGTGGACCTCGTCCGGGAAGACCAGGCTCTCGAACTCCACGTCCCGCTTCCTGAGCTCCACGGCCAGGTCCACGCTCTCGCTGAAGGGGACGTTGCGGTCGTCGTCCCCGTGGATGAGGAGAACGGGAGAGCGCCAGGTGTCCAGGTCCGCCATGGGGGAGGAGCGGAGGGCCAGCTCCGCGAACTCCTCCCGTGCCGTGGCGTCATAGGACGACACGAAGTTCCGGATCACCACGTTCCAGTCGTGGACCCCGTGGAGGTCCACTCCGGCCCGGAAGAGGTCCGAGGCCCGGGCCAGTCCCAGGGCCGTCAGGTACCCCCCGTAGGATCCGCCCCACAGGCCGATCCGGTCCGGGTCCACGTCCTCCCGGCTCCGGAGGTAGACCCCGGCGCCGGTGACGTCGTTGAACTCGCTGGCTCCCCGGGCTCCGTAGTTCAGGGCCTCCCGGAACTCCATCCCGTAGCCGGTGCCGCTCCGGTAGTTCACGGACAGGACCACGTAGCCCCGGCTGGCCAGGTACTGGTTGAAGGCGTAGGCGTTGTGGTAATAGCCCCGGTGATGGAATCCCAGGAGCATCTGGCGCCGGGAGCCCCCGTGGAAGAAGAGCATGGCCGGATGGCGTTGCCCGGGACGGTGGTCCCGGGGGAGGAAGAGCTGGCCGTGGATACTCAGGCCGTCCGACGCCGAGAAGATCACCGGCTCAGGCTCCACCAGTCGGTCCGCGGGAAAGTCGTCCCAGGCTCCCCCAGGAAGGAGCCGCTGCCGCTCACCCCCCGCAGACCCCTGAGGGAGGAGCTCGGGCCGGGCCGGTGTCGTGGGCCCCGAGGCCAGGAAGGCCACGGTGCCGGTCTCGTCGGCGGACACCGGGGACCACTCGATGCCCGCACCGGGAGTCAGGAGACGGGCAGGGCCCCCGGATACGGGAACGGACCACACGTGCTGTCGGTCCATGTCGTCCTGGTTCGAGGAGTAGAGGATCCGCTCCCCGTCAGCGGAGAGGGCCACGAACTGGACCTCGAAGTCCCCGGGGGTGAGGGCCGTGGGCTCGGCGCCGGATCCGGCGACCGGGACGGAGTAGAGGTTCAGCCAGCCCGTGCCCTCCCAGGGGAAGACCAGCCGCTCCCCGGCTCCCCACAGGAGCTGATTCTCTGCCGAAACCCCGTGGAAGGCGCTCCCGGGCCCTTCCGGTGCCGTCCACACGGTCCGGCCCTCCCCGGACCCCACCTCCACCACCCGGATGGAC
Organism: uncultured Gemmatimonadaceae bacterium; assembly: GCA_964652625.1. Lineage (GTDB taxonomy): Bacteria > Gemmatimonadota > Gemmatimonadetes > Longimicrobiales > Gaopeijiaceae > CAZZEL01. The sequence goes on from CAZZEL010000049.1 coordinate 8,224, forward strand.
CAGGGCAGGGCCTCCCGCACCGGTGTGAAGGGAAGGTAGCCCCGGGGGTAGGGGGCCCGGATGAAGGCGATCCGGGTTCCGTCCGGGCTCCACACCGGGCTGCGGTCCAGGTTGAGGCTGGGATCCAGGTAGGTGACCGCCTCTCCGTCGTCCGGCTCCAGGACGCCCACGAAGCTGTGATCTCCCCGGCCGCTGACGAAGGCCAGGCGGGTCCCGTCGGGAGACCAGCGCAGGGAGCCGGGGCTTCCCCTGACGGTGGCCAATCGCTGGGCCTCGGCCCCCGCCTCCAATCCCAGGGTCCAGATCTCACCGGAGCGGACGAAGGCCAGGGTGGTGCCGTCCGGGGAGAGAGCCGCCCCCCCTCCTCGGGCCAGCCTCCGGGGCTCGGAGCCCGGGGCGTCCACCATCCAGATGGCCAACTCCGTGCCCTGGGTGAGGGATCGGGGGTTGGGGAACTCTCCCCGGGCGTTGGGGCCCCCACCCCGACTGAAGAGGATCCCGGAGCCGTCGGGAATCAGGATGAGCCCGCTGATCCCCTCCCCGTCGTCCTCCCGGAAGTCCGTCACCTGCCGGGGCTCGAAGTCCGGGGCCCGGGCCGTCCATACGTTCCGGGCGCCCTCGTGGTTGAAGACCCAGGCCAGCCGGCCCGTCCCCGGATGGGAAACCAGGTTCGAAGGAAAGGGGGCGCTGAGGATCTCGTCCAGGCTGAAGGATTCCTGGGCCGACCCCGGCCCCGGATGGAGGCCGAGGAGGAGGAGAAGGGCAAGGAAGGGAAGAAACGGGAGGAGCGGTGGGACCCGGAAGCGTGCTGAGGAGCGGGGAGTGGGTTGAAGACGGGGGATTCGGGGCATGGTTGGGGCTCTCCTTTTTTTTGCGTTCTCCCGGGGCCGGGTCGGGGGTTCGGCCGGCCCGTCAGGAGCTCACGATCTCCGGCGTGTAGCCCGCCTCCCTTACGGCCTTCAGCAGGGTCTCGTCCCTGGCGTCGTCCCGGGCCTGGACCCGGGCGGATTTCGACTCCAGGGAGACCTGGACCTCCTCCACCTCCTCCACCCCCTCCAGGGCTTCCTTGATGGCGGCCACGCAGTGCTGGCAGGACATGTCGGCTACCGAAAGCTGGATCTCCTTCATTGGCGTCTCTTTCCGTTGATTCGTGGGTTGGCTAGCGGCCTCCCCGGGACCCCTGAAATCGGGATCCGGCGGGCCGGAGGCGCATCACGCCCCTGGTATCTCCGGAGCCCATCCCGGGTTCCCGGCGGGCGCCCCGGCTCCTCAGGCGATGCCGTAGCGCCTGGCGTGGAGCATGGCTTCCACGAACCGGTCCAGCTCTTCCAGGGTGGTGTAGACGCTGGGTGTGACCCGGATGCCCTGAAACTCCGGGTGCTTGATGGCCACGGTGATGATCCGGTGCTCCTTCCACAGCCAGTTGTTGAGGCGGGCCGGATCCATGTCCACCAGCTCCACGTTCGCCAATCCGCAGGAGAACTCCGGCTTCAGGCTCGTGTGAAGACGGATCCCGTCCTCCTCCAGGAGGTGCCGGGCCCAGTAGTCCCGGAGGTAACGCATCCGGGCTTCCTTCCTCCGGGAGCCCATGCCCTGGTGGAAGGTCAGGGCCTCGCCGATGGCCAGGTAGTTCGCCGCCGGATGGGTGCCGATCTCCTCGAATTTGCGGATGTCGTCGTCCATCCGGTCCGGAGCGGCCATGAGGGGCCACAGCTCCGGGATCTTCTCCCGCCGGACGTAGAGGAGCCCGGTGCCGTGGGGGGCGAAGAGCCACTTGTGGAGGCTGGTTGCGTAGTAGTCGCAGTCCAGGTCCGGAAGCTGGAAGTCGAAGTGGGCCAGGGCGTGGGCGCCGTCCACGATGACCGGCAGGCCGTGGGAACGGGCCATGCGGACGATGTCCCGGACCGGCAGGATCTGGCCGGTGAGATTGATGACGTGGCAGATGAGGATCATGCGGGTCCGGGGGGTGATGGCTTCTTCGAAGCGCCGGACCACCTCTCCCGGATCCTCAGCCGGGACCGGGATCCTGATCTGCCGCATGACGATGCCCTCCCGGCGCTCCCGCTGCCGGAAGGTGGTGATCATCCGGGGGTAGTCCTGGGTGGTGGTGAGAACCTCGTCCCCGGCCTCCAGGTCCATGCCGAGCTGGCAGGTCTGCAGCCCTTCCGAGGCGTTCCGGACGAAGGCGATCTCCTCCGCATGGGCTCCCCAGGCCCGGGCCATCCGCTGCCGCACCCCCTCCCGCTGGGGCTCCTGGATCTGCCACATGGTGTAGGTGGGAGCCTTGTTGCTGTAGTCCAGGTGTTGCTTCATGGCCTCCTGGACCCAGGCCGGAGAGGGGCTCACGCCCCCGTTGTTCAGGTTGATGAGACTCCGGTCCACGGTGAAGGCTCGCTGGACCTGGGCCCAGTATCCCTCGTCCCGGGCCACGTCCAGGGGAGTCCCGGGATGGGCCGCCAGCTCGTCCAGGGTCCCCGGACCGAATCCCCGGAGGCGGGGTGGGGCCAGGGGAATCCCGGTGAGAGCCGCGGCGGCGGGGAAGGAGATGGCGCCCAAAAACTGGCGACGGTTCTGCATGACGCTACCCTCGTCTGGCGTGAGTCCTTCCTCTGGTTTCATGGCGGGAGAGCCCTCCTGGATGCCGACGGACGAAGAGTGCCCGCCGGAGAGGAAGGGCTCAGGGATCAGAATACGACCTTGGGCCGGCCGGTGCCAAGCTCGTCCCGGGAGGCTGTCGCCGCCGGTGCCCCTGTCACGAGGCCGGGGCGTGCAACATCTTCAGGGTCAGGAGTGTTCCTACCGTTCCGGAGTGGCTCCGGGGGAGTCCCGGAGGATGTGCTGTCACAGGAAAAGCAGAGTGAGGCCATGATCCGTATCACCTTCCTGGGAACCGCCGCGTCCCGCCCCACCGTGGGCCGGAACGTGAGCGGCATCGCCCTGCAGCGGGAGGGGGATCTCATGCTCTTCGACTGTGGGGAGGGGACTCAGCGGCAGATGATGCGGTACGGGACCGGCTTCGCCATCCGGGCCATCTTCGTGACCCATTTCCACGCGGATCACTTCCTGGGGATCATCGGGCTCATCCGGACCATGGCCCTCCAGGGAAGGGAGGACCCCGTGGACCTGTACGGCCCCCGGGGAGCGGAGCGGCTCCTCCGGGACGCCACCCTCCTGGGAGTGAACCGGGTGCAGTTCCCGGTGCGGATCCGGGACCTGGAGCCCGGGGAGGCCGTGCCCTTCGGAGACTACGACGTGGTGCCCTACGCCGTACGGCACGGAACCCCGGCCCTGGGTTACGCCCTCCGGGAACGGCCCCGCCTGGGCCGCTTCGATGTGGAGCGGGCCCGTGCCCTGGGGGTGCCGGAGGGTCCCCTCTTCGGTCGCCTGCATCGGGGGGAGGCCGTGGAGGTGGACGGGAGGACGGTGGAGCCGTCGGAGGTGGTGGGGGAGCCCCGGCCCGGCCGGACGGTGGTCTACTCCGGGGACACCCTCCCGGCCCCGGAGACCGTGGAGGCCGCCCGGGGGGCCGACGTCCTGATCCACGAAGCCACCTTCCTGGAGGAGGAGGCGGATCGGGCCCGGGAGACCTTCCACAGCACCGCCGGGGAGGCCGGGGCCCTGGCCCGGGAAGCCAACGTGGGCCGACTCGTCCTGACCCACGTCTCGGCCCGCTACTCCGAGAACCCGGCCCCCCTGCTGGAAGAGGCGGGACGGAGGTTCCCCCGGACCCGTGTGGCCCGGGACGGAATGGTCCTGGAACTGGCCTATACGGCTCACGAGGAAGAGGAGATTGCCCGTGGATGAGCTCATCCCCCGGACTCCGTGGACCGGGGAAGGAGAGAAGGAGACGACGGTCCACCTGGATCCCCTCCTGGACCGGCGCCTGGAGACCCGTCGCTGGGAGCTTCGAGCCGCCCAGTGGCGTGCCTGGGCCCTGGCCGAGGCCGTCTTCGGGGCCGGCGTGCGCCTGAGCCTGAGCCGGGCTGGAGGCCCTCCGGACACCTTCCGGGGCCTCCTGAACCTGGCGGTCCCCTTCCGGGACCTCCGGGACCACCGGGAGCGGGAGCGTCTCTTCCTGGCCTGGGCTCACCGGGACCCGGTCCTGGAGCGGGTCCCCTTCGTCTTCGTCTTCGAGCCCGTCCCGGTGGAGGCTCCGTGACGGCCCCTTCCTTTCCGTTCTCCCGGGTGGGCCTCGTGGGCTTCGGCCTCATGGGGGGCTCCCTTGCCCGGGATCTGAAGGGCCTCCGGGACGCCCCGGAAGTCCTCGCCCTTTCGGCGGACCCGGAAGAGGTGGAACTGGGCAGGAGAGCGGGCCTGGTGGACCGCCTGGCCGAGACCCCGGAAGCCCTCTGTCAGAGGGCGGATCTGGTGGTGTACGCCACGCCCCTGGAAGCCACCCTCCGACTCCTGGAGGAGCACCAGCCGCACTGGGGGAAGGAGACCGTGGTGACGGACGTGGTGAGTCTCAAGACCCCCCTGGCCCGGGCCATGGACGAGCTGGGGGCCTCCCGGCGGTACGTGGGGAGCCACCCCATGGCCGGTGGGGAGGGCTCGGGCTTCGTGAGCTCCCGGGCCGGCCTCTTCCACGGGGCCCGGGTGTGGCTGACGTCAACCGGCGCCTCCAAGCCGGTCCAGGAAAAGGTGGCCGGCTTCTGGAGCGCCCTGGGGGCGGTCCCCAGTTGGACCCGGCCCCCGGCTCACGACCGGCTCATGGTGTGGGTCAGCCACCTGCCCCAGCTCCTGGCCAACGCCCTGGCCCTGGCCCTGGAGGAGGAGGGGATTCCCCTGGACGATCTGGGTACCGGGGGGCGGGACATGACCCGGCTGGCCGGGAGCGCCCCGGGCATGTGGCGGGACCTCTTCCGGCACGCCCCGGAGGATCTCCCCCGGGCCCTGGCCTCTCTGGAAGGCCAGCTCGGCCGGTTGCGGGGTCTCCTGGAGGAGGAGAATGTGGGGGCCGTGGCTGAGGTCATGGAGGAGACCCGGGCCTGGTGGCGTGGCCCGGGGGCCGGAGAGAGGGAGGGGGCCGGCAACGAAAAGCCTGGGACGGACGGACCCCAGACCCCTGAGGAAACGGAGGAGGAATGGAGCTGAGGGTCCCCGGTGACAAGTCCATCTCCCAGCGGGCCCTGATCCTGGGGGCCCTGGCCCGGGGGGAGAGCCGGGTCCGGGGGCTGCTGGCCGGGGAGGACCCCCGGGCCACGGCCGGGGCCATGAGGGCCCTGGGGGCCGAGATTCCTCCTCTTCCTCCTCATGGCCAGGAGATCCGGATCCGGGGCCCGGGTCTCCGAGGCCTTCGAGCCCCCTCCGGGACCCTGGATCTGGCCAACAGCGGCACCGGGGCCCGGCTCCTCCTGGGAGTCCTGGCGGGCCAGCCCCTGGACGTGGTGATGACGGGAGACGCTTCCCTCAGGGCCCGGCCCATGGGGCGGGTCACGGAGCCCCTCACGGCCATGGGGGCCCGCTTCGAAGCCCTGGAGGCGGAGGACCGCCTCCCCCTGCGGATCCGGGGAGGGGCTCTCCGGCCCCTGACCTACGACCTCCCCGTGGCCAGCGCCCAGGTGAAGAGCGCCCTGCTCCTGGCCGGGCTGGTGGGCGGTGTGCCCGTCACCCTCACGGAGCCGGGACGCTCCCGGGACCACACGGAACGGATGTTCCGGGATTGCGGCGTGCCCGTCCACTCCCAGGAGGAAGGGAAGGGAAGGAGAGTGGTACTGCCTCCCCCACCGGCCCGGCTGGAGCCCCTGGATCTCCAGGTTCCGGGGGACTTCTCCTCCGCCGCCTTCTTCCTGGTCCTGGCCCTCCTGGGAGGGGTGCCGGAACCCCTGGTGTTGAAGGACGTCTGCCTCAATCCCACCCGGGCGGGCCTCCTTCCCGTCCTGGAGCGGATGGGGGGCCGGATCCGGGTGGAGAACCGGAGAGGTGGAGATCCGGGGGAGCCCCTGGGGGATCTGGTGGCGGAGCCCTCGGAGCTCCGGGGGTGCGAGGTGGGGGAGGATGAGATTCCCCTGCTCCTGGACGAGGTGCCCGTCCTGGCCGTGGCCGGGGCCCTGGCCCGGGGGACCACCCGGATCACCGGGGCCGGGGAGCTCCGGGTGAAGGAGACGGACCGGCTCCGGGCTCTGGCCAGAAATCTGCAGACGCTGGGGGTGGACGTCCGGGAGATGGAGGATGGCCTGGAGATCCGGGGGAGGGGACGGTCGCCGGCCGGGCCATTGGCCGGGTCGTCGGGTGGGCTTCGGGGACGGGTGGAGAGCTTCGGAGATCACCGCATCGCCATGGCTTTCGGGGTCCTGGGGGCCCTGGAGGGGCACGAGGTGGAGGTGGAGGCGGGAGAGGTGGTGGGCGTGAGCTTCCCCGGGTTCTGGGAGGAGCTGAGAAGAGTGTCCGGAATGGCCCCCGAGGGCCGAGTCCGGGGCGGTGGCGGACCGCCGGGCCCCGATGCCACCTCCGCTTCCCGTCCCCCGGTCATCACCCTGGATGGTCCGGCGGGCTCCGGGAAATCCACCACCGCCCGAGAGGTGGCCCGGCGGCTGGGCTTCCGGCACCTGGACTCCGGCGCCCTCTACCGGGCCCTCACCTTCGCACTCCTGGACGCCGACGTACCCGCCGAAACGTGGTCCGAGCTCTCCCGGGAGGAGTTGGACCGGTTCTCCATACGCCTGCGTCCCACACCCACCGGCTTCCATGTGGTGGTGGGGGAGCGGGTCCTGGACCGGGAGCTCCGGAGTCGGGAGGTGACGGCCGGGGCCTCTCCCCTCTCCGCGGTCCCCGCCGTGCGAAGCTGGCTGCTGGATCTCCAACGGGAGGCCGGTCGGGAGGGAGGATTGGTGGCCGACGGCCGGGACATGGGAACCGTGGTCTTCCCGGACGCAGAGCTCAAGGTGTACCTGACGGCGAGCCTGGAGGAGCGGGCTCGACGCCGGTTCCTGGAGCGGGAAGGACGGCCTCCGGGACCCCAGGAGCTGGAGGAGGAGATGGAGGAGATCCGGACCCGGGACACCCGGGATTCCCGTCGGGCGGTGGCTCCTCTGAAGAACCCCCCGGGAGCCCTGGAGGTGGATACCTCCGACCTTACCTTCCAGGCCCAGGTGGAAGCCATTCTTCGCCACACGAGAGCCTTGACGAGGTCCTGAGGCGCAGGTAGGATTAAGTGCTTTACCGGTAGAGCTTTCCGAAGGCTATCCAGGGAAGGCAACGCATACGCGTACCACGAAGGGCCGTCGAGGACTGCCTCGGGCCTTTCTTCATTTCAACCCGGCTCTTCCTGCAGGAGTCGGCCCAAGAGGTCTCCCGGGGCATGTCGGCTCCGGGAGAGAATGCGAGCGATGACCGAACCCACGAAGGACGAGACCCAGACCCCCAACCCCGAGTCCGAACCCGAGAGCACAGACCAGGACCCGGACACATCCACCCCCACCGAGGCTTCCGCTCCGGAAGATCCCCAACCCGAGGACGAGCCCCAATCCGAGTCGGCCAGCTCTCCTGAGGAGGCGGAAGGGGAGGTCCTCCCCGAGCCGCCCGAGCCGAAGGCCGAGCCGGATCCGTCGGCTCCCGGAGACACGTCCGTGGAAGACGAGCCCGTCTCCCTGGATCCGGACGCCGATGCTCCCCTGGCTCTCGGGGACCTGGCCACGGACCCCTACGGAGAGGAGGAGTTCGATCTCTCCCGGGACGATTTCGCCGCCCTCCTGTCCGATCATCAGGATACCATCGGAGAGGTGAAGGAAGGAGAGATCGTGAACGCCAAAGTCCTCCGAGTCACCGATTCGTCGGTGATTCTGGACTTCGGGTTCAAGAGCGAGGGATCCGTGTCCAAGGAGGAGTTCAAGGACCCGGAGTCCATCGAGGCCGGACAGGAGGTGGAAGTCCTCCTGGAGAGCCTGGAGAACGAGGACGGGGTCGTCGTCCTCTCCAAGAAGAAGGCCGATTTCCTCCGGGTCTGGGAGAAGATCAAGGAGGCCCACGAGGCCGACCGTCCCGTGGAGGGCACCCTGGTGAGGAAGATCAAGGGTGGAGTCACCGTGGACCTCATGGGCGTGGATGCTTTCCTGCCCGGGTCCCAGATCGCCCTCCGTCGGGTCCCGAACATCGAGGACCTCCTGGGGCAGAGCTACGACTTCAAGATCATCAAGCTGAACAAGCGGCGCCGTAACATCGTGGTGTCCCGGCGGGTGATCCTGGAAGGGGAGCGGGAGAAGAAGCGGGCCACCCTGGTGAAGGAGCTCCTGGTGGGCCAGGTCCGGGAGGGCCAGGTCAAGAACATCACCGACTTCGGAGCCTTCATCGACCTGGGCGGACTGGACGGACTCCTCCACATCACGGACATGTCCTGGGGCCGTGTGGGCCACCCCTCCGAGGTGGTGGACATCGGCAGCAAGCTGGACGTGAAGGTCCTGGACGTGGACTGGAACCGGGAGCGGATCAGCCTGGGGCTCAAGCAGCTCCTCCCCTACCCCTGGACGGACATCGACAAGAAGTACCCGGTGGGCGCCAGGGTGAAGGGCAAGGTCGTGTCCATCACGAACTACGGCGCCTTCGTGGAGCTGGAGAAGGGCGTGGAGGGCCTGGTCCACATCTCCGAGATGTCCTGGACCCGGAACGTCCGCCACCCCTCGAAGCTGGTCTCCATCGGCGACATCATCGAGGCCGTGGTCCTGAAGGTGGACACCAAGGAAGAGAAGATCTCCCTGGGGATGAAGCAGATCGAGGAGGACCCCTGGCTGGCCCTGCCCATGAAGTATCCCACGGGCACCAAGCTGGACGGGACGGTCCGAAACCTCACCTCCTTCGGAGCCTTCGTGGAGATCGAGCCCGGCATCGACGGCCTGGTCCACGTGTCCGACATGAGCTGGACCCGACGGGTCGAGCATCCCTCGGAGATCCTCCAGAAGGGCGAGGAGGTCCAGGTCATGGTCCTGGACGTGGACGCCGAGAACAAGCGGATCAGCCTGGGGCTCAAGCAGCTCCAGGACGACCCGTGGCCGGCCATCTCCGAGCGGTTCGCTCCCGGCGTGGAGCACGAGGGCGCGGTCACCCGGGTGCAGGACAAGGGCATGGTGGTGGATCTGGGCGACGACATCGAGGGCTTCGTCCCCGGCTCCCATTCCGGGGTGGACAACCCGGACGAGCTGGACCAGTTCTACGAGCCCGGTGACCCGGTGGACCTGAAGGTCATCGAATCCGACGCCTCGAACCGGCGCATCGTCCTGGAGGTGACCTCCGAGCCGGAGCGCAAGCCCACCAAGGAGGAGCGGGAGGCGGAAGAGGCGGAAGAGGCGGAAGCCGCCGCCGAGGCGGAGGCCGAGGAGGAGACGGCCGAGGCCGAAGGCCACCCGGAGCCGGAAGGCCAGACGGAGGAGGCGGCCGAGGCCGAGCCTGGCGCTGAAGAAACGGAAGAAGAGGAGCCCGTCGCCGAGCCTGAGGAAGAGGAAGAGGAGGCGGCGGAGGACGACGCTGAAGAAGAGGAGGAAGAGGAGGCCCCGGAGGCGGAAGCCGAGGCGGACGAGCCGAAGGCGGATGAGCCGGAGAAGGAACCCGCCGCCGCCACGGAGGAAGGGGAAGAGGAAGTGAAGGAGGAAGAGGAAGAGGCCGAGAAAGAGACCACCGAAGAAGAGCCGGCCGCCGAATCCGAGGCGCCCGAGGCTGACGCCGAGGACGCAGAAGCAGAAGAAGGGGCCGAGGCCGAGGAGGCTGAGGCCGAAAAGGAGGAGGACGAGAAGTCCCGGGACGGAAGCTGAAGCCGGGCTGAGGTGCTGGCGTCATGACTCGCCGGGCCCCGTGCCCCTCCGCTGGACCGAACCGTCCGGACACATCCGTTGTCCGGGCGGTTCTTCTGTGGGTGACCCTGGCGGGCATCTCCTGGGCCTGCGCTCCCGGGGCCGGTCCCGCTCCTCCCCGCGAGGTGGCGGCCCCCCGGGTCCCGGCGGCGGAGCCCGGGGCAGAGTGGGAAGGGGACCGGGAGGTCCTGACGTCCCTCCTGGCCGCGGCCCGGGATTCCCTGGAGACGGGCGCCATGCGTCCGGCCCTGGAGCTGGCGGAAGAGGTGCTCCAGGCCCATGCCGGGGCCCGGGGGTCCGCCCGGGCCCTGGATATCGCGGCCCGGGCCCTCCTCTCCCTCGATCGGCCCACCGAGGCGGCCCAGCGAGCCCGCCGGTACGCCGGACTCCTGGGGCCGGATCACCCCTACTTCCCCGGCACCGTCCTCCTGGAGGCACGGGCCCGGCAGGCAGCAGACCAGGGGGCAGAGGCCGTGGCTTCCCTCCTGGCTCTCCCCCCTGAGAGCCCGGACAGCATCCTGGAACCGGCCCGGGAGATGGTCCGGCGGGAAGCCGAAGATCTGCCCACCAGCCGGGGGGAGGATCTGGCCCTCCAGGCGGCGCCGGATTCCCCCCTTCGCGGGATTCTGGCCACGGCCCTGGCCACGGATCTCTACCTCCGGGACCAGGTCGGCAACGCCCGGGAATGGGCACGAAGGGCTCTGGCCAGCCAGGACCTCCCGGCCCGGGAGGAGGAGCGGGCCCGGGGAGTGCTGGAGGGCACTCTGGAGGAGATCCTGGGGCTTCCGGTGATCCTTGGGGCCGTCCTTCCCCGGACCGGGGCATCTCCTACGCTCCTGGAGTACGGGGCCTGGATGGGAGAGGGGATCCAGGTGGCTCTCCAGGAGATGGAGAGGGAGGTTCCCCGGCCGGTCCATCTCCAGGTGGTGGACAGCCGGGGGAACCCCCTGGGGGCCAGGACCTCCTTTCGGAGCCTGGAAGGCTACGGGGCCCTGGGCGCCGTGGGGCCCGTCACCCGGGAGGTTCTGCTGGAGATCATCCAGGCCCGGGAGGACCTCTTTCCCGTCATCGCGCCCTTCGCCTCCATCCCCCTTGACGAAGCATCGGGGGTCTTCTCTCTCTCCGGCCCGGACCCGGGAGCCGCCCGCCAGGTGGCCCGGTATGCCCGGGAGCTTGGCCTGGACCGGGTGGCGATCCTTCGGCCCCGGACCGTGGAGGCCCGGGTGGATGCCGAGTCCTTCCTGGCGGAGTTCCAGGAGCTGGGTGGCACCGTTCCCCGGGAAATCGTCTACGACTCCGGAGCCACCTTCTTCGAGCCCCAGTTCCAGGAGGTGGAGGCCACCCTTCCCGACGGTCTCTTCCTCCCCCTGGGGCCGGAAGACGTCGAGCTCCTGGCTCCCCAGTTCACCTTCTTCGGCATGGACACCCTGGGGGTCCAGGTCCTGGGTACATCGGGCTGGACCGAGGAATCGGTGGTCCAGGGAGTGGACACCCGACACACGGACGGGGTCATCGCCACCACCACCCGCCCGAGCCAGGAAGAGACGGAGGCGCACCGGGCCTTCCGGCAGGCCTACGAGGGCCTCTTTCGCAAGACGCTACGCAGCGACGTCCCGGCCTACGGCCACGACGCCGCGGCCCTCTTTCTCCGAGCCCTGGCGGAACGCCCACGGACACCGGAGGAGGTGGTGGCGGCCCTTCACACCATCCGGGACTTTCCCGGGGCCACGGGAGACCTCACCGTAGAGGACGGGTGGATCCTCCGGGAATCCTACCTGGTACGCCTCCTGGACCGGGAGCTGATCTACATCTCGGGACGCTTCGGAGAAGGGTAGGAGAGGTCCTGGCCCTGGAGGGTTCCCTGTCACGCCAACCACCGAACCACCGGAACGGCCATGTCCATGGAAGAGAAGCTGAAACGACTGGAGGAGCTGCGCCGACAGGCGGAGCTGGGGGGGGGAGAAGAACGACTGAAGGCCCAGCACGCCAAGGGGAAGCTCTCGGCCCGGGAGCGCCTGGAGCTCCTCATGGACGAGGGGTCCTTCGTGGAGCTGGACCGGTTCGTCACCCATCGGTCCACGGGTTTCGGCCTGGAGAAGAAAAGGATCCTGGGGGACGGCGTGGTCACGGGCCACGGCACCATCCACGGGCGCACGGTCTACGTCTTCTCCCAGGACTTCACCGTCTTCGGGGGCTCCCTTTCGGAAGCCCATGCGGAGAAGATCGTCAAGCTCCAGGATCTGGCCATGAAGAACGGAGCCCCCCTCCTGGGACTCAACGACTCCGGGGGAGCCCGAATCCAGGAGGGTGTGGTGTCCCTGGGGGGCTACGCCGACATCTTCCTCAGGAACACCCTGGCCTCCGGGGTCGTCCCCCAGATCTCCGTGGTCCTGGGCCCCTGCGCAGGTGGAGCCGTCTACTCCCCGGCCATCACCGACTTCATCTTCATGGTTCGGGGCACCTCGTACATGTTCGTCACCGGGCCGGACGTGGTCCGGACCGTGACCCACGAGGACGTGGACATGGAGAGCCTGGGAGGGGCCGACGTCCACGGCTCCAAGTCCGGGGTGGCCCATTTCGTTCATGACTCCGAGGCCGAGACCCTCTCCAGGGTCCGGGACCTTCTGGGCTACCTGCCCCAGAACAACGCCGAGCCGCCACCCTTCCGTCACACGGACGATCCCCCGGATCGGAAAGATGAGAAGCTGCTGGAGATCGTTCCGGATAACCCCAATCACCCCTATGACATGTGTGACGTCATCAGGGCCGTGGTGGATGAAGGGGAGTTCCTGGAGGTCCACGCCGGATTCGCCCGGAACATCCTCACGGGGTTCGCCCGCTTGGGCGGGCATCCCGTGGGCATCGTGGCGAACCAGCCGGCGGTTCTGGCCGGGGTCCTGGACATCGACTCCTCGGACAAGGGGGCCCGGTTCGTCCGCTTCTGCGATGCCTTCAACGTCCCCCTCCTGGTCCTGGAGGACGTCCCGGGCTTCCTTCCCGGCGTGGGGCAGGAGCACGGGGGCATCATCCGGCACGGTGCCAAGCTCCTCTACGCCCTGAGCGAGGCCACGGTGCCGAAGGTCACCGTGATCACCCGGAAGGCCTACGGTGGGGCCTACGACGTGATGAACTCCAAGCACATCCGGGGAGACCTGAACCTGGGATGGCCCACGGCGGAGATCGCCGTCATGGGACCCAAGGGGGCAGTGGAGATCCTCTTCCGGAAGGAGATCGCCGAGGCCGACGATCCGGAGGCCGTCACCGAAGAGCGGATGGCCGAGTACCGGGAGAAGTTCGCCCATCCCTACATCGCCGCGGCACGGGGCTACCTGGACGATGTCGTCGATCCCCGGGAGACCCGTCCCCGCCTCATCGCGGCCTTCGAGATGCTCAGGAACAAGCGGGACCAGAATCCCCTGAAGAAGCACGGGAACATCCCCCTGTGAGGCCGGTACCACCCGGGCCCCATGAGTCACTGCCCGTACTGCCACGCGCCTCTGAGTTCCGGGCCTCCCTGGGCCCCGGGTCCCGGGTTTCGCCTGGCCTTCGATCCCAGGAAGGGCCGCCTCTGGGAGGTCTGCCCCCGGTGCAACCGGTGGAGCCTGGTCCCCATGGAGCTCCGCTGGGAGAGTCTGGAGAGTTGTGAGAAGGCCGTCCAGGATCGAGGCCGGGTCCTTCTGACCACGCCCCACCTCTCCCTGGTGGACGTGGGAGACGGGGAGCTGGTTCGGGTGGGTGAAGCACCCCGGGTGGAGTTCGTGGATTGGCGCTACGGTCCCCGTCTTCCCGGAGAGGCCCCCCGACCGGGCTTCTGGCGCCGGCTCCTGGAGCGACTGCCGTCCCCTCCCGTGGAGGGATACGATCCCTACCAGGCCTTCCTCCGGGGTCCTCCGCATCCGGGGTGGACCGCGTCCCCCTTCCTGGAATCCGCCGCAGGACTCACCTACCTCTTTTCCCAGCTTCCCCTGGCTTCCCGGTGTCCCGGCGGAGATCATCCCCTGGCCCTCCGGCCCTGGGAGTTCCAGGGCATCCGCTTCCTGGACCGGCCAGGACGCCGGGAGGTGTCGGCCGTGTGCGGCATCTGCGGTCAGGAGGTGACCCTGGACCTCCGGGACATCCGGGGCGCCCTCCGGCTGGGGATGGGCGTGGTGACCCCCTCACGAGTCCTCCACCGGACCGCCGGACCGGCTGCGGCGGAGCTGGATGCCCTGGGAGGCCCCCCCGGGTTTCTCCGGGAGCTGGTGGATTCCAGAGCCTCCCTGGGAGAGCTGGGAGAGGAAGCCCGGACCGCACTCCTCATCTCCCTGGACGAGGCCGCCGAGGCCGAGGCCCTGGAGGCCGAGTGGCGGAAGGCCGAAGAGCTGGCCGCCATCATGGACGGAGAGCTCACCCGGGTCCCCGGGTTCCGGGAGTTCCGTCGAGACGTCCTCTCGGACTGATTCCGGGCCCCTTTCCATCCGAAGCTCCTCCCCCGCCCGGAGGCGGGGCAACGGTCCCCGCCTTCCTCCTCATCGAAGAGGTGAACCATGGAGGGTCACGCGGCCCGAACCTCCCCGGGGGCCGGGGAGGCGTGGCCAGGACCCCGTGAAATGTCTCCAGAGGGAGTGGAACGGCCATGAGCGGCAACAGCATGAATCCTCGGCGGCTTTCGGTCCTCCTGCTTTTCTCCCTGACGGCCGCCTGTGCCCTCTCGGTAGGGAAGGAGGTCCGGGCCCAGGAGACCCGGGGGGTCCGGGAGGTCCTGGCCCGGCAGATGAGAGAGGAACGGCAAGAGGTCAGGGAGCGGCTCCGGCAGATCCGGGAGCGTGAAACCCGTTTACGAGAACGGACCCGGGACCTTCAGCAGGTGGTGGTCCGTTTCGTGAGCCGGGTCCGGCTGGGTGTGGAGCTGGATCCGGCCCAGGGTCCGGCGGACGACGAGCTGGGAGCCCGGCTCCGTGACGTCATGGACGATTCCCCGGCGGAAGAGGCGGGCCTGAGGGAGGGTGACGTCATCACCCACCTCGGGGGCCGGAGCCTACTGGAGCCCTTGCCGGACCCGGAGGAGGAAGAGGAGCTGGACGAGGAGGAGTCCCTCCCGGTACAGCGGCTCATGGCCCTGGGCCGGGAGCTTGAGCCCGGGGGGGAAGTGGAGGTACGCTACCTCCGGGACGGAGAGGCCCGCACGGTGGCCGTGGAGGCCGCTGAGGTGGAATGGCCCGAGGTGCGGGTGGGCCGGGTGACGGCGGCTCCCCGTTTCGAGGGAGAGTTCTTTCCCTTCGGCGGTCACGTATTCGTTCGACCGGAGCTGAAGGGACTGGAGAGGCTGGAGAGGCTGGAACGTCTGGAGGAGCTGGAGGAGTTGGATTTCGAGCTGGAGCTCCCTCCCCTGGAGCGGCTCCGGGAACCGGAGCTGGGCTTGTGGCGACACCGGGGTCCGGGGGGCCAAGGCGCCTGGTTCTGGGAGGGCTGGGCCGGCGGTGCTCTGGCGGGGCTCCGCTACGCGGAGCTCAATCCGGAGCTGGGAGAGTACTTCTCCACGTCGGAGGGCCTCCTGATCCTGGAGGTGGACGAGGAGTCGGAGCTGGGGCTTCGTCCCGGGGACGTGATCCAGGCCATCGACGGACGGCCCGTGGAGGACGGTGAGGACCTGAGGCGCATCCTGGGCTCCTACGAGAAGGGGGAGGCGGTGACCTTCACCGTGGTGCGACGGGGAGACAGCCTCTCCGTGGAGGGACGCCGGTAGGTGCCGGGCCCACCGGGTCCGCAGCTTTACACCTCTCGACTCCCGGACCTACCTTCCTTTGCGCTTCCCACGACCACCAGGAGACAAAGGAAGGGCCCTTGTTCGACAGCGTCCTCATCGCGAACCGGGGGGAGATTGCCGTCCGGGTGATCCGGGCCTGCCGGGAGCTCGGGATCCGCTCCCTGGCCATCTACTCCGAAGCGGATCGCCGTGCCGTTCACGTCCTGGAGGCCGACGAGGCCTACTGCGTGGGCCCGCCCCCCTCCTCCGAGAGCTACCTGAACGTGGAACGGATCCTGGAGGTGGCCGCCGAGGCCGGGGCCCAGGCCGTTCACCCGGGCTACGGCTTCCTGGCGGAGCGGGCCCACTTCGCCCGGGCCGTTCAGGACGCCGGGCTGGTCTTTGTGGGGCCGGCTCCGGAGACCATCTCCGCCATGGGAGACAAGACGGAGGCCCGTCGGAGAATGCAGGCCGCCGGGGTCCCCATCGTTCCCGGGGTCACGGATGCCGTGGAGGATGCCGGGGCCGCCCGGGCCACGGCGGACGAGGTGGGCTATCCCGTTCTCCTGAAGGCCGCTGCCGGAGGGGGCGGAAAGGGGATGCGGGTGGTGGAGGAGCCGGATGAGCTGGTCCGGGCCTTCGAGGCGGCGGCCCGGGAGGCCGCCGCCGCCTTCGGCGACGGGTCCATCTATGTCGAGCGGTTTCTGGAGGCTCCCCGCCACATCGAGATCCAGATCCTGGGAGACCGGGACGGGAAGGTGATCCACCTGGGGGAGCGGGAGTGCTCCATCCAGCGGCGGCACCAGAAGCTCATCGAGGAAGCGCCCTCCGCCGTCATCACCCCGGAGCTCCGGAGCCGGATGGGGGAGGCGGCGGTCCAGGCCGCCCGTGCCGTGGACTACCTGGGGGCGGGAACCGTGGAGTTCCTCTTCAAGAACGGGGACTTCTTCTTCCTGGAGATGAACACCCGCCTCCAGGTGGAGCACCCGGTGACGGAGCTGGTCTATGGGGTGGACCTGGTGGAATGGCAACTCCGGGTGGCCGCAGGAGAGCCCCTGGAGCTGGACCAGGATGACCTGGTTCCCGTGGGCCACGCCCTGGAGTGCCGGATCACCTCCGAGAACCCGGAACGGGGCTTTCTCCCCTCCTCCGGCCGGGTGGACCATCTCCAGCTCCCGGGAGGACCCGGGGTCCGCTGGGACGGGGGGGTGATCGACGGGTTCGAGGTGGGGCTCCACTACGATCCCCTCCTGGGCAAGCTCATCGTGCACGGCCCCACCCGGGAGCGTGCCATCCGGCGCATGGCCCGGGCCCTGGACGAGATGGTGATCCGGGGAGTGGACACCTGCATTCCCTTCCATCGCAAGGTCATGGACGAGGAGGATTTCCGCAGGGGAGACTTCTCCATTCGGTACCTGGAGGACCACCCGGAGGTCACGGACGGTGAGGAGGACGAGGACGTCGTTACGGCGGCGGCCGTGGCGGCGGCCCTCCTGGAGGAGGAGCATCGGGGGGAGTTGCAGGTGGCCATTCCCTCCGGAGACCGGAACGCGAATCGCCTCACGGAGTTCTCCCCCTGGAAGCGGGCCGGCTGGCCCTGGTCCGGGCGCTGTTGACGGGAGATGGCCCAGGAGGGCGGGTCCGTGAAGACGGATGAGGGAGTCCCGGGAGATCGGGCTACAGGCGAGGTCCAGGACGAGGTGACGGTGGAGGGCATGGGAGCCGGGGGCGTGGGGGTGGCGAACCTCTCCGACGGGCGAATCGTCTTCGTGCCCCGGACAGCCCCCGGGGACCGGGCCCGGATCCGGCTCACCCGGGACCGTGAGCGGTGGGCCCGGGGCGAGGTGGTGGAGCTCCTGGAGAAGGGCGAGGGCCGCCGGGCCGCCCCCTGCCCCCTGTACCACCATTGCGGGGGCTGCTCCCTCCAGCACCTGGCGTACCGGGAGCAGCTCCGCTGGAAGGGCCGGTTCGTGGGAGACGCTCTCCGACGCATCGGCGGGCGGGAGGTGGGGGACCCCCCGGTGGAGCCTTCCCCACGGGAGCTCCGGTACCGGACCAGGATGACCTTCACCCTCCGGCGCCTTCGGGGCGGGCGAGTGGTGGCGGGCCTCTACCACCGCCTGAGGCGAGGCCGGGTCCTGGACGTGGCCGGGGAATGCCTCCTACCCCGGGAGGCGCTCTTGCAGGGGTGGGAACGGCTCCGGGCCGGGTGGGGGAGGGGCGCAGCCCGCCTTCCCGGGGGTCGGGAGCTTCGCCTCACTCTCCGGGTGGGTCGGACCCCCGGTTCCGGGGAGGAGGCGCTGGCCCTACTGGTCACCGGAGGCCGGGGTCTGGGCGATCCGGAGGCCCTCCTGGCCCGGGTGCCCGGGCTGGCCAGCGTCTGGCGAGAGGAGGAGGAGGGGGTCCGGCACCTGGCCGGAAATCCGGTCCTGGAGGTGCCCTGGCTGGGAAGGGAGGTGGCTGTCCCGGGGGGAGCCTTCCTCCAGGTGAACCGGGAGGCGGGCCAGACCCTGCACCGGTACGTGCTGGCCCAGGCTTCCCCGGCGGCGGACCGAAGGGTGGTGGAGGGGTATGCGGGGATGGGCATGCTGGGCCGGGCCCTTGCAGGGGCCGGAGCCCGGGTTGTGGCCGTGGAGGAGGATCCCCAGGCGGCGAAGGCGGGTGGAAAGGAAGAGGCAGAGGGTTTTCGCATGATCCAGGGTCGGTTGGAGGAAGTCCTGGAGGATCTCTTACCGGTGGGACTGGTGCTGGTGAATCCGCCCCGTTCGGGACTTCACGAGAGCATCCCCGGCCAGCTCAGGGCCCGGCCCCCGGGGGAGCTCATCTACGTGAGCTGCGATCCCGCGACCCTGGCCCGGGACCTGAAGCGGTTGGGCGACGAGTTCGGGGTGCGCTCGGTCCGTTCCTTCGATCTCTTCCCCCAGACGGGGCATGTGGAAACGGTGGTACATCTTGAAAGAGCTGTTGAACCCCTGAGGACGGAGGAGACGTAGCTCCATGCGCTACTACGTGACGCTGGGCTCCAGGACCCTGGAGGTGGATCTGGGCCCCGAGGGGGTCTCGGTGGACGGACGACCCCTCCGAGCGGACCTGGCGGAGGTGGACGGGACCGACGTCCGGACCCTCCTCCTCTCCGGAAAGTCCCACCGGGTGCTGGCAACCCGGAAGGGGAAGGGTGACTGGAGCCTGCACCTGGGGGGACGGCACCTGGATGTCCGGGTCCTGGACGAGCGAACCCACGCCATCCGGGAGATGACGGGGGAGGCGGGAGTCCAGGCCCGGGCGGCATCCCTCACGGCTCCCATGCCCGGTCTGGTGGTGAAGGTGGAGGTGGAGGAGGGGGACGAGGTGTTTCCGGGCCAGGGGGTGGTGATCGTGGAAGCCATGAAGATGGAGAACGAGCTCAAGGCCGAGGGTCACGCACGGGTGGCCCGGGTGGTGGCGGTGCCGGGAACGCCCGTGGAGATGGGAGAGGTCCTGGTGGAGTTCGAACCCACGGAGGAGGAGGAATGAGCGAGCCCAGGGAGAAGAACGGCCCTATCGCCACCGGAAGCGGGATTCCCGTGGAGCCCCTCTACTCCCCTCCGGACCATCCGCCGGAGCTGGGAGAGCCCGGGGCGTATCCCTTCACCCGGGGGGTCTACCCCACCATGTACCGGGGGCGGCTGTGGACCATGCGCCAGTACGCCGGGTTCGGAACGGCCGAGGACACGAATCGCCGCTACCACTACCTGTTGGAGCAGGGCACCACGGGCCTTTCGGTGGCCTTCGACCTCCCCACCCAGATGGGCTACGACTCCGCCCACCCCATGGCCGCCGGCGAGGTGGGACGGGTGGGGGTGGCCATCGACTCCCTCCAGGACATGCGGATTCTCTTCCGGGGGATCCCCCTGGACGAGATCTCCACCTCCATGACCATCAACGCCACGGCGGCCATCCTCCTGGCCTTCTACGTGG
>CAZZEL010000050.1:0-5286 GCA_964652625.1 uncultured Gemmatimonadaceae bacterium
GGTGTCGTGGTGCAGGTGGGTGAGGTCCGCTACCAGATCCGGATTGGGGAGGAGCCTCAGGACCAGCCCCCCGTCCTCCTCTGTCACGGTGGCGTCACCGTACATGGGCCCACCGTAGCGTCCGGTGTAGCCCTCCAGGGACAGGGACGGCCGGGTGCCCTCCACCTTCCCCCTTTGGAACCGATCCTGGCGGGCCTCGAAGCGCTCCCGACCGGAGCGCCAATTCCCCAGCATCTCCCGGCTCCAGTTCCGACTCTCCCCACCCAGATAGGCATCCAGGACGACGTTGGCGATGGCCGTGCTCACCGGGGTCATGGAGTTGGTGAGAACCACCACCCCCAGGTTCTCCTCCGGAACCAGGACGAGCCTGGAAAACATGCCGTCGTAGCCCCCACCGTGGCTCACCACCAGGCGGCCCCGGTCATCGTTGAGGTTGAACCCCAGGCCGTAGCCCCGGAAGTGGATGGAAGGCCGGGAGCGGCGCGACGCGGAGCTCACCCTCCGGGGCGTGTGCACGGTCCACATCTCCCGGATGGACTCCCTGGAGAGGAGGTTCTCCCCCCTCCAATCCCCCTCCGCCAGGAGCAAGCGCATCCACTTCGCCATGTCCGACACGCTGGAGATGATTCCCCCGGCGGCGGCCATGGCGTCCCAGTTGTACCACTCGATGGGGATCACCCCTCGTGTGGTGTTCTTGTGGGGCGTGGCCACGTTCTCCATGGCGGACAGGGCGGTGATGGACGTCACGGACCGGCTCATGCCCAGGGGGTCCAGGATCCGGGTCTCCACGAACTCGCCCCACGGCACCCCGGCCCCGGCTGCCACCACCTCGCCGGCGGCGATGAACATGAGGTTCGAGTAGCCGTAGGAAGCCCGGAAGGGGCCCGCCGGCTCCAGGTGGCGGGCTCGCCTCACCACCTCCTCCGCCGAGTAATCCGTTCCATACCACAACAGGTCTCCGCTGAAGGTACCCAGACCGCTCCGGTGACACAGGAGGTCCCGGATCCGCATCTCCTGGCTCACGAAGGGATTGTAGAGCCGGAAGTAGGGGAGGTGGCTTCGCACCGGATCGTCCAGGTCCAGAGCGTCTTCCTCGGCAAGCATGGTCAGGGCGGCTGCCGTGAAGGCCTTGGTATTGGACGCGATGGCGAAGAGGGTGTGCTCGTCCACCGGCTCCACACCACCCAGCTTCCGGCTCCCGTAGCCCCGAGCCAGGACCGTCTCTCCGTCCTTGACGATGGCCACGGCCAGGCCCGGAACGGGCCATTCCTCCTGGATCTGACCGATTCGGACATCCAGCTGACGGAGGTCCGGTCTCTGGGCCTGGGCCGACGGGGCCCAGAGAAGGGCCAGGACCGCCAACATCAGGATGCGGAGAGGGCCCCCGGGACGGCACCAGGACCGACAGGTACCCGGTCCCACGGATCTGGGATCTTCCTTCATTGCTGACTCCGAAGAGGGAGAGAAAGGAGAAGGTCCTCAGCAATCATGCGATTCGGGCCCGGTGGCCACAACACCGGAAGAAATCGTTGTGCTTCCCGGCACGTGCGTTCAATTTGGAAGCATCACCCCACAGCCTCGGCCTCACGGACTCCCGTCCGAAACGGGAAGGAGGATCGTTCCCGTGAGAACTCTCGTCCCGGGTCCCCCACCGGACTCCCGATACGCCTTCCGCATCCTTGGTCCCCTGGCGGTCCTCGTCCCGGCCTTCGTCGCTGGATGCGGCGGAGGGTCCGGCCCTGAGGCAGTCACTCCGGCCCAGGCCCATATGTTCGCCCACTTCGACCGGGCCGGGGAAGTCCATCACGCACTCCTCCAGGGCAACCTGAACCGGGCCCGTACAGCCGCTTCCTGGATCGCGAACCACAGTGACCCGCATCCCCTGCCCCCGGATTGCGCCGAGTATCAGGATGCCATGGAGGGACAGGCTGCCCGGGTGAGCCGGGCCCACTCCCTGGAGGAAGCCGCCGCCGGAGCGGCCCACATGGGCCGTTTCTGTGGAGAGTGCCACCGGCACCAGGGCGTGGTGCCCCGCTTCCTGGTGGGGACGGCCCCTCCGGCGGAGCCCGGAACCACCGGAGAGATGACCCTGAACCTCTGGGCCGCCGAACGGATGTGGGAAGGCCTCCTGGCCGGAGAGGAGTACGCCTGGAACTCCGGGGCCGCAGCCCTCAGGCAGGGCTGGCTGGATCCCCGGTACCTGTCCGGAGACCCGGGGCACCATCAGGTTCTCCGGACCCTGGTTCAGCGAGTCTACCGCCTGGGAGCCCGGGCTGAAGACGTGGAGGATTTCGAAACCAGGGCCGTCCTGTACGGGGAGTTCCTCACCACCTGCATGGAGTGCCACCGCCAGAGCCGGAGGTTTTCGCGGTAGCGCACCAACCCCCGCACGGCAGGTGATCCGGACCAAGGGTGGAGAGGACGCCTCAGGAGCCGTGGCCCGGGAATTCCGGGAGAATCCGGTCCAGGAGCGCGCGGAGATGACTGGGAGCCTGGTGGCCGCCCACCTCCAGCGGGAATCCGGTCCAGGAGCGCGCGGAGATGACCCTTCCCCTCAGGATGCGGCTCCCGCCGGAGCCGGACGGCTACCGGCTCTCTTCCTCCAGAGCCCTTCCCAACCGCCGGAGACCTTCTTCCAGGGCTTCCCGTTGCCCTCCCAGCGCGATCCGGACGTGGGCTGGAGCCTCGAAGAAGCGTCCTGGCACCACCCCGGTCTGGTGGCGTTTCCGAAGGGTCTCCACGAACTCCGAGGTATCGTCCCGGTCCCGGATCCGGGGAAAACCCACGGACCCTCCGGCGGGAGGCACCCATTCCAGCTCGTCCCGGGAGTCCACGAACCCTCGCAGGAGATCCAGATTGGGCTCCAGGATCCCCCGGGCTCGTTCCCGCAAGGCGTCCAGGTGGCGAAAGGCCAGATGGGCCAGCAGCTCCGAGGGAAAGGAGCCGTTGCCGTCCACCACGTCCCGGACCCGTCGCAGGGATTCGGCGAGCTTCGGCTCGGCCACGGCCCAGCCGGCCCGAATGCCCGCCAGGCCATAGGCCTTCGTGAGACTGTTGGTGGAGATGAAGGTCTCCGACAGGGTGGCGGCGGGGCTCGACTTCTTGCCGTGGGCCGTCTCCAGGTAGACCTCGTCCACCAGGACCCGGGCCCCCACGGCCTCGGCCCGGGCCCCCACCTCTTCCAGGACTTCCTCCGATGTCAGCACTCCGGTGGGGTTGTGGAGGTTCGTCAGGACCACCAGACGGGTCCGGGGGGTCAGAGCGGCCGCCACCCGGTCCGGATCCACACGGAAGCCCTCCTCGAACACTCTCCTGAACCGCCGGAGCCGGGCGCCCAGGAGACGGGCCATCCCCAGAAGTGGATCGTAGACAGGCTCCTCCACCACCACTTCGTCCCCGGCACGGAGGAGGGCGGCGTACACCAGGAAGTTGGCTCCGGAGGCCCCGGTGGCCACCGCCACCCGCTCCGGAGAGACCCGGGAGTGCCGGGCGATGGCCGCCACGTAGGGCTCGTAGCCCTCCTCGTGCTCCCCGTGGAGCTCCAGGGCCTCCCGGGCCCCGGGCAAATCCTCCACGTCACAGGGAGTCAGATTGCTGCCCCTGAGGTCGAAGCGGGCGGGAGGGGCATCCTTCGTCCAGGCCACGTAGGGGGCCCAGGTCGGGGTCATGAGGTTCTCCGTTTCCAGTAGAAGTAAGCCGGCACCCCCGTGGCCAGTAGAAGCAGTCCCAGGCCGGAACGCACCGGGTTGGTCCGGAGGACGCTGACCACGATGAGGAAGGCCACGGCCACGAAGAGGGCCGGGACCACCGGATAACCGGGGGTCTTGAAGGTGCCGGGGGCCCGTTCCTTCACGGGGTTGCGGGCCCGGAATACGAAGAGGCTGGCCCCGGCGAGCCCGAAGAAGATCCAGTCGGCGAACACCACGTAGTCCACCAGCTCGGCGTAGCTTCCCGTGAGGACCAGCAGGACGGCCCAGGCGGTCTGAAGAGAGATGGCACGGACGGGGGAACGGAAGCGGGGGTGGAGGCGGGCCACGGCAGGCAGGAACACCCCGTCCCGGGCCATGGCATAGTAGACCCGGGTGGGGGCCAGCATGGTCAGGTTCAGGAAGCCGAAGGTGGAAATGGAGATGGCAAGAGCCAGGAACCGGTCCCCGAAGCCACCCATGAGGGCCCGGGCCGAGTCGGCGGCAGGGGTCAGGGTTCCCGCCAGGCCGGCGTGGCCCAGAGTTCGAAGGTAGATCCAGTTCACCAGGACGTAGACCAGGACCACCAGCGCCGTGCCCAGGATCAGGGCCTTCGGGAGATTCCGGACCGGATTCCGGATCTCCTCCGCCACGTAGTTCGCGTTCTGCCAGCCTCCGAAGGAGAACATGACCGGTACCAGGGCAGCCCCGAAGGCCCACCCGACTCCGAACAGGGAGACTTCAGCCCAGGAGGAGCCTGGAGAGCTCCCCCCTCCCAGGATTCCCCAGGTGTCCCCCTTTCCACTCATCTCCGGCACCAGGAGGCCGGCCCCGATGAGGAGGACCAGCGCCGCCACCTTGAGGATCACGAAGACGTTCAGGACCCGGCTCCCGGGCTTCACGCCCAGGGCGTTGATCCCCCCCACCACCAGGATGGCCAGGACGGCCAGGGGAAGCGCCCCACTCCCGTCCCGTCCAACCAGGCGGAGGGTGTACTCGGCGAAGGTGATGGAGACGGCGGCGATGGCCCCGGTTTCGATCATGAAGAGGAGGGCCCAGCCATACAAGAAGCCCACGAGGGGATGGTAGCCCTTCCGGAGGTAGCTGTAGTGGCCCCCGGCGTGAGGATGGGTCACCCCCAACTCGGCGAAGGTCAGGGCCCCGGCCATGGCGATGAGACCACCCACCACCCAGGCTGCCAGCACCAGGATCGCCGAATCCAGACGCTGGGCCACGATGTAGGGGTTGATGAAGATGCCGGCCCCGATGATCCCCCCCACCACCACCATGGTGGCATCGAAGGGGCCCAGGGCCCTCCGCAAACCCGGGTCGGTCTCTCCCCGGGACACGAGCTACCTCTCCCTTCCCCCGAAGCGGAACACAGCCGCGGAAAGAGCCAACTCCCCACTTTCCAGGCAGTGGGGCCAGGCCGCCACGACTCTACCACCGTGAGCCGCCAGCCCCAGGTAGTCTCCGTAGAAGACGGTCTCCGGGCAGCGGAAGGGCGCCTGCCGAATGGACAGCACCGAAAAGCTCTGACCCCCGTCCGTGCTCCGGGCCAGAGTCACGCCCTGACTCGTTCCCTCGGTCCTCCCCCGGT
>CAZZEL010000050.1:5386-19559 GCA_964652625.1 uncultured Gemmatimonadaceae bacterium
TCCGTGCTCCGGGCCAGAGTCACGCCCTGACTCGTTCCCTCGGTCCTCCCCCGGTCCAGGAAGACCACGTTCACCGAACCGTCCACCGGGTCCACGGCCAACCAGGTAAAGAGCTGGGGACGTGAGGTACCCGGAGGATCCGCCTCCACCCGGACCGGGGACTCCCAGCTCTCGCCCCCGTCCCCACTGGCCATCACCCACACGTCCATGTCCCCGTCCCGCTCATCGATCCAGTTCACGTAGATCGTTCCCCGGTGGGCCCCGGAGCTCAGATCCACGGCCGTCACCGGCATCCCGTTGTGCCGGGCCAATCCCGGAACCGGGAGATCCCACCCCCCCGGGTTGTCGGCGATGACCCGGTCCGTTCCGAAGGTCCACCCCCCGTCCAGGGAGCGGTCGAAGACGATCCCCCGGGGGCCGGCCCAGGCCACGTACACCTCCCCCCCGGGTCCAACGGCGGGAACCGCGCCCTCCACGGTGTCGTCGCTGTCCACGGCGTTTCCCCCGCTGTCGGAGATCCGGATGGGAACGGAAAAGCTCTCCCCCCCGTCCACGGACCGGGAGAAGAGGATCTGGGTGGAGTCGTTGGGATTCCTGCTTCCGTACACGTCGAACCGGGTCCAGGCCACGTACACATTGCCCCGGTGGGGAGAGTCCTGGACGTTGTCCGTCACCAACCAGGGCTTGTCCTCGAAGGGCTTCACGGTGTTGATGTGGTCCACCACCGGCACGGGGTCGTTCCAGGTGAAGCCCCCGTCGTCGGATCGGGTGACGAAGATCCCGTTCCAGGCCCGGGCCGGGCGCTGGATCCGAATCCCCTCGAAGGAGATGTAGGAATGAAAGGCCCGTCCCCGGGCATCGAAGGTCACGGCGTCGTCCCCCTGGGTCCGGCCCTGGGGATTGGGATGGAGAATCGTGGTCCAGCTCCGGCCTCCGTCCCGGCTGACATAGGCGAAATTCGTCGTGCGGGGTCCCCCCGGCGGCCCCCCGCCCAGGGAAACCACCACCACGTTGTCCGGATCCGTGGGATTGATGGCCACCGACACCTCAGCGGGAGACCGAAATCCGGGCTCGGTGATCCGGACCACCTCGTGCTCACCGCCGGACCCTGCGGCTGTCTGACCCCGGGCCCTCTCGCCGGAGGCCAGGAGGAGAAGACAGGGGACCAGCACCCGGAGAGCGGTGGAAAGGACGAGGCGAAGGGCCACCGGGCCCCTTCCGAAGCCGGGCGTGGACGACACCATCAGGGACTCCTCTCCCGGGACTGCCGGATCTCCAGGGCTTCGTAGTCCAGCTGGCTGCCCTGGGCACTGTGGGGGATCACGTACACCACCATCATGACCACGGCCGCCGCCACGATGGAACGCCGGACCCAGGGATCCCGGGGGTTCCTCCGCTTCCAGAGGACCAGGGCGACCCCGACCCAGACGACCCACATGATGAGGGTCTTGTTGTCCGTAAGGTCGTAGCCCAAGGGCCACCCGGTCCAGAACGCCCCGAAGGAGTACTTCTGCACCACGGGCCCCAGGATCATTCCTCCCAGGGTCATGAGGCCCAGGGTCGTCCACATCAGCTTGCGGAGACCCACAGGGTGGAACAGGGCCCCGAGACCCGTCCGAACCCCCACCAGGAGGGCGAAGAACATGCAGAAGATATGGGGGACCAGCACCCAGGCCGGAACCGGATCCTTGAAGCGGATCAGGACCGTCTCCTCCCCGGGGATCCGCTTGACGCCCTCCGGCGTCTCCAACTCGATGACGTACTCCAGGTGTCCCGCCGCCGGCTGAGCCGGCAGCAGACCCACCAGCTCTCCCTGCACCGACTCCATGGGGGTCGCCGACCAGGGATCGTCCGTGGGGTAACGCTTGAACACCAGACGGCCTCGGACCCCCTCTCCGGGATCCGGGATCACCACCGCCGCGTCCGTGGTGGAGTACTCGCTCCGGATGAGCTCGTACTCGAAGACCTCCCCACCCACGTCGAACTCTCCCCGGAGCTCATAGGTCGGCCCCGTAAGGCGCTGGTAGGAAGCGGCGGCAAACATGAGGACCACCGCGACAAACCAGAGGGCGGTGGACAACCACGGGCGTCGGAGACGTTCAGGACTCGGAGACATGGCCACCAACAATGTGCTCTGCAGGGCGGTTGGGAAAGGGGTTTCGGCCCAGCTAACATCCCCGGGGCTTCGGGAGTGGCGAACCTCCACCTCGGGTCCCTACTCTATCTCCCGGCGACAGCCAGGATGCTCCACGTCCCTTCAACCCGGGAGAACCCGGATGTACCTCCTTCCCACCGACGAGATCCGGACCGAGTTCCCGGCCCTTCAGCGACTCCACGCCGGGCTCCCCGCCGCCTACTTCGACGGCCCGGGAGGGACCCAGGTCCCCAATCCCGTGCCGGTGGCCATGGCCGACTACCTCTTCCACCGGAACTCCAATGCCCACTGGGCCTTTCCCACCAGTGCGGAAACGGACCGGGTGCGCCATCAGGCCCGGGAGGCCATGGCGGACTTCCTGGGAGCCCGGGCCCGGGAGATCGTCTTCGGACCCAACATGACGACCCTCACCTACCACCTTTCCCGAGCTCTGGGGAGGGAGATGGCCGAGGGAGACGAGATCGTGGTGACGGAGTTGGATCACCACGCCAACGTGGATCCATGGAGGGCCCTGGCGGTGGAACGGGGGGTCCGGATCCGGACCCTCCCTCTGGACCCGGAGACGGGAACTCTGGAAGTGGAGGGGTTCCACCAGCTCCTCTCCTCCCGCACTCGCCTCGTTGCCCTGGGGGCGGCGTCCAATGCCCTGGGGACCATCACGGACCTGCCTCCCCTGATTCAGGAAGCCCGGGAGTCGGGTGCCCGTGTCTTCGTGGACGCCGTGCACCTGGCCCCCCACCGGCGCATCCAGGTCCGGGAGCTGGGCTGCGACTTCCTGGCCTGCTCCCCATACAAGTTCTACGGTCCCCACATGGGCGTTCTCTGGATGAAGGAAGAGCTGTTGGAGTCCCTGGACGTTCCCCGGTTGGAGCCGGCCCCGGAGGAAGGGCCCGAGCGCTGGGAATCCGGAACGGTGAACACCGAGGGTATGGTGGGAACCACCGCCGCCGTGGACTTCCTGGCCGGGCTGGTCCGGGCGGAGACCGACGGCCTCCCTGGGCGCCCCGACGACGGACCGCCCCATCCGGAGGCCCGTCCAGCCCACCTGGACGTCCTCTTCTCCGAGCTGGCCAGCCGGGAGGGTGTCTTGCTGGAGCGGCTGTGGAACGGGCTGGAGACCATTCACGGCGTCACGTTGTACGGTCCTCCTCCACGGGAGCAGCGGGCCCCCACCCTGGCCTTCACCGTGGACGGACTCCCGGCCCGGGAGGTCTCCGGCCGTCTGGCGGACGAAGCGGGGACCTTCCTGTCCCACGGGGACTTCTACGCCCGCACCGTGGCACGGCGCCTGGGACTCCTGCTCCAGGGGATGGTCCGGGCGGGAATCTCCATCTATACGACCTGGGAGGAGGTGGACCGGGTGGTGGAGGGCGTGGCCGCCGTGGCACACCGGCCCGGTTGAGCCCCCGGAGCCTCAGCCGGGGCCAACCCTCCCGGAGCCGGACCGGAGCTCAGCGGGGCCAACCCTCCCGGAGCCGGACCGGAGCTCAGCCGGATCCAATCCTCCTCGGAGCCGGACCGGAGGCCGTCAGGGCCGTCTCTCCTACTCCACCCTCCTGGCGGGCCAGAAGAAGGCCCAGGTCCGGAGATCTCCCCAGAGGTCGGCGCTCTCCAGGGCCGAGAAACTGAACACGGCGGTTCCCTCGGCTCCTGCCATGCGAGCCCGCTCCACGTGCTGGGCCAGAGCCCTTCCGTCCATCCCCGGCACGTAGAGGCCGATGAAGGCGGGCTCCCGGAGGGCGGTGGCATGATCGTCGGCCAGGTAGGCGAAGTCCAGGCGTCCGCCGTAGGTGGGAGCCAGCGTCCAATAGACCATGGGAGCCAGGGCGTCCACGATCCCCAACCGGTCCCACTCCCGTGCGTCCTGCAGGACGGAACCGTAGCCCGTGCTCACTCCGGACCACCCGGGCTCGTTCCGATAGATGCCCCAGACCGCCGCAGACAGGCGAGCCTCCGGGTCTTCCACCTCCAGGGAATCCATCACCTCCCCTACCGCCCAGGTCACGAATCGTCGCCGCATCTCGGCGAAGTCCAACCCCGGCTCCAGAGCCCGGAGAGAGTCGAAGGCAGCCAGGGAGGGCTCGTCCCAGGAGTAGTCGGTGCCGGGGTAGCGGATGAAATCCAGGTGCACCCCTCCCACCGGGTACTTCCGGACGATGTCCGCCGCCACCCGGGCCAGGCGGCGGCGAACCCCCGAATGCCCCGGAGACATCCAGCGGGTCCCGCTGTGGTAGGGCATGGCCACGCCGCCGGAGTCCACCATGACCCAATCCGGGTGCTCCAGGAAGGCATGGAGAGGGGTGGATGGGGGAGGGGGCGTGGAGCCGGCCCATCCCGTGAAGGCGTTGATCCAGGCGTGGACCTCCACGCCCCGGGCCCGCCCTTCGTTCACGGCCACACCCAGGGGGTCCCATCCCGGGTCCATTCCCAGGACCCCCGTGAGATTGGCGGCCCAGGGCTCGTGGTCGGACCGGTAGAAGGCGTCGGCCCGGCCCCGGACCTGGAAGTACACCAGGTTGAATCCCGCCGCGCCGGCCCGGGCCATGATATGGGCCACATCCTCGGGGGAAGCGTACTCGAAGCGGCTCACCCACAGGGCCCGGGTCTCCAACAAGGAGTCCCGGGAGGCCAGGGCCTGAACCGTGAAGGCCAGGCTGTCCTCACCCCCGGGGCTGCGGATCCGAAGCCACTTCTGCCCCGGAGGCCCACCCCTGAATCCCACCCGTAAGCGGATCTCCTCCGGGGAGCGGTCCAACTCCTGAAGGAAGAAGGAGGGGGGGCCGGAAAGGAGGCCCTCCTCCAGGTTCTCCCCCGACAGGGTGATCTCCAGGGGAGAGGCCAGGGGAGAGGCCACGGAGGGAGTCAAACCGGAGAGGCGGGGTGGAGGGGAGCCGGGGCCCACGGGGCCCTCGTCCCCACACCCCGTCGCCAACAGAAGGAGCGGGGACAGGAAGCCGCCCCACCTGCCCACCACCCCCATCAGGTGCTTCCATTCCGCACGATCAATCACCGGAGCCGGTGCTCCGGCTGAGTGGATAGAGAACCACGTAGGTCACGTCCATCTCGTCGGTCTCCGTCCCCAGGACCCAGTCGGGCCCGAAATCCCGGGGATAGAAACCCTCGGGCATGGAGACCTCCCCAAGCCACCGTCCTTCCGGGTCGAGAACCGACCAGCTCCCGGGGATCTTCGGAAAGGGTGCGAAGGCGGAGACCCAGAGGTTCCCCAGGGGATCCCCCCGGAACTCCCCGTAGGCCGGGTGGGAATCCGGGACCGGCATGGCCTCCATCTCCCGCCGGACCCGGGCGCGCTCACCCTCCTCGGCCATCCCCACCCGCAGGTCGATGTAGGCCTCCACCTCCGCCGGAGGCAGGCGAAGGTCCCTGTCCGGGAGCCGGACCATGCGTCGGAGCCCGCCCTCAGGCCCCCGGAGCTCGATCTCGAAGGTGACCTGGGAGCCCACGGCCACTCCTCCTCTCCAGATGGTGCCGCTGGAGGTCCGCCCGAAGAGGGGTGTGCCCATGACCCCTCGCCCCTCCTCCTGGCTCAAGAAGACCTCCCGTCCCGGGAAGACCCCCAGGGTATCCACCAGGACCCCGGCGCTGTCGAACCGGACATAGGCGACGGGGTCTCGCCGGAATCCCGCGTTACGGGCCTCGGCCACGGCCGCAGCCGCCCACAACTCCCGGAACACGAAGGTGCCGTCGGGCAGGGGCCCCACAGGCTGCAGCATTGGAGGCTCCGGAGCCAGGCTCGTGAGGCGGACCACCTGCCCCCGGGAATCCAGCCAGGTGAGGCGACGGAGGGAGAAATCGTAGATCCACGCTAGACCGTTGGGTCCCGGGCCCATGGCCGAGATCCCCGTGAACTCTCCGGGTCCCGCCCCCTTTCTCCCTACCGTCTTCAGGTGTGCACCCTCCCCGTCGAACAACCGGATCTCCTGGGATCCGAAATCCCCCACCAGGATCGTCCCGTCGTCCATCCCCACCACCCCCACGATCTCGCTGAACAGGTGGGCCGGATGCCCCTCAATCTGACCGATTCGGAGCCGGGGTTCGGCCCCCAACGACCAACCGTCCTCCTGGAACCACGCCGGCTCACGGCTCTCCACCAGCGTCACCCCGGCGCTGTCCCGGACCACGAAGGCATCTGCGTGGGAAGGCGAGCCCTCGCCACAAGCCCAGACCGCCGGCGTGCAGAGGCAGAGAAAGAACAGGAGTCCGTCGCCCTTCACCGTCTTCCCCGCACTCCTGACGCCGACTTCCCGTCGCCAACCGACGGACTCCATGCCCTGGGAGATCTTCTCCATGGTACTCTCCTCATTGAGAGCTGTTGAAAAAGGGGGGGGGCGAGCCGCGTTACGAGCGCCACGAGTCCGGAATCCAGGCAGGAAGCCCTTTCGGGGGCGGCCGGCGCCCGTAGATCACGTCGTCCATCCACACCGCGGCCCGGCGAAACAAGGCGTTGGTCCGGATACCCCAACGAATGGCGTTGTGCAAGGCGTTGTCCGGGTGGGAGTAGGGACAGGCGGCCATGCATCGGGCACAATCCGTCCCGAGCCGGGTCCACAGGGTGAAGCAGGCCTCTGCGTCGATCTTCCAGCGTCGGACCCCGTTCCCGTCCTCCTCCGGGTCCCCCAGGGGAAGAGCCTGGCTCGGGCATACGTCGGCGCACTTCCGGCAGTGGAGGCAGAAATCGATGACGGTGAGGTCCCGCCGGGGGGGATCCGGTGTCAGGGGGGCGTCAGTGGTCACCACGGCGATTCGAACCCGGGGCCCCAGCCGGGGAGTCATGAGCAGTCCCATCCGGCCGATCTCCCCCAGGCCGGCATCCCGGGCCACAAGGGGGCAGATCACCCGGTAGTTGCCGTCCACGTGGGCCCGGGCCCGATACCCTCCTCGCCGGAGGAGAGCAGCCAGCTGTACGGCCATCATTCCGGACCGGAGATACTGATGTGCCGACTCCAGGACCGTGGGGCTGCCGGGGGCCGTCTCCACCATCTCCCGGTCCATCTCCACCGTGAAAGCCAGGGCCATGGGATGATCCAACCGGACCGGCTCCCCGTAGCTCTCCCCTCGTCCGGCGTGGGAGTAGAGGTGGTAGTCCCGGACCTCCGTCACTCCCGCGGAATGAGCTCCCATCTTCAACGTCCAGCTCTTCAGAAACCGGGTCAGAGCTCGGGCTTTCGCATGCCCCGGGTCTCTTTCGAGGATGTCCGGCCCTGGCGACTCCCCCCCTCCAACGTCCGTCCTCGCCGCTGTCTCCTGCCGGCCATCCGTTCCCGGCGCCTCTCTCCCCCGGCCTCCCTCCCCGGAACCGGGATCCACTGGCACGGGAGTCTCGGCCCCCCGGTCCAGATCCGCCCTCCCGGTCTCGTCCCCCACGAAGGGACGCATCACCTCCATGGTCCAGAAGGCCGCATCCGCCGCGGGAAAGACCCAGGGATGGTACTGGGAGGTGCCGGGCTGCAGAAGACCGGGCTCTGCCCGGAAGGCGTCGTCCGGCGCCTTTCTCTCTGGATGCCATCGGTAGTACTCCCCGTGCCGATCCGTCCCCGGCACCAGCTTCGCCCGGGAGAACATGACGTCCCGCTCGTCCACGCCGGCCCGGGGCGTTCCCAGATCCCGGATTGCCCCTCCCCGGAGAGGGACAAGGAAGAGAAGGGCCACCAGAGCGAGGCCAAGCAGGACCATTCCCAGCGCCATGGGTTCTCTTCTCTCCTCTCCCTCCCGATCCTCTCCCCGGGAGACATTTCACTGGCCAGGCGTGAAGATACGAAAACTCCCCGGGCGGGGACATCTTGTCCCCTCCACCCCTTCGCCCCACCCCGGGTTGGCCAATCCGTCCCCGTCCTGGCGAGGTGGAATCTGGCACCT
This sequence comes from uncultured Gemmatimonadaceae bacterium, assembly GCA_964652625.1. Classification (GTDB taxonomy): domain Bacteria; phylum Gemmatimonadota; class Gemmatimonadetes; order Longimicrobiales; family Gaopeijiaceae; genus CAZZEL01. The sequence continues at coordinate 13,416 of CAZZEL010000050.1, forward strand.
TTCTTGTTGACCGCCAGCACCAGGCGTTCAGAATTCCAGGAAGCCCCCGGGACCCCGAATCGGCACACGAGTCTGCGGCTCAGGCGGAAAGGCCACCATGGACGTAGCCCTCTTCTATCACCGGTTCCACTTCGCCTTCACGATCACCTATCACTACCTCTTCCCCCAGTTCACCATGGGGATGGCCCTCCTCATCGTCATCCTCAAGACCATGGCCCTCCGAACAGGGGACGAGCGCTACGACCGATCCGCCCGGTTCTGGGGGAAGATCTTCGGTCTGGCCTTCGCCATGGGGGTGGTCACCGGCATTCCCATGGAGTTTCAGTTCGGAACGAACTGGGCCCGGTTCTCCGAGGCCACCGGAGGCGTCATCGGGCAGACACTGGCCATGGAGGGGACGTTCGCCTTCTTCCTGGAATCCTCCTTCCTGGGCCTCTTCCTCTTCGGGCACAAGAAGCTCAGTCCCAAGATGCACTGGCTGGCGGCCTTCGCCGTCTTCGCGGGCGCCTGGATCTCCGGCTTCTTCATTGTAGCCACGAACGCCTTCATGCAGCACCCGGTGGGCTATGAAGTTCAGGCCGACGGTACTCTGGCCCTCACCAGCTTCTGGGCCTTGATCCTGAACCCGTGGCTCCTCTGGCAGTACCTCCACACCATGATCGGTTCCGTGGTGACCGGCTCCTTCGTCATGGCCGCCATCGGCGCGTACTACCTCCTCCTGGGCAAGAGGGAGGAAGCCCCGGCCCGGGCCCGGGCCCACGCCGAGTACGGGAAGATCTTCGTCCGGCTGGGCGTCATAGTGGGGCTTCCGGCCTCCTTCCTGTTGGCCTTTCCCACCGGGGACTTCCAGGCAGTGAACGTGGCCCGGCACAAGCCGGCGGCCTTCGCCTCCATGGAGGGGCTCTTCGAAAGCCGGGCCGGGGCGCCCCTGGTCATCATCGGGCAGCCCGACATGGAGAAGCTGCGGCTGGACAACCCCATCGAGATCCCCCGGGCGTTGAGCTTCCTCACCTATCGCCGGTGGGGAGCGGAGGTTCAGGGGCTCAAGGACATCCCCCGGGACGAATGGCCCGACAATGTGCCTCTCCACTACTACGCCTATCACATCATGGTGGGGCTGGGAACCATCTTCATCGCCATCATGTTCGCGGCGGCCCTCCTGTTGTGGAGGCGAAAGCTCTTCGAGTCCCGGGCCATGCTCTGGATTCTCATGCTTTCGGCCCCCTTCCCCTTCATCGCCAACACCACGGGATGGATGACAGCGGAGCTGGGCCGGCAGCCATGGCTGGTGTACGGGGTCTTCCGCACGGAGGACGGGTTCTCCGCCACCGTCTCCTCGGGAAACACCCTCTTCAGCCTTTTGGGCTTCATGGGCCTCTACCTCCTCCTGGGGATCCTCTTCCTCTTCCTGGTGAGCCGGGAGATCGAGCACGGACCCGGAGACGAGCCGACTCCAGGAGGCGGATCGAGCTCCTCGGGTGATGGTGGGCTTTCAGCGGCTACCGCAGAGGGGAGGTAAGGATGGAGACCCTGTGGTTCTACCTGGTGGCGGGCATGATCGCCATGTACGTGATCCTGGACGGATTCGATCTCGGGGCCGGAATCCTGCACCTCTTCGTGGCCAGAAACGACGACGAGCGTCGGACGGTGCTCCAGAGCATCGGGCCGGTGTGGGACGGGAACGAAGTGTGGCTCCTGGCGGGAGGCGGGGCCCTGGTCCTGGCCTTCCCCAAGCTCTACGCCTCGGGCTTCAGCGGCTTCTACCTCCCTCTCATGATCGTCCTCTGGCTCCTCATCTTCCGGGCCATCGCCATCGAGTTCCGGAGCCACCTGGAAAGCCCCATCTGGCGCCCGGTCTGGGATGTGGCCTTCGCCGGCTCCAGCCTCCTCCTGGCCGTGTTCCTGGGCGCCGCCCTGGGGAACGTGGTCCGGGGGGTGCCCCTGGGAGAGGACGGCTTCTTCTTCACCCCGCTCTGGACCTCCTTCCACATCCGGGGAGGGGAGTTGGGGATCCTGGACTGGTACACCGTAACGGTGGGAGTCACGAGTCTTCTCGCTCTTACCTACCACGGAGCCATGTGGGTCATCCTCAAGACGGAGGACCCCATCCGGCAACGGGCGAAGCGGGCGGCAGGCCTGGCCTGGCCCCTAGTGCTGGTCTTCATCGTCCTGGTCACCGTCCTCACGTTCGTCATTCAACCCCACGTGCCGGAGCGCTTCACCGCTCGTCCCCTCTCCTACGTCCTGCCCCTGGTGGCCCTGGCGGGGCTGGTGGGATCCCGGCTGCTCATGGGGCGGGGACGGGAGCTGGGCGCCTTTCTCGCCTCGGCCCTCTTCCTGGGGGGCATGCTGGTGAGCGTGGTCTTCGGCCTCTACCCCATGGTGCTCCCCGCCGCAGGAGATCCGAGCCTCTCCCTCACGGTGGAGAACGCCGCCGGCCCACCGTACGCCCTCCGGGTGGCCCTCATGTGGTGGATACCGGGGATGATCCTGGTGGGCGTCTACACGACCTACGTGTATCGTCAGCTGGCAGGGAAGGTCACGCTGGATCCGGACGCATACTGAATCGGCCCCCTGGCCAGGGGGCCGAGAACCGGAGGTGCGGGCCGGTCCCCGACTTTGAGGGCTCAGGCTTCTGCCGGCCCATTGAGCCCCAATCCTCTGGGAAAGGGCAGGGGCTCACCTCTCATGTCCGCTTCCTCCAGATCCTCGTGCTTGCAGTCCGGGCAGATGGCGTAGCCCGATTCCGCCATGGGCCGGATCCGGAGATACTCCTCCACCGCGGCCCAGTATGCCTCGTCGTTTCGAATCCTCCCGCAACGGACGCAGAGGGGAAAGACGTCCCTGAGCTGGCGGAGCTCGTCCTGACAGGACCGCAGGAGTCGGATCCTGTCCGTCAATTCCTCATGGAGGAGGAGAAAGGAGAGCTGGGTCTCCACGAGCCTTCGGGTCTGATGGAGAAGAGCCTCCTGGAGCCGGGGGAAATTCCGAGGCCTCCGGTCCATGACCGAGAGGGTCCCGAAGAGCGTCCCCCCGGGAAGAACCAGGGGAAGACCCAGGTAGGCCACCATGCCCTCTTCCACCGCAGGGCAGCCCTCCCAACGGGGATCCTCCCTGGCATCCGTCACCCGGAGGAGGCGTCGGCTCCGGATCACTTCGTTGCAGTATCCGGCTGGAGCCAGAGAGCGACACACGCCGTTCACGGGCAGTCCGGGATCTCGTTCCGGAGCCGTCACCAGCACCAGGAGATCCTCCCCCTCCATGCGAGTCACCAGGCTCGAGGCCACTCCTGTGAACTGGGCCAGGATGTCCAGGGCTCCCTGCCACCCCCGGATCACTTCCCGGGGCGGATCGAGGACGGGTGAGTTCGCAGGGCTGGCCAACGGGACCTCCGGTTCGGGGGCGTTGGGGAGGGGGCTTCCCTCCTCGGCTTTCCTCTTCACCCTCCAGTATCGGAGCCTCCGGCGAAGCCTGAAGAGGTCCGAAGCCAGGAGGCCAACGAGAGCCCCTCCCTACCTCCTCCTACGATCCCTGGAACTCCATGCTGTTCCCGCCCGCCTCACGAGCCGCCTGCAAAGCCGAGGACGCGGCAGCCACCAGGTCTTCGGGGCTCTCCATGGTCCGGGCGTAGACCGCTGCCCCCATGCTGGTGTGGAATCTCTGGGCCCGCCGGAACTCCTCCAGGGCAACGTCCAGGCGGTCGGCCACCAGTCGGGCACCGGCCAGGTTGCAATCCAGGAGCACCAGGGCGAAGCGGTCCTCCGCCGTCCGGGCCACCAGATCGGTCTTCCGGGTGGTGGACTGAATCAGGATTCCCAGATCAGCGAGAGCCGAGGTGAGGGCAGCCGGCTCCAGTTCCGACATCCATGAGTCGTAGTCCGAGATCTCCACCAGGATCAGGGCTACGGGGATTCCCCGGTCCCCGGCTGCGAAGACGACGCCGAAGACGGTGTCGAAGTGGAGTCGGTTCGGGAGACCTGTGCTCTCGTCTGTGAGGGCAGGATGCCCCCGGGAATCGCCGCGTTCCATGTTGAGATCGCCCTCCGGGGCCAGGGATCGCCGTTCTCGGCAACCGTGGAAGGGAGTGGCCGAGGGAAACCGGGCATCCGGCTCCCGGGTACATTCTTCCGTCTATGTCTGGGAATGTCCAGGAACGTCGTTTCAGGGAAGGTGAACGGAAGGGTGCCCCACGGGCTCCTGGGAGGCTCCGGCGCTCTCGCTGCCCTTCAGACCTCCGGGGCAGCCTATCCCGGGCCGCCGGCCTCGCCCTCTTCCTCCTCCTGGTCCTCCGTCCAGCAGGGGGCCGGGGGCAGGAGACCGGGGGTGGGGGTCACGTCCTCTCTCCGGACTCCGTGGCCCACGAGTTTCAGAACGCTCTGCGGGCGCTGGCCTGGAGGGCCGCCCTGCAGAGGCTGCACCCCGAGGCGCTGGAAGCCTTCCATGGGCGAATCTCCATCATGGTGGAGACCGACACCACCGGGGGCCCCGTGGACAACCTCTATCCCCAGGGCGGGCGGGAGCGCTTCCGCTCCCGGTCCCCAGGGGAGGTCTTCCTGAGGGTCCTGCAGGTCATCCAGGACGAGGCTCCGGGCCTCATCCACGCCCTGGTGGTGCGGGACGTGGACATGGTGGGGTCGGTTCTCGAGCCTCCGGACCTGGCCCACGTGGTCTACCGGAGCCTGGCAGATCTATCCGGGGCCAGGCCCGAGCTCCGCCTCATGACCATGAAGCGCCGGGGGGACGTATGGCGGGTGCTGGATTCCCAGGAGCTGGACGTCCTGGTGGAGGCCTTCAGGGGCATCAGCCGGACGGTCCGGCCACCCGGGATCAGGTCTCCGCCTCCCGATACTTCAGCTTCCGGCGGAAACGTTCCCGGAACTTGGCGACCTTGGGGTTGATGACGGCCCGGCAGTAAGGCTGGTTCGGATTCCGACGGAAGTAGTCGTCGTGGTAGTCTTCCGCCGGGTAGAAGACCTCCAGGGGGACCAGCTCGGTCACCAGGGGATCGTCCCAGACACCCTCCTCCTCCAACTCCGCCATCACGTCCCGAGCCACCTTCTCCTGCTCCGGCGAATGGTACAGGATCACGGAGCGATACTGGGTCCCCACGTCATGGCCCTGCCGGTTCAGCGTGGTGGGATCGTGGACGGTGAAGAAGACCTCCAGGATCTCCCGGAAGGAGAGGATCTGGGGATCGAACTCCACCTGCACGACCTCGGCGTGGCCCGTGGTCCCGGAGCAAACCTCCTCGTAGGAAGGATTCGGAACCCTGCCTCCGGCGTACCCGGAGCGCACACGCTCGACACCTTCCAGCTCCCGGTACACTGCTTCGAGACACCAGAAACACCCGCCTCCCAGGGTGGCGACTTCCATCACCCAGCACCTCCGTACGGTTCGAGACTCCACACCCCTCCGGCACCCAGCCCGGAGAACGATCCCCGGGCGTTTCCGCCCGGAAGGCCCGGGCAGTCGGTCTTCGGAAAGACGAATGGGCTGGTTGTACCACCGGCGGGACGGAATGTTCGCAGCCGGGGCCGAAGGCCGAAGGAACTGTCCTCCGGCTCTCAGACCCCCAGAGCCTCAGCCGCTCGCTGGAAGTCCTCGGGGCGCACGTAGACGACGTAGCCGAAGGTTCCCCGGCCGTCCGTGACCCCCGAGGATGCATAGACGTTGACGTCGGCCCGGTAGAGGCGCTCGTGGATCTCCGCCAGAGCCCCCAGCTTGTCGTCTCCCTGCACCAGAATGGCCGAGTGGGGGCCGTCCACCGCCATGCCCGCCCTCTGGGCCACCGCCTCCATCTTCCCGGAATCCGAGGGGAAGAGGGTCAACTGGGTGTGGGCCGGTCCCATGGGAACCGCCGTGAAGGCCACCAGGTTGAGGCCCAGCTCCGCCATCTGCGAGAGAAGCTGATACGCTTCCCCGGGCTGATCCCGAACCGTGGTGTAGTAGTAGTCGATCCGCCTGATCCCGTAGTCCATGGTGCTCCTCCCTTCTGGCCAGGGCCGCGGGCCCGCGTGGCCACCACGGCTCACAGTCTGCCGCTCTTCCACATCTCAACCGCCCATCTCCTTCCCAAGGATTCAAGAAACGGCCGGGGAATGCCACCTTCACGATACTGAGGGGCACGATGCTGAGGGGCACGAT
>CAZZEL010000050.1:19659-23117 GCA_964652625.1 uncultured Gemmatimonadaceae bacterium
CTGAGGGGCACGATGCTGAGGGGCACGATACTGACGGTAACGATAGTGACGGAGCACGGTCCTGATGGTCTCGGAGGAGGGCGCCGAGGGAACAGGGGTAGATCCCACGTGCAGGAGGAGGCCGGGAAGACACGAAGATGCCCGCCCCCGGGTTTGGTCGGCCCACCCGGGGACCGTGGGGAGGGTTGTGCTGGCTACGGTCAGTCCGCGGAAGCTTTCCGGGGACGCCGTGAACGCTTCTGGTTGGGATGCTCCAGGAACGCCCAGGTGTCTCCGCGGCGCAACTGCTGGATGGCGCTGGCGGACACACCCAGTTGCTCGGCCCAGTAGGAAGCGGGACGCCTCCACCTACCGTTCTCTTCGTCCCAATCCTCCAGGACTTCCAGCGCCTGCTTCTTCGACATCCCTGCGTGGGGAGACTTGTCCCCCTGGAGCCAGACATTTCGCCCCTTCCAGCGTCCGGACTTCTGAATCGGACCCGGAAGCTTCTTCCCGGTGTTCCCCAGGCAGTAATGCCTGATCTGGTTCACGGTGTACTCGGGAAAGTCCCTGGCGATCTCGGCGTACGTGTACCCGTCTTCCGCCCGGTCTCGCCATTGAATGACCTCGGCGGCTGTTGGCTTGGCCATGTTACTCCGGTGGTTCGTACCTCTTCAAACAACCATGGGGGTGGAAACACAATATCAGGCCTGGGGCCGGGTCTCAAGATCTGATCCACCAACCCGTCCAACCGTCAAAGAAGCGTCAAACACCCCGCGTCCAGGTGGCGGGAGGTGATATCAGTCCTCGTAGTACTCCACTTTGACGCCACAGCCGTCCCACATCCTCTCGTACTCATCCAGCCGTTTGGCGACGAAGGCCCGGGCCTCCTCCTCGTTTCCCAACCGGCGGGCGGTTCTCGCCTGGGGTGAAGGCTCCTCCACCGCCACCCACTCCCCGTCCACCGTGACGAGAATCAGATCCCCGGCCAGTTGGGTGTTGTGGCGCTCCTTCTCCGGGAACTCCGGCGCCAGGGCGTCCCATTCGTCCCGGGAGAGGGGAACGATCTTCTCCTCTCTCAGCTTGCTGCGGAAGTCCTTCGGAGTCACGAATCACCGTCCTCCGTCAAAAGGCTGTTGAACAGCCCCCGAGGGGTGGCTCAGGGGCCCTTCAGGGCCCAACGGGCCGCCTCCTCGGCATGAATCACCGCCGTGTCGAAGAGAAGCACCTGGGCATCGCCGGGTTTCAGGAGGAGCCCGATCTCCGTGCATCCGAGGATCACTCCCTCCGCACCCTGGTCCGTCAGCTCCTGCACCACCCGCTGATACTCCCCCCGGGATCTGTCCAGGATCTTCCCCAGAACCAACTCATCGTAGATTACCCGGTGGACGATCTCCCGGTCCGCCCCCCCCGGGACGAGAACCCGGAGGCCGTGCTCCTCCTCCAACCGGCCCCGGTAGAAGTCCTCCTCCATGGTGAAGCGGGTGCCCAACAGACCCACCCTCTCCAGGCCCTGCTCCCGGATCCGGGCCGCCGTGGCATCGGCGATGTGCAGCAGGGGCACGGAAATGGCCTTTTCTATGGCCGGAGCCACCAGGTGCATGGTGTTCGTGCAGAGGACCAGGAAGTCCGCACCGGCCTCCTCCAGCACCCGAGCGTCCGCCCCGAGCATCTCTCCCAACGTGTCCCATCGATCCTGGTGTTGCAGCTCCTCGATGGGCTGGAAATCCACGCTCACCATGAGGATTCTCGCCGAGTGCACCCCACCCAATTCCCGATTCACAATGCGGTTCAGGGTCTGGTAGTAGGGCACCGTCGATTCCCAGCTCATCCCGCCGAGCAGACCGATGGTCTTCATCGTCCGTCCTTTCTCCAATGGAGGGTCGGACCCCGGAGCCTTCGGTCCTCCAGGGCCTTCCGGACGGAGACTATTGTGGGGCCTTTGAATCCGTCCTGCCACCGTCCCTTCCGGAGTCCACGTGGAACCCCGGTTCCGCACCCCCCTCCCGGACCGGGGCGGGCAGACGCCGGAAGGGGGGAGAATTACATTATCGGCTCGTTCGCGAGTGGTCCTTCTTCAACCAGGGAGTCTGGTTCAACAACCCACGGGTCTCTCACCATGGAAACGCTTCTTATCGGGCCCATCGGCCCCTTGATCATCTTCGTCATGCGAATCGGCGACGTGTCCCTTGCCACCCTTCGCATGCTCCTCATCATGAGGAACCGCAAGCTCCTCGCACCCTTCATCGGGTTCTTCGAAGTCATGATCTGGCTCTTCGCCGCCGGGATCGCGATCCAGCACCTGGAGAGCGGCTGGCACGTGCTGGGGTACACGGCAGGGTATGCCGCCGGCAACTGGGTGGGGCTATGGCTGGAGGACCGGCTGGCCCTGGGCCTGACCTCCCTCCAGGTCTTCACCCCTTCCCATGGCCATCCCATCGCAGAAGTCCTTCGGGAGATCGGTCACGGCGTCACCCAGTTCACCGGCCGGGGCAAGGCGGGACGGGTGGAGGTCATCTACTCCGTGGTCCGCCGGAAGGACGCCCGACGAGCCATGTCCATCGTGGAGGAGATGGACGACGATGCTTTCGTCACGGTGGGAGAGGTCTCGGCCATTCACCGGGGTTGGATGTTCCCCAAGCGAAGGAGTTGAAGGGCTGGTGAACACCGCCGAGCCCTCCCGGCAGGACCAGACGCTACGGATCCGATCCCATGGTCCGAACGGCGGCCAGCCAGGCGAAGGGATTCTCCAGGTGCACGGTGTGCCCGGCTCGGGGGATGACCCGGAGCGTGGCTCGAGGCATGGCCTCGGCCATGCGCCGGGCGATGTCGCTGAATTTAGCGTCCTCCTCCCCCGCCAGCAGGAGCGTGGGCACCTTCACCTCTCCCAGGCGATCCCAGAAGGAAGGCTGGGCCCCGGCGCCCATACCCCGAAGGCAAGCGGCCAGAGCGTCGGGGCGGTTCTTGAGACGTCGCTCCCGGGCCTCTTCCAGCACCTTGTCCGGGAGCTTCCCCTGGGAGGCGAAGAGGGGCAAGCCCATCCAGTGGTCCACGAACTCCTCCATCCCGCCCAGACGGATCCCCTCGGCCAGTGCTTCGTCCGCCCGCCGTCGGGCCCTCCGCTCATTCTCACCGGCCAGACCGGGAGAGGCGCTCTCCAGGATGAGGCGCGAGACCCGGTCCGGGTGCAGCACGGCTCCGGCCAGGGCCAGACGCCCTCCCATGGAGTACCCCAGCCAATCGGCCCGATCCACGGCCATGGCGTCCAGAACCTGCAGGACGTCCTGGAGAAGCTCCTCCATCTGGTAGCGCTCGGCCTCACACGCGGCCTGGCTCTCTCCGTGACCCAGGAGATCCACCACGATGATCTGGTAGGCCTGGGCCAACCCGGCCAGGACCTCTTCCCCCCAGGCCTCCACCGACCCGGTGAAGCCGTGGAGCATGACGAGGGGGTCGCCGGAGCCCTCGATCCGCACATG
>CAZZEL010000050.1:23217-27645 GCA_964652625.1 uncultured Gemmatimonadaceae bacterium
ACGACGTGACCACCAGAGAAAGGCGCCGAGCACACCACCGAACAGCCCTCCGGGCCAGCTGGCCACCAGGAACCCTACGGTCATTCCCACGGGCACCATGACCCAGCCGGGTACCCGCCGGGGCTCCTTCGATCCAGGCTTTGGACCCACGTCGCCACCTCCAGGCCTTCACCAGCGAAAGAGACAGTAATTCAACTCCCACAACCCGGACGCCCGTTCCCCTTCGCACACATAGCTGTGCCGCTGGATCGTGCTTTCCTGCACCTCCACCCTGACCTGGCCGATCTTGGGACCCTGCCACGCCACTTCATGGACGGCCAGGACGACGGCGGGGCCCCCCTCCTCCCTCAGGATCTCGGTGCCGTCCCGACCCCATGCGCATTCGGACATGGGATAGACGGGCCAGGGTTGATCGTCCAGGAAGCGGAAGAACACGCCCTCCGGATTCCACTGGTCGTCCCGGGCGCTCCGGTTCAAGGCGGATGTGACCCACCGGCCGATGCCCACGCAGACGGCCCGGGGAGAGCGGGAGAAGCTCCAGTCCTCCTCCCGGGTGAGGATGTAGTCCACGGCCAATGCCTGGATTCTGGCCTCGGCCCCCGGGGGGCCATACTCCTCCCAGGGGGCCTCGGGGCGGCACCCCTGGGTCAGGAAGGTGCCTCCAGCCATGAGGCCCAGGGCCAGGATCAGGGTGGGCCGGCGAGGCGCCACCCTCTGGCCGCCGCCCGCCCGGACACGCCGACGCGTCAGCACGGGGTCATCGCCGGTCCGGAGGAGTCCCGAAGGGATACAGGTTCTCGATCTCCACGTTCTCGTAGGGGAGAGCATCCAGGTAGGTGGTCCCCACGAAGGGCCCCGGGGCCTCCACGATGACGATGGTCCTGGCGAATCCCGTCTCGTCGAATCCCCGACGGAAGTGCACCCGGGATTTCACCACGAACACGTGGAAATCCTCCAGCTCCAGGGGGAGGAAAGTGAACCGCTCCGGACTGGTCACCTGTTCGTACGCCGGAGTGATGATGACCGCGTTCCCCTCTCCGAACTCCACCATGGCCACCCGGTCATAGCCGAAGCCCTCACCGAAGTAGGTGAGGGTGCCCTGGATCCGGTACGGCGTTCCACCCGACGGGGTGAAGCCACCGATCTCCCTATCGAAGGAGTCCCCCGGTGAGGCCCCGGCTTCCGCCAGAGCTTCCAGGGCGGCGGGGTCGCTGATGGTCCCGTAGAGGACCCTGTCGATTCCCGCAGCCTCGAAGGCCCGGAGAATGTGTGTGGCATCTCCCGGGCGATCCGAGTGATCTCCCACCGCCACCGGGACCTCTCCCTCCGCCAGAGCCTCGGCGACAATACCCGCAGCCTCAGCGGGCTCGGGGAAGCTCCCCAGGGCGAACTCCTCCCGGACCCGCCAGAAGAAGTCGTTCATGTCGTCAGCGATTCGATCCGCCAGCTCCTGATCGTTGTTCGTCATCACCTGGATCGTAGCTCCCACGTCCGGCACGTCGGACCAGGGATAGCCATAGAAGACGCTCACGAAGGCGTCCTCCTCCCGGGCTTCCCATCGACGGGCTCGCTCCATGATGTCCATGGAGGGAGACGCTCCCGTCCACTGGAGCACGGTAGCGGTGATGATACCCGGCTTCCGGGTTGCCGTGGTGGGCACGTAGTCCCCCTCCAGCGTCCGGTGCATGGCCCGGGCCGCCCGGGCCCCCTGGAGCGCCGCGTCATAGTGGGGATAGCGCTTGGTCACGAAGGAGAAATCTGCCGCCTCCAGAAACTCCCCGTCCTCGTTGCCGTGGAGATCGAGGGTGGCCACGATGGGAACGTCCGGCCCCACCACCTCACGGAACCGGTGGGCGATCTCCGCTTCCGGTCGGGGCACGTTTCGCACGGCCATGGCGCCATGGAGGGAGAGGTAGACTCCATCCACGGGCATGGCCGCTTCCAGGTCCTGGATCATGAGATCCAGGAAGTGACGGAACGTCTCCTCGGTGTTCCAGCTCCGGGAGGAGCCTCCGAACACCCCCACGGGGGAGCTGAGGCCCACGAGCTCCATGTCTCCGTAGTCCCGGGCCATCTTGTGGAAGCCCCGGATGTAGCCCCCGGCTCGAAGGAGGTCCTCCCCGGAGATGGGCGGGCTGACCCGGGTCCAATCCTCCACCGTCACGTCGCCGCCGGGGCAGAAGGTGCACGTCTCGTGGGAGAACATGGCCACCGCCACCCGGTGGTCTCCGGACTCCGGCCCGGGAGCGCAGGAAAGACAGAGGAAGGCGATGGCGGCAAGAACGAAGGAGATGGCCCTGTCCATGGTTCCTCGTGGGAAAAAGGGCAAAGGGAGACGGTCTCTACGGGAAGCTGGCGCCTGGCGGCACTCTCGTGCAAGGCGCCATCAGCCCGGAAGGTATTCCTCGGGTATGGGGTTTCCGATACGCTCACGGTCGTAGATCCAGCTCAGGATCCACCAGCGAGTCCCATCGTGGTAGAGCTGGATGCTGTTGATGCCCCGGTCCTGCACGGGACCGCCGGGACGGGTGCTGGAGGCGTAGGTGCTCCAGACCAGAGCCATGTTCCCCAGGCGGTGGGTCACCCGATGGATCTCCCACTCCCAGAACCCCTCTTCACCCGGACCTCCGGAGGACTCGTGATAGTCCTCCAGGGTCATGGTCCGGATCCACGGCTCTCCCTCCTCATCCACCCCCGTCATTCCCACCAGGGCGGAGGGGTGATGGAGGGTGGCGTCCCGGGCCCGATCCGCCGGTACTCCGGCGGGACGGGACACGACTTCGTAGTACGCCCGGATGATCCCATCCAGGGTGGCGACGTCCTCCGGATCGGCCGCCCTCTCCTGGGCTCCGACACCGGGACCCACGGATTGGAAGCAAACCAGTAGGAAGACAGCGATCAGCAAGCAGGGGCTGCGCAGGTCCATGACTCTCGCCTTGGCTCGAGTTTGGAGAGGATGAAGGCACCCTCTTCTCTTCAGGGTGTACCCATCCCGGGAAAAAGAGGAAACTCCGAACAAGATGGAACATCATGGCTCGCCGGAACACCCTGGACATCTCCGGACCGACACCCGCGTTGATCCGGCCCTTTGCCGAGTTCTTCCGGCTCGAGGCGGCCGGGGGTATCCTCCTCCTCATTGCGGCTGCTGCCGCCCTGGTCCTGGCCAACTCTCCGGCGGCCGGGGGTTACTTCGGGTTCTGGAACACTCCCGTCACCATCGGAGGAGGGGAGTGGTCCCTCACGAAGCCCGCCCTCCTCTGGGTGAACGACGGACTCATGGCCATCTTCTTCTTCGTCGTGGGTCTGGAGATCAAGCGGGAGATCATCATCGGTGAGCTCTCCTCCCTCCGGAAGGCGGCCCTCCCCCTGTCCGCTGCCCTGGGAGGCATGGTGGTGCCGGCCCTCATCTACTTCGCCCTGAATGCGGGGCAGCCCACGGTGAGGGGCTGGGGGATCCCCATGGCCACGGACATCGCCTTCGCTCTGGGGATCCTCGCCCTTCTGGCCCGACAGGCCCCCGTGGGCCTCAAGGTATTCCTGACGGCGGTGGCCATCATCGATGATATCGGTGCCGTCCTGGTCATCGCCCTCTTCTACACGGCTCAGATCAGCACCGGAGCCCTCATGGTAGCCGGCGGGTTGCTCCTGATCCTGGCGGCTCTCAATCGTCTGGGGGTCCGTAGCCCGCTGCCCTACGGAATTCTGGGGCTTCTGCTCTGGTTGGCCGTTCTCAAGTCCGGTGTGCACGCTACGGTGGCCGGTGTGGCCCTGGCCTTCTTCATCCCGGCCCAGCGAGCCGTGGACGACGGCACCTTCCTGGACAAGGCCCGGGAGATGCTGGACATCTTCGCCCGAGGGGGGCCGACCCGGAGCCCCATGCCCACGGTGGACCAGCGGGATGCCATTCAGTCCCTGGAACAGCTGAGCAAGGCCGCCGAGGCTCCCCTCACCCGGCTGGAGGAGCGCCTCCACCCATGGGTGGCCTTCGCCATCGTGCCTCTCTTCGCCTTCGCCAACGCCGGGGTCGCGATTCAGGTGGGATCGTCGGATTTCTTCCTGAATTCGGTGACCACGGGAGTCACCGCTGGTCTGTTGGTGGGGAAGCCCCTGGGGATCCTCGGGTTCTCCCTCCTGGCGGTGGGAACGGGAGTCGGGACTCTGCCCAAGGGGGTGGGCTGGCGGCAGGTAGCCGGAGCGGCGGCCCTCTGCGGCGTGGGCTTCACCATGTCCCTGTTCATCGGCAGCCTCGCTTTCGAGGCTCCCATCAACCTGGAGCACGCGAAGGTGGGCATCCTGCTGGGCTCCGCCGCTTCCGCAGTCCTGGGAGCCGCCCTCCTCCGGAGCCGCCGGCAGCAGTCCTGACCGGGGCTTTCAAAGGCTGTTGAACAAGGTGGGTGCGGCCGCGCGCAGGGGTCTTGCGGATGCCAG
>CAZZEL010000051.1:0-27585 GCA_964652625.1 uncultured Gemmatimonadaceae bacterium
GCCTGGGGCAGGTCCTCCTCCGCATCGGCCTGTCGGACCGCCTGGAGATTCAGGGGTTCGGGAACTCCCTGGTGATCCGGCGAGACGTGGAGGACACGGGAGAGGGCTTCGAGGACGTGGCCCTGGGAGCCAAGCTGAACCTCCTGACCCGAGGCCCCGGGGATGCCACGGTATCCATCCTGGGTCAGGTCAATCTCCCCACAGGTAGCCAGGAGTTCGGCTCCGACGAGTCGGTGCCCGCAGCCACCCTCCTCACCGACCTCTCCCTCTCCGAGACCCTGGGTCTGGGGGCAAACCTGGGGCTTTCCGGCTTCGCCTCCGACGTGGAGGAGCAGCTCTTCGTGAGCCTGACCCCGTCCCTTTCCTTCCCGGACCATCCCTCCCTGGGACTCTACGGGGGCTATGCCGGATTCTTCGCCGACTCCGGGGACATGCACTACGCGGAAGCCGGGATCACATGGCTGGGTTCGGACAACCAGCAACTGGACCTGAACGGAGGCGTGAATCTGGAGTCCGGGGACCTCTTCCTGGGGATGGGACTGGCCACTCGCTGGTTCCTGGGAGGTCCCTGACTTCGCCGCAGGGTCCTGGGAGGTGCCTGACCTCGCCGCGGGTTCCTGGAAAGCCCCGGACCCTGGGCCCAGGCATCCTTCGGACCCCCGGGGCTCCCGGTCCCCTCTCAGAACGCCTCGCCCACGCTGATGTAGAGGCCTCCCCCGTGCCGGCCCCTGGCCCAATCCAGCCGTAGGGTGCCCCCGGCGTCATTGACGAAGAAGCGGAGTCCGGCTCCCAGGCAAGCCTCCCAGTCCTCCGGGTCCGGGAAGGCGTCCAGACCCCCGGCCACCTCCCCGACCCCTCCGAAGACCGTGGCACCGATCCGCCACCACAGGGGGAGACGGAGCTCCGCCTGGGCCACCGCCAGGTAGTCGTCCCGATAGCGACCCTCCCGGTACCCCCTGAGGAGGCGGGATCCTCCCAGCCTCGGCAACAGGATGAAGGGCGCCGTCCCCTCCACCCCCTCCAGGTAGCCCCGGACGGCCAGGACCCCTTCCCCCGCCACCGGCCGGAAATGCCGGAGGTCCAGGATCCCCACACCGTAGTCGAACTCGCTACCCAGCAGGGAGGTGTACGCCGTCCAGGAGGCCTCGATAAAGCTGCCCTGCCGGGGCCAGAGGGTCCGGTCCCGGGTGTCCCGGGTGGCGAGAAGGCCGGCTCCCACGGCCCGTCCCCCCCGGGACCCGGGAATGCCTCCGGGGTCCAGCAATCCGCCTTCCTCTCGCTGGATCAGGTCGTCTCCCCGGAACCGGGCCAGCCCGCCCACCCAGAGGGCCTTCCCCAGCCGTCGCTGAAGCGAGACCCGCAGGTCCAGGCTTCGGGTGGTGAAGTCCTCCTCGTCGGAGGCCCGGGCCCGGTTCCCGATTCCGAAGAAGACGTCCGGGTACTCCATGGCCCGGAACTCCCCCCGGAGCCAGAGGCGGCCTTCCCCGAAGTAGAGCTCGGGAATCAGCTCTCCGATCACCTGCCGCTTGGCGGTGTACGTGACGTTGGCCAGGAGGACGGACTGTTGAGATCCGCCACCGGCATCCGGGTAGTAGACCCCCACCAGGCCGCCGGCCACGCCCGTCTCAGGGGAGCTGAAGACGTGTGGAAGGACGATCCAGGAACGGGAGGAGGACGCCTCTCTGGCGGTGTCCGGACGCTGGTCCGGGGCGCTCCTCTGAGCGGCTCCCGGAAGGGGTGCGAAAAGAAGAACGAGGAGGGGAAGAAGCAAGGCCACAGCCCCGACTCCCCTCCGGCGACGATGCTCCGAAGTGACTTCTGCAAGAGAACCTCCGGTCATGGTCTCTTTGCGCTCCCCCGGGAAAAGTCCTACGTAGTTAGAGGCTTGTTCGGCAGCCCTCGCGGTTCCCGAAGCGAAAACGACCACCGCCACGGGTCCGCCACGGGCTGCAACAACATCTGCGATCCGGAGGAAGCCGGCAACGGAGATCCTCACAACCCCATGACCACAAAGCCATGACGATCCTCGACTACTTCATCTTCGCCCTCTACATGGCCGCCATCATCGGCGTGGGCTTCTACTTCTACCTGAGGAACAAGGACGCGGAGGATTACTTCGTCGGGGGCCGCTCCCTCACCGCTTCCCACGTGGGGCTCTCCATCGCCGCAACGGACGTGGGGGGAGGATTCAGCATCGGCCTTGGAGGTCTGGGGTACGCCATCGGCTTCACCGGAAGCTGGCTCCTCTTCACCGGCCTCGTGGGGGCCTGGCTCAGCGCCGTCTTCATCATCCCCCGCATCAAGCGGGTGGACACCCGCCACGGGATGATGACCTATCCCGACTTCCTCCGTTTCCGCTACGACAACAAGGTGGCTCTGGTGGCCGCCATCATCTCCACCGTGGGCTACCTGGGCTTCACCAGCGGTCAGATCCTGGCCGGAGCCAAGCTCATGGCCGGATCCGTCATCGAAGCGGCCCCCTTCGGCATGGAGATCATGACGTTCTCCATCCTCATCATCGGGTTCGTCATCGTGGTCTACACGGTCCTGGGCGGCCTGAAGGCGGTGATCTACACGGACACGGTCCAGTGGATCATCCTCATCGTGGGGCTGGCGGCCTTCGCCATCCCCTTCGGGCTGTTCCGGGTCGGCGGCTGGGCCGGCCTCCAGGAGGCCCTTCCCCAGGCCCACTTCAGCTTCACCAACACCGACTGGCCCACATTCATCAATTGGATGGTCACGGTGATCCCCATCTGGGCCGTAGCCATGACCCTGTACCAGCGCATGTACGCCAGTCGCTCCGAAGCCCAGGCCCGGAAGGCCTGGTTCATCGCCGGTCTCTTCGAGTACCCGGCCATGGCCTTCACCGGGGTCTTCCTGGGGATGATGGCCCGGATCGTGGTCCCGGGGGTGGAAGCGGAGCTGGGCGTGCCCATCCTGTTGAAGATCGTCCTGCCCATGGGGATCACCGGGCTGGTCATCGCCAGCTACTTCTCCGCCATCATGAGCACAGCCGACTCCTGCATCATCGCCTCGTCCGGCAACTTCGTGGGGGACATCGTCCAGCGGAGCCGTTTCAAGTTGAAGAGTCACAAGGGGGTGGTCCGCCTCTCCCAGGGAGCCACCCTGGTCATCGGGGTCACCGCCATCCTCATCGCCACCACCTTCGCCACGGTGCTGGACGCCATCCTCCACGCCTACTCTTTCCTGGTGGCGGGCCTCTTCATCCCCACCCTGGGAGCCTACTTCTGGAAGGGCTCCACCTCTACCGGAGCGTTCTGGGCCATGGTCCTGGGCGGGGGGTTGACCCTCGTCCTCCTTGTAGGCCGCTGGGATCTGCCGTGGGGACTGGACCCTTCCTTCTGGGGCATCCTGGTGAGCGGGGTCGTGTTCTTCCCCGTGTCGGCGTGGACCCGGGAGAAGGGAGTGGTGCCCCGGAGCGCCCTGGAGCTGGAGGGAGAGCTGGTGGACGAGGCGGGAGGGGAGACGGCCGAGGAGCTGGAGGAAACCACCTCGGCTTCCGTAGGGACGTGAGCGACCTGCTCTGACAGCTGAACCCGTGAGCTTCTCGGCTCAGCCGCCGGGTCGGGTGGAGGGCTTACCCGGCCTTCTCAGCGAGCTTTCCCCGTGGTCCCGTCCCGTCAGCCTTCCAGGCGTTTGTCCCCCTCTTTCAACCCGTCCTCCACGATGCGGACCATCTCGTCCATGAGCCGGGAGAGGGTCCGGGTACGACTGTTCACGGCCGTGCTGTAGATGGTCCGGGCCAGGACGTAGGCCCCCCCCAGCGTAGCCACGGGAAAAACAGTGGCGAAGGCCAGGGATCCCAGGACTCCCAGACCCACACCGAATCCCACGCCGAAGCCAACCCCCATCCCTCCTCCCCCCACAATCCCGCCGAAGAGCCCCCCGGCCAGACCGTTGTACCGTTCTTCCAGATCCAGCCGGGTCTCTCCTCCCCCCACGCTGGCCGACACGCTCAGGACCCGGGTCCGGTCCGAGTTCGACGAGGTCCAGCTCAGGCTTCGGCCCATGATGGAGGGTTGTCCCACCCCGTCGGAGGCTCGCTGCACCGCCATGGCCAGGCGCTCCAGCACCTCCTGGGATACTTCCCCCTCCACGGTGCGCTGCAGCTCGAACATCAGGGGTGCCCCCAGGAGCTTCTCGGACCGGGCGGGGGTTGCGGCGGCTCCTCCTGCGTCCAATTCCCGGGCGGCCTGACGGAGCATGGCCGGGTCCAGGCCGGCTTCGGATGCGATCCGTTCCAGCTCCGCCAGGGTGGGTCCGTCGGTCTGGGCCGGTACTCGCCCACCCTGGCTCTCCATCTCCGAGGCCCGTTCCAGAAGGTAGCGGACCTCTTCCTCGCTGTAGCGACGGGATGACCCGGAATCCGACGTCATGGTCCCTCTCCTGTTGGCCTTTTCCAGGACTGGTGAACAAGGTGGCGACGCGGCCGCACCTCCCTTGTCCCGCTGTCCTTCAGTTCTCGTCGCCCTCCGGGGCTCCCTGGTAGAGCTCCTCCAGGGCATCCCGGGCGGCGTCCGCCACCGCCGGGTGGGCGTCCTTCAGGAGAGCCTGGAGGGCGGCCCGGGCATCCGGATGGCCCGTCTTGCCCAGGAGGTCGGCGGTATCCCCCCTCAGAGCCGTGTCCCCTTCCAGGGCGTCCTGACCCAGGAGGACCGAGATGAGATGGGGAACCAGGTCGTCCAGGCCCCGGGGGTTCCTCTCCAGGACCTCCTCGGCCACGACCATGAGCCCGATGCGGTCCTCAAGCGTGCTCTCGCCCCAGAGCTCGGCGAAGGCCTCCACGGCCTCGCCGGCCAGGAGCATGTCCGCGGCCTCCTCCAGCCGCCCCCCCTCCATCAGGGAGGCGAAGAGATTCTTCTCTCCCTGGGGTCCGCCCCTCTGGCGGAGAAGCCGAGCCAGCTCCTCCAGACTCCGGACCCCCACGATGGTGAGCCCTCCGTCCACCACGGTGGTGGGCACGGACTGGACCTTGTAGCGAGCGGCCAGCTCCGTCTCCTCGGTCACGTCCACCACCCGGAGGGAGATCAGGGGGCTGGCCTGGTCCAGGACGGCGGCGGCACGAACCAGATGGGGACAGTTGGGGCAGGTGGGGGCCGCGAACACCAGGAGTTCCGCCGGCTCCTGGAGGTCGGCCAGGAGCTCCCGAGCCTGCGCCACGGCTTCCGGGTCCGCCAGAGCTTTCTGGGCGTCGTGGTCAAAGATGGACTCGGCCATCAGCCTCTCCCTTCCCTTCCTTCCCTCCGGGATCGTCGGGTTCCTCGGTCTCTTCTTCTTCCCCCTCCTTCCCCCAAAGGGTTCCATCCACCATCTCACGGACGTCTGCGTACTCCTTCTCCAGGAAGGGGACGCCTTCCACCATCCACTTGGCCGCCGGTGCGTCCTTCAGGTAGTGATCGAAGAACTGCATCATGCGGATCTGGAAGTCGATACGGTTGTTCTTCCGGGACAGGTGGTGGCCCTCTCCGGGATAGGAGAGGAAGATGACCTCCTTACCCACCCGCCGGGCCATGTTGTAGTACTCCAGCCCCTGCATCCAGTCCACGGCCCCGTCCTCCGTGCCGTGCAGAATCATGAAGGGGGTGGTGATGTCCTGGGCGTGGTGCACCGGGCTCTGGCTCATGAAGAGATCGAAGTCCTCGAAGGGAGTGGTGCCCATGCGAACCTGGCCCACCTCCGTGATGCCCTGCTGGACCGTGCCCGTGCTCCGGTAGAGGGTATTGTAGAAGGACACCAGGTTCGTGGGGGGAGCGCCGGTGACCACCGCGGCGAAGAGGTCCGTCTGGGTAACCACGAAGGAAGACTGGTAGCCTCCCCAGGAGTGCCCCTGGAGCCCGATCCGGTCGGGGTCGGCGTAGCCCAGCTCCATGACCTTGGTCACGGCTGCCGTGAGGTCGTCCAGGGCCGACGAGCCCGGCTCGCCGATGGTGTAGACGATGTCGGGCTGGAGCACCAGGTAGCCGTTGCTGGCGTACGTGGCCATGTGGGGACGGTCGTCGTAGGTGGGGCCCTGGTAGCTGTGGTGCCGGTCGCTCATCTTCTCGTAGAAGTAGACGAGCATGGGGTAGGTTTCGCCCTCCTCGTAGCCCGCCGGAAGACCCAGCGTGCCCTGGAGTCGGTTGCCCCGGTCGTCCACGTAGTCGATGAGGACCTTGCCGGGGCTCCAGGCGAATTCCTCCTGCTGGGGATTGGCGTCCGTGACCTTGCGGGGGTCGGTGAACTCCGTGTCGCTCACCCAGTAGTCCGGAAACTCCACGAAGGTCTCCTGGGTGAAGACGACGGTCTCGGTGGAATCCGCCTTGATGGGCCGGCCCAGGGCCTTGTCCATCCAGATCAACGGCTCCGGCTCCTGGCCCTTCTCCACTTCCCAGTAGCCGTCCTTCTTCGTCCACTCCCCGAAGGCCGAGAGCATGAAGGGCTCGTCCAGGTCCAGGGGCTCGTCCCCTCCGCCCCCTCCGTACCAGCCCCGGTAGCCTCCTCCTCCGGCCCAGTCCTCCACCCGGGTGACCCGAAAGCGGATCTGCTCCGACTCCCCCATGCCGGCGGTGAGGTTCGTGGCCTCTCCGCCGTCCAGGGGCACCTCCCACACGTCCAGGGCATCGTAGAGCACGACGCTCTCGTCGTCCTCCGTCCAGCCGGCCATCCCGTGGAGGGGCAACTCATAGGGATGGTCGTCCTCCCGGTCGATGAAGTCCACGCCGGAGGTCCGGGTCAGGTTCACCTCCTGGCCGGTGTTCAGGTTCCAGGCCATGACCTCTTCGTCCCGGAGGAAGAGCCACCAGGTGCCTTCCGGAGACGCCCCCATCTGCCGTCCCACACCCTCGGCCATGAGGGTACGCTCCCCCGTGTCCAGGTCCACCCGGTAGTAGTCGGCCCGGCTCCCTCCCCAGGTCACCTCGTCCTCGTAGGGGGTGGGGTCACGGCCGATGCCCCACGTGGAGGTTCCAGCCTGGGAGACGGACTCCAGGTCCTCGTCC
Organism: uncultured Gemmatimonadaceae bacterium; assembly: GCA_964652625.1. GTDB lineage: Bacteria > Gemmatimonadota > Gemmatimonadetes > Longimicrobiales > Gaopeijiaceae > CAZZEL01. Next base: position 6,999 of record CAZZEL010000051.1, read on the forward strand.
GCCAGGCGAACGAATGTCAGGTCGTCGCCGTCCATGGTCAGCACGGCGTCCCAGGTCTCGTTCCGATTTCGCCGGGCCCTGACCCGCTGGACGGACTGGACCTCCTCGTCGCCCCAGTGCCACACGTTCACATTCGCCCGGTCCTCCGTCTCCTCCCGCTCGTCCATCTGTTCCTTGATGCCCACGAAGAGGCGCCGGGAGTCATCGGACCACCTCACCCCTCCTCGCTGGCTGAGAACGAACCCCTCCGGGAAATCCTCATCCTGGCCGGGTTGGAACCGGAGGAGGCTCCCCGGACGGGTCAGATCCGTGAGAACCAGGAGATCGTTGGCCCGCTCCTCCTTGTCCTCCGGCGCCTCTCCCCGGAGAAAGGCCAGAGCCGTGCCCTCCTCGTTCCAGCTCAACTGGTCATAGGTGAGGGCGTCCGTGTCCAGGGGGCGCATGGCCCCGGTGGCCAGCTCCAGCAGGTAGGCACCGTTCCCGGCGTCGTCCTGGGCGTCCACCAGGTAGGCCAGGTGGGACCCGGACTCATTCACCTCGAACTCCGAGACATTGCCCAGGTTCAGAGACGTGCCCTCCCGGAGGTTGTGCACGATGAGGTCGGCTCCCTCATGGTCCGCGTCCTCCCCCGGCCCCTCCTTCCGGACCAGGAGGATCTCCGTGTTGGCGGGAAACGTCATGGACGCCACGTCGGCGAAGGTCGTGGTGTCGCCGCCGGCCAGGTTCCGGAGGACCAGGGTCTCGGGCGGGGAGCCGTTCTGTCCTCCTGCTTCTCTTCCCGGACCTCCCGGCCTTCCCTCTCCGTTCTCCTCCGGAGGGGACACCAGGTAGGCCACCCAGCGGGAGTCCGGGGAAAAGGCCACGTCCGAGCCCCGGGGAACGGCATGGGTCCCCTCCCCCTCCAGGGCCTTCACGTAGAGGGTGTCCTCTCCCTCCAGCCGGTCGTACACGAAGCCCATCCAGTTCCCGTCCGCCGAGAGGGCCACAGAGGTGATGCGCTTCCAGGGCCCGTAATCGTCCACCGTGACGGGCGGCTTCTCCTGGGCCCGGAGGGCCGAGGGAACGGACGCGGCCATGAGGGCCGTGCCCAGGAGCAAGAGCAAGCAGCCCAGGACGGAGCTGAGCTTCCGGAGGGTCTGGACGAGGGGTGCGGGGAACGCTGGGGATCGCCGGAGCGTGGGAACCATGGTGGGCCTCCCGGAGGAGTGAAGAAATCGCGCTCCGGCACCTTAAGGCGAGAGGCCAGGGGGACGCCAGGGGTCCGGGCTTGCCGGTCTACGGGGCCCACCGTTCCCGGCTACCGGGCCGGACTCCCCGGCGGGAGGGTAGTTGAACAAGGGGCGGGGCGAGCCGCGTCGGGAGCGCCACAGCTCCGGATCCCCGACGGAGCTCCGCCGGGAAAGAACAAGGGATCCAATCCGGGAAAGGCCCCGGGAGCTCCCCGCCGGTAGGACGGGGAACCCCCTTGGGAGGAGGTCCAACCTGGTGCGGGAGGGACCTACCAGCGGATTCGCCAGAAGCCCCGGCCACCTCCCCGGCCGGCCCAACCACCGGCACCACGACCCATGCCGCGTCCCATGCCCACGCCCGCACCTCGCCCGGCACCCAGGCCTGCACCGAGACCACGGCCCAGGCCCGCCCCTCGTCCCAACCCCCGACCCAGCCCGGCGGCAGCGCCGGGAGCGTAGCCCCGGGCCCGGCCCCGGCCCATGCCGTAGCCGTAGCCATAGGGCACGGCGGGCAGGGTGCCCTGGACCGGAGCGGCGCTGGTATCACCACCCGTCACCGGAGGCGTTCCCCAGGCCCTTCCGGCGGGAGCCCCGGGGGCCGCACCGAACCCCGCACTCGCTCGGCCGTAGCCCCGACCCCCGTAGGGCCGGGTCTGGTACATCATCTGCTGGAGGGCCGTATGCTGAGCCGGGGCCAGGATGTTCACCACCCGGGTCCGGTAGGGATCCGCCGCCGCCTGGTACTCGGCCATGAGAGCCTGGAGCTGGCCCAGGCCCTGGGCGTATGCCACGTCCCCGATCCCGATCCTGGAACGGAGAGCCTCGATCTCCTGCTGGAGGGGAAGAACCTCCTCCTGGATGCCTACCTGGAGATCCTGGAGCTGCTGCACCTGGTCGGCGGAAAGGCCCAGCTGATCCTGGTTCTGGAGGGCCAGCTGGATGTTCTCACCCAGGCGAGGTCCCACACCGTAGATCCGAAGTCCTCCGCCTCCAAGGCCCCGCTGGGCCCATGCCTGGCTTCCCCAACCGCTGAGGGCCAGGGCCAGGAGGACCATCATCGTGCGCTTCGCGACAGACATGATCTTGCCTTCGACTGGGATGCTCGTTCCCCTCGACTCCCACCCCTCCCCGCAGTCCTCGTTCGCATAACCATGGTAAGGGAATCCGGCCCGGAGCGAAAGACGAATACCGTGCCTGTTGAGCCTGAGAATCAACCGCAACCTGGCTCATTCACCCTTTTGACAGGCCGTCATAAAGGGGAGCGAGGCGGGTCACGAGCGCTACGGCTCCAGATTCCAGGCGCCGCTGCCCATGCGGCCGCTGCCCACCCGGCCGCTGCCTCCTCGTGCAACAGCCCTCCAGCCGCCGGAGAGCACCCTCAGAACACCCGGTTGAAGCGGGTCCAGAGCTCGTCCCCCAGATCCCAGTAGCGCTGGACGGCGGTCTCGGCCAGGCCGTGGGAGTACTCGGTGAGGAACGCCTCGGCCCGGGTCGGGTCCTCCTCATACAACCTCAGGGCCTCCGCCTCCACGTCCGCCTGGCGGGCGAAGTACTCTTCCTCCAGTGGCTCCCACACCCCCCGGATCACGTCGTTCATCTCCTGGTACCGGAAGTGGGCGAGACGGCTGGCCCGCCGGAAGGCCCACCAGGCGCAGTCCCTTCGGAAGGCCCTGCGTCCCCCAACCAGGTAGGAGTCCGGCATCTGGCTGATCCCGATGTAGAAGGGGATGTGGGGCGTGGTGGCCGGGTTGTCGTAGCCGAGCCAGACGACGCCGCCGATGGGATCCGGGAGCCAGCTCCGTGACTGGGTGATGGAGACGTAGGTGGCGGCGGGGGAAGCGATGGTCCGTTCCCGCTCGATGCCCAGGAGCTCACGGGTGTCGGCATTCATGAAGGGATTGGCCACGGGGCTCTTCACCGGCTCACCGTCCCGGTTCAGCACCCAGAGGTCCCGGGTCATGTCGTACGAGGTATCGGCGTAGGTGTCCCGGAAGATCTCCAGGACGTCAGCCACGGAGAGCTTCTCCTCGGCCTTCACCGAAAGGGGGTAGTTCTCCGACTCCGGATGCAGCTCCAGGGAGGGAGCCACCATGCTCAGGGCCCTCCACTCCCGGCGTCGGGAATACAAGCTGGTCCGACTTGCGTAGGCGTAGGCGAAGCGGAAGGGCTCTCCGGAGTCCGGGTCCCACCACCCCATCTCCTCCGCCAGGCTGTGGACATTGTCCGACGCCATGTAACGGTCCGGATTGCTCAGGTCCAGCTCCAGGATCCGGTGGGAGTTGGCGCTCACCGCCACGTGATCGTCCGGTATTCTCACCGCGGCCCAGACGGCCCCCACCTTCCCCTGTCCCGGGCCCAGGATCTCGAAGAACCAGATCTCCTCGGGGTCGGCGAAAGTGAAGCACTCCCCCCAGTCGCTGTACCCGTACTCCTTCGTGAGCTCGTCGGCGATACGGATGGCCTCCCGGGCATTCGTGGCCCTCTCCAGGATGAGCCGGTAGAGCTCCGGAGCGTTGATCATGCCCTCGTAGCTTCGAAGCTCCCGCTTGCCTCCGGTGGTGGTCTCGCCGATGGCCAGCTGGTGCTCGTTCATGATAGGGTAGGCAGCGTTCATGAACTTGTAGGTTTCGGCTACCTGAGGAATCTCACCGGCGGGAATGACGTCCTGGTCGTCGGGCCCCGCCGCCAGCTTGGGCTCCAGGTAGACGGTGGCCATGGCGCCTGTCTCATGGGTCTGGTGGGGCTCCAGGCTGATCCAGGTCCGGTCCGAGCCCGAGTCGCAGGAGTGGCTGGTCATGGTGGAGCCGTCCTCCGAAGCCTCCTTCCCCACCAGGACGCTGGTGCAGCAATCGGTGCAGGGTTGATCCCGGGTCTCCTGATAGCCGGCGAGATGGGCCGGGAGGCCGGCGGCGAAGGGTTCGGAGACGTCTACGGCGATATCCACCGCCGATGCCGAAGGCGCGGAGGCCCCGGTCCGGGGGGCTCCTCCGGCGAGGAGGAGGAAGAGGAGGAGGGAGAGGGGGGCCAGGAAGCTGCGAGAAGCGCGAGAGCGGGGAAGCATGGCAAGTCCTTCCTTCCGGGCGTGGGTCCGGCGTGGACCGGCGTGGCTGTCCCCGCCAGTATAGCGCCCCGGCCGCCCTGCGGCAGCCGGTCCGGGGGAGCGCTCCCGCCGTCACTCCTGCCCGGCTTCCCTCTCGGTCAGGACTTTCTCCAGGGCATCCGGGGCAATCAGCCCCTCCTCTGCTGCGTGCCGGGCCATGACGAAGGTGTCGTCGGCCAGCACCAGGCTGCTTCCCGCCGCCTCCACCTCCCTGGAGAGGGCCCGAACCGCCTCATCCCGCTCCGGCGTCCGGGACACGTTCCGGATGTAGACGGCCAGGATCCGGCCGGGGTTCTCCCGGACCACCCGGGCGTAGGTCTCCGGATCCCGCTGTCCGCTGTCCCCCACCAGCACGAAGGGATGGTCCGGGTAGCCCCGGAGGATCTCCCGGATCACTCCTTCCTTGTGTCCCCGGCCCAGTCGGGGGAGGGGATGACGAAGGGTGAAGCCCCAGTCCCGGAGAAAGAGGACCGGACCGTCGGGGATGTCGTGAAGGCGGAAGAAGGCCTCCAGGACCTCGTACAGGCTCCAGGGTCCCCGGGACACATAGAGCATGGGATTGCGGTCGGTGCCCGAGGGGCCACGATGAAGGGCCCGGTAGAAGGCGGCCACCCCGGGAAACGCCACCCGGGTGTCGGCTCCCTGGAGGAACATGTTCCAGAACATCCGGGCTTTGCTGGCCACCCCGGTGTGGACCACCGTGTCGTCGATGTCGCTGATGACCACAAAGGGGCTCTCCAGGGAAGCCACGAACACCTGCCCGGTGGCCCGGACCCCCTCGGCCTTCACCACCTCAAGCTCCACCGTCCGCCACCGGGAGTCCCCGGGAGCCCTGGGCCCGCCCGTGGATCGGCTCCCGCCACCGTCTACGCTGTCGCCACCCTCCACGCTCTCCAGACGCACCCGGAAGTAGCCGTCCTCGTCCGTCATGACCCGGGTGGCGGCCTTCCCCATCCGAGCTTCCACCTCCAGGCCGGATCCTCCCCTGCGGAGGAAACGGCGGAGGACGTTGAGGAGATCCCGTCCCAGCTTTCCCGACGGCCCCACGTGGGCCGTGCCCGGCTGCCGGAGGACCCGACCCCGAAGAAAGACCTCGTGTGGGGAGCCGTACCCCCGGTACGGGTGAATGACCAGGCCCCTCCGTCGGGGCACGGGACGGGCCAGGAGGTGAAGGATCCTCCGTGCCAGGAGGCCGAGCTTGCGGAACGGGGTCAGGACGCCGATGGATCCCCCGGTGTTCGGGTCCGGGACAACCCTGGCCACCGGGCTCGGTTCACCCGACATGAACCCGGGAGCCCGGCCCGGAGGTCAGGAGCTCGTCTGAAGATACCACCTGGGACCGATGGAGTGTCCATAGGGCCGTGGGGACTGGCGGCCCTCCAGGCGGAGGAGCCGCTGGATCCTCTCCTCCGTCCGGGGATGGGTCCGGAGCAGGAAGGGCTCGGGGAGCCGGCGGCCCGGCAGCAGGACCTTGCCCAGGAGTCGATGGTTGAGCCGCTCCAGCTTGGACAGGGCCGAGGCCAACCCCTGGGGATCACCGGTAAGGCGAACGGCTCCCAGGTCCGCGTCGTACTCCCGGGTCCGGGAGAGGGCGAGCTGCAACAGCCCGCTCAGGGTCGGGGCCAGGATCAGGAGGAGGATGGCCAGCCAGGAGATGGTGACGTCTCCCATGAGGAGGAGGGGCAGATTCAGGATCACCAGCAACTGCCCCACGAGGGACATGAGGTGGGTCACCTGCCCCATGAAGGCACCGAGGCCCGGGGACCCACGAAGAGGAAGGCCATCCCCAGGGCCAGCACGAAAACCACGCCTCCGGGGCGAATCACAGAATCACAGAAGATTGGCGTTCGGAAGACCCGGCGGAGCCGGCCCCGGCCGGAGGGCCGGCAGAGGCCGAATCCCGGGGGCATCTCGTACCTCTGGACAACCGGAACCCCCCATTTTACTATCTTCTCGGGTCCCTCCCAGGGGCCCCAGGCGGTAACCACGCTGGGCTTTAGGCTCGACGCTTCGGACCCTCTGAGGGTCCGTCTCTTCGCGCAATCCCGCGTCGGGCTTCGGAGCCCGGCGCGGTTTTTTGTCGTGGCCGAATCGCCGACCAGGCTCCCTGAGTCGGCACGGGAGAGAGAGCATGATCACAGTCGAAGGGGTGACGAAACGCTACGGGGACCTCCTGGCCGTGGATCACGTGGATTTCCAGGTGGGCCGGGGGGAGGTCGTGGGCTTCCTGGGTCCCAACGGCGCAGGAAAGACCACCACCATGCGGATGCTCACGGGCACCCTGGAGCCGGATGAGGGCCGGGTGCTCTTCGAGGGGGTGCCCTTGTCGGAAGACCTGACGGCGGCGAAGCACCGGGTGGGATACCTCCCTGAATCCAACCCCCTCTACCAGGACATGCTGGTGGCGGAGTATCTGGGCTACGTGGCGGAGATCCGGGGCCTTTCTCCCGGCGAGACCCGATCCTCCATGGCGGACGCCGTGGACGAAACGGGCATCGCCGAGGTCTTCTACCGGCCCATCGGAGAGCTGTCCAAGGGCTACCGTCAACGCATCGGACTGGCCGCCGCCATCCTCCACCATCCCGAGGTCCTCATCCTGGACGAGCCCACGGAGGGACTGGACCCGAATCAGCGGGTGGAAATCCGCCGGGTGGTGGCGGAGCTGGGGAAGGTCCGGACGGTGCTCCTGTGCACCCACGTCATGCAGGAGGTGGAGGCCACCTGCGGCCGAGCCCTGATCCTGAGCCGAGGCCGTCTGGTGGCGGAGGGAACCGTGGACGAGCTCCTGACCAGCGGGGGCGGCGGGGCCCGCTACACCGTGGAGGCGGAGGGGGAGAACGTGGGTGAGGCCCTGGCCGGCCTCTCCGGAGTTCTCTCCCACCAGGTGGACGCGGTGGACGGCCGGATCCGGGTCCAACTGGAGGTGTCCGGAGACGAGGAGCTCCGACCCAGGGTCTTCGCCCTGGCCAAGGAGAAGGGGTGGACCCTCTGGGAGCTTCACCGGGAGCAGGCGAGCCTGGAGGAGGTCTTCCAGGCCCTCACCTCGGAGAAGGAGAAGGAGGTGGCCTCATGATGCGCAATACGTGGCGCAATACGTGGAATGTGGCCCGGCGGGAGCTGGGAGGGTTCTTCGATCAGCCCACGGCCTACGTCCTGGCCATCGCCTTCCTGGTCCTGTCCCTCTACCTGGCCTTCCGGACCCTCCTGGCCTCCGGCGTGGCCACCCTGCGCCCCCTCTTCGACCTCCTCCCCATCCTCTTCGCCGTCTTCGTGCCCGCCGTCACCATGCGGAGCCTGGCGGAGGAGCGGCGGGGGGGCACCCTGGAATGGCTCATGGCCCAGCCCCTCCAGGAGACCCAGGTGGTGGTGGGCAAGTTCCTGGGGAACTGGCTCTTCGTCCTCATCACCCTGGCCGGCACCCTGCCCGCGGCTCTGGGCCTTCTCCTCCTTTCGGATGCCGATCCCGGAATCATCCTTGCCCAGTACATCGGAGCCGCTCTCCTGGCGGCCCAGCTCGTGGCCCTGGGCCTGTGGACGTCCAGCCTCACCCGGAACCAGATCACCGCCTTCATCCTGGGCAGTGGCCTGAGCTTCCTCCTTTTCCTCATCGGCCTTCCGGTGGTCCAGATCGGGCTGCCTCCCCTCCTCTCCGGCGCCCTGGCTCGCCTGAGCCTGGTGGGGCACTTCGAGAACGTGGCCCGGGGGGTGGTGGATCTCCGTGACGTCCTGTACTTCCTCTCCACCGGCGCCCTGTTCCTGGTCCTCACGGGAGCCGTGCTGGCCCGGGAGCGCCTCAGCCACACCCGACCCGACTACCGGAGGCTGCGGCTGGGGACGCTGGTCACCGCACTCCTGGTCCTGACCCTGAACCTCCTGGGGGGGCACATCCGGGGACGGCTGGACCTGACCCGGGAGAACCTCTACACCCTGTCGGAGGGAACGAAGGAGCTGCTTCAGGACCTGGACGACCTGGTGCAGGTGAAGCTGTTCGCCTCCAGCGAGCTCCCTCCGGAAGTCCAGCTCCAACTCCGGGACGTCCGGGACCTCTTGGCGGATTTCCGCCGTTTCTCCGGGGGAAACGTCGTGGTCCGGGACTTGAATCCCGACGAGGACGACGAGGCCAGGGAGGAGGCCTCCTCCCTGGGGATCTCGCCCATCGAGTTCAACGTGGTCCGGGACGACGAGTTTCAGGTGAAGCGAGGCTACTACGGCCTGGCCCTGACCTTCGCCGGCGAGCAGGAGGTCATCCCCGTGGTGCAGCAGACCGCGGACCTGGAGTACCGGCTGGCCTCGGCCATCGCCGGCATGACCCGGGCCGAGACCCCCCGGATCGCCTTCGCCCAGGGCTACGGGGCCAGCGCCGCCTACGAGCTCCCGGCCTTTCGGGATGATCTGGCCGACCGCTACGAGGTCACCACCCTCCAGCTGCAGGGAGACTCCCTGGCCCCCATCGCTCCGGATTCCATCCGGGTCCTGGTGGTGGCGGGCCCCACCCAACCCCTGGATTCCGGGGCCGTGGAGCGGGTCCGGGCCTACCTGGAGGGAGGGGGATCGGCCCTCTTCCTCCTGGAGCCCGTGGAGCTGAATCCCCAATCCCCCATGCCCACGCCGGTTCGGAGCGGGCTGGAGCCCCTCCTGGAAGACGGGGGGATCCGCTTCAACGCCAGCTTGGTGGCGGATCTGGCATCGAACCAACGGGTGTCCATGGGCCAGCGGGGCATCTTCAACGTCATCTCCCCCTATCCCCTCTGGCCCATCGCCATCCCGGCGGGGAGCCACTCCGTGACCCGGGGATTGAATTCCCTGTCGCTGGGATGGGCCGGAGCCCTGGAGCTCACGGACACGGCCCGGGTCCGTCCTCTCTGGGTGACCACGGACGCTGCCACCCTCAAGGGACCCGGTTCCCCTATCCAGCCGGATCAGGACTGGAACGTGCCGGAAGACCAGCTGGCCGTGCGAACAGTGGCCGCCGCCGTGCTCCCGGCCGGTGGAGGGCCGGGCCCCGCCACCGGGGTATCCGGGGTATCCGGGGAGCCGGAGGGACCGAAGGAGACGGAGGACCCGGAGGGGCCGGAGGAGACGGAAGAGGCAGAGGCGGCGGAGGACGGGACCGGCCAGGAGCCTGAGCCCTCCGGGACCGACCAGGACAGCACCGGCTCTCCCCTCACCGGCCGGATGATCGTGGTGGGAGACGCCACCTTCCTGGAGTCCCAGTTCGCCCAGGCCAGCCCCCAGAACGTGCTGTTCGCCTCCAACGCCGTGGACTGGCTGGCCCAGGACGAGTCCCTCATCCGGATCCGGGCCAAGAATCGGACCCCGCCGGCCCTGGTCCTCCGCTCGGACCTGGCCCAGGCCACCTTCAAGTGGGGGAACCTGGTGGGCGTGCCGGCCCTCCTGGCCCTCATCGGGGTCATCCGGGTCACCGGCCGCCGGAGGCGAGCCGAAGCCCGCTGGAAGGAGGTGGTATCGTGAGCGACCGGACGCTGAAGATCCTGATTCTGGCACTCTTGGTGGTGGCGGCCCTGTGGGGCCTGGCTTCCCTCCTGGGGGGTCCTTCGAGCGGCGGAGGAGCCCAGGGCTCCGGGGAGGTCAGGGAGCTCCTGGAGGGCGTCTCCGGGGAAACGGTCTCCCGGGTCCGCTTCATGGGACCGGACGACACCGTCACGCTTCGACGGGAGGGTCCCGAGTGGCGGGTGAACGGCTACCGGGCGGACTCGGCCACCCTGGCCCGCTTCTGGGATGAGCTGAAGGAGGCGTCGGTGGGAGACCTCATGGCCGCCAACCCGGAAAACCACGCCCGGATGGGCGTGTCCGCGGACAGTGCCCGGGTCCTGGAGATGGAGCTGGAAGGCCAGACCCGGACCCTCCTGGTGGGGAGTCAGGGCCCCCGGTTCGGAACGGCCTTCGTCCGTCTCCCGGACGCCGACGAGGTCTTCTTGCTGCAGGGCAACATCCGGCCCTCCCTGACCCGGTCCCTGGACGACTGGCGCAACAAGAGGATGGCCGCCGTGGACACGGCCCGGGTTCAGGCCATCCGGGTCCAGCGGGAGGAAGAGAGCTACACCCTCATCCGGGCCGACACGGTCTGGTCCCTGGCGGATGGGGGAGAGGAAGCCGACGCCCCGACGGTGCGGACCCTCCTGGGCCAGCTGGCCCGCCTCCAGGCCACGGACTTCCAGGAGCCCCACGACACCCTCCCGGACCGGGCCGTGAGCCTCACCGCCCTGGACGCCCCCGGAGACACCCTCCTTCACCTGGAGCTGGGAAGCGGGGACGGGGACCGGTGGGCCCGTGTGGCCGGGGACTCGGTTCTGTACCGCTTCCCCTCCTGGCGGGTGAACCAGGTGGCCCCTTCCCGGCACGAGGTCACCGGGGGGTCGTCATAGTAGGGGGGGAGGACTCTACAGAATCGCGTCCAGGTAGAGGTCCACCCGGAAGGTCTTGTCCGGACCCCGGAGACCGTGGGAGAGGTCGAAGCGGATGAGGCCGTCCAGGAGGCTCGCCCCCAACCCGGCCCCATAGAGGAGCTCGTCGGTGGCGAAGTCCTCCCGGACCCCCGCCCACCCGGCGTCACCGAAGGCGCTCACCGTGACGGCCTGGGAGTAGACCCGGGCCACCTCCAGGCGCCCCCGGAGGAAGGACGGTCCCCTGAGGACCGAGGCCCCATAGCCCCGTAGAGTGGTGGGACCTCCCAGGAACCACTCCCGCTGGGGCGGAGCGTCTCCCCACGTGGTGCCCCCTCCGGCCTCAAAACCCACCCGCCATCTCCCCTGGGCCAGGGGCAGGGCCAGTCGGGCCACGGCACTGGCCCGGGCGTACTCCCCGGTGGCCGTGCTATCCGGCTCTCGCCAGGCAGCTCCATGACCGTAGAGCTCCAGTCCCCCCTGGGCCCGGAGAGGGTCGCTCCCCCACCAGGGTCGGAGGTGGAGCTCGCCTCCTCCTTCCTCCACCACCCGGGCCTCCAGGTTCTCCCGGAAGGTCCCACTTCCGTCGAAGGCCCGGAAGAGGGCGAAGTCCGTGTGGTTGTCCAGGTCGTCGTGGCGCTCTGCGTAGAGCCGAACCCGGTAGGATTCTCGCCGAGCCTGTGGGGGGCGCCACACCAGGTCCCCTCCGGTGGCCAGGAAGTACTCTCCGTCGTCCCTGCCGAAAAGCAGGGCATTCAGAGAGTTCCCCAGCCCCAGGTACCGCCCCTGGAGGTCTGTGGGCCGGATCTCCCGGTAGGCTCCCAGGGTCACGGCCCGCTTCACCCCGGCCCGCTCCAGGCTCAGTCGAGCCTTGGGCTCCAGGTCTCCCAGACCCAAGAAGCCCTTGGCCCGGAACCCCAGGGGGCCCAGGGGGCTGCCCAGCTCCGCCTCGAACTGCCCGCCCACCGCCGGTCCCTCCACCCGGTTGTAGCGGAGGAGGTCGTGCCGGGCCCAGCCCCAGTTCACGTCCCAGGGCACGCCCTGTACCGGGACCGGGGGCAGGTCCGCCAGGGACTCCACCACCTCCTTCAGATCCGCTTCCGAGGCGAATCCGGGGGCGTCCTCCCATATGGGCGGCGGCAGGTGGGGGCTCGTCTCCAGGATGTCCCGGTCCTCCGGCAACAGGTAGCGGGTAACCCGGCCGTTGTTCCGAGTCTCCACCCCGGTCAAAGGCTCATAGCTGATGCCGTGTTCATCGGTAAGGAGCGTGGCCAGGAAGGCCATGGCCTCCTCCCGGCTCTCGAAGTGCCGCTCCTGCACCCCCGACGCCGGTGCCTGGGCCACCTCGTCCGTGGTGGTGACGGACTCGATCCGGTAGGAGAGATCCATGGAAACGGGGAACTTCAAGACCCCCGCCGCCGCCTCCCCCTCCACCCGCATGGACCGAGGGAGCCACACCTTGAACTCCCACAGGGAGTAGTCGATGGCCACCAGGCTCATCTCGAAGGTCCAGGGCTTGAGAAGGCCCGGAACCATGTCGAACTCCCCGGCCTCGTCCTCCTCCCGGACGTCGGGAATGTCCCGAACCACGTTCAGCTCCCGGCTCAGGCGGTAGACGGCCCGAACCAGGGCTCCCTCTTCGGGCTCGATCCAGAGGGTGCCGGAAATCCGGTGGACGTCGGCCTCCCGGGGCAGGACGTCGAGTTGGACCGTGAGAAGGCGTCGGCCGTCGGGAAGGGAGAGAGTGAGGGTGTCGCCGCTCTCGTAGCGGTAGAGGGTGTCCGCTCCCTGGGCCAGGGGATGGGCGAACCAGAAGTCGTCCCGGTCCGGATCCGTGATGTCCTCCTCCGGATCGTCCCCGCCCAGGGCGAAGAGGAGGCGGTCCCCCCCGGGGTCGAAGGGCTGATCGATGGTTAGGTCGTTGAAGAAATCCCAGTTCTCGTCGGCCTTGGCCTCCTCCCGGCCCGGATGCTGGGAGCGGGCTCCCAGGACCTGGATGAGGGCGTCGTGGTCACGGTCCCAGAAGGCCCGGACCGCCGACTCGTTCCGGTAGATCGTCCGGTCCTTGAGGGGTGTGCGAATGGCTGCGGCGATGCGCTGCTTGATGACGGCCCGGTAGCGGACCACCGAGCTGTCGATGCCGTACCAATTGTCCTGGGCCGAGGCGAAGAGGCGTGCGGCGGTGGGATCCAGGAAGGCGTCGGGGGCGTAGCCCCGGGCCTCCTGGGCCACGCCGACCCCGGCCGGGCCCAAGGCCCCCAGGAGCACTCCCCAGAGGAACAGGATGAAGGCTCTTTCCGGCCCCGACCTCCATCCCGGTTGAGGCCTCGCTCCCCTTCGGGGCGGGGCTCCGGTCCTGGAAGCCCATGCCAAGCGCTGTCCGCTGCTCACGAGTCCTCTCCCGGCGTCAGAGACCCGGCCCGTGAACGAAGCGGATCTCCCGGAGGTCACCCCAGCTCACCAGAAGCCATCCCTCCTGGGGCCCCCCGGTATCGTCCACCTGGACGAAGATCCCCTTGTTGTCCTCGTCCACGTCGTTGGAATCCTCCAGCTCGAAGACCCGACCGTCCCTGAGTGTGACCTGGGCGCTTCGCCCGCTCAGGCGCTCGATCCGTTCGATGTGTCCGAACTCGATGTCGAAGACCACGTCCCGGTCCGAGCCGTCCAACAGCTCCCAGGAGTACTCCTCGTCGGCGTCCCATCGGATCCACCCGCTGACCTCCTCCCCGGACCGGGTCACGACGGTACCACGGAGGCGGTGTCCACCGTCGAAGGCATGGTAGTCCGCCTCACCCTCCGGCTCGTGGAACCGCACGGAGGAGAACTCGTCCCACTCCACCTCCACCATCCCCAGGGCCGGATCGGAAATCTGCACGCCACGGTGCCCGTCGTCCACGTCGTTGGAGCCGGAAAGCTCCAGCTCCTCTCCGCTGATGAGGATCACGCGGGAGCCGGGCCAGTCCTGCTCGATGGCGGCGATGGAATGGAAGGGGATCTCCCGATCTCGACCATCCTCGTCCCCGTCCAGGATGTCGGAAGTGAGGATCTCGTCCAGGTCCCAGGAGACGTAGCCCGTGTACCGCCGGCCCCACTGGTCCTCCACCGTACCGTAGAGGCGTCGCGCCTCCGCCGTAACGGCCGTGGGAGCCGGACGGAACTCGATGGCGTCCAGATCCCGCCAATCCAGCTCCACCTCCCCCCGCTCGGGATCCGAGACCAGGATCTCCCGGATTCCGTCCCCGATGTCCGTGGACCCTCCCCGGAGCTCCAGGATCTCTCCGTTCTTCAACTCCAGCTCCACCCGGTCGTCGTCCAGGACGAAAAGACGCCGGATGTGGCCGAACCGGAGGCCGGACTCCGCCGTCTCCGGGAAGTCCGGGTCGTGGTCGTCCCAGGAGATCCGGAAGTTCAGGAACTCGATGGTGCGCTCACGGTCCCTGTCGTCCGGTTCGGCCAGGGCCGTCCAGAGCTCGTAGTTCTCCCAGGGAATGGTCTTGGAGCCATTCAGGAGATCCACCCAGCTGCCCTCGTTCCGGTCCCAGCGGATGAAGCCCTGGTAGACCTCCCCGCTGGCCGTCTCCACCCGCCCCCAGAGGCGATCCGAGTCTGGCCGCAGCCCTGAATCCCGGGCCTGGGCCTCGACTCCGGGAGGCGAAGCGAGGAGGGGAAACACCAGGAGGAGGGTCACCAGGAAGGGGGAAAGCGGACGGGCCCGGGGGCACGACCCCCGTTCCGGGGAATGGGAATCACGAACGTTCATGGTGAAGGACTCCAGCGAGACGGCAAAGGGATCCCGGTTGCGGAGCCCTACGAGAGCGGTGGGGTCCGGGTTTCGAGCCCAGGGCCGGAAGCCACGAGCGCATGCCTCCGCAGACCCCCCGGCCTCCTATTGGTCGTATCGGGGGACGGATACCCCGGTCTACCGCCCTCCCTGCACCGCCTCCCGGACCCGCTGGGTCAGGTACCGGATGGAGAAGGGCTTCTGGACGAAGTCGATTCCCTCCTCCAGGACCCCATGGTGGGTGATGACCTCCTCGGAGTAGCCGGACATGAAGACGGCACTGACGTCGGGATGCGCCTTTCGCACCTCGTCCAGGAGGGAGCGCCCATCCATCCCGGGCAGAACCACGTCCGTGAGAACCAGGTCCAGGGGCCCCTGATGATCCTTCAGAGCCTCCAGGCACTCGGCACCGCTGCCGGCGGAAAGAACCGTATAGCCCTGCCGCTTCAGGGCCGTGACGGCCAGCTTCTTCACCGCCGGCTCGTCCTCCACCACCATGATCGTCCCGGTGCCCTTGGCCTCGCTCTCGTCCCTGGGTCTGCGAGACGTTCCCTTCTCCGGGGCCACATGCGCAACCGGGAAGTAGCACGACACGGTGGTTCCCTCCCCGGGCTCGCTGGACACCCAGATGCTACCGCCGTGCTGTTTGACGATGCCGTAGACCGTGGCCAGCCCCAGGCCCGTGCCCGCGGATTTCGTGGTGAAGAAGGGCTCGAAGATCTTCTCCAGGACCTCCTCCTCCATGCCGCACCCCGTGTCCGACACGGCCAGGAGGACGTGGGGCCCCTCCACCGCGCCCCGGTGGGCCTCCACGAAGGCGGCATCCAGCTCTACCAGGGCGGTCTTCAGAACCAGCTCGCCCCCGTCGGGCATGGCGTCCTGGGCGTTCACCGCCAGGTTCATGATGACCTGCTCCACCTGGCCCCGGTCCGCCCGGATGGTGGGGAGCTCGGAGGCCAGTTCCAGCTTCACCCGGATGTTCTCCCGGATGGTTCGCCGAAGGAGCCTCTCGAAGCCCGTCGCCAGGGCATTCAGATCCAGGGGCTTCACTTCCAGGGTCTGCTGACGGCTGAAGGCCAGGAGCTGACGAACCAGGTCCCGGGCCCGCTCCGCCGCCCGGACGATCTCCTCCACCGACTCCCGGCGCTCGTCGTCGGGTCCGAACTCCGCCTGGAGCATCTCCCCGTAGCCCAGGATGGGGGAGAGAAGGTTGTTCAGGTCGTGGGCCACGCCCCCGGAGAGTCGACCGATGGACTCCATCCGCTGGGCCAGGCGGAGCTCCTCCTCCAGCTTCTGTCGCTCCGAGACGTCCATGAGGATCCCCCGGAGTCCCACCATCTCTCCCTGGCGCATGATGGGTCCGGCGTGGAAGAGGACCGGAAAGATCGTGCCGTCCTTTCGGATGGCCTGGTACTCCACGGCACCCGGCTCCTGGCCCGCCAGGCGGCGCTCCAGGTTGGCCCGGGCCCGGTCCCGGTCCCTGGGGGCGATCATGTCGAGACCGCTGAGACCCTGCTGAAACTCCTCCCGGGTGTAGCCGAACAGCTCAAACCCACGGCGATTCACGTAGGTGAGGTTCAGGTCCAGGTCCACCTCGAAGATGACCTCCGGAAGGAGCTCGGCCATCTCCTGGAAGCGCTCCTGGGCCTCCCTCCTTGGGCTCAGGTCCCGGAGGATGCAGACATCGAACTCCCGGCCCTCGTGTTCGACGTGGTTGGCCCGGACCTCCATGGGGAGAAGCACGCCGTCCTTGGCCCGCAAACGGGCCTCGAACGTCCGGCTTTTCATCTCGGCCAGCTTCGCCCATCGTCGAGAAAGATCCTCTTCTGCGAAGTCCGGGTCCAGGTCCGTGATCTTCCTGGACAGGAGCTCCTCCCTGGAGTAGCCCAGGGTCTCGCAGGCGTTGTCGTTGGCATAGACAATCCGGCCCGAGGGGCGGATCCACAGCACCGGATCCGGCCATCGGTCCACGGTGTGCTGGGTCAGAACGAGACGATCCTGATCGTCCTCCACCCGGTCTGCCTCCACCTGTCTGTGTGTCGTTGAATCCATCACCGTCGCACTTCCCCCGTGTCCCTTGTTGCGGATGCAGCGCTGTCTCGCATCCTTGCTCCTCCCCGTCTTCCGGCGTTGCCTGACGCCTTGTCTGGCGCTCCCTCCTGACACTCCTCCGGGCTCGGCACAGTCCTTCTCGGCCCGCCGCCTCCGGCCCGGGGCACCACCTCCGGACGCACCGCGAGCTGAACCTTGTCAGTATCGGGCGTTTCGACAGATCCTTGAGGCCCGCCGGCTGCAGGTAGTACGCATGTCCCATGCCATTCGGGCCCGACACCCACATTCCGGGAAGGCTCTCTCAGAACTCCGCCCGGATCAAGGTCATGGCGGCCCCTGGCCTCCAGGCCATTTCGCCGCGTCTGTCTGCGGGGAGGAGAACGAGACGGGGAGCGGGCATGCCCAGGTTTACGGAGCCCCCGGAAACCCTCAGCAAGCTGCCTCCTGTCGCTGCCGTCCGGCCCTCCCTCACCCGTCCCTCGCCTCCGGTGATGGTTCCCTGCTCCCGGGTGACCGCGGCTCCCACGCCGAGTCCGAGAAGGCTACCGGCCAGGGGGATGGAAATCAGGGCCTTCTCGCCCTCGGGCTGGGCCAGAAGGTCCACTCCGGCCCCCAGGAGCCCACCGATGACCCCACCGATGGAGACGAGGCGGGCCCGGTTGCGGCTCAGTCCCCATCCCCGGCCCAAAGCGGCAGCCAGAAGGCCGGCATCCCCGCCGGCCAGCGCGGCACCCAGAAGGGCGTCTCCTTCCAGATCCGCCAACACGCCTCCCGCCAATCCGAACCAACTACCCCACAGAGCGCCGAAGTTCACGGTGGTGGCCAGAGCGCTGGAGATGGGCCGTCGGGCCAGGACCGCACCGGCAGCGACTCCCGTCAAACCTCCCAGCACGCCTCCGGCCAGGAGCTCCTGTCCGTTGTCATCCTCCGGGAAACAGCCGAAGTCGCCGCAGACCTCACCTTCTCCCCAGTCCAGGAGCTCGGCCAGGGCGATGCCCTGCCAGGTTCCCCACGTTCCCCCGAAGGTGATGGCCCGGACCTGCCCTTCGCTGAAGGGCCGGGATCGGGCCAGGGCCCTTCCCGCCAGGAATCCCCCGGGCACACCCACGAGAAGGCCTGCACCGTAGGCCTCGGAACCGTCCGCTCCCAGGGCACCGGGCACCGCCAACCCGAGCCAGAGTCCATAGAGGCTGCTCCATACCTGGAGTTCCACCCGACTGGCGGAGCTGGATACCCCCACGGCCAGCCGTGCTAGAACGTCCCGGGCCTCGACCCCGGCTGGGGTCCTCCCGAAGCGTTCGCCAATGAAGTGGAGGAGGGCCTCGGCAACCTCCTCCCGTCCCTCCACCTGGAATGCCCGAGCTGCCGACAGAAGCACGGCGGCGCTGTCAGCCCGACTCACCTGGGCTCGTGGCAGGCCTGCCGGGGGAATCTGGGCCTCCAGGAAGGAGCTCCCGGCCAGAAGAAGTCCGAGAACCACGGCCAGGCCTGCGATACGACGGGACATGGAGAACCCCTCTGGGAGGCTGATGGGATGAGATTGTGGCCCGGGGGCGGGCCGCCTCCTATTCCTACCGCAGCCGGAGCCGCAGAGGTCCTTTTCCTACCGTCTCCCACCGTCTCCTACCGTCTCCCACCGTCTCCTGCCGTCCGCCACTACCCGTCTCCTGTCGGCCACCACCGCCGTCTCCTGCCGCCCCTGAGCCCAGCGGAGGCCCAGGAGGTACTGTCATCCGTAGACCGGCCGTGGACCCAGGCGGCGTCGAAATGGTGGCCGAAGGGATGGGCCGGATCGACCATGGGACTCTCCTGGGTCCAATCCGGGGCGTCGTAGACGATGAGTCTCCTGGCGCGGGATCCAGGTCCTATCGGGATCTCTATCCCGGAATTGCAACCCGATCCGTACTCTCGGCGGTCGGTTTGTCCGTTATTGAAAGGACAGCTCCCGGGCTGCCCGGGGGCAATATGCACTCGAGGAGACCCATCGAAGAGGGAGTGGGATCCCCCCCTCCGACCAGTCTCCCGGACGCCCATCACCCGGAACGAGAAGCAGGACGAAAGAGAGAAAGGAAAGAGAGACGATCATGGCAAACGAGGACCTTGGATCCAGGCACTGTGAGCCCTGCGAAGCGAGCCAGTCCCCCCTGAAGGGGCAGGAGATCGAGAAGCTGGCCCGCCAGGTGGACGACGACTGGAAGGTGGAGAACGAGCACCACCTGAAGCGGGAGTTCGAGTTCGACGATTTCCGTCAGGCCCTGGCCTTCACCAACGCCGTGGGGGAGATTGCCGAAGAGGAGGGTCACCATCCGGATTTCGAACTGGGATACGGACGAGTACAGCTCCAGATCTACACCCACAACATCGATGGCCTCAGCGAGAACGACTTCATCCTGGCGGCCAAGGCCGACGATGCCCTGGAAGACATGTAGAGGGCGATCGACGGAGAAGGCTGTTGACCAGGGGGGCGGGGCCCGTGTCGCGAGCCCCGGGCCCCGGACTCCTGCAAGACGCCGGGGAGTGAGAAGGCGGGTGAACGGTTCCCCCGGAAGACCCGTAGGAGGAATGGAGCAGACCCGGGAAGTGAGCCCCACAAGGGCCCACAAGGGCAAGGAGAGCTAGGGTATGTACGTCCTGATTCTACTGGTGCTGGCGGCCTTGGCCATCTGGTCCCTGGTGTCCGGCCTCCGGAAACGGAGCGGGATGCGGGTGGCGGCAGGCATCCTTCTGGGACTCGTCACGGCTGTCGTCTTCGGCGGGATGGACTTCTGGGGGGAGCTCCTATGGTTCGAGGCCCTGGGCTATCGCACCCGCCTCCTCACGGAAGTCTGGGCCCGGGTCGGGACCGCCGCTGCGGCCGGAATCGGTGCGGCCCTGGCCGTGTGGGTCCTCACTTTCTCCGTACCGTCCTCCGCCCGAGCGGCCCGATGGATCGCCGTGGTGGTGGCCGGGCTCGTGGGGCTTCAGCTCGGCGTGGCTCACTGGATGACCTGGCTCCGTTTCTGGAACCGGGTCCCCGGGGACGTGACGGAACCCATCCTGGGCCATTCCGTCGGGTTCTATCTCTTCACCCTCCCCTTCTTGGATGTCCTCTACCAGCTGGGGATCTGGGTGGTGGTGGTGGCCCTCCTGACCTCGGGCATCGCCCTCTTCCTGGGGCTGAACGACGACGGGAAGGTCCGGCTGCAATCGCCGGGGGAGGACGCTTCCAAGCGCCTCCGATCCCTCTTCCTCAACGCCAGTCTCCTCCTGCTCCTCCTGGCCTTCGGACGGTACCTGAGCCGTTTCCACCTCCTCTACTCCGACTGGGGCGTGGTCAACGGCCCGGGCTGGACGGATGTTCACGTCCGCCTCCCGGCCTACCTGGCGGTGGCCGGAATCACCGCCCTCTTCGGGCTGGCCATCCTCCTACGTCCCATCCGCAGGCGCATGGTCCCGAGCTTGCTCCGGCGCTTGCTTCGCGGTTTCCCTCCGGCTCTGGTGCAGCTGGGATGGACCGGAGGCCTGGTGGTGGTGGTGTGGATCATCGGGTTGGGCCTGATCCCGGGCCTGGTCCAGTGGATCCGGGTGGAGCCCAACGAGATCACCCTGGAAAGACCCTACATCCGCCACAACATCGAGTTCACCCGCCGGGGCTTCAATCTCCACGACGTGGAAGAGCGTGAGTTCCCCGCCTCCGGGGAGTTCACGGCCGACTTGGCCCGGCGGAACGAGGAGATCTTCGAGAACGTCCGTCTCTGGGACTACCGGGCCCTGGACGCCGTCTACAAGCAGTTCCAGGAGATCCGCCTGTACTACGAGTTCCACGACGTGGACATCGACCGGTACCACCTCTCCGACGGCTACCGGGAGGTCATGGTCTCGGCCCGGGAGCTGGAGGTGGACAACCTGCCCAGCGAGAGCCAGACCTTCGTGAACCGGCGCTTCAAGTACACCCATGGATTCGGGGCGACCCTGACGAACGTGAGCGAGTTCACCGAGCAGGGGCTTCCGGATCTGCTGGTGAAGGACATTCCGCCCCAGG
>CAZZEL010000052.1:0-1509 GCA_964652625.1 uncultured Gemmatimonadaceae bacterium
CGGCTATCCCTCCCCATGGCTGAAAGCCAGGGGGATCCCGCCGGTTCTGCTGAAACGTCCTGCGGCGGCCCGGGCCCCAACGGTACACGGCGAAGTCCTCGTCGAAGGCGGCCACTCGCTCCAACCCCAGGCGCTCCATGACCGCGAAGCTCGTCCGGTCCACAAACGAGAAATCCTGATCCGGGAAATCCCGTTCCAGGGCTCAGGCGGTCGACACCACAGGGCGGCCCCGCCAGCTTCATGGATCATCAAGACTGGAAGCCAAGGAGGGGCGTGTGGATAGCGGGCTGGGAGATTGGACCTGGCCTACGTGTCACTCCTCCGGCCCCACCAGGATCTCCAGGCCCAGGGGAACGGCCTTCCGGCACATCTCCTCCAGGATAGGGCTCGGGTCGTCGTCTCCCCGCCAGAAGGGAATCCGTCCCAGGCTCCGGACGTGGACGCCGGCGGCGTCCCGGGCCTCGGCGCCGGTTCCGGCGGTCTTCCGGTCCCCTTCGCGCCCGTCCTCGTCGCTCTCGTCTTCCTTCCCGGCGGCCTCGTCTCCAGCCATGGCCTCTCCGGCGGCCTGCTCTCCGGGCATGTCTTCTCCGGCGGCCTCCTCTCCGGCGGCTCCCTCACGGCCATGCCCTCCTTCGGCACCCGTCTTCTCCTCTTCCTCCACTCCGTCCCAGAAGGCCCGGGGCTCCGAAGGCAGGGTGCTCGCCTCCCGAGCCGCCTTCCCAGTCTCCGGGCCCGCCTCCGTTGCTTCCGGCTCCCGCCCCGGCGGCTCTTGGCCATGGTCCCCTCTGCCGACTTCCCTCTCTTCAGAGCTTCCGGCAGGGACCCCGGACCCCACCCTCTCCCCGACTGCTTCCCCCAGAGCTCCCCCTGTCGCCTCCACCAGGTCCCGGCGCCGGAATCCCCGCAACCGGAGGAGTAGAAAGGGATTGCGATCCAGCTCCTCGGCCACCAGGTAGTAGACGGCGGCGATGTGCTTGCAGGGATTCGACCAGTCGGGGCAACTGCAGGCCGTCTCCAGGTCCCCAACCTCCTGGGGGAAGAGAGGCGAACCGGCCTCCAGGAAGACCTCCTCCAGCTCCGGGGGCATTTCCCCGGCCAGGAGCCCGGCGGCAAGCTGGGTGTGACGGGCCAGCTCCCGGGCCACGGCCCGGCGCTCCGCCTCCGAGAGGGTGGGGAGACCCACCGTGACCCGGTAGGGCGTCGGCCGGGAGCCCTGGACCCGGGCGGTGACTTCCCCGGGCTCGACCTCGATGTCCAGGACCTGGCCCTTCCGGGCATAGGAGCGGCCCCGGCCCAGGCGAGCCCCGATGGGGAATCCCTCCAGGACCTCGATCCAGCGCCGAGCCCACCAGCTCTCCCCGAAGGCCCCCCGCCGGCTCCGGGAGCGGATGCCCCCCTTGGCGGGGCGGGGCTTGGAAGGGCGCGGCCACCACATGTCGCGATACGCCATCAGCTTCTCGGCTCCTCAGATCCTCTCGTTCTCACGTTCCCGGCTTCTCACGTTCCCGG
>CAZZEL010000052.1:1609-4278 GCA_964652625.1 uncultured Gemmatimonadaceae bacterium
TTCTCACGTTCCCGGCTTCTCACGTTCCCGGGTTCTCACGTCCTCGCGTTCTCACGTCCTCAGGGCCTCACGTCCTGACGTACTCATGTCCTCACTTGCTCACGGCGACATGTCCTCACGTCCTCACGTCCTCAAAGCCAGAATGTCTCGCAGCTCGTCGTTGGACAGCTCGGTGAGCCAGGCATCCCCCGTGCCCACGACTTTCCCCGCCACCTCCCGCTTGCCCTCGATGATCCGGTCGATCTGCTCCTCCAGGGTGCCGGTGCACACGAACTTGTGTACCTGCACCTTCCGCTTCTGGCCGATCCGGAACGCACGGTCCGCCGCCTGGGTCTCCACCGCCGGATTCCACCAACGATCGAAGAGGAAGACGTGGTTGGCCGCCGTCAGGTTCAGTCCCGTCCCCCCGGCCTTGAGAGAAAGGAGGAACACCCTGGGGCCCCCGGCTTGCTGGAACTGATCCACCATCCTCTCCCGGCGGCCACGGGAGACCCCGCCGTGGAGGAAGGGCACCGTCTCGCCGAAGAGGTTCTGGAGGTGCTTCTGCAGGATCTCCCCCATGCGGGTGTACTGGGTGAAGACCAGGGCCCGGCCGCCGGTCTCCAGAACCTCCTCCAGCAGCTCCACCATGCGCTCCACCTTCCCGGACCGGCCGGCCACGGCCGAGCCGTCGTTCAGGAAGTGAGCCGGGTGGTTGCAGACCTGCTTCAGGCGGGTGAGGATGGCCAGAACGAGGCCCTTGCGGGCCATGCCCTCGGTCCCTTCCGCCAGGCTCTCCTCCAGCTCTTCCAGCACGGCGGCGTAGAGGGTGGCCTGCTCCTGGGTCAGGGTGCAGAAGGCCCGGCTCTCGATGCGCTCCGGCAGGTCCCGGATGATCGTCCGGTCCGTCTTCAGCCTCCGGAGGAAGAAGGGGCCCGTGATGCGCCGGAGGCGGGCCGTGGCCTCCGGGTCCCCGGCGCTCTGGATGGGCAGGAAGAACCGTTCCCGGAAGGAGGTCCGGCTCCCCAGCAGCCCCGGGTTCAGGGTCTCCATGATGGACCACAGGTCTCCCACGTGGTTCTCCACCGGGGTCCCGGTGAGGGCCACGCGGAAGTCCCCGGGCAGGGCCCGGGCCGCCCGGGCTCGCTGGGTGTCGGGGTTCTTGATGTTCTGGGCCTCGTCCAGCACCACCCCCCGCCAGGGGATCCGGGCCAGGTCGTCGGCGTCCCGGAAGAGGAGACCGTACGTGGTGAGAACCAGGTCGGCCTCTCCGGCGGCAGCCTCCAGGGCCTCGCCCACCGGCCGGTCCGGCCCGTGATGGATCCGGACCCGGAGGGAGGGGGTGAACCGCCGGGCCTCCCGCTCCCAGTTCGTGACCACCGACGTGGGA
This sequence comes from uncultured Gemmatimonadaceae bacterium, assembly GCA_964652625.1. GTDB lineage: Bacteria > Gemmatimonadota > Gemmatimonadetes > Longimicrobiales > Gaopeijiaceae > CAZZEL01. The sequence continues at coordinate 2,979 of CAZZEL010000052.1, forward strand.
CAGATGACCAGCACGGGCCCCTGGGCCTCCTCCAGGCTCCGCTGCACCAGGGCCAGGGTCTGGACCGTCTTGCCCAGGCCCATGTCGTCGGCCAGGCACGCCCCCAGTCCCCAGCGGGTGAGGAAGGCCAGCCATGAGTAGCCCCGCTGCTGGTAGGGACGGAGGCGGGCCCGGAGATCCTCCGGGGGAGAGAGGGTCCGGAACTCCGCCTTCCCCTGGAGCCCCTCCAGGAGCCGGCCCAGGGCTCCTTCGGCCTGGACCTCCTCCACCGGGAGGTCTCCGGGCCCCTCCTCGGCCCCCACGGCCATCCGGACCAGTCGGGAGGCCGACACTCCCTCCGCCTCCAACCGCTCCACATCTGCCAGCGTTCGGGCCAGCTCCTCTTCGTCCACCTCCACCCACTCCCCCCGGAAGCGCACCAGGGGCACCTTCAGGCGGGCCAGCTCCCGTAGCTCCTCCGCCGATACGTCCTCGCCCCCCAGGACCACCTCCCAACGCACCTGCACCAGATCCCCCAGCCTCAGGCCCGCCCCGGCCCGCAGGGAGTCCTGGACCACGCCCCGGACCGACGGCTTGATGCGCCTCCGGTCCCGGGTCCACCAGGAAGGGAGGTGGACTCCGAAACCCGCCTCCCGGAGAAGGGGAGCCTCCTCCCGGAGAAACCGGTAGGCGGAGGTGCCATCCAGCTCGGAGCCGGCGGGCCGGGGCCCCTCCAGGCTCTCCCGCACCACCGGGGAGAGACGGGCGGCCTGGCCCAGGTCCTGGAGCAGGTGTTCCCGGGGATGGGTGCCGTGGCGCAGCAGGGTCCGGGTCTCCGCACCGTTGCCTCCCTCCGTGGCCCACACCGTCTCCAGGGGGACCAGGAGGCTGGGCTCGTGCACGTCCTGAAGGAAGTAGTCCAGGGGCCAGCTTCCCCCGTTCCCGTTCGTTCCGTCCGGCTCCCGGAGACGGAAGGAGAGGCGCCAGGGCGCGTCCAGGATCCGGGTGAGGGGCCGGCGCCAGTCCTTCAGGCGGCTCTGGAGGTTCCGGAGCTCTTCCGGCTTCCCGGGGACCACGGGATTCGGGGTCCGGAGAGCCCGGAGCCAGCGCTGGTCCACGGTCCTGTCGTCGTCTCCGGCCGGCATCGGGTCCCGGGAACGAGCCACGTCCAGGGGCAAGGGGAGAATGCCGTGGGGCCACTGGGCCGAGCGGACCAGGTGGTCGCACATCCTCACCACGAACCCCCTGACCCGCTCCAGGGGCGAGGGGTTGGGCTCCTTCAGGGACGAGGCGTCCAGGTCTTCCGGGGACGGGACCACCG
>CAZZEL010000052.1:4378-10324 GCA_964652625.1 uncultured Gemmatimonadaceae bacterium
GTCTTCCGGGGACGGGACCACCGGGTCTTCCGGGGACGAGGCGTCCCATGCGCCCCGGGGCGAGGCGTTGGGTCCCGACAGGGTCGAAGAGTCAAGATCCACCAGGGCCCGGCCAGCTCCGGGCATCCGCCGGGCAAGCCGCCCCAGGGCCTCCAGATCGTCCTCCCGGAAGACGGGGTCCCACCGAGCCTCGAAGCCCTCCCGTCCCTCCACCAGGCCCGGCAGGACGTGCCCGGCGGCCAACAGCGTGCCGGTCAGCCTCAGGGCCTCGGCCCAGTAGGCCAGGTCCCGGCTCACCGGGAGGCCGGCGCCCAGGGTCCGCCGGCCCGAAACCGTAGCCAGGAGGGTCAGAGCCTCCTCCGGATCCAGGCGCAGGGCCGTCACACGAAAGGGGCGAAGCCTCATCCGGCCCGGACCTCCAGGAGGCTCCGCCACCAGGGGGGTGGAGGGCACCGGGCGCCGGCCTCGGACAGGGAACCAGCCGACCCGCTCCCGGAACCGATCCCGGTGGGGGCGGAAGCCGCCGGCGGCCTGGTCCAGCCCCCTGGCCAGCCTCTCGGGGCCGGCATCGAAGGGGAGGAAGGGGGGCGGGTCTCCCGAGGCAGGCTCCGGGACCGGCGAAATCCCCCCCGGCCGGGGGCCGTCATGGGTCCCGGCGGCACTCTCGGCGGTCGCTTCCAGGGGAGCCTCGGCCCAGAGCCAGAGGTCATGGGCAATCCGGGCAGCGTGGAGGACGAGCATGGATTGGGGTGAGGGGTTAGGGGAAGAGGTCTAACATGGTTACGTGCGAGTCAGCCATCTCTCAAGCGGGGGCCACGTGGGGCCGGACGATCTCCACGGTCCGCCGGGCGTAGCGGCGGGCCCGCTCCCCGTCCTCCCGGGAGTAGAACCCGGACGGGGTGAGATCCTCCGCTCCGTAAAAGGCCAGCTCTCGGTCCCTGCGAAGATCCCGGGAGGCTCTTTTGAGGGTCTCGAGCTCGGCCCGGACGTCGTCCGGGAGCCGGTGCGCCTCGCCATCCAGGACGGCGGACAGGTCGTGAATCCGGGGCGGATCCACCCCCACGCTCCGGAGGAGGGCCTTGAGGGCGAGCTCCACGATCTCCTGAGACTCCCGGACCACGTCGGCCCAGCTCTCCGCCTGGAAGAGCACCTCCACCGCCTGGAGCCTCACAGCGGCTCGGCGAATGTAATCCCTGGCCAGCTCCGTGTTCCGCACGCTAGTCCTCCTCCACCCAGTAGGGTTGGCCGTGAACCTGTCGTCGCCGGAAGGCCCCGTCCAGGACCCGACGGCGAAGACCCACGAGACGCCGAGAGAGGGTCAGGTCCGGGTCGAAAAGGACGATACCATCCAGAGCGACCTCCGCCCAGGTCCCCGAGGCCCGGGCCCCGGGAGGCGGGAGGTGCACGAAGTGGGGCTCCATCCTCCGCCCTTCCCAATCCACCGGTTCCTGGTCCCAACGACGGTAAAGATCCCGGGTGAGAGGAACGCCATGGTCCAGGGCCACCAGGACGTCCACGTCGGACGTGTCCGCCGCCTCTCCCCGGGCCCAGGAACCGTAGACCGCCACCCCAATCAGGGAGCTTCCCAGGACCGCGGCCGCCCGCTCCACGGCCTGCCATCCCGGCGTCCCCAACCCGATCCCGCCGCCGGCCAGTCTCCTGGCGCAATACTCGTTCAACGAAAGACCGGCCCGGGCCGCAGCCTCCCGGAGGGCGGCGTGGAGCCGGGGCTCGATCCGCAGGACGAAACGCCCCGAGGGAAGCTCTTCGGAGTCCACGGAAGCGGAGCGAGGCTCTTCGGAGCCCCTGGCCCCCGAGGGAAGCTCTTCTGAGCCCCGGGAAGCCGAGGGAAGCTCTTCGGAGCCCACGGAAGCGGAGCGAGGCTCTTCGGAGCCGCCGGAAGCCGAGAGAAGCTCGTCACGCCGGCGGGGGTCCGATCTAGTATCATTCATGATATACTATGATATCATTGATACCACCCCATGGCAATCCGCTCACTCCAAACCTTGCTCGCCCCTTCTGCCCACCGCAGCTTCTCCGAAGGTCACTCTCCGACTCACGGGGCCGCGAGGCCACTCCGCCAGTGACGGGAAATCCCATGGTTGCTCTACGACGGTTCGTCCCGGTGCTCCTCCTCCTGACCCTGTTCTCCGTCCCCGCCACGGGCCAGGTGGCTGCTCCCCCCCAGGTTCCGGAGCTGGTGGGCCTCGACGCCTACATCCAGGAGGCCATGGAGGACTGGGAGGTCCCGGGTCTGGCCATAGCCATAGTGAAAGACGGCGAGGTGGTGTTCGCCGAAGGCTACGGCGAGCGGATACTGGGCGGCGGCCAGCCGGTGGACGAGCACACCCTCTTCGCCATCGCCTCCACCACGAAGGCCATGACCGTGGCCGCCCTGGGGATGCTGGTGGACGAGGGCGTGGTGGACTGGGACGACCGGGTCATCGACCACCTTCCGGCCCTCCGGCTGGAAGATCCCTACGTCACCCGCCATCTCACCGTCCGGGACCTCCTCAGCCACCGGACCGGCATCTCCCGGAGCGACAACGTGTGGATCGCCGGGCCCTTCGACCGGGACGAGGTGGTCCGCCGGGCCCGCTTCCTGGCCCAGGTCCGTGGGTTTCGGGAGGGCTACGGCTACAACAACATCATGTTCATGATCGCCGGGGAAGTGGTGGAGGCGGCCTCGGGCATGCCATGGCCCGATTTCATCGAGTCCCGGCTCTTCGAGCCCCTGGGCATGGAGCGGAGCACGCCCCGGGCATCGGTGGTGGCGGACCGGGAGAATGTGGCCGGATCCCACTCCCGCTCCGACGGCCAGGTCATCCACGTGCCCCACCGGGACTACGACGCCCTGGGCCCCGCAGGCTCTATCTTCTCCAGCGCCCACGACATGGCCCGCTGGCTCCGGCTCCAGCTCAACCACGGGACCTTCCAGGGCAACCGCCTCCTGGACTCCACCACGGTGGCCGAGATGCACGCGGCCCAGACCGTCATGGGGGTGGACAGCGTGGACCACCGGCTCTTCCCCTCCACCCACTTCCGGGCCTACGGCCTGGGCTGGCGGATGCAGGACTACCAGGGCCGGAAGATCGTCCAGCACACCGGGTCGGTGAACTACATGCGCACCCAGGTGGGGATGATCCCGGAAGAGGAGATCGGGTTCGTGGCCTTCACGAACCTGAGCTCCAGCGACCTCCAGAGCGCCCTCATGTACCGGGTCTTCGACGCCCTCCTGGGGGTGCCCGAGACGGACTGGAGCGCGGAGTACCTGGTCCTGGACCGGCGGAGTGCCCAGCGGTCCCAGGAGCGTGAGGAGGAGCGGGAGGAGGCCCGCATGGAAGGAACGGAGCCCTCCCTGTCCCTGGAGGCCTACGCCGGCACCTACGCCGACAGCCTGTACGGCGAGATGGAGGTGTCGGTGGAGGACGGCGGGCTCGTGCTCCGCTACACCCCGGACTACACCGCCGACCTCTCCCACTGGCACCACGACACCTTCCGGGCCCAGTGGCGCCGGCCGGGCTACGGCCACTCCTTCGTCACCTTCACCCTGGACCCCCGGGCCCGGGTGGAGAGCATGGAGGTGCCGGGCTTCACGGAGTTCGGGCGGGTGAGGGAGGAAGAGGCTGGGGGCTGAGACGAGGTCCCGCAGGGTTCCGGGATGGCAGAACCCCATGGCGAGCAGCGGGGTACGCTCCGTCCATACCTCTGCATGCCTCACCTCTGCATACCTCTGGGAACTGTCCGAAAAGGCCACTTCTCAATCCCCGGAAGGGAGTCTCCGTCATGGTCACGATTCGCAGATCGATGGGAGCCATCGCCCTGTCCTTCGTCATCCTGCTTTCCCTCACCGCCTGCGGCGAGGGCATCGACGTCGTGGATGCAGGCACCTACTCCGGCACCGTTGATGAGGCGGTAGCCGGGGAGCAGGAGATCTACGTAACCCTGGACGACGGCAGGCGCCTCGAGCTCTACTTCACGGAGGACACGGAGCTCCTCCAGGAGGGCGAGCCGGCGCAGTTCTCGGTGCTGGCCCAGGGCAGCACGGTTCGGGTCACAGTGGAGCGGGAGGGGAATCGGAACGTGCCCACCAGGGTGGAGATCATCAGCCCGTGACGCCCCTCGGGGCCCACAACGTGGAGCGGTTTCTGGCCGCTACCGGCGATGGACTCTCCAGCATGTGGCGCCTGGAGTTGCTGCATCCCATGAGTGTGCACTTCCCCATTGTCCTCACCGTCGTTGGGGCCCTGTTCTGGTTTCTCGGTGCAGCCGGAGGACGCTGGTCCCGCCTCCAGGCGTTCCAACCCACTTCGGTGGTGCTGCTGGTCCTGGCCGCTCTCTCTGCCTGGTGGGCAGTGAAGACAGGACTCTGGGCAGACGAGATCGTGGGGCGGGAGCTGTTTGATCCCCGGCCCCTCAAGGATCACGAAAACGGTGCGTTCACTCTGGCCTGGCTCTTGACCGGGGGCGTTGTCCTGGACCTGGCACAACGCGCCTCGAGGGCGCCGTCATGGGTCCGGCGATGGGGAGCTTGGGTCGTGCCAGTGGTGCTTCTGGCAGCCTGCGGCCTGGTGGGCTACGTGGCCCATCTCGGGGCCGGACTCGTCTTTCAGCAGGGCGCCGGGGTCGTGCTGCCGGGCAGCATCAATTAACCCACGACCGAAGAGCAGATTCGTACGCCCAGTACGAGGTTGGGGGTCCGGTGCCACTGAATGACCGAGACCAGGAGCATCCCCGGGAAGAGCAGGAGAAGAACGAAGGTGGGACACAAGAGGATGACGGACCGGGGCTCCGCCGGCCGGACTCTCAACGCCAGGACCCAGCCCGGTGGGGATCGGGCACCCTGGTCCTCTTCCCATCCGGAGAGGCTGCGGGGGTGGAACGGGTGTGGCTCGCACGCCCTTCCTCCCCTTCGCCGGAGCTCTGCTGCTGTTCCGCCTGGGTCCGGTGGGAGGCGAACTATCGTGGCTGTACCGAGCCTTCTCCGTGGTGGGGGCGATCTTCCTCTGAACACTCCCTTCCGGAAACCCGGTGGTGTACCGAGAGTGCCACCCCTCCCTCACCCCGCCATGAGCTCCACCAGCTCCTCCACCCCGAAGCCCTCCTTCCTCCGGTCCGCCAGGACCCTTCCCTTCCGGAGCACCACGAAGTGGTCTCCCACCGGGTGAGCGTGGTGGGGGTTGTGGGTCACCAGGATCACCGCCACCCCTCGTTCCGCCACCCTCCGGATCTCGCCGAGGACCAGATCCGACTGCCGGACACCCAGCGCCGCCGTGGGCTCATCGAGGATGAGCACCCGGGCACCAACGTGCAGAGCCCGGGCGATGGCCAGGACCTGGCGCTGGCCTCCCGACAGGCTCCCCACGGTCTGGTCCGGATCGTCCAGCTCGATGCCCATGGCCTGGAGGGCGGACAGGGCCTCGGCCCGGGACCGCTTCACATCGATGCGCCGCAGAGGCCCTCGTCCCACCGTGGGCTCCGAGCCCAGATGAAAATTTCGCCACACGCTCATGAGAGGGACCATGGCCAGGTCCTGGTAGACGGTGGCGATCCCGTGGGCCAGGGCCTCCCGGGGCGCGGAAAAGGTGATGGGCCTTCCGTCCAGGAGGTACTCGCCGGTGGTGGGGGGAAACACCCCGGAGAGGATCTTGATGAGGGTGCTCTTGCCGGCCCCGTTGTCACCCAGGAGGCAGGTCACTTCCCCGGTCTGGACGGAAAGATCGACGTGGGAGAGGGCCACCACGCCACCGAATCGCTTCGAGACGCTTCGGGCTTCCAGGATGGGGCCGTTTCCCTTCCCGGTCATCGCCCCACTCCAATGGTGCCGTAGGGGCCTCGACCCTCGGGACTCACCTCGACGCTCCGAACTCGTCTCCACGCTCCGGACTCGGCCCCACGCTCCGAACTCGTCCCCACGCTCCGAACTCGCCTCCACGCTCCGGACTC
>CAZZEL010000052.1:10424-27311 GCA_964652625.1 uncultured Gemmatimonadaceae bacterium
CCCCACGCTCCGAACTCGTCCCCACGCTCCGAACTCGCCTCCACGCTCCGGACTCGCCGCGACCCTCGGGACTCATCGTGCGGCCCGGGCCTTGCGGAGCGTGTACGTGTTCACCAGGACGGCGCCCAGGAGCATGGCCCCCAGGAACACCTGGAACCAGTCGGCATCCACACCGGCCATGACGATTCCCTGTCGCACCATGCCGAAGATCAGGGCGCCGAAGGCCGCGCCCGCCACCGAGCCGTAGCCTCCGGTGAGGAGGGTCCCCCCCATCACCACCACGATGATGGCGTGGAACTCGTGGAGCTGGCCCCGCAGGGCGTCGGCGCTGGTGAAGCGCACCACCTGGACCATGGCCACGAGCCCGGCGCACAGGGCCGTGGTCATGAACAGGCCGATCTTGACCCGGTCCACAGGGACGCCGGCGTTCCGGGCCGCCTCGGGTTGGCCCCCGGCCGAAAACACCCAATTGCCGTAGGGTGACCGGAGGAGAAACCAGGTGCCAAGAAGGGTCAGGACGATCCACCACAGGATGGACACCCGGAACCCGGCCAGGAGATCGGAGCCGAAGAGCAGGCGTGCGGTCCCGTATCCCGGGACGTCATCGAGGCCGCCGAGCTGGGTCCTCCGGGTGAGCCCTCGTGCCGCGGCGATGGTCAGGCCCCGGACGATGAACAGGGTGGCCAGGGTGACGATGAAGGAGGGAAGCCTGGTCCGGACCACCACGTAGCCGTTCAGGAATCCGATGCCCAGGCAGAGCAGGACCGTCGCCGCCATGGCCGGCCAGAGGGGCCAGCCGAAGTGGGTGGTGAGGAGCATGATGCACATCCCGGCGGCACCCAGTACGGAGCCCACCGACAGGTCGAACTCCCCCCCGATCATGAGGAGGGCCACTCCCACGGCCAGGATGCCCAGGGGCGCGGCCGCGTTCAGGTAGGTGGCGGCGCCGGCCATGCCCCGGAAGGGCGCCCCGGCAAGCACGCCGAAGAACAGCCAGACCAGGACGACCCCGGCCCCTGCGGCGATTTCCGGCCGAGCCAGGATGCGGGCGGTGAGGGACATCCCTTCAGCGGACTCCTTCCTCGGTGAGGGACATGACCTCTTCGGCGGTCTCGGCGGTGATGAAGCGGGGCCCGGTGGGGATGGTCCGACCGCCCCCGGGGATGGTCCCCGTCTCCAGGTACTTGGTGAGAAGCACGATGGGCAGGTATCCCTGGAGGTACTGTTGCTGATCCAGGGCGAAGGCCAGGGCCCCGTCCACCAGGGACTCCAACACCTCGGGCGAGAGGTCGAAGGTGCCGAAGGGAATCTCTCCGGAGCGCTCCAGCTCCCGGAGAGCCTGCAGCGTCGGCTCGGCGCCGGAAGTGGCCAGGGTGAGGATTCCGTCGATGGATGGATCGGTGAGAAGGGCTCCCCGGACCCGTTGCCGGGCGTCCTCGGGATCGGCCAGCTCCACGGCCAGAACCGAGACCTCCCCGCCCCGGTCGGCCATGGCATCCTCCAGGCCCTGGCAACGAAGGTCCAGGGCCACGTTCCCCACCTCATGGTTCACGCAGAGGGCGTGGCGGGCGCCGGCGGCAGCCAGGCGCTGCCCGCTCTGGTAGCCTCCCTCGTATTCGGGCTGGCCCACGTGGGCCAGGACGCCCAGGGCCTGGAAGGCGTGGCCCCCCGAGTTGATGGAGATGACCGGGATGCCCGATGCCACGGCGGCCTGGATGGAGGGGCCCAGGGCATCCACGTCGGGGACCGAGACCACCAGCCCGTGGGGCCGAGAGGCCACGGAGGCCTCGATGAGGTTGCTCATGGCCACCATGTCGAAGGTCGTGATGGCCTGATAGTCCACCCGGACGCCCAGCTCCCGGGCGGCGTCGTTCATGCCGTTGGCCACCACCGACCAGAAGGGATCGGCGGCCACGCCATGGGTGACGGCCACGAAGCGAAGGTCACTTCGATCCAGGGACGGGCCGTCGGACGCTGAACCGGTCCGGGGGTCTTCCTCGGCGCCCGGCCCGCAGGCGGCCAGGAGAAGGGTGAGAAGGACGATTGCTGTTCGCATCATGCCCGCCACGCCGGCTCTTCGGGTCGTCAAAGGGTCGTCCTGTGCCTCAACAGCCAGGATCTGCACGATAGCTCCTCGGGCGCTTCCGGCCAGGTGCGCCCCGTTCACCCCCGGTCGGCTACCCCCAGGGTCCGGCTCTGAGCTCCCCAGCCCGCCGAGTTGTGGAAGTTGGCCACCGCCGTCCCCGGGGGCACCAGCTCGTCGCAGACCGTTCGGACGTCCGGGGAAAGGGTCATCTCTCCCACCGGAAGGAAATCCTCCAGGTGGGCCAGGGTCCTGGGACCGATGATGGGGGCCGTGATCCCGGGCTGGTCCTTTACCCAGAGGACCGCCAGCCGGCTCGGGGAAATTCCGGCCTCCTGGGCCAGCTTCACGAAGGCCCGCCCCACCCGAATTCCCGCCTCGTTCACTCGCTCGGCGTAGATCCCTCCACGGTAGGCCGCCCTGGACCCGTCGGGATAGGCCTCTGCGTCGGCGTACCGGCCGGTGAGAACCCCCTGGGCGATGGGTGACCAGGGAATCACCCCCAGACCGTGGGACCGGCAAAGGGGAATCAGCTCGTTTTCGATGCGCCGGTCCAGAAGGTTGTAGGGGGGCTGCTCGCAGCAGTAGCGGGCCCATCCTCGCCGGTGGCTGATGGCCAGGGCCTCCATGACCCGCCAGGCCGGGTGAGTGGAGCAGGCCACGTAGCGGACCTTTCCGGAGCGGACCAGATCGTCCAGGGCCGAGAGGGTCTCTTCCTGGTGGGTGTCCGGATCCAGGCGGTGGACGAAGAAGAGGTCGATGTGGTCCGTCTGCAGGCGGGCCAGGGAGTCCTCACAGGCCTGGAGAAGATGGAGCCTGGAGCTTCCCCGGTCGTTGGGCCCCGGCCCGGTGGGAGGAAACACCTTTGTGGCGAGGAGCACGTTCCTCCGAAGACCGGTCTCCTTCAGAGCCCGACCGATGATCGTCTCCGCTTCTCCCCCGGCATAACTGTCCCCGGTGTCTATGAGGTTGATGCCGGCGTCCACGGCCCGCCGGAGGATCTGCTTCGCCTCGGCCTCCGGGGTGGGATCGGCGAAGTTCGCCGTACCCAGGGCCAGGGCCGAGACCCGGACACCGGTTCGGCCCAGTACTCGGTAGTGCATGACGACACCCTCTTCCGTTGACGGTCAGCCGCTCCAGTCCAGGATGATCTTCGCACAGATCTTGATGGTCCGGATGTAGTCCTCCACGTCCACCCATTCGTCGTGGCCCCCGGCCTGGGTCAGGTCTCCGGCCAGGGGTCCGATTCCCACGGCGGGAATGCCGCTGAAGAGGTTCGGGTTCTTGATATCGCTGGCCGAGTGGAGGGGGTTCACCTTGGGCTCCACCCCCGTCACCTCCACCACGGCTTCATGGACCGTCCGGTACAAGGGATGATCTCGGGACACCTCCACACCCTGCGTCCCGAAGAGCCAGACGACCCGGGGCGGATGGTCCCGGAGCCAGGGATCCCGGGAAGCCGCTTCCCGGATGGCGGCTTCGATCTCCTCCCTGACCCGGGGCATGCGCTCGTCCGGGGGAAAGGTGATGGAGGCCTCCACCACGCATTCGGTGGGGACCCGAGTGGTTCGCCCGGCCTCTCCGCAGGCCACGTGGCTGACCAGGAGGTTCGTGGACCGGCCCACGGCGGCATCCAGGGCCGGGTGGAACACCCGCTGCCCCCGCCTGCGGTCCAGCTCCCGGAGAGCCGTCAGGACCAGGGCCGCCTTGTCGGCGGCGCTCACGGCACGATGGGCGAAGGCCGTCTGCCCCGGCTCCCGGGTGTCCGGGCCCCGGCCCCGGATCACCACCCGGAACTGAAGCATCCCGGAGGTCATGGCCTTGATGTCCTCCAGCCCCTCCTCGGATTCGGCGGGATGCAGGTACACGGCGGCGTCGGCACCATACCCTTCGTTCAACACGCCGAGGATCCCTCGAGCACTCCGTTTCGCCGGTGTGCTGGCCAGGAGGATCTCCCCGGCGGGCCGTCCCCCGGTCTCCAGGACCGCCGCCAGGGCTTCGGCCATGATGGCCACACCCGTGAGGTCGTCGGCCACGCCCCAGCCGTAGATCCGGCCACGCTCCACCACTCCCTGGAACGGGTCGTGGGTCCATGGGGCCAGAGAGGCTTCCGTCATGGCCTCGGGGTCCGGGTGTGCGAAGAAGAGAAGGCTCCTCCCGGTGCCCTCTCCCGGCAGCCGGCCCACCACGCTGATCCGGGGGCTCGGGTCCATGGACTCCTGGGCGGCGAACTCCAGATCCGGGCTCAGCCGGATGGGCACCAGCCGGAGGGTCTCCACCTCCATTCCCAGCTCCCGGAACCGTTCGGCCACCAGGGCCTGGACCGCCGCCTCTCCTTCGTCCTGGGCCTGGACCAGGCTCTGCAGGAAGGCCAGGTGGCCCTCCCGGTTGTCATCGATGGTGCGAAACACAGCTCGTTCCGGGGCCGGTTCCTGAGCCTGGAGGCCCCATGGAAGCAGGGTGCTCAGGAACACCGTCAGGAGACCCAGCCGGCAGCATCTCATGGGGCAGCCTCCTACCTCACCGTCCCAACGGTGGTCTCCCAGGTCGCCCAGTCCCCGCCGAAGGGTCTCAGGCCCAGGTCCGTGGGGCTGGTGGGCGGCGGGACCAGGGCCTCGTGAACCTGCTTGGCGTGGGCCTGCGACCGGGTGAAGGAGGTGGCGGCCCGGGCGAATCGCTTCAGGGCCTCGGTTCCACTGGCCAGGAGGGCTCGGTCCAGATCCATGGTGCCCCGGTAGTACTCTGCATTGGCCTGGGAGTAGAGATCGTCCAGGGCAGCGTAGCCGGGATCGGTGACGTTGAGGTGCATGAGCTCCTGGTAGGCCGTGGCGATGTCGTTCTTCGCGTCGTCGTGGGCCTGGGCCACCACAGCCTGGGGGTCCGCAGCCAGCCGAAGCCGGAAGAAGGTGTGGGTGCCGTCGATGACCTGGTAGCTGGACCGCATCTCCTCCCCGTTGGACGCCATGGAGGAGTGGATCACCCGGCCCGCGGGTCCGGTGCAGACGTTGGCCACCCCTTCGTCTCCGTCGTGGGGGATCACCACCGACACCCAACCGTTGGTGGGGCGGCAGATCTTGGCGTCCCAGCCTCCCGGGGGAGGAGAGGGAGGGGGCTCTCCGGGAAACCGAAGGACCATCTTCAGGAACGCCTCGTCCACCTGGCCATGGTAGTTGTGAAGCATGTCCCAGAAGAGGAGGTTCCTGGGGGACGAGTAGGCGTCGTAGCCCCCGTGCTCCTTCACGAAGGGGCCGAACTTGGTGGGGGCCATGTCGTCGTGGAGGTAGGTGTTGGTGGAATAGAGGAAGTCCCTCTCGCCGAAGTCGCCGGAGGCCCGGACGGCCTGGATGGCCGCCGTCTTTTCCACCACGAAGGCGTTCCCCTGCTGGTCCACGAAGTGGAAGTTCTCCGGGAAGTTGATGGGGAAGTTCAGCATCATGTCCCGGGCTTCCGCGGCGTTGTCGGCGAAGCGGATGATGTGGGGCAGGGCGTTGGCCCAGCAGAGGCCGTAGTCGTAGTCCTCGGACCGGGGGGAAGCCCCTCCCCCGCTGTTCCCGATGAAGAAGCCCGTGTTGTTCATGTAGAAGTGCTCGCCGATCTCCCCGGCCACGGCGCCGCACATGTAGTCGTGTCCCCGGTCGGGAAAAGCCACGATGATGACGGCCCGGAAGGCGTCCCCTCCTCCGTCCACCGTGTCCAGGCCGAAGAGGCGGCCGTCTCTGGTGGCGCTGCCCCAGGCCGAGCAGACCGAGCAGCTCTTTCTGGGCGGGAGCTCGCTGTCCCGGGCCCCGGCGGGGTAGTTGGAGGTCTCGGGATCCGGGATCACGGTGTTCATCATGAGGGCATCGTCGTACGACACGTCGAAGCCGGCGGCCGACGCCCCGGCGGCCATCCCCTTCATGATCTCGATGTTCTCAGGCGTGTATTCCCGGATGAAGTGCTGGTTGGCCTTGAGGGCGTCCGTGACCTGATCGTGGCTGAGCCGCTGCAGGGCCGACGCCCAGGACGACCGGGCGTTGAGGAAGATGTGGCCTCCGGCCTGCTGCCCGTACTGGTACCCCATCTCGAAATCCGACCCGGACAGCATGACCACCGGAAGGATGCTGGGCGGCAGCAGGTCCCCTTCCTGTGCCAGGAGGCGTCTGGCGAAGGCGAAGGGAGACACGCCTCCGAAGCTCGCACCCAGCCCCGCAACGGCCGTGGTCTTCAGAAAATCCCTGCGACTGTTGATCATCCGGACTCTCCTGGCTTGGTGGAACGGTCATTGTAAGGGATGCCCGCCGGTCGGGGGAGAGGCCCTCTCGCCCAGCCTTCAGCTCGGGAGAAACATTGTGAGTCCGAGGAATACGGCGGCCCACGGGACGGGGCCGCCTCTGAAATCAGCGCGGGAGGAAGGCCTCCGGTCCATCCACGGCCACGACATCCATGAGCTCCATCAGTCGGGCCCGAACCCTGCCTCGCTCCTCCACCCACCCGGGCTCCGGATGGGACCGGAGCATGAGGTAGTGGCGAAAGGCCCGAATCGCTTCCTCCCGGTTCCCTGCAAGGGCGGCCAGCCGTCCCTGTTCCCGCAAGAAGGTGGAGAGATAGCGGACCCCGGAAAACCAGTGGTTGTGCCAGCGACGCATGGCTGCCAGGGCTCCTTCCACGTCCCCCGCCCTCTCCCGCCACCGGGCCACGATGAAGGGCCCCACCAGGGACGGATCGTCTCCGGTCTCGACGTTGGGCACCAGGAGAAGGAGGTTGTTCAACCGTTGAACGGCGGCTTCGGCCTCGGGCCTTTCCCGGGCCATGGCCAGGAGCGCCTCGATGGAGGCGGCGCAGACGGCGTGTCGGAGGGGGAGGGACTCCAGGCGGGTCTGGTCCGCCAGGTCCCGGAATCGAGCCAGTGACGTCAGGGCCGTGCTGGTGTCCCCCTTCCTGAGACGCCACTGTTCGGCCACGCATACATCGGCCAGTTGAGCCTCGCTCAGGTCGGTTCGTCCCGGCGAGAGGGTGTCCACGGCGGATAGCAACAGATCCGCCGCTTCCCGGGCACTGGCCGGATCCCCGTCCCAGTAGAGGCCGTTCAGAACCCTGATCCTCAGGCTCTCCCCGGGGGATCCTTCCACCTCGGCCCATTCCCTGATGAGGGCGTCCGCCTCCCCGGGACGCCCCTGGTTCAAGGCCAGGGAGTGGAGGCCCAGGAGCCATTCCCACCGCTCGATGCGGGTACCCAAGCGTTGGCCGAGGGCGGAGGCCGCCCGTTCTGCCGATACCAGCGTGGTGTCGTAGAGCTGGGCCAGCCCCATGATGCGGCTCAGGCTCGACCCGTCCAGACGGGAGAACTCGGCGTGGATCCTGGCCAGGGCCGCCGTGTCTCCCAGGGCCGAGGCGGCCCGCCACCGGGTGAACCAGGAGCTGTCGCCCACCGAGTCCACGGCGGCGTAGGCCTTCTGATAGAAGCGAATCTCATGAGGATTGCGCCGGATGGCCGCCAGCTCCAGGAGGTGGGCCAGGGGCGCGGCGAAGGTGGGATCCAACTCTGCGGCTCGCTTCAGCCGGCCCTGGGCCTGTTCCTCCCAGTCCGCGACCTCCAGGAGGGGGCCGTAGTGGAAGTAGATGTCTGCGGACTCATACCAGGATTCGGGTCGATCCGGCGCCGCCGCGATGGCCAGATCCCACCTCACCAGGTGTTCGGCCCAGCCGGAGGCCAGGGGATACCGGGGTCCGGCCCACGCCTCCAAAAGCGCCCGATCTCGACCACTGAGCCCCTCCCGGAGGTTCCACGCCGTCTCCCTCGCTCGGTTGAATCTGCTATAGCCGGGGCTCCACCATGCGCTGGACACCCATCCCAGGGCCGCCAGGGAGAAGGTGGAATCGGCCTCCAGAGCTCGCTGGAAGTGGACGTCGGCCTCACCGTAACTGCCCCGCCTGAAGGCGGCCTGCCCGTCCAGATAGGATATGAGAGCCTGAAGAGACGTGCTGGTGAGGGCTCCCAGGCGCTGGCCCTCCTCCCCCGATTCCAGAGCCAGCAACCGAAGGACCAGCTGGTCCACCGCTGCCGTCAGGCTGTCCAGCGATCCCTCCACGCTGGCCTGGGCCTGGTCGACACCATTCTCCACGTCCATCAAGGCGGCTTGGAGGACGAAACCCGCCGGGGTTCCCACCACGTCTCCCGTGAGGACTTGCTCTGCTCCCACGGTCCGGGCCAGGTGCAGGGCCCGGTCCCTGGAAACGGGGGCATCCCATCCAACGGACAGACGGCTCCAGATGCTCATGACCGATCGTGGGTCTGCCGCCCGGAGCCCGCCCTCTCCCGTGAGCTTGGCGGCCAGGAGATCCACCATCCCCTCGGACAGAAACCCCAGGTTTCCCGTGCCGGTGACCCGGAAGGGAAGGACGGCCACCACACCTCGGTCCAGGTCGAGGCCCCTCTGGAGCCCCACCTCCCCGGACCGTCCCGCAAAGAGCGACCATCCTGCCGCCACCACCCCCCACGCCGCGAATCCCAGCACACCCGCACCCAGGGCATTCCGCCAGGTGAAGAGCCTGCGGGCCCCCTGAGCTTCCCGGGATCCGGGATCCGGTCGGGCCTGGTCCGGAGGACGGGGCTTCTCGCCTCCCTCGGAGGCCTCCTCCGCTCTCGCTTCCCGCCCGGCCTGCACGTGGGCTGTGACCAGGACCACCGGAAGCCCGGCCAGGATCAGGAAAATGGCCCCCGCCGGGAGCCACCGGGGGAGATCCAGACTGTCCACGACGATGTCGATCACCTGGAGGACGACCCAGGCTCCGGCCAGGTACACTCCCAGGGTTTGCCAGAGGGCTCGATGGTGGATCTCGCCGATCCATCCTCGAAAGGGCAGCATGGCGTGACGGTGTCGGTGGGGGTGGGGGTGGAGGGCTCCGCAGCGTGCCGGAGCCGGGGTGCAACGTGACCCAGAGTCTACCCCGGACGGGCCGTTGCGGTCCCACCGGGGGGCCCGGGGATCGATTCGACTGTACGTGGGCCAGCGTGTCGGAAATGTCGGACGAGGTGGCCACCTCCCGCACCTCGCCGGAGGCCGGGAGCCCGGACCCGGCGGGCAAGCGAGGGATGAGGAGGAGGGAGAGACCCACCAGTGGTGGCCATGAGGATAAGGATGGAGAGGAGGATCGTCACCCGCCCCGTGGCGATTCCCGGATCCGTCCGCGCATCACCCCTCCGGGCCCGGAAGCGCTGCCCGTGGCTCGGGAGCACCGGCACCCGGGAATGGACCGTCGCTGAACGGGGAGTTCCGCTACAACATGTCAGGGATGGCCGCGACGTACAAATGCATGCCCTCAACCCTGGCAATCATCGACCGGGGCGATGGAAGGGAGGTACTCAACCATCCACCGGAATGTGGCGGGTCAGGAGCTTCCAGGGGATCAACACCGGCGCCCGGGCTCGATGCTCCCGGCCGCCGACTCCGGACGCGACACAGGGAACCGGTTGGACGAGAGCCGGCCGGGCACCGTCCGGCTCGAAGCGCATCCTCTCAGGGCCGGGAGCCCAACGGCTCAGCCCGCCCCGCCTCCCCCTCCCCCGGCACCACCCGCTCCACCGGCTCCCGCGACGCCACCCCCGGCCCCCGGGGCTACGGCCCCTACCACGGTCCCGGTCACGTGCTGGACGGGGAAGAAGGCCAGGTAGGCCGCGGAATACCGTTGGGCGGCCTTTTCGAACTGTCGGGTCCGGTCCACGGCCCATGGAGGCCCGTGCAGCTCCCCGGATTCCTTCTTCAGCTTTCGAGCAAGGGCCCGGGTTTCGGCACCCTGGTACTTGGGGTCCACCGTGAGCCAGGGCAGGGCTTCAATGAGGAATTCGGCGGCGCTTACGGGGGACCTCCCGAGCTTCTGCTTCAAGTCCTCCCGGAGCCTCTCCAGGTATCCTTCCAGGGGAGCCAGGGCCTCAGCCCCCTTGCGGGTCCGGGGATACCGGACGCCGCCCACGAAGAGCAACCCTAATCCGGCGCCGGCGGCAGGCCCGGCGAGGGCCATGAGCCATGGCTCTCCCAGAATCCCTCCCACCACCAAAGCCACGACGCCACCCAGGAGGGTCAGGAGACCCAGGAGCATCCACTTCCTGGCGACTCCCGCCTCGTCCGCCAGATGGCCCGAGCGAACCAGCCCATCCCGGATCTCTTCCATGACCCGTTTCCGGAACGTCTTGCCCTTGGAAGCGAAGGCATCCAGTTCCCGACCGTAGCCTTCCAGCTCCTGGAGGAGGCGCTCCTCGAAATCCGTCAGGGCCCCGTCGAACTCGGGATTTCGGTGGAGGATCACCTTCTGGGTGGTGAAGACCTTTCCCTTCTCGTCGATGCGCTCCAGCGTGATGGCGCCTCGCTGGGCCAGGTGGAAGAGCGTGGCCGGAAAGGCCCGGTCCCAGGCCGGTCTCTGCCCATGCAGGAGGACGGCGGCCGTGGGAAGGTCCAGCTCCGGACGGCCGCTTTCCCGGGGCGGAAGCCGTTCTCCCCTCCGGCGGCGCCAGGCCAGGATTCCCAGGACGAGGAAGACCAGGAACCCACCGACGCCGGCCAGGGCGGCCTGGACCTGGGGGCGAGCCAGACCCACGGCACGCCCGGGCATGACCTGGGGAAACCGGACCCGGACCTGATACCCTCCACCCGCCGGCAACGACCCTGGATCGAACCGGACCCGCAGAGCCTCCCCTTCCGGCGCCACGGTGGCGATGTCCTCAGGATCGGCGGCGAGCTCGGAGGCCTGGATTCCCAGGGTCGGGGGAAGAACCACGTCGGCCCTCACCTGCCGGAAGGGAACGTCCCACCCTTCTCCCACTACCCTCCAGAGGATCTCGTTCTCCCCATCCCGCTTCCGGATGGCTCCAACCAGCTCGTAGTCCAGGACGAAGGTCACCTCTCCGGTGGTGGGGGGAAACTCCCAGCGGACACGCCGGACTCCCCCGTCCTCCTCCTCCTGGACGTCGGTGATCCGCACGTCGGAGCTGCGAACGGAGAAATCCTCCAGGCCATCCACGTTGGACAGGGGGATGTCCCGGAGAGCGAAGGAAAAGGAGCCCTCCTGAAAGTCGTAGGTGATGGTCTCCCGGATCCGGTAGGAACCATGGGGCTGGAGCTCCAGGCGAGCCGACAGGTTCGCGATCTCGTAGACCTTCTCCTGGGCAGAGAGCCGCTGGGCCCCGGTGGGTCCACCCATGGGAAGGAGAACAACTCCCAGCAGGACGAGGGCTCGGCGGGCGAGTCTCATGGTACGCCCTTTCTCAAGAGAGACGTGCACTTCGCTCCAGCCATTCTACGGGTGCGGTGGGCGGCGCCTTCAGAGTCCAGTCCGCCTCCTTCCCCGGCTCACGTCCACGACCCGTGCGTCGAGCGGATGGTGAGCTGATCCACCATAAGGCAGGGAGTCCCCAAAGGGGGCGGAACGCCGGACATCTCCGGTGCCAGGCCCCCTCTCAGACCGCCCGGACCGCGTCGGACAGACGTCGATCCGCCGTCAGGAGCTCGAGGCCATCGAGGCTCCGCCGGGCCAACAGGTAGGTGGCAAGGTGCAGGGCATCCAGGGTTCGAAGGGGTGTGGTGGGAGCCACCCGAGTCGCCCCGTCACACACGGTGGGGGTGAGCTCCCAGATCTCGCACCGGGACCAGAGGAGGTCCAACTCCCGGCGGACGTCGGCCATCTCCTCTTCTGACGCTTTGCCGTCGGCCCGGATCCGGAGGAGGGCCCGGGCAGCCTCCACCAGGGCCAGACGCGAGGTGACGAGGACTTCGGCGGAGCCGATCCGTTCCTCCATCTCCGGCGTCGTCCCGCCCTCCAGCACCGCCCGGAGAACAGCGGACGTGTCCAGGTAGAGGGCGGACGCCATGAATCACTCCTCCCCGCGGTCGCCCCGGATCTCGTCCAGCAGGGCTGCCGCCGTACCCGGCTCGAGCCCGAGGCCCCGGGCCTCCCAGCGCCATTGCCCCTTGGCCTTTCGAGCCCGGCTCACTTGACCGGCCTCCGCCAGCTCCTGGAGGGCGTCGTCCGACTCCCGGGGGGGCGGGAGGTCCCTTGCAGGCCGCAACTCGGCAATCACCTCGTCTCGATGGGTGACGAGGACGATCTCACCTCCCTGGACCGCTCTCAGGTACTCCGAGAGCCTGGCCTTCAACTCCTTCACGCCCACGGCTTTCATGCTCCAAGAGTAGTTACCAGTGGTCACTTCATCAACGTTCTCCCGGACAGAGCATGCTGCGGAGGACGCTGCACCATGGGCTGGGGCCCCTCCATGCCTGAAAGGGCCGGGGCAGGAGGGCCCCTGGGCGGCCCTCCTGGTGTCCAGGAGAAGAGGACACCCGGCCCCATGCAGAGAGGCCCGGGGACCGAAGCCCCCGGGCCGTCTCGAATCCGTCCCTTGCCGGCCATGGTCAGGCAAGCCGGCCCTGTTCACCCATGCCGGCGAGGCTCAGAAGTGCCAGCGGCCTCCCAGCTCGAAGGACACGTCGTTCAGGTCCCAGTCCGTGGCGGCGGATCCCACCTCCAGCTCCCGGGAGAGGGCCTTGTACCGGATGCCGGGGGTCAGGCGCCAGCTTGCCGTGAGGGGGATGCTCAACCCGGCGCCCACCTCCCAGCCCAGGCCGTGGCCCGAGTCGCCGACGATCTCGCCCTCGTCGTCCTCCACCTCGATGTGCTTGTACGTGCCTCCGGCCCGAACCCAAGCGGCCAGGCCCCGACCCCCCTCGCTCCGGAAGGGATGCTCCCACCGGATGCCCAGCACGTAGCCCGTTTCCTCGAAGTCCATGTCCGGCCCGGCGAAGGACTCATTGGCGCCGAAGTGGGTCCAGTCCCAGCCGGCGTAGAGGCTCATGTGCTCGTAGAATCGGTACCCCACGTTGGCCTCCAGGCCTACGCCGGTGTTCAGCTCGTCGCCGGCGATCTCGCTGGTGGGAACGGCGGCGTTCCCCCGGAGCTCCAGGGACCAGGAGTCCTGGGCCCCAAGGGGGGCAGCCACCAAGAGCAGGGCCATTCCCGCACCGGCCATGGCGGCCTTCGCCGCAGCCTTCAGGTTCTCCGTTGCAGCCTTCATGGTCTTCGTCGCGCTGGTCTTGGACTCCATCGTCGTCTTCATGACGGTTTCCTTTCTCTCTTCTTCCTCTGTGAATCGTCTCGGATCTGTGAATTCCGGTCATCCCCGACTCGTCACGGCCCGCTGCCTTCGTCCAACCGATGGACGGCGACGAGCTCCAGGTTCAGGTCGTGGACCCGGCGGAGCCGACCGTGCAGGTCCGACTGGTCCGCCACCCGGAGGAGGAGGACGGTGTTGGGGCCGGCGGACCACACCGTCTCGGCCCCGAACCATCGGCTCCCGCTCGGACCCAGGGTCCCCCGGATCTCCAGGCGGTAGCGACATCCTCCGTCCCCCGTGCCGTCCCTCGTTTCCTGTTTCATGGCCCTGCTCCCGTTGGGAAAGACACCCTCTCTTCGTCCGACGCCACTA
Organism: uncultured Gemmatimonadaceae bacterium; assembly: GCA_964652625.1. Taxonomy (GTDB): domain Bacteria; phylum Gemmatimonadota; class Gemmatimonadetes; order Longimicrobiales; family Gaopeijiaceae; genus CAZZEL01. The sequence continues at coordinate 23,960 of CAZZEL010000052.1, forward strand.
CGCTACAAGACGAGGGAGGGGAGCCGCGTCACCCGATGGGGTGATTCGGGGGTGACGTGGCCTGGAGGGGGGTGGGTGAGGAAGAGTGGAGGAAGGCGGCGCCGGGCCCCGGGCCCGGTGGAGCTTTCGCCGGAACCTAGTCCTCGTCGAGACCGATCAGGCCCAGGCGCCGGGCCATCTCCGCGGCCTCCGTGCGGGTCCGCACGTCCAGCTTGACGAAGATGTTCTTCAGGTGGGTCTTCACCGTGTTCACGGAGACGAAGAGCTCCCGGGCCATGGCGGCATTGGTCCGGCCCCGGGCCAGGAGGGCCAGAACCTCCCGCTCCCGGTCCGTCAGGTCCCATTCCTCGCCACCGGCGGACCGGGACTCGGGAAGGGCCTCGTCTTCCGGCATCCGGGGAAGAACCTGCGTTCGGACGAAGGCCTGGGCCCCGGGGGGAAGGGGGTACTTCAGGGCCGCCTCCAGGAGGGAGCGAACCGGCGGGCCGCCCTGGATGAGGGGCATGACGTAGCCCCGGGCGGCAGCCACCGTGAGGGCCGAGGAGAGGATCTCCTTCCGCCGGGCGGCCTCCGGAGCCAGGGCCGCCCGGGCCACCTCCGCCACGCACAGGGCCATGCCCCGCTGCCGGGGCCTGGACTCGGCCGCCAGGCGGTGAGCCAGGTCCCGGGCCTCTTCGCGGCGACCCAACCGGAGGCCGTGTTGAAGCCGAAGGGTGGTCTCGGCTTCCCGCCAACTGCTCCAGAGTGGAGACTTCTCCGCGCTGGGGGGCGCATCCTCCGGGGCCTGGAGGTTGCCGGTCCGGGCCGCGTCCAGTCGGGCTCGCTCCACGTTCAGGGTGGTGGAGAAGGGCTTCACGTTGTGGCCGTGCGCCAGGGTCGATGCGGCGGTGAGGTGTGTGTCCGCTTCGTCGTACTCACCCAGAGCCGCCTCCACCCGAGCCAGGTGGATGAGGACATTGGCGTGGATGTCCGTCTCCCGCTCCCCCCGGGTGAGCTCCAGCCCCTGGAGGAGCAAGGCCCGGGCCTCCTCCAGCTCGTGGGCCAGGTAGTGGACCTGGGCCCGTTGATAGAGGATGATGCCGAAGGCGGGAATGCCGGCCAGGCCCCGTTCCCGGGCGAAGGCACGGGCGCTCTCCAGCCGGTGCCGGGCCGCCGGCAACCCCTCCATGTGGGCAGCCACGTTCCCCAGGTGCCCCAGGCTGGCCAGCACCAGGTAGGCCCCACCTCCGTCCAGGCAATCCTCGTATGCCTTCTCGAGCATCCGGCGAGCCTCGGGCATCTGGGCCAGTCGCAGGTGCACGGCCCCCATGTTGAACTCCAGGATGCCCCGGAAGGCGACGGCATCCTCCGGCAGCCCCGCCAGGACCTCGTCTCCCACTTCCAGAGACTCCCGGAACCGATCCGTCATCCGGTATCCGAAGGCCCGGAGGGCTCCCAGGTGTCGTCGGGCCTCGTCCAGCCGCTCCGGGGGGTAGGCCTCCGGTGGGTCCTCCACGGCCCCCTCCAGGGCACCCAGGAGACGGTCCAGGTTCGGGGACCGCTCCGTCTGGATCCGGAACCAGGCCAGGGCCGCCAGGAACATGGGCCAGGGCTGGGCCAGGGGATGGGCCACGGCCTGGAGCCACCGGGCAAAGGAGGCGAACTCGCTCCGGGCCAGAATGGGATAGCCGTGGGCGTCCAGGAGCTCCAGGAGTCGGTGGGGGTCCTCCATCTGTGCCGCCTGGGACAGGGCTTCCTGGACGTCGCCCTGGTCCTCGAACCATCGGCTGGCTCGCTCCCGGAGACCCTCCTCCCCCTCCGGCCAGGTCTCCCGGAGGCGAAAGCGGAGGAGGTCGGCGAACAGATGGTGGTAACGGAACCAACGCTGCTCCGGGTCCAGGGAGACCAGGAAGAGGTTGGCCTCGTCCACGGCCCGGAGGTGCCGCCGGGCCTCCCGGTCCTCGGTGACGGCCACGCACGCCTCCCCGTTGAAGCGGGGGAGCACGGAGGTCTCCAGGAGGAACCGCTGGATCTCGGGGGGCTGGCCTCTCACGGCCTCGTCCAGGAGGTAGTCCACCAGGAGCTCGTGGCTCCCGGCGAAGACTTCGGCCGTCGCTGCCGGATCGTCGGCCTGCTCCAGGGCGATGGCCGCCATCCGGAGGCCGGCGGCCCATCCCTCCGTGCGTTCCTCCAGCCGGGCCACCAGCTCCGAGGAAAGGGGAACGGAGAGGGAACGGCGGAAGAGCTCGGCGGCCTCCTCGTCGCTGAAGCGCAGGTCCCGTTGCCGGATCTCCAGGAGGTCGCCGGAGAGGCGGAGCCGACCCAGGGGGAGGGGAGGGTCCACCCGACTAAGGAGGACCAGGCGGGGCCCGGACCGGACGTCCGTGATCAGGCGCTCCAGAAAGGTGAGGGGGGGTGAGGCCTCCAACAGGTGACCGTCGTCCAGGACCACCACGGCCTCGTCCTCCGCCCGGGCCAGGGCCGGCAGGAGGAGGGCCGTGGGGTCGGCCCCGGTCCGGGCCAGTTCCTCAGCCGTCTCGGCAGCCTCCCGCAGGCCCGGCAGCTCCGCCTTCCGGAGGGCCGCGCCGAGATGGAGGAGGAAACGGGCCGGCTCGTTGTCCAGGGCGTCCAGGGAGAGCCAGGCCGCGGGAGCTCCGCTCTGCCGGAGCCAGTCCTGGAGGAGGACGGTCTTCCCGGAACCCGCCGGGGCCGACACCAGCACCACCCGGGCCCGGGAATCCTCCAACCTGGCCAGGAGCCTGGGTCGAGAGACCATGTCCAGGCGGGGGGTGGGAACGCCCACCTTCGCCCGGATGACCTGGAGGTCGGGTCCGGACTCGCCGTTCTTCCCCGATCTCTGGGAGGACGTCATGGCCGAACAATCTCCTCACCACCCGGGCCCTGGGGCGGCGGGTAGCGCGGTGGCGGTTGGTGTGGCTGCATGGCCTTACCCGGCGCAGGGTCCTACAGGTTCCCCAGCAACGCCTCCGTCCGCTTTTGTGACAGCCAGACAGCCGTGAAGTGAGTTCGGAACCGGGGTTCAGGACGGGCCCCCACTCGATCCGCCACCTCCTCCAGGGAAAGGATCTGGTCCAGAATCCCGTGGGTGAAGGCAAACTTCATGGATCCCATATCGGGGGAGCAAACCCACCAGGGTTCCTTGAGGGTTCCGGAAATGATATAGGCGAACAGGTCTTGCTCTCCTGGATCCAGAGCGCTTCCACCCTCACTCAGTGCCAGGGTCGCACGCATGGTCTCCGAGACTGGGTGAACCGCCTTCATCCTGGCGAGGGCGGGGGGATCAACCCGGATGTATCCGCTTCTGAGAAACAAGACCCGCCGGCGCCCCGTTTCTTTCGGTGTCGTCCGGCCC
>CAZZEL010000053.1:0-25989 GCA_964652625.1 uncultured Gemmatimonadaceae bacterium
GGCTCGGAGCGCCGCCTAGAATCTGGAGCCGTGGCGCTCGTAACGCGGCTCGCCCCCCTTGTTCAACAGCCTTCTAGAGCGGGGTGAGCCGCCGGGGCTGCCCCGGGAGGGGTTGCCTCCAGTGGGACTTGTGGCGCTCGAGGCGCCGCTGTCCCACCTTGTTCGGCAGCCTTTCCCGGTAGCGAATCCTCGTCAGGAGCTCTCGACCATGCCTGGTTCGTCCCCTCGCTCTCCTCTCTTCTTCCTTTTCCTGCTGGCCGCTCTCCTCACCGGAGTGCTGGCCCCGGAGCCGGCAACGGCCCAGGATGCCGTGACCGTGCCCCCGGAGGCGGCACCCCGATTCCACCCCCTTCCTCCTCTGCGGGAGCAGGCGAGAATCCAGCAGGAGTGGGCGAACATCCGGGTGACGGAGGTCCTGCCGGCCCTCATGCGAGAGCACGGCGTGGAGATGTGGATCCTCTCCATGCGGGAGTACGGGGAGGACCCGGTGTTCTGGGCCATCAAGGCCCCCACGACCATGGCGGCCCGGCGGCGCTCCATCTACGTCTTCTTCGACCGGGGTCCGGGGCAGGAGGTGGAGCGTCTCGCCCTGGGCGGCGGTACCCAGGGAGGGCTTTACGAGGCGTACCGCTCCGCCCGGTCTTCTCCACGCCCCGGGGAGGAGGCGGAGCTGGTGGGAGGCGAACAGTGGCGACTCCTCAGGGAGGTGGTGGAGGATCGGGACCCGGAGACCATCGCCGTGAACATCGACGAGACCTGGGCCTTCGCCGATGGCCTGGGAGCCGGGGAATGGGAGGCCCTTCAGCGTGCCCTGGGTCCGGAGTACCTGGAGCGGGTGAAGCGGGTGCCCCGGTTGGCGGTGGAGTTCATCGCCCACCGGATTCCCGAGATGATGTCCATGTACCGGGAGCGCCAGGAGACGGTTCACGCCATCGTCTCCCACGCCTTCTCCTCCGCCGTCATCACCCCCGGGGTCACCACCACGGAGGATGTGAAGTGGTGGATCCGTGAGAAGATCCAGGACCTGGGCATGACTCCCTGGTTCCATCCCTCCGTGGACGTGCAGCGAGCCGGGGAGGTGCCGGCGGAGGGACCCGTGGTCATCCAGCCCGGGGATCTACTCTGGACGGACCTGGGAACGGTGGCCCTGAACCTCCACACCGATACCCAGCACATGGGCTACGTCCTCCGGGAGGGGGAGAGGGATGTGCCCGAAGGTCTGAAGCGGTGCCTGCAGACCTCCAACCGGCTCCAGGACATCCTCCTGGAGAACATGGTGGTGGGACGGACCGGGAACGAGATCCTGGCGGCCGCCCTGGACCAGATGCGTTCCGAGGGGATCAACGGCACCATCTACACCCACCCCATCGGGGACCACGGCCACGGAGCCGGGCCCCTCATCGGGCGCTGGGACGCCCAGGAAGGGGTCCCTGTCCGTGGGGACATCCCCCTCCGTCCCTTCACCTGGCATGCCATCGAGCTTCAGGCCCGCTACCCGGTCCCGGAGTGGGGGAACCAGGAGGTGTCGTGCCGACAGGAGGAAGACGCCTTCGTCTCCCGGGAGGGTGAGGTGGACTGGGCCTACCGGCGTCAGACCCGCTTCCACCTGGTCTGGTAGGGGGGAGCCATGCGAAACATCGGGAGCCGGGACATACCACGGCGCCACACCCCGTCGCGGTTCGGGATCCGGACCGGGAGGCGGGGGCGGCTTTCCGTCCTTCCCGTCACGGTTACGGTTCTTCTGCTCGTGGCTCCCGTCTTCCACGGTTCCGTCCCTGGAGCTCTTCCAGGAGTGGGGGCCACTCTGCCGTGGGCGAGGACCTCCCTCTTGTGGGCTCAGGAACGGTTGCCGGAACCGGAGGTTCTCCGGGCCGCCGGATTGGACCGGCCCGTGGAGATCCTGGTGGACCGCTGGGGGATCTCCCACATCTACGCCGAGACCGAACACGACCTCTTCTTCGCTCAGGGCTGGAGCGCGGCCCGGGACCGGCTCTTCCAACTGGAGATCTGGCGACGCCAGGCCACGGGAACCGTGGCGGAGATCCTGGGAGAGCGTGAGCTGGACCGGGACCGGGGGGCTCGCCTCTTCCGCTACCGGGGCGACCTGACGCAGGAGCTCCGGACCTACCACCCCCGTGGAGTGGAGATCGTGGAGGCCTTCGTGGAGGGCATCAACGCCTACGTGGACCGGGCCCTGGCCGATCCGGACCTCCTCTCCGTCGAGTTCCGGATGCTGGGAATCGAGCCCGGCCACTGGACCCCGGCGGTGGTGATCTCCCGGCACCAGGGTCTGTTGTCCAACATCAACCAGGAGCTCCGCTACGGCCGGGCCGTGGCCGTGGGAGGAGAGGAGACGGTCCGGGATCTGGCCGGCTTCCAGCCACCGGATCCGGAGCTGGAGCTGGATCCAGCCCTGGACACGGAGCACCTTCTGGACCACGACATCCTGCACCTCTACAACGCGTTCCGTGGCTCCCTCCGCTTCCGGCCCCGGGACGTGGGAGGGGAGTACCGGGCCCGGGACGGCGGCTCCCCGGCGGCTCCGGAAGCGGTCTCGCCGGCCCTTGAGGCGGCAGGGGCCCTGGGAAGCAACAACTGGGTGGTGTCGGGGCGCCTCTCGGCCAGCGGCCGTCCCCTCATGGCCAACGATCCCCACCGGGTCCAGGCGGCTCCGTCTCTCCGATACTGGGTGCACCTGGTGGGACCGGGATGGAATGTCATCGGCGGGGGGGAGCCGGTCCTCCCGGGGGTCTCCATCGGGCACAACGAGCACGGCGCCTGGGGACTCACGGTCTTCCGGACGGACTCCGAAGACCTCTACGTGTACGAGCTCCACCCCGAGGATCCGGACCTCTACCGGTACCAGGACGGGTGGGAGCGGATGAGGGTGGTGCCGGACACCATCCCGGTGAAGGGCCGGGAGGCGGAGGTGGTGGAGCACCGCTACACCCGGCACGGCCCCGTGGTCTACCGGGACAGCGACCAGGGGGTGGCCTACGCCGTCCGGGCGGCATGGCTGGAGCCCGGCGGCGCTCCCTACCTGGCCTCTCTACGGATGGATCAGGCCCGGAGCTGGGAAGAGTTCCGGGAGGCCTGCACGTACTCCCATATCCCCGGGGAGAACATGGTGTGGGCCGGGCGGGACGGGGTCATCGGGTGGCAGGCCGTGGGAATCGCTCCCATCCGTTCCCACTGGAGCGGGCTGGTGCCCGTGCCCGGAGACGGGCGCTACGAGTGGAGCGGATACCTTCCCATCCAGGCCAAGCCCCACGTGGTGGACCCGCCGGAGGGCTACTTCGCCTCGGCCAACAACTACCTGATTCCTCCGGACTATCCCTTCATGGATGCGGTGGGATACGAGTGGTCCGCTCCCTACCGTTGGCTCCGGGCGGTGGAGCTCCTGGGCAGCGGCCGGCGATTCACCCTCATGGACATGATGCGTTTCCAGACCGACGAGCTCTCCATTCCGGCTCGGACCCTGGTCCCCCTCCTGGAGGACCTGGAGGCGGACGGAGCACGGACGGAGGAGGCCCGCAGGCGCCTCCTGGCCTGGGATCACGTCATGGACAAGACCTCGGTGGCGGCGGGGATCTATGCCGCCTGGGAGGAGGAGCTCCGGGACGAGGTGGACGGCCTGATGATTCCCGGGGACCTGCGTCCCTACCTCCGGTCCGTGCCCCTGGATCGGCAGGTGGACTGGATCCTGGCCCCGCCGGGAGCCTTCGGCCAGGACCCGGTGGCGGCCCGGGACGCCCTTCTCCTCCGGAGCCTGGAAGCCGCGGTGGAGGAGCTCACCGGGAAACTGGGCCCGGATCCGGAGCAGTGGGTCTATGGTCAGAAGGCCTACAAGCACATCCTCCTTCGGCATCCCCTGAGTTCGGCGGTGAACCGGGAGTGGCGCCGGTGGCTGGAGGTGGGGCCGGCCCCCCGGGGAGGGTACGGCTACACCCTGAACCAGACGGGGATGGGAGACAACCAGACCTCCGGGGCCTCCTTCCGGATCATCGTGGACACCGGGGACTGGGACCGAAGCGTGGGCATGAACAACCCGGGCCAGGGCGGACACCCGGACCACCCCCACTACCGGGACCTCTTCCCCCTCTGGGCCCGGGACGGCTTCCATCCCGTCTTCTTCTCCCGGGACAAGGTGGAAGGTGTCACCGGTAGACGGCTCCTCCTGGAGCCCGGGGAGTAGCGGCGCTTCCGTTCATGCCGACCGGCCCTGAGGTCCCTGGAAGAAGGGGGAAGAAGGGGCATGCGGCCCCGGCCAACGGCCTTGCCGATGACAGAGATGCCAGGGAAGACCCAAGGGAAAGGGAGAGGTCCATGCCCGAGCGATACTGGCTCATGAAGAGCGAGGAGGACGTCTACTCCATCCGGGATCTGGAGCGGGACGGGACCACGTTCTGGGAGGGGGTCCGGAACTACGAGGCCCGGAACATCATGCGGGACGAGATGAAGGTGGGCGACCAGGTCCTCTTCTACCACAGCAACGCCAATCCCCCGGGCGTGGCGGGTCTGGCCCGGGTGGTGAAGGAAGCCTACCCGGACTATTTCGCCTTCATCCCGGACAGCGACTACTTCGATCCCAAGTCGGATCCCCAGGATCCTCGCTGGCACATGGTGGACGTGGAGTTCGTGGAGGCCTTCGACGAGGTGGTTCCCCTGCAGGAGATCAAGGATCGGCCGGAGCTGGAGGACATGGTCCTGGTGAAGCGGGCCCGGCTGTCGGTGCAGCCTGTCGAGCCGGAGGAGTTCCGCATCATCCGGGAGATGGGACGGAAGCGGTAAGGGTGTCCCGGCCATAGCGAGAGATCCACCGGTCCGGGGACAGGGTACGGCTCATCTCCTCATGACGGAGGCGAAACCACCGGGCCACCAGGAGGATCTCCGAGGCTGCCTCGGGGCTCAGGGACCCGGGATCCGGATCCGGACGCCGGTAGACGGTCCGGATGGTGCGGGTGACGGCCTTCCGGGCCTTCCGGGTCCGGGGGAGAGAAACCTCCTCCTCCACCATCCCCTTCCGGATGAGGTACAGGCGGTCGGCGCCCCGGAATCCGGGGACCCGGTAGACGAAGGAGAGCCCCTCCACCCGACCCCGGAACGCTACCACCTGCTCCTGGAAATCCTCCAATCGCTGGAGGCGGTCCCGGCAGCAGGCCGCGTACTCGTACTCCAGGGCCTCCGACGACCGCTCCATCTCCTCCCGGAGTCGCCGGAGGGGGGCCCGACTCCGCCCCTCCAGGAACCGGCGAGCCTCCTCCACCTGCTGGCGATAGTCCGCCGTGGTGCAGGCACCGGAACAGGGAGCCAGACAGCTTCCGGTCTCGGCCCGGATGCAGTGGGGCTTGCCGGCCCTGTTGAACATCTCCAGCTGGTCGGCAAAGAGGATGGGGACGCCTTCCCTGCAGTCCCGGAGTCCCAGGAGGTGGGCCAGGTCCCGGACCGTCAGGGCCAGACAACGGGGGCGGGGGAAGGGCCCGAAGTAGATGGCGCCGTCGGGGCGGACCCGGGAGACGGGGACGAGGCGGGGGGCGGGCTCCCGGGTGATCTTCAGGAAGGCGAAGGCCCGCTTCCTCCGGTGTTCCACGTTGAACCGGGGGCGCCAGCGCTTGATGAGGCGCATCTCCCTGACCAGGCTTGCGAATTCGTTGGGAAGGTACTCCCAGGCCACATCGTGGGTCTCCCGGATGAGCTTGGCGGCCTTCTCCCCGGGCTCGGCACGGAAGTAGGAGAGGAGACGGGTCTTCACCCTCACCGACTTCCCCACGTAGAGGATCTCCCGGCCGGGCCCGAGCATCCGATACACACCGGGACGATCCTCGGCGTGCTGGCGGACGTAGGCTCGGAGGGCGGGATTCAGGTGCACGGGGAGACTTTCGTCTTTCCTTCGGGTTCGGGGAAGGGGGAAGATAGGCAGAGAGGAGGGACGGAGCCAGTGGGGAAGCCGTCGGTCCGTCCCGGCTCGGAGAGTCATTGCTCCGCCCCGAGCCAGGGGCTACTGTCGGACATGACCGAGTCCCATCACGTCAGGGTCATCCGGGATCCCCTCTGGAGCACCATCCGGGTGGATCCCATCGCCGTCCGGATCATGGATACGGCGGCCTTCCAACGGCTCCGCTACATCCGGCAGCTCGGCTTCGCCCACCTGGTCTACCCCGGGGCCACCCACACCCGCTTCGATCATGCCCTGGGGGTCTACCACCTGGCCCGGACAGCTCTCCGGTTCCTCCAGGAGCGGGGGGGGCTCCCTTCGGAGGTATGGGAGGGAAGGGAGCTGATCCCCTACGCCGCCCTTCTCCACGACATCGGACACTACGCCTTCTCCCACGCACTGGAGGAGTTGGAAGGAGAACGGCTGCCGGGAGATCACGAGGCGGTGAGTGCGCATTTCTTCGACTCTCCGGAGATCAAGGGGATCCTGGCGGAGCTGGGGGCCGGGGCCGCGGACCGGATCTACGGCCTGATCCGGGGCTCAGAGTCCCTGCCCCTGGTTGGGCTGGTGAGCGGCAGCCTGGACCTGGACAAGATGGAGTATCTCCGGAGGGACGCCCGATTCTGCGGCGTGCCCTACGGGGAAGTGGACGTGGATCGCCTCCTCCAGGGACTCGCCCTCCTCCGGGATCCGGAGACGGATGCCTTCGAGGTGGGGGTCCACGAGAAAGCCGTGGCCTCCCTGGAGTCCCTTCTCTTCGCCAAGTACCAGATGTTCCGAAACGTCTACTGGCACCACGGAGTCCGGGCCGCCACGGCCCTCTACAAGCGGATCGTGGAGGAGGCCGTGACGGAAGGCCTGGTGACCCCCCAGGAGCTGGTGGGGCCCACGGACGAGGAGCTCCTCTACCGGATCCAGAGGCGGGCCGGGGAGGAGGAGACGGAAGGGGTGATGCGCCTCCGGGACCGATGGCTACCGGCTCTCCGGAACCGTCGCCTCCCAAAGCGGGCCCTGGAGCTCACCGCCGCGGATCTGGCGGGGGTTCCCCTCCCGGACTGGCTCGGGTCCGACTCCCCGGCCAAGCGGACGGTGGAGGACGACCTGGCCCGGGAGCTGGAGTTGGCCCAAGGGGAAGTGGTGGTGGACTATCCGGCCAAGAGCGCCATGTTCCAGCTCGATCTCCTCCTGGAGCGGAGGGGGGGTGAGGTGATCCGAGTAGGCCCGGAGGGTCTTCCCGGGGTCATCGATCTCCCCCGGGTGGCCCAGGAGCTGTACCGGACGGCCAGGGTCCTGCGGGTGTTCACCATGGAGCGGCGCCATCTCTCCATGGACGCGTTTCTGGACAAGCTCACCCCGGACCCTGGAGAGTAGCGGTGGGCGGAGGAGAAAGAGGCAGGAACCCTCTCCGGAGAATGGGTTAGAGGGCTGTTGAACAAGGTGGGCTCGGAGTCGATCCCCGGATGGGGTCGGAGTTGTTCCGGACGTGGGCTCGAAGTTGTTCCGGACGCCGACTCGGAGTCGGCCCCCGGATGGGGGCTCGGACCCGGGCTGCCGCCTCTTGCTCGGAGAGGGGATCCTTTTCGGCCGGCAGCGTGTAGTGTGTTTCAGAAGAACCTGGACAGGGGCGTTGGCTGCTGATAGCTTAAAGGGCTGGTTACCCATCGATTCGAGAGGTTCGTCGAGTCGATGCTCCGTTGCCCGCTGCCTACCCTGGGCAGTGGGCTGAACGTTTTTGGAGAGCGAATGTACCACGAGGGGAACACCCCCTCGGGAGATAGAGACGATGAATACGGCGACCACACAGACCCGTACCAACGGGAAAAAGAAGAACGGAAAGGACCGGAAGAACCTCCTGGCGGGCTTCTCGGGGACCGTGGAGGAGCAGTCGGCCCTGGACCAGTATCTGCGGGACGTGAGTCGTCACGAGCTCATCACTCCGGAGCGGGAGAAGGAGCTGGGTGCTCGGGCCCAGGAAGGGGACGAGGATGCGGTCCAGGAGCTGGCACGAGCCAATCTCCGCTTCGTCATCAGCGTGGCCAAGAAGTACCAGAACCGGGGCGTCTCCCTGACGGATCTGATCCAGGAGGGGAACGTGGGGCTGGTGACGGCGGCCCGGAAATTCGATCCGGACCAGGGTGTGAAGTTCATCAGCTACGCCGTGTGGTGGATCCGCCAGGCCATCCTGGCTTCCCTGGCCAACCACGGTCGGGCGGTGCGGGTGCCCCTGAACCGGGCCTCGGACCTGGCCCGGATCTTCCGGGAGAAGGAGCGGCTGAAGCAGGAGCTCCGTCGAGATCCCTCGGCAGAGGAGCTCAGCGAGGCCACGGACCTGACCCCGGAGCTGGTGGAGTCCCTCCAGACGCTGAACGCCGCCGAGATCCGCCTGGACGCCCCCATCGGCGACAGCGAGGACTCCCAGCTCGTGGAGAGGTTCATCACCGAGGAGGCCACGGAGCCCGAGGTGGAGGTGGAGGGCCGGCTGCTCTCCGAGTCCATCTCCGAGGCCCTGAGCACCCTGGAGCCTCGGGACGCCAAGGTGCTGCGACTCTACTTCGGCCTGGAGGGGGAGCGGGAGCACACCCTGGAAGAGATCGGCAACATGCTGGGTGTGACCCGGGAGCGGATCCGGCAGCTCCGCGATCGGGCCCTGCGTCGACTCCGGGAGGGGGACAAGGGAATCGCACTGGAGTCCTTCGCCGCCTGATGACTTGCCGGAAACCGTCTCCTGGACGGTCGGGTAGGATCGCCTTCCGAGGCCCCCTGGATGGGGCGACCTCGGAAGGCGTTTCTCGTTTCCGGGGGGTAGGGTGGTGAGGGGTCGGGTGCATGGGGTCGTTGGTGGCGTGTACCGGGTGGTTACGGCGTCCGGGGAGGAGTTGGAGGCATCCCTCCGGGGACGGCTGAAGCAAGAGGCGAAGGCGGAGGGAAAGGTGGTGGTGGGAGACTGGGTCCGGGTGAAGAGCGACCAGGGAGATGAGGGTACCGGGACCATCGAGGAGGTGGAGCCACGGCACTCCCGGGTGGTGCGTCGGGGCCCGGGGGGGCGACATCCGAAGGTGGTGGCCGCCAACGTGGACCGCCTGGTGGCCGTGGTGGCGGCGGCCCGGCCCGATCCACGGCTCCGACTCCTGGACCGGCTCCTGGTAGTGGGGGAGGTGAACGACCTGGAGACCCTCCTGGTCATGAACAAGATGGACCTGGGAAACGGAAAGGCCGACGCCATCGTGGCCCTCTACCGGGAGATCGGCTACCCGGTGCTGGAGACCAGCGCCGGAACGGGGGAAGGCCTGGATCGGCTGAAGGCGGTTCTCTGCTCGGGCACCTCGGCTCTGGTGGGGCCGTCCGGGGCGGGGAAGTCCAGCCTCCTGAATGCCCTGCAGTCCGGCCTGAACCTGAGGACCGGGGCCTTGAGTCGCCGGAAGGGGAGAGGTCGTCACACGACGGTGAGCGGACGACTCATCCACCTGGAATGCGGCGGTCTTGTGGTGGATACCCCGGGCTTCTCGGATGTGGGGGTCTGGGGAGCCGAGCCCCGTGACCTGGAGTCGTGCTTTCCGGAATTCCGGGATCACCGGGAGGCCTGCCGTTTCAGGGGATGCAGCCATCTCCACGAGCCGGGTTGCGGGGTCCGGGGCGCCCTGGAGGAGGGGCTCATCCACCCGGAGCGCTTCCGGAGCTACCAGGCGCTGGTGGAGGAGGTCAGGGAAGGAGAGGCCTGGTAGGGGTCAGGGGTCACCCCGGGTCCTGCATGGGAGTGACGTAGGGAATTCCCGTTACCGGATCGGCCCGGACCTCCACGGGCCACTGGTAGACCCGGGCCAGGGTCTCTTCCCGGAAGACGTCGTCCACCGCTCCCTCCGCTGCCACCCGCCCCTGGTTCAACAGGAGGAGCCGGTCGGAGAAGCGTGCGGCCAGGTTGAGATGGTGGGTGATGAGGAGGACGGTCATCCCCTGGCCCGCCGAGTCCCGGAGAAGCTGGAGAATGGACATCTCGTGGCGGATGTCCAGGCTGGCAGTGGGCTCGTCCAGGATCAGGGCTCGGGGCTCCTGGGCCAGGGCCCGGGCGATCCGCACCCGTTGAAGCTCCCCGCCGGAGAGGGTGGTCACGTTCCGGGGCGCCAGATGGGCCACATCGCAGCGGCTCATGGCGTCCCCCACCGCTTGCCGGTCCGTCTCCCCCTCCGCCCGAAGGGGTCCGAGATGGGGATACCGTCCCATGGCCACGAAGTCCCGGACGGACAGGGGAAAGGCCAGGTGCTCGGCCTGAGGTACCGCCCCCACCGCCTGGGCCAGGGCCTTCCGGGTCCACGCTCCCGTCTCCCGTCCCTGGATCCGGACCGACCCCCGGCTGGGGGGTAGAAGGCCCATGATGGCTCGCATGAGGGTGGACTTGCCGGATCCATTCGGGCCGATGACGGTGTAGAGGCTCCCCTCCGGGACCTTCATGGACACCCCATCCAGGGCCGGGACCCGGGTCCCCCTGTACTGCACGACCAGATCCCGGGTCCGGAAGGTCATTCGCCCATGCTCCGGCGCAACAGGACCAGGAAGAGGGGAACCCCCAGGAAGGCGGTGATGACCCCGATGGGAATCTCCGTGGGGGCCAGCAGCAGTCTGGCCGCCAGGTCGGCCAGGGTGAGGAAGGACGCTCCGGCCAGAAAGGAGAGGGGGAGGAGCAGCCGAAGGTCCGATCCCACCAGCAGGCGGATGCCGTGGGGAACGATGAGTCCTACGAACCCGATGATGCCGGCCATGGAGACCCCTGCAGCGGTGATGAGGGAAGCCACGCCGTAGGCCACCTTCTTGACCCGCTCCACCTCCGTGCCCAGGTAGCTGGCGGTCTCTTCCCCGATGGCCATGAGGTTCAGGGACCGGGCCAGGGCCAGGAGCACCAGGGCTCCGGGAAGGGTGTAGGCGGCCACCACTCCCACGCTACCCCAGTGGGCGCCGGAGAGGCTCCCCATCATCCAGAGGATGGCGCTCCTCACCGCCCGGGCCTCCGAGAGGGAGAGCACCAGTGCGATGACGGCACTGAAGAAGGCTCCCACCACGACCCCGGCCAGGAGGAGGACCCGGACGTCCATGCTCCGGTCCGCGGAGGCTGCCACACGGAAGACCAGGAGGATGGCTACCAGGGCCCCGGCGAAGGCGGCTACCGGGAGCACTCCGGAACCGGCAGAGGCCAGGCCCAGGGCCAGGACCAGCACGGCACCCGCCCCGGCTCCCCCGGAGATCCCCAGAATATAGGGCTCCGCCAGGGGGTTACGGAGAAGGGCCTGGAACACGGCGCCGGCCAGGGCCAGCCCCCCTCCCACGAATAGACCAAGGAGGGAGCGTGGGAGTCGCAGCTCCAGCAAAATGGTCCGGTGCACCGGATCGCCCCTGCCCAGGAAGACCGCCAGAACCTCCGGCGTGCTCAGGGACACGCTGCCCAGGCGAACGCTCAGGAGGACGGCCAGGAGAGCCAGGCCCAGGAGAAGGAGGGCGAGGAGAGACCGGCTCATGGTCCTCTGAAGGACTGGGGAACAGGGGGGGCGGCCCCACCTGCCTTGTTCGGCAGCCCTTGAAACGCCTGGGGATGGAGGATCCGGGCCAACGCCCGGGCGGAGTGAGCCAGATCGGGGCCCGGCAACTCCAGGTTCGGGGACACCCTGTGGAGGGGCACGGAGGAGGGGGAGAGGTCGAGCTCGCTCCCCCGGGGGGCCAGGAGGAGGTCTATGTCACGGGCCAGGATCTCTTCCACGCTCACCGGTCCGTACAGGGTCTCCAGGTCCTGGAAGACGTTCTGGCCCCCGGCCACGATGATGAGCTCGTTGATGAAGGTTCCGGGGCCCGCCACCCAGGGAGGACGGCCTCCCAGGAGGTAGGCCACCCGGACCGGGTCCCGGTTCCGTACCCGACGCCGGATGTCGGCCAGCTCACGGTCCATGGCCTGCAGCAGGGCGTCGCCCTCCTGGCTCCGGCCCGTGATCAGCCCCAACCGCCGGATCATCCTACGCACGTCCTCCACCCCGTCGGGACGCACCGAGAAATGGGGGATGCCCAGTTCGTTCAGGCGCCTGGGGATGCTGGTGTCCGATTCCCCGGCGAAGCGGATGACCAGGTCCGGATCCAGGGCCACCAGAGCCTCCAGGCTCGGATCCAGGCCACCCCCGACGCTGGGAAGGTGGGCCAGGAAGGAGGCGGTGTCGAAGTCCGTTCGGCCCACGAGACGGTCCGAGGCGCCCAGGGCGTGCAGGGTCCTGGAGACGGAGGGCACCAGGGAGACGACCCGTCGGGGAGGGTTCTGGAACCGGTGCACTCTTCCCGATGCGTCTTCCAGGACCACGGGAGGGGAAGTCCCGGCCAGGGAGTCCTCCTTTGGGGGCGGGGCCCCGGTGTCCCCCTCTTCCTGAGCGCAGGCTCCCAGGAAGAGGAGAAGAAGAGTCGGGACGAGAGCCCGTTTCGGGGCCGGGGCCATGAGGTCCCCTCAGGGCAGGGGTGGGGAGGGAGGGGGCGCGTCGGGAGCCGGGGGACAGGCGTCCTGGAAGTTCATTCGCCACGACTCCTCCTCTCGGTCCAGGGCCGCGAACCAACGCACTCCGGCTCCCAGTACCTCCAGGAGGATCTCCTCCTGTCCGTCCCGATCCCAGTCCAGGCGGGAGAAGTAGCGGGGAGCTCCCTTTCCCTCCTCTCCCACGGGCCGATGCCAGGAGAAGGCCAGGTCGAATCGACCGTTCCGTGGCGTGCCCAGGACGAGGAGGCTGTAGCCGGATTCCGGCGCCGGCGCCACCTGGAGCTGGTCGTCGTAGAGGAACGTGGCCAGGACCGAGGGGTTCTCGGGGCCGGGGAGGGAGAGGATCTGGAGGTCCCTGCGGGCCTCCAGAAGGGAGGGGGGCCAGGAGATCCCCATGCTGGTGATGGCTCGGGACGCCAGGTTCAGGGAAGCCACCCGCTGGTCGTAGGTGCTCTCCAGGGATCGATACTCCAGGAAGGGATAGCCGGTGCCCGGGTCTTCCTCCAGGGCCAGGAAGTGCTCCACCTGGATGGCGTCGGGAATCAGCTGGACGGGGCCGGACGCCCGAGGGCGTGGTGGACAGAACCCGGTATCCACCTCCCCCTCTCCCCGGAGCAGCAGGGTGCCCACCCGGACGCCTTCGTGAAAGAGCACCAGGGTGCCACCGGCGGCCAGGCGGGCCCGGAGGATACCCTCCGCCAGGGCCTCGGTGTCATGGGAGGACAGGGGGTGCAGTCCCCTTTCGCCGAGCTCCGCCACCGGATAGACCAGGGCCGTGTCGCCCTGGCGGAATGCCGCGTAGAGGAGGGGGCCCAGATCCGGGCCGGAGGGGGCCACCTCTTCGGTGTCCAGGGAATCGCCCACGGGGGCGACGGTGTCGGCGGGCGGCCCCTTGAGGCTGATCTCCAAACCGCCCCAGTCCACGTTGTCGCAACCAGTTGCGGCGGTTACAATGCCAGCCAGCAGGAGCCAGCGAGGAGTTCTTCCGCTCATCTCAGCCCTTTGATTCCTCCGGCATTCGGGGAGCCCGGTTTCCATGGGAGCGCCCGGATGATCCCTGCCACCCGGGTGGTTCCAGGGAAGGCCCCGAAAAGCTAGGATGACGGCGGGATGGAAGCAAAGAAGCCCTGGACTGAAGGGGGGCGGAGGGAGGGGTGGTCCGGGGGTTCCCCACCTCACAGCCGGGAACAGGATGCTCGACGAGGGAACGTTTCGGAGGGTCATGGGCCATTTCGCCACCGGGGTCACGGTGGTGACGGCCCGGAGGCCCGAAGGAGGGTTCCTGGGGCTCACGGTGAACGCCTTCACCTCCGTGTCCCTGGATCCTCTTCTGGTCCTGGTGTGCATCAACCGAGGCGGTTTCTCCCACGATGAGTTCCTGGCCTCCGGCGCCTTCGCCGTCAATGTCCTGGGGCGGGAGCAGGAGGACCTGGCCCAACGATTCGCAACCGGGGACCCCAGGACCCGGTTCCGGGGCCTGAACGCCGAAGCCGGCCCCTCGGGAAGTCCCCTCCTGGAGGGAGCCCTGGCCTGGCTGGACTGTGAGATCCACGAGACCCACCGGGGAGGGGATCACAGCATCATCGTGGGCCGGGTCCTGGCGTGCCACGCCCGGGAGGGCGACCCCCTGCTCTTCTTCCGAGGACGGCTGAGGGGGATGGAATCGTGAGAAGGCTCCGGGCTGTTCTCACCGGGGCTCCCCCTTTCCTGGTGGGTAGCGGAGTGGCCGCCGCCGTCAGCGTCTCGGCGGGGCTCCTCCTCTACTCGGAGGAGGGGCTCATCGGCGCCCTCACCTTGATCCTCACCGTGGAGACGCTGGCTCTGGCCCTGGGCCTCTGGCTGGGAGGGGGGTCCCCGGAGGACAGCCTGGTGGAGGGGCTTCGTCGGCGCTGGCTCTTCTCCCTGGTGTGCTTCACCGTGGCCGCTGCCTACTCCGCCGGCCTGGAGTTCCTGGGGGGGCTGGCCGGGTCTGCCCTGGGCCAGGGGCTGGGCCTGGGGCTCCTGGGGAGCCTTCCCCTCTTCGCCCTGGGCTCCCTCCTGGGGTTCACGGCCCGAAGCCGGGAGGAGATGGGGGGAGCCGTCCAGGGAGTGGGTGCGCCGGCTCTCGTGGGCCTGGCCGTGGGATTTCTCCTCACCGGACTCGTCCTGGCTCCCCGACTGGCGCCGGCGTCCGTCTATCTGCTGTGGATGGTGATCCTCTCCGCCGGGGCCCTCCTCCAGGGCCGGGCTCTGGATCGGGGGGAGCTTCGGGAGGTACAGGCTCGGGCCCGGACCCCCTTCGGAGAGGTCCGGGTCGAGGACCGGACGGTGGAACGGGGAGGGGAGAAGGTGCGGGCCCTCCTGGAGAACGATCGTCTCCGGGGGTTGGAGGGTCCGAGAGGGGAGCTGGAAAGGGCCTGGGAGCGTTCCGTCCTGGCCGCCCTCCGAGGGGCGACCCGGGGGAGTGTCCCCCACCTGAGCCCGGTCCTCTACCTGGGAGGAGGGAGCGGGACCCTGGCCCGACACCTCCAGGGAGATCTCCCGGGAGTGGATATCCACCTGCTGGAGCGGAATCCGGCCCTTCCGGAGATGGCTCGGGAGCACCTTCACCCCTGGGAAGGGTGGCAGTCGGTCCGCCTCCAGACGGGAGACCCGAGAACTCTTCTCCAGGGCCTGAAGGAGGAGTATCCCGTTGGCCTGGTGGATGCGGGAGTCCTTCCGTGGCTCGGGCCCGTTCCCGTGCTGGACGAGGAGGAGTGGCGCCTTCTCCGGGGGGCACTCCACGACCGTGGCACCCTTGTGATGGGCGGGATCCCCGGACCGGGGGAACGGGGAGACCTGCCGCTGAAACGCCTGCAGGCCAGGGGGAGCCGGTGGTTTTCCCGGGTGGCCCTGTACGAGTGGGACCAGGAGGTGTTCCTCCTTTTCCAGGGGCCGGAAGCGCCCCCCTGGTCCCCGGCTCTCCCCCCCTTTCGTCTCCGGGCCGGTGACGGGATCTGATCCATGCTCCTGGCCCACCTGTCGGACCTACACCTGGGGCATCGGGCCTTCGGACGGGCCGAGAGGGGCCGGAACGTCCGGGAGGGGGACGTAGCGGCCGCGTTCCAGCGGGCGGTCCAGGAGATCATCCGGCTGAAGCCCGACCTGATCCTCATGGTGGGCGACATCTTCGACCGGCCGGACCCGCCCCCGGGAGCTCTCGTGGCCCTCGCCAGGGGTCTGGAAGCGTTTCGGACCGCCCTTCCCGACACCCAGGTGTTCATGGTGGCCGGGGCCCGGGACACCCCCCGACGTGCGGGAGATCCTGGAGCCCTGGCTGCCATGGATCCCTTTCCCCAGGTGGAGGCGGTGGCGGGCGCGGCCCGCTCGGTCTTCCTCCGGGAGATGGGGGTCCATCTCTACCTGGTTCCCCACCGGGCCGTGGTCCGACGCCCCTATCCCCAGCTCCGAGGTCATCCGGAGGCCCGGTGGAACGTTCTCCTTGCCCACGCCGGCGTGGGGCCTGAGGCGGGTCCCGGGCTTCCCCTGGATACCGGGCCCTGGGATTACGTGGCCCTGGGCTACCTGCATCTGCACCAGCAGGTGGCTCCCCGGGCCTTCTATCCCGGGTCCCTGGAGCGGGTGGGGCCCGAGCCCTGGCGGGAGGCGGCGGAAGAGAAGGGGTTCCTCACCTTCGACCTGGAGGGGGGGCGTTCCCGGTTCCACCCCATTCCCGTCCGCCCCGTGGTGTCCCTGGCGCCCATTCGCATCCCTCCCGGGCGATCCGAGCTCCTACCGGAGAAGATCCCGGAAGTCCTGGGTGAGGTTCCCGGTGGCATCGAGGGCAAGATCGTACGTCTCCGCATCGAGGGTCTCTCTCCGGGAGAAGTGCAGCGTGAGGATCGGGGTCTCTTCGCCTCTCTCAGGGAGAAGGCCCTGCACCTGGCCATCGAAGTGGACGACTTCCAGGACCTCCTGGAGGAGAATCCCCTCCCCTTCACCTCCAGGGATCGGGGCTTCGCCCTGAGGGCTCTGGGCAGCCGGATCCGCAAGGAGGAAGAACGGGCGGAGGAGATTCTCCGGCTCCTGGAGGAGACAGGGAGGGCCGAGGGTGGGGAGGTCGGACGGGCCCGGGAGCCGGAGGTTGAGGAGGCCGGGTTGGAGGAGCGTCTCCTGCTCCGGGAGCTACGGGGCTCCGCTCTGCCCGTTCTGGAGAAAATCCGCATGGAGGCCGGGGAGGGCCTCCAGGCGTGGGTGGGGGCCGATGGGCGCACCCTGGACGCCTTCGTCTCCTCCCTGCTCTGGGGACTGGGTCTCTCTCGGGAGGCCCCGGGGCCACGCCGGGGTGTCTCCGGGGGAGGCGTTCCGGAACAACCTTCCCTGTCGTTGCGCCTGGGAGGAGGAGAAGGCGATGTGTGGCTTGGGGTGGAGGGGGAAGGGGAGGAGGGGGCTGTGGGAGGGAATGGACGGGACGGTCCCCGCTGGCGTCTACCTCCGGAGGGCCTGGCCCTGGCCTGGGCCGGGGCCGGAGGAGAGAGGGTGGAGGATCTCTTGAGGGGGGGCGCCGACCTGTTGGCCGAGGCACGGGGCGTGGACGCTCTGGACGACCTGCGGGCGGAGCTGGCCCGGCGTTTTCCCTCCCTGGCCGAGGAGGAAGAGGGGGACCTCTCGACCCGGGACCTGGACCGTCTCCGCCTGGAGTCGGAGCTGGAAGACCTGGAGGCCCAGCTCCGGAGCCTTTCGGAGGTCCCCGGGGAGGTGAACCGGCTGGAGGGGGAGCTCAGGGACCTCAGGGAACGGGTAGCCGAGCTCCGGGGAGACCTGGAGGCCGCCAGCATGGAATGGCACAGGGAGCGCCAGGACGCCCAGACGAATCTCCAAACGTACCGGGATCGGGGACGGGAGGTCCGGGATCGGATCGAGAAGCTGAAGACCCTGGGGCCGGAGAGTGCGTGTCCCACCTGTGGGCGGTTGCTGGGGGATACCGCCGGCGAGGTGTTGGAGGAGCTGGAGGAGGAATGGGAGCGACTGGTCCAGGACGGGCGCTGGTGGCGACGGCGATGGGAGCAGCTGGAGGCGAAGCCTCGGGAGCTCCGGGAGATGGAAGGCCGGTTCCTCCGGCTGAACGCCAGGGTGGAAGACTCTACGGAGCGCCTGGAGCGAGCCCGCTCCGACCTCCGGGAGATGGACGAGCTCCGACACCGGGCCCGGGACGTGGAAACCCGGTTGGAGCTTCACCGGACCGGGGAAGGGAGGGAGCCCCAGGATGAGGGGACTCCGGAGCCGGCCCGGAGCCTCATGGATCTGGCCGCAGGTCTCCGGGAGGAGATCCTCGTGGAGTGCCGGACCCGGCTCCTCCACCGGGGAGGACGTCGGTTGAACCGGCTCACCGGAGGGAGGATCCTGGGTCTGGACCTGGGTGGGGGAGACGAGGTGGTGGTCCAGGTGGTGGACGGCAGGGGCTCCTCTGGGGTGGAGGCGGATGAGGACCGGGCCGCGGCCACCGTCGCCCTGCGCATGGCCCTGGTGGAGCTCCTGGCCGAGGACTGGAGTCCTCTGGGCTCCTTCATTCTGGGCGATCCCTTCGACCGGATGGGGGAGGAGGACCAGCTCCGGGCCCTGGCTCTCCTCCGGAGGATCCTGTCCCGGATTCCCCAGGTCTTCCTCCTGACCCGGGGGGCCGTGGTGGAGCGGGCCTCGGAGTTCTTCGACGGGCTCTACGAGTTCCGGGGGGACGGAGAGGGGGACACCCCGTCCCTCCAGGTCCTCCCTGCCGGTGTGGGTATCCTCAATCTCCGGTGATGATCAGCTCCCCAGCCGGGCCCACTCCTCGGCTTCCTGGAGATTCCGCTCCGCCCTCTCCGTCACTTCCTCCTGGGCCGCTGCCTGATAGAGGGAGTAGTGCACCCAGGCGTAGTAGCTGGGCACTCCCAGGACGGCCCGGTGGGGCCACACGTCCCAGGCCTCCGGGAGACCGCCCTGGTGGGTGAACACGTCCCAGGCCAGGGTCCGGGTCCTGGCCTCATCCAGCCAGACGCCGGTGACTCCGCTCAGGGGGGTCGGCGTGAGCTCCACCACTCCCTCCTGGGCATCAGGGTCCGGAACCCCCGGATTGAGCTTGTAGGCCAGCCCCTGGCGGACCAGGTACGGGGAGAGACCCAGGACATCCCCGGCGTTTCCGCTGGAGGCGAAGTACACCGGCCGGTCCCCCAGGCTGTTGCTGATGACGGCCAGGGCGAACTGGTGCCAGGGGTACAGGGACATCCCCTGGGAAAGAGTGGCCGTGACCCCCAGTCCCAGGTCCACCTGGCGGGCCTCCCGGAGGGGAACGACGGTCTGGGCCACCCGATCGATGGTGGCGTCGTCCAGGGCCAGGATGGAGCGTCGGGGCGGGCTCAGGGGTTGGTCCAGGATCAGGGGGACCCTGCCCCGGGCCCGGATGGCGTCGGCGTCGGCGCCGTACTCCGCCTCCCCCGGAAGGGTGGGGTCGTAGGGCCGCTGGCAGATGATCCGGGTGGGATCGTCCATGGGATCCACCCCGGGAGGACAGGGTTGGGTCAGCCCCCGGAGCTGCCGGGCGTACCAGTCGATGTTCAGGTAGGACGTGACGATGACCGTGACATCCTTCCGGATTCCCTCCACTTCCTGGAGATACCAGAGGGGGAAGGTGTCGTTGTCGCCGTTGGTGAAGAGGACCCCGTAGGGCTCCACGCTCATGAGGAGGTTGTAGGCCCAGTCCCGGGCGGCATAGTCCCCTGACCGGCTGGCCCAGCTCCAGTTGAGGACCAGGGGCACCAGGGCCAGGAGGAGGACAGGAGCGGCCCTGGCATATCCCCGGGCCACCCCCTCCGCCAGATTGCGCCAGAGGGTGACGATGCCCACGCCGGCCCAGAGTCCCCAGACCGAAAAGCTCACGATGAAGAAGTAGTCCCGCTCACGGACCTCGTGGGCGGAGGGATCGTTCGTGGGGCTCTCCAGGGAATAGCCGTACTTGAAGTTCAGGTAGAAGACCAGGGCCACCGAGAGGGTGGCGAAGAGGGTCATGACGTACCACCAGCTCTTCCGGTCCCGGCGGAAGTGCTCCCAGGCACCGTAGAGGCCCAGACCTCCGAAGAGGAGGGTGAGGGGCAGGCGGGCCGGGGCGAAGACGGACTGGGTCGCCTGGAGGGTCCGGGCCCACTGCCAATCGAAGTACTGGAAGTAGTTGGCGAACTGCATGTGGAGTGGAGCCAGGCGGGGGATGAGGGGCGGCTTCACGTACTGGGTCCGACTCAGGGCTTCGGAGAGGTTCTGGCAGCCGGCCTGTCCCCAGGTGAGGATGCTCACCAGGGCGCCCCCCAGGCTTCCGCAGGTGGGGGATGCCTCGTTGATGACGGGATCCAGGGCGGCCCGGAGGGGCAGGAAGAGGTGGATGGACAGCCCCAGGAAGGTGGCCACCACCCCGGCGGCGTAGAGCTTCCAGTTCAGCAGGGTCCGGGGGTGGACCAGGAGGATGAAGAGCCCCAGGGCCGGGGCCGCCAGGAACGCCATGAGGTGATTCCCCACCGACAGGGCGAGGATGAACACCATGAGGATGAGGAGATTGTCGTCCTTTCCCTTCCCCAGGTTCTCCCTCCAGTGGAAGGCCAGCCAGGAGAGGAGGGCGATGGTGAAGAGGGAGACGGTGTAGACCTTCTCGTTCACATTCGACTGGTTCCAGACCGTGAAGGCGGTGGCACTCACCAGGACGGCCACGAAGGCCCCCACCAGGGGCACGGTCCGGTGCCGGGTGAAGTGGCGGAGAATGTGGTGGATGACCAGGAACCAGAAGCCGTGGGCTGCGGCACCCATGACGGTGGAAAAGAGGTTGATCCGCGCGGCCACGGACAGACCCAGGGGGGCCAGGAGGACCTCCCAGGCCCGGGCCAGAACCACGAACAGAGGATTTCCCGGGGGATGGGGGATCCCCAGGATGTGGGCCGTGGCGATGTATTCGCTGGCGTCCCAGAAGGCCGTGGTGGGGGCCAGGGTGACGATGTAGAGGGTAGCCACGGCCAGGGTGGCCACCAGGGCCCATCCGTAGGGGGGACCGCTCCGTTCCCGGGGTGTGGGATCCATACCGGCTTCCACGTCTCGTCACTCCTTCATGAGGTGAAGACTTCCCCACCTGTCCACGTCCATTCGCCATCCGGGGGGAAGCCAGGTCGTGGAGCTGTACTCCAGGACCAGGGTCGGGCCCTGGAGGGTGTGGCCCGCCCGGAGGTCGCTACGCCATGCTCTCCCGGCCTGGATCTCGTTCCCCTGGTGGAACAGTCGGGTCGCCTCCAGGGGAGGGGGGGCGGATGCCTCGGGAAGGGTCTGGTGGGTGAGGGGAGGGGGTGGGGCTTCCGCAACCACCCGGAGGGTCACGGCCTCCACGGGGGTCTCCTCCCGGGCGTAGCCGTAGCGTTCCCGATGGGCCTGGTGGAAAGCCCGGGTCCAGGTCTCCCGGGGTACCCGGAGCTCGAAGCTCTGGCCCTGGTAGCGGGCGTCCACCCAGTGGGCCAGGGTGAGGGTCTCCGGGGCATTCCCTTCCGCCACCATTTCCTCCACCGCTTCCTTCTCCAGGGAGTCGAAGGCCTCCTCCAGGATCGCCTCGATTTCGGGCTCTCCGGAGGAAAGGAGGAGGGTCCTGGAGGTCTCCCGGCTGGGCGGGGCCGCCAGCATCCCGTAGGCGGACAACAGGCCCGGATCCGGGGGAACCAGGGCCCGGGCGGCCCCCAGACGCTCCACCAGCTCGGCCACGTGGAGAGCGCCGGCACCCCCGAAGGCGGTGAGGACGAACTCCGCCGGATCGAATCCCCGTTCCACGGAGATGACCCGGAGGGCCCGTTCCATGGCCGTGTTGGCCACGGAGAGGATTCCCTCGGCGGCCTCCTCGGCCGACACGGCGAGGCCTCGGGCCAGCTCCTTCAGGGGACCGGAGATCCGGTCTCGGTCCAAAAATCCGGACCCGCCCAGAAAGGCGTCGGCCGGAAGCCGCCCGAGCCACACGTGTGCGTCGGTGACCGTGGGTTCCTCCCCTCCTTTACCGTAGCAGATGGGTCCGGGATCGGCCCCGGCGCTCTCCGGCCCCACCCGGAGTGCTCCTCCGGCATCGGTCCGGGCCAGGGACCCGCCCCCGGCCCCCACCGTGTGGATGTCGATGACGGGGACGGCCACGGGCTGGGAGGCGATCTCGAACTCCCGTGTGTGGAGGGGTCGGCCCGGGCAGAGGGACACGTCGGTGGAGGTGCCCCCCATGTCGAAGGTGATGATCCGTTCGTAGCCTGAACGCCGGGCCCAGGCCAGGGCCCCCACCACGCCCCCGGCGGGTCCGGAGAGGACGGTGTGGACGGGTTCCCGGATGGCCCGGGCCACGGGCACGGCACCGCCGCTGGAGCTCATGATCTGGACGGAGTCGGATCCGGCTTCCCGGTCCAGGCGTCCCAGGTACCGGGACATGGTGGGGGCGACGTAGGCGTTCACCACCGTGGTGGAGGTGCGCTCGTACTCCCGGTACTCCGGGAGAAGGCGGGAGGAGACGGACAGGGGGATCCCGGTCTCTTCCAGGACCCGGGCCACGGCTTCCTCGTGGGCCGGATCGGCGTAGGAGTGGAGGAGGACCAGGGCCAGGGCCTGGGCCCCTCGGACCCTGTCCGGGAGCCCCCGGAGCTGTTCGGGATCCAGAGGTTCGATCTCCTCCCCCTCCGGCCCCAGGCGTCCCCGTATTCCCAGGCGATCGTCCCGGGAGACCAGGGGTGGGGGGCGGTGGCCCTGCAGGGCATAGAGCTGGGGGCGGTTCTGGCGTCCGATCTCCAGGACATCCTCGAATCCCCGGTTCGTCACCAGGATCACTCGGGCTCCCTTTCGCTCCAGGAGGCTGTTCGTGGCCACGGTGGAGCCATGGAGAAGTCGGTGGGCTTCGTCCATGCCCTCCGGGTCCCCTCCGTGGGCGTCTCGAATGGTGCGGCTACCCTCCAGGACCGCCGCCGCCGGATCTTCCGGGGTGGAGGGCACCTTCAGGCTGTGCAGGCGTCCTCCCACCAGGAGGAGGAGATCGGTGAAGGTGCCTCCCGTGTCCACGGCGAGGATCATGGTTGACGTGGCTTCAATGCCCGGGGACATTCATCAACGCTCCGTCCGACAGGGTTCTCTTCCAGGGCGAGGACCTGGCGGTCCATGGGACCTCCGGAATAGAACGACTCTCGCCCGTGCTCGAAACATGCAGATTCATCCTTCCTTCGACGACTTCAAGGCGTTGGCCCGGAACGCGGGAGTGGTTCCGGTCTGGTACGAGTTTCTCTTCGACACCGACACGGCCGTCACCGCTTACGAGAAGCTGGCCCGACCCCCCTTCGGATTCCTCCTGGAGTCGGTGGTCGGGGGAGAACAATGGGCACGATACTCCTTCCTGGGAAGCCAGCCCCGGGAAGCGTGGCGTCTGCTGGGAGGAGCGGTGAGCACCTGGACCCCGGAGACGGGGTGGCGGGAAACCGGGGTCAAGGATCCCCTCCGGGACCTGGATCGGCGCCTCAGGGAGTGGAGACCCGCCCGGGTTCCGGCTCTGCCCCGCTTCTGGGGCGGCGCCGTGGGATACTTCGGCTACGACGTGGTCCGCCACATCGAGGACCTTCCCCGCCCGCCGGAGGACGACCTGGAGCTTCCCGACGGACTCTTTCTCTTCACGGATGTGGTCTTGATCATCGACAACCTGCTGGGTCGGGGGATGGCGGTGGCCTCCGTTCCCACCGAGGACGGCCTTACCGAGGGAGAGCTGGAGATTCGGTATCGGGAGGGGGCCCGGAGAGCGGAGGAGCTGGTCCGGCGTCTCGGGGAAGGACCGTCCCTGACGCCCCTGGACCTGGCTCCGGGTTCGGAGGAAACTCCGACCCCGGCCGGCAGCATGACCCGGGAGGCCTTCCAGGAGGGGGTGGAGCGCATCCGGAGCTACATCCAGGCCGGGGACGCCTTCCAGGTGGTCCTGAGCCAGCGTCTGGACATGCCCTTCCGGGGGCGGCCCTTCGACCTGTACCGGGTCCTGAGGACCGTGAATCCCTCCCCCTATCTCTACTTCCTGGAGCTGGACGGCGTGACCCTTGTGGGTGCTTCTCCGGAGGTCCTGGTGCGGCTGGAGGAGGGAACGGTGACGGTGCGGCCCATCGCCGGGACCCGGCCACGGGGCCAGACCCCCCGGGAGGACAGGACTCTGGCCAGGGATCTCCTGGCCGACGAGAAGGAGCTGGCGGAGCACCGAATGCTCGTGGACCTGGGCAGGAACGACGTGGGCCGGGTCGCCCGTTACGGCTCCATCCGTGTGCCGGATCTGATGGTGGTGGAACGCTACTCCCACGTGATGCACCTGGTGAGCCAGGTGGAGGGGGAGCTCCAGGAGGGCCTCACCGCCATGGACGTGTTCCGGGCCTGCTTCCCGGCGGGCACGGTCTCGGGTGCGCCGAAAATCCGGGCCATGGAGATCATCGACGAGCTGGAGCCGGTGAAGAGGGGACCCTACGCCGGAGCCGTGGGATACTTCTCCTACGGCGGCATGGCCATGGACACCGCCATCACCATCCGGACCGTGGTGGTAACCGGGGGGAGGGCCTTCGTCCAGGCCGGCGCCGGGATCGTGGCGGATTCCGATCCCGCCCGGGAGTTCCAGGAGACCCTGAACAAGGCCCGGGCCCTTCTTCAGGCCGGCTCCATGGTCCCGCCCTGAGAAGCGGGGCCTTCCCGGCGGTTCAGCCTCCCAACTCCTCATAGAAGTGGGCCGCGGCCCGGATCCCCTTCTGGAAGTTCTCAACGGGGATCCACTCGTTGGGGGCGTGCATGTTCGCCCCCGGGGGGGCCAGTCCCATGAGGAGGACCGGGGCCTGGAGGACTTCCTGGAAATCCACCACGATGGGTATGGAGCCTCCTTCCCCGGTGAGAACCGGCTCCACACCGAAGGCCCGGGACAAAGCCCTCCTGGCGGCTTCGAAGAAGGGACCGCTGAGGCTCGCCCTCCAGGGGCGGCCCCCGTGGAGCTCCACGATCTGAACGCCCACCTCCGGAGGGGCCAGCTCCCGGACGTGGGCCTCCAGGAGCTCCCGAACCCGGGCGGGATGCTGATCCGGAACCAGCCGGAAGCTCACCTTCGCCATGGCCCGGGCCGGCAGGACCGTCTTCGCCCCCTCCCCGGTGTAGCCACAGAGAATCCCGTTCACGTCGCAGGTGGGGCGGATCCAGAGGCGTTCCAGGATGCTGAAGCCCTCTTCTCCGTTCAGCCCCGGGGCTCTGACCTCCCGGCCGAACTCCTCCCGGTGGAAGGGCAGGTCACGGATGGCGGCCCGGGTCTCCTCGTCCCATTCCACCACGTCGTCGTAGAACCCGGGGATGGCGATCCTCCCCTTCTCGTCGAGGAGAGAGGCCACGATTCGGGCCAGGACATTGCCCGGGTTCACCACGGCGCCCCCATAGGTCCCGGAATGGAGATCCCCTGCCGGACCCTGCACGTGGATCTCGAAGTAGGCCAGCCCTCGGAGGCTGAACAGGAGGGAGGGCGAGCCCTGGGCGAACATGGACGAATCGGAGATGAGCACGGCGTCGCAGGCCAGGCGTTCCCGGTGGTTCTTCACGAAGGGGACGAGGTTCGGGGAGCCCACCTCCTCTTCTCCCTCCGCCACAACCACCACATTGACGGGAAGCCGCCCCCGGGCCTGGAGGTGAGCCTCCAGGGCCTTGAGGTGGACCATGAGCTGGCCTTTGTTGTCCGAGGCGCCTCGAGCGAAGATGTCGCCGTCCCGGACCGTGGGCTCGAAGGCCGGCGAGTCCCACTCCTCCAGGGGCTCCGCCGGCTGCACATCGTAGTGACCGTAGATCAGGACTGTGGGCGCCTGGGGGCCGGCGCCTCTCCACTCTCCCAGGACCACCGGGTGGCCCGGGGTCTCCACCACGGTCCCTCCCAGGCCGGCGGCCTCCATCCGATCCGCCAACCAGGATGCCGCCTCCTGGACGTCGGGGGTGTGCTCGCTTCGGGCACTGATGGACGGGATCCTCAGGAACGCGAAGAGCTCTTCCTGAAAACGGTCCATCTCCTCGTCGATGTACGCCTGCACGTCTGTCATGGGATGGCCCTCCGAGGTTTCTGCCGAGAACAGGGGGTACGGGGCGATCCGAGGATCGGGGATCGGATGGGTTTTCCACAGCCAAGATGCGTGAAGGGCCCCGAAAGCGCCACGAGGGATTCCCCCACCGGGCAAGGCCCTCCGACTGAACCTTTTCCCCGGCGTGCCCGTAGGGACCACCGGGCGGGATCGAACCGATCCTTCCCCGGACAGTGCGCGCCCGGGCAACCATCCCGTGCCCACGCCCGTCTCATCAGGTTACAGGAGGGGCTTGGTCACCTCTCCTTCCCAACTCCGCGGGGTGCCTCCGTGGGGAACAAGATAGAGGCGGCGGTCCCTTCCGGGTCGCCGTCTCTTTGTTGCCCCATACCGTGGATGTGGCCCGGCTGTCCCACCGGTGCCGAACAACGGTGCAGGGAGTAGGAGCGGCCCCGCCCGTCCTTAGAAGGCTGTTGAACAAGGTGGGCGAGCCGCGTTACGAGCGCCACGGCTCCAGA
>CAZZEL010000054.1:0-25664 GCA_964652625.1 uncultured Gemmatimonadaceae bacterium
CCTCTTTGCAGCCATCGATGCCTCCGACACCGCCCATGGCTGCGAACAAGGTGATCATCACCTTTCTGAGGCACGGGCTCACCCACGTTTCTTCCCGTAGGGCTCCCGCCCCACGGGCGCGGTGGCGAGGCTTGACACGCGTGGTGGAGGGATGAGCATCTTCTCCCTTCGCCGAAGCTGTCGTCCAACACGGGGGAACCAGGATCCGTCCCGATTTCATGAACGAATCTTCTGATGGGAGTGTCCCGGAGGCGTTCTCATCTCCCGTATGGCCCCGGCAGGTCCACCGGATCTTCTCGGACCAGCGGATCAGGCAGGTTTGCCATGTCCCGGACGCCGGGCACCGCGAGCTCATGGATCTCTGCCGGAGGGACCCGGAGATTCAGTCGGTTCCTCTGACCACGGAAGAGGAAGGTGTGGGGCTGGCCATGGGGGCCTGGTTGGGAGGCTCCAGGAGTGTCCTTCTCCTCCAGTCCAGCGGGGTGGGGAACCTGATCAATGTCCTGGGAGCTCTCAGGGAATGCAGATTTCCCTTCCTCATGCTGGTGACCATGCGGGGAGAGGAGGGAGAGGCGAATCCGTGGCAGGTTCCCATGGGACGGGCCACGCCCGTCGTCCTGGAGACCATGGGGGTGGAGGTGGTTCGAGCGGAATCGGAAGGGGAGGTGGCTCCTGCTCTCGAGAAGCTCGCCCACCGGGTCTTCCGGGAGGAGGTCCAGGCGGCTCTTCTCCTGAGCCAGCGTCTCCTGGGGGCCAAGAGCTTCCCGGAGGAAGGAGGAGGGGAATGAGCGCGTCGGGGCTTCATCGGCGAGAGGTGGTGGCCTGCCTCCTGGAGGACCGGGAGAATCTCCTGGTGGTGGCAGGCCTGGGGGCCCCGGCCTGGGACTGCGCTGCCGCCGGGGATCACGCCTTGACCTTCCCTTTGTGGGGCGCCATGGGCCAGGCGGCCATGACGGGGCTGGGGTTGGCCCTGGCCAGACCGGACCGTCGGGTCCTGGTCGTCACGGGCGACGGGGAGGCCCTCATGGGGCTGGGGGCCCTGGCCACCATCGGAGTGCAGGGCCCGGAGAACCTCTCTCTGGTCATCCTGGACAATGGCCGTTACGGGGAGACGGGGATGCAGCCCTCCCATACGGCCTCCGGAGTGGACCTGGCCGGAGTGGGCCGAGCCTGCGGATTCCCCTTTTCAGAGACCCTCACGGAGCTGGGTGCCGTCCGGGCCTTCAGGGCCCGGGTGCACAGGGAATCGGGCCCGAACCTGGCGGCGGTCCGAGTCCAGCCGGAGGAGCTCCCCATGGTGCTTCCTCCCCGGGAGGGCCATCTCTTGAAGAACCGGTTTCGCCAGGCCCTCCTGGGCGGGGCCTGAGTCAGCCCGGCGTCTCCCTCTCCGGCGTCGCCTCCCCGGTCACCAGGGGCTCCAGCATGTCCGCTGTGGCCCGGATGGCGGCGGTCATGTAGTCCAGATCCAGGTGCTCGTACTCGTCTTCCGGGGTGTGATAGAGGGGGTCGTCCGTGCTTCGGGGGCTGGCCAGGGTGGTGGTGATGAAGCCCCGATTGGTGAAGGCCCGGTTGTCGGAGGCTCCAAAGTAGGGCACCTGATGCTCCAGGGGGTCCACCAGGGTCATGGGCGAATCCGGATCCAGGGCTCCCCGGAAGATCTCATCCAGGGTGGAGTGGGCCGGTCCAAGGGCCATGAGCCGGAAGGACCCGTCCTCGGCGGGCTTGCCGATCATCTCGAAGTTGATCATGCAGAGGACGGCCGCCGAGTCCACCGGAAGATCCTGGGCCAGGTGCCGGGAGCCGATGAGGCCCCGCTCTTCGGCGGTGAACGTGGCGAAGATGAGGGACCGGCGGTTGATGCCGGCTTCGGCGAAGTACCGGGCCAGAGTGAGGACGGCGGTGGTGCCGGCGGCGTTGTCGTCGGCACCGTTGTAGATGCTGTCTCCCTCTTGACTACGAACCCCCATGTGGTCGTGGTGGGCCCCAAAAAGGATGTACTCGTTTTTCAGCTCCGGGTCCGTTCCTTCCAGGTACCCGACGATGTTTGCCAACTCGTAGGTCACGGGCGTGGCCTGGGGGTTTCGTCGGGGACGGTACTCGTGGGAAAAGCGGTCCCGGTAGTCCGGCATCTCGGGAAACTCCGAGAGACCGGCGGCCCGGAACTGCCCGGCGATGTAGTCCTCGGCCATGCGAATGGAGGGAGAGAAGGGGTCCCGGCCCAGGAGGGAGTCGGAGGACAGGGTTCGGATGTGCCGGTCCACCTCCTCCCTTGAGATGAGCTCATAGGGATCCGTCGAGGGTTGCGCGTCGGCGGCTCCGGCGTCGTCCGAGGATCCGCCGCAGGCGGTGAGCAGAACCCCACCTGCCAGCAGGGTGAGGAGGAGTGAGGAGGGGCCTGTGAGCTTCATTCGGGTCATGGCGTGCGACGTCCCGGATGTCAGTTCTGGGGGGATGGCCGGGGGTGGACCCCCGGGGCCCTTGCTGCTAGCGAAGGAGCCCCGGGAGTCTGGACATTCCCGTCCCGGGGGGCAAGAGGGGGCGGCGTGCTGGGTCCTTCGGTCGGCTCCCTCGGCTACCCGGCAGCCCGAAGTGCCCCCTCCAGGTCGGCCACGAGGTCGTCCGGGTCCTCGATGCCCACGGAGTAGCGGATGAGCCCCTCGGGGATGCCCAGGGCCTTTCGTTCCTCCAGGGTGCACTCCACGTGGCTCGTGGTGGCCGGGGTGCCGGCCACCGTCTCCACGGCACCCAGATTGGCTGCCATGTGGGCGAATCGCAGGGCGGGCAGGAAGCGCTCCACCGCCTCCATGCCTCCCTCCAGGGCGAAGCTCAGGATGCCCCCGAACCCCTCCATCTGTTTCGCAGCCACCTGGTGGCTGGGGTGGGACTCCAGGCCAGGGTAGTTCACCTCCGCCACACCGGGGGCGTCCCGGAGCCAGCGGGCGATGGCCAGGGCGCTCTCGTTCTGCCGGGCCACCCGGAGGTGCAGGGTCTTCATGCCCCGGAGGAGGAGGTAGGCTGCTTCCGGGTGGAGGGTGGCGCCGTTGATCTCCCTCCAGCGGAAGATCCGTTCCACCAGGCGCTCCGGGCCGCACACCACGCCGCCCAGGGCGTCGGCGTGTCCCCCCAGGATCTTGGTGGCCGAGTGGATCACCAGGTCGGCTCCCAGCTCCAGGGGATGCTGGTTGATGGGGGTGGCGAAGGTGTTGTCCACCACCACCAGGGCGCCGGCCCGGTGACCGGCGTCGGACAGCCTCTCCAGGTCCAGGACCTTGAGGGTGGGATTGGTGGGGGTCTCCAGGTAGAGGAGATCGCAGCCGGCATCCACCGCCTCTTCGATGGCCTCGTGGTCCTCCGTGGTGCACAGGGTCGTATGGGCACCCCAGCGGGGGAGATGGTCTTTGAGGACAATGCTCGTTCCCCCGTAGGTGTCCTTCACCGACACGACCCGGCTTCCGGGCTCGGTGAGGGACCAGAGGGTCCCGCTCACCGCCGCCATGCCTGTGGCGAAGGAGGTGGCCGCCTGGGCTCCCTCCAGTCGCCGCACCTTGTCCTCGAAGGCCGCCACCGTGGGGTTCGTGTTCCGACTGTAGATATGTCCTTCCCGCTGTCCCCGTGCCACCCGGACCCACTCCTCCAGCTCTCGGTATCCGAAGGACACGGAATGCACCACCGGAACCTGGGTGGGCTCTCCGGGGTTCCGATCTTCCTCTCCCGCCCAGACCGTGAGGGTCCCGGTCTTCGGGACTCGTTCTTCTGGCATGGTGTCTCCGTTTCAGGTTTCTACCGGAATCTCCATCCGGCTCCTCCTCCCTGATCCATCCAAGAAAAAGAACGATCCCGGTAGGATGGTGAAAGACCGCTCACCAACGAGCAGGAGGAAACCGACGTGACCCGGAATGCGCCTCTGAGAGACAGGACCGTTGCCCTTTTCGTGGCGGAGGACTACGAGGACCTGGAGTTCTGGTATCCCTACTACCGGATGCAGGAGGAGGGGGCCGACGTGGTGGTGATCGGCCCCAGCCGGGACACCTTCACCGGGAAGCACGGCGTTCCCGTGGACGTGAACCTCACCGTGGACGACGTGAGTCCCGACCATGTGGACGGCCTCATCCTCCCGGGAGGGTACTCCCCGGACCGGATGCGCCGGAGCCCGGATATGGTGGAGTTCGTCAAGGACATACACCGGCAGCGAAAGCCGGTGGCCGCCATCTGCCACGCCGGCTGGATGCTGGCGTCCGCCGGCGTCGCCGAAGGCACACGCCTCACCAGCTTCTACTCCATCAAAGACGACCTTGTGAACGCCGGGGCCAAGTGGGTGGACGAAGAGGTGGTGGAGGACGGCAATGTCATCACCTCCCGGACCCCCGCCGACCTCCCGGCTTTCTGTCGGGCCATCATCCGGAGCGTGGGCGACCAGTAGGCGGACGAATGGCGAGGGCTCCGGGCCCCGGCCGGCGGGCCCTCCGGCGTGTCAGAATCCCAGCTCCCGGTCGTTGGCCAGTCCTGAGAAGCCCACGAACATGAGCCTGGCCACGTCCTCCATGATCTCCGGGGTCAGGGTCTCCGGCGTATCCCGGGGATCGTGGTAGTACGTGGCCATCCCCTCCACTCTCCCCGTCGTCCCGAAGCCCAGGGTCCGGAACCCCGCCCGCTGGAAGATGACGGCATCGCTCCGTGGCCGGCCCACGGAGGTCCGGGATTCGGAGGCGGCCAGGGGGCGATGGATGAAGCGCTCATTGGCCGCCTGGAAATGCCGGTGGATGTCCGGGTGGCTGAGGCCGCCCGAGACCCGAAGACCGGTTCCGTGTCCCACCATGTCCAGGTTGAAGAACGCCACCGTCTTCTCCCGGGGCACCACGGGCTGCCGGGTGTAGAGGCTGCTGCCCAGGAGCCCGCACTCCTCTCCCCCGATGAAGAGGAAGAGAATGGATCGCTTCGGTGGCACCGGGGAGGAGGCCAGGGCCTCGGCGGCTCCCAGGATGTCCGCCACCCCGGAAGCGTTGTCCAGGGAGCCGGGAAAGACCTCTCCCAGGTAACCCACCCCGTCCAGGTGGGCACCCACGATGATGGCTTCCTCCTTCAACACGGGATCCGATCCCTCCAGGATCCCCACCACGTTGGCTGTCCTTCCCTGGGGGTGACGCTCGGTGTCGGCTGTGATGGAGGCTCTCTTACCCATGGAGAAGGAGACGGGAGACAGCCCTTCCCGGGTCGTGGCCAGGACCTGGTCCCGGGTGCGACCGGTGCCGAAGAAGAGGTGGTCGGCCACGTGCTCGTCGATGTGGCAGTAGACGAGCCCTTCATTGAAGGAGGTGTTGGGGTTGGCGATCTTGCCCACGTAGAGGAGCCCCGCGGCGCCGTGGCGCCGGGCGTTGTCCAGCTTGAACTGGTGGTAGCTGTAGGGGACCCAGGCCTTCACCGTCTCCACGTCGTCCCCCCGGTAGGGCACGCCCGACTCCAGGACGACGATCTTGCCCTCCACGTCCACCCCGGCGTAATCGTCATAGCCCAGCTCCGGGGCCGTGATGCCGAAGCCCACGTACACCACCTCCGCCAACACCGTCCCGGCGTCGGAGTTCGTTCCAGGGTAGTAGTCCTGGGGGAAGTCGTACTCCACTACTATGGCGTCGTCCCCCGAGCCCATGGTCAGGGAGAGAGAGCCGGCGCTCTTCACGTCGCTGTAGGGCATGTCGAACCACTGAAAGTAGGTCCCGTCGTCTCCTCCGGGCTCGATGCCCCAGGACGCCAGGAGTCCGGCCACCCACCGGGCCACCTCCATGTACTCCGGCGTTCCCGCCAGCCGGCCTCGATACTCGGGTCGGCTCATCTCCTCCACGTAGCCCATGAGATCGTGGCTGGAGATGCCATGGAGGGTCTCCAGGAACGCCTCGTCCTCCCCGGCGTGGGGTACGCCGGCCAGGGTCTGGCCCTGGGCCGATCCGGCGGGAACGGAGAGCTGGAGGGAGACAAGGAGGACGGCGACGAGGAGGACCGGGTTTGCAGCGAGTCTGATCATGGTTCCCGCTCCGGGGGCATGTGGACGAAAAGGGACCGTTCCGGCAGGGCCAGGCTAGAGCCTGACGCCTCCCGCCACAAGGCGGAGACGCCTTGGGAGAGAAACGGAATCTGTCCCTCCGTGTACGCCCGGGTGTCCTCTTCTCACGAACAGAACCACGGTGCTCCGGACGGGGGAGGTCCCCGGTGCGGAGCCCATTCCCGTACACCGGTCCCGGTGGTCCCGGGAGAAACGACCAGGAGGAAGACGAGATGAGTGTCAGAATATCGACGACATGGCTCATGGCTCCGAGCCTTGCTCTGGCTGCCCTGGGGTGCGGCCCCATGGAAGAGCAGGGTCAGCAGGCGGAGATGCAGACGGCCCGGGAGACCGTGGCCATGGAGGCCCCCAGCAGGGCCGTGGCCGTGCTTCATCCCACCGAGGGATCCGACGCTCGTGGAACCGTCACCTTCATCCGGACCCAGAACGGGATCCGGATTTCCGCCGACGTGGAGGGGCTGAGCCCCGGCCAGCACGGATTCCACATCCACGAGTTCGGGGACTGCACCGCTCCCGACGGCACGTCTGCCGGCGGCCACTTCAATCCCGAGGGCAATCCCCACGGCGCCCCCTCGGACACGGAGCGGCACGTGGGTGATCTGGGGAACCTCTCCGCCGACGAGTCGGGGATGGGGCACTATGAGCGAACGGACAGCCACATCACCTTCGAAGGGCCCCACTCCATCATCGGGCGGGGAGTGATCGTCCACGCCAACGAGGACGATCTGACGACCCAGCCCACAGGCAACGCCGGCCCCCGGATGGCTTGTGGGGTGGTGGGAGTCGCCCAGGAGGAGTAGCGGGAAGGTCCCCGGTAGGGCCGGGCTCCCTTCGACAGAAGGCCTGGGTTCTACCGGGAGGGGAAGACGGCTTTGCCCGTTCACAACCGTCATCGTTGTCCTGATTCCCGTCGCCCGGCACTTTTGTGTGCATAAGCTGGAAGAGTGACCTTTGGATGGCCGCCAACTCTCGGCCATCCGTTCGAGGCTCCTTCCCATGCTGCATCTCAAGGTCCTGGGCACCCTCGATCTTCGGACTGGGGATGGCACCGTCGTCCGGTCCCTCCTGGCACAGCCCAAGACGACGACGGTCCTCAACAGCCTTCTAGGGCCAAGCCTTGAGGATTCCATCGCCGAGAGGAGGCCATCCGGAATGCCCGGAGGGGCGCGGAGCTTCTTCCCCTGGAAGAGGACGCCCTCTGGGGCACGGAGCAACTCTTCGCTTTGGCTGCCGTGTTGGCTCGCTGCGGAGAGGTGGAGGAGTCGATACGGATCCTGGAGCGCCTTCTCACCGTCCCTTCCCGTCTCTCGGCTCCGAAACTGCGGAACCACTACCTCCTGCGGCCTCTCTGGAACGAGCCGGCCTTCCTGGATCTCCTGGAGCGGGAACCGGGACGGGTCTTCTGAGCTCCACGGAGCGAGTTGGCATCGATCCTTTCCCCGGCGTGACGCAAACGTGAATCGACAGGTAACGCGGAACTGACGAGCATTTCACTGTCACCGAGCAGGTTCGGGGCATGTCCTCCCTGGGAGTGCCCTGGCGAAGAGGGCCTCCCGTCTTCCACGAGGGAAGGAGAGCCCCATGAATTACCCGTCCGTCAGATCCGAATCCACGCTCCTCATCGCCCTGTTCTTCGCTGGCTGTGTCTCGGTTGCTCCGCCACCCCACACGGATATTCACTCCAGCAGGTACCGACGCGTTTCGCCTCCGGAGCTCATGAGCCAGGGCACAATCGATGTAGTCCATGCACTCATCCTCTGTCGACCCTACCTCATGACGGGTCGAGGCCCTGAACGACCTGTGCCTTACCTCGACGGGATCCGGCTCACCGGTCTTGGGAGCCTTCGGGCCGTAGATGTCCGGGAGGTTGCAGAAGTGGTCTTCCTCACGGCCACCGAGGCGACTACCCATTTCGGCGTCGGACACACCGGAGGGGCCATCCTGGTGCGGACGCGCTGATTCTCAAATAGGTCGGGAGCCTCAGGCGGGATGGAGTGTTGGGCGGATGGCGAGACGCCGGAGACGCCGAGTACGTACGGCACCGTTCCCTATTCCGAACGCAATGGGTTCATCGGGTCGTCATGGTCATGGGGGGCTCCGGCATCCGTCAGGACAGGCTCCAGGCGTTGGGCCAGGCCCGTGAACTTGGTGGCTGCCTGGTCTATGGAAACCCCCGGCTTCAGGCGGCCGTCCCCCTGGAGATGGGGACCGTCGTCCCGAGCCAGGCCCGGGGGAATGTCCCGGATGGGGATGACCCTCGTTCGTCACTCTCTTCTCAGAGTCGGCCCCGATGACCGTGGGGTCCGGAGTGGTGTACCTTTTCGGCACCGAGGGCAGGGGAGACCGAATACCGACCAAGGAAGAGAAGAGGATGCCCGCCATGGAAAGCCGGGAAGTACGTTTGAAGGAACGCCCCACGGGAACTCCGGAGGAGGACGATTTCGAGATCGTAGGGGTTCGAGTGCCCGAGCCGAAGGAGGGGCAGGTTCAAGTCCGCAACCAATGGCTCTCTGTGGACCCGTACATGCGGGGCCGGATGTTCGACCGGGAGAGCTACACCCCACCCTATCAACTGGGGGAGCCCATGGAGGGTGGCGCTCTGGGGGTGGTGGAACACTCCCGGGATCCGGCCTTTCCGGAGGGAGCCTGGGTCCTGAGCAACTTCGGGTGGCGAGAGGCCTTCGTAGCCCCGGGATCCCGGCTCGTGCCCATCGACCCGGAGCTGGCTCCGCCCCAGGCCTACCTGGGTGTCATGGGCATGCCGGGTTTCACTGCCTGGGTGGGGCTACTGGAGATCGGGCAGCTCCAGGAGGGGGACCACGTCTTCGTTTCCGGGGCCGCGGGAGCCGTGGGGTCCACCGTTTGCCAGATCGCCAAGCTGAAGGGAGCGTCCGTGGTGGGTAGCGCCGGGTCCCCGGAGAAGGTGGCCTGGCTGGAGGGGGAGCTGGGTGTGGATGCGGCCTTCAACTACAAGACCGTGGGCAACCTGAACCGCTTCTTGCCGGACGTGGCCCGGGGGGGATTCGACCTCTACTTCGACAACGTGGGAGGCGACCACCTGGAGGCGGCGTTGTTCAACATGGCCGACTTCGGGCGGGTCGTGATGTGCGGCATGATCGACGCCTACAACGCCCTCGTTCCCCCACGGGGCCCGAGATCGCTTCTCATGGCCATTCCCCGACGACTCACGCTCCGGGGCTTCATCGTCTCGGACCACCAGGGCCTGCGCGACGTCTTCGTCCAGGAGATGGCCCAGTGGATTCATGAGGGGCGGGTGACCTGGAAGGAGACGGAGGTGGAGGGAATCGACCAGGCGGTGGACGCGTTCCTGGGTCTGTTCACCGGCGAGAACACGGGGAAGATGCTCGTGAAGGTCTGACGCCAGGTCTCGGGCTGCCTTCAGGGGCCAGGCCGGGTCTCCGAGAAGGTCCGGGCCCGGGGGAAGACTCCGGGACAGGTGCGGGGCGCTACTCCGATGAGGAGCTGGCGCTCCGGGGGATCCAATACCCGGTGGTCTCGAAGACCTGGGCCCTTTCCGTGATGGAGGCCATCTCCTGCGGATCCAGTTGGGTGAAGGAAGCCGCCGCGGAGACGACCCCGTTCAGGGTGAAGTAGGAGTCGATGCCGATGGTGGCCGTGGCGATGGGGAGGGAGAGGGCGTAGTGGATGTATTCCTCCCAGGTCGGAAGGTCCCAGCGATCCCATGCTCCCTGGGGAGGACCGTAGGCTTCGATACGATCCGGAGTCGTGGCGTTGGCCGGGAAGAAGTACCCATTTCCGCAGGTCTTCATGGCGATGAGCGCTGCACCCCGTTCCACGGCAGCCGGGATGACCTCCGGCTCGAAATCCGGGACCCGCACCGCGTTGATGGGCAGTTGGATGGCCTGGGGATCCAGCATCTCCAGGCCGGCCATGGCGGTATCCGGCGAGTGAGCGGAGAACCCCCGAAATCGAATCACGCCCTCGTCCACCATCCTTCTCAGGGCCCGTTCCGCTCCGTCTGGACCCGCCACCATCTCCACTGTGTTCCGGTCACGGAGGAAGTGATGCAGGACCAGGTCGAGAGAATCGGTGTTCATGCGTCGCAAGCTCCTCTCGATCTCACGCATGGCGCCGTCGTAGCTTCTCTCGTCGACCTTCGTCTCCAGGAACACACGATTCCGGTGGGTTTTCATGGCCCGCCCGAGGAGCTTTTCGGACCGCCCGTCGGGTCCGTAGTTCGCGCCGGTCTCCACAAACCCGATCCCCTTCTCGATGGCGGATCGGACGAGTTCGGCCCCGGCTTCGTCATCGGGAACGGAGCCGTAGAAACGACTGCCGGCTCCCAACCCCACGACGGTGATGTCTACCCCGGTATCACCAAAGGGCCTCCTGGGGATGGAGGGGAGATGGGGTTCGGCGCTGGCTTCCCGAAGAAGGCTGTCTCCCGAGTCGAGGAGGTGGGCCAGGGCTCCCCCTCCGCCGGCGGCTGCCGTGTGGGTGAAGAAGTCTCGTCGGGTGAGGGCGGTGGAGCCACTGTCCTTGTCGGATGTCTTGCTCATCGTGTCGTCCTTCTGATAATCAGGCCCGTTTCGAGCCTTCCCATGGGCTCCTCGTCCCGGGGGGCAGTGCCGGGGGCGAGCTCGACCCTTGAATCCTCAAGATGGGGCAGGGAGGCGGGGGAGGCCAAGGGCCCTGCAGACCTCCTTTCGGAATCGAGGCTTCGTTCCTCATGTTTCCTCCCGTAGGCAGCTCCCCACCTCCCCCGAATGGGAAGAACGGAGGACGTCATGGATGCGAATCGCTTTCCTCTGTCCGGAGCCGGCCCAGGCTTCCGACCTGACAAGAGACGCCGCTCCCGGGAGATCTCTGTCTCCGGACCCGGGAGCACTCGCCTGGCTCGCCTGGCGGTATTCGCCCTGGTTGTTCTTCCTGGGGGATGTGGAGTAGGGGAGAGAAGTGCCGGCCCAGCGGAGAACACCCAGGATCTGGTGGAGGCCGTCCAGAGTGGGATTGCGGTGGAGGCCATGGAGGCGGAGTTGGACTCCATCGTCCAGTACGACCGGCTCTCCGGGAGCCCGGGAGAGAACGCAGCCATTGACTACCTGGTCCGTGCCTTGGAGGAGGAGGGGATCCGGGTGGAGGTGGATAGCTTCCTCGGTTATGTCAGCGATCCCATATCTGCCCGGATCGAAGTTCCGGGAACGGACTTCGCCCCGGAGGCCATCACGGTGTCGGGTTCCGGTAGCGTGGAGGATCTCCAGCGGCCGCTGGTAGACCTGGGTTCGCTGGATGACCTTCCGGCATTCCTCACCGACACCGGCGAACGCCTCGTCCTGGACGCCCGGGGGCCTCCAGGTTCCGAGGATTTCCCCGACCTCCCGGACCTGACGGGGATGATCGCTCTGGTAACAGGCACTCCCCGTCCTGGCCCCGTGATTCAGATCTCCCGCCTCGGGGCGGATGGGGCCATCTTCGTGAATCCGGAGGACCGGCTGAACGAGCTCACGACGACGACGGTCTGGGGAGCCCCGTCCCTACGGAACTACCATCGCATTCCGGATCTTCCCGTGGCTGAAGTGAAGAGGAGCGATGGAGCTCGTCTCCGGGCCATGCTCCAGGAGGGTCCGGTTCAGGTCCGGATGAGCGCGGAAACCCGGACTGGCTGGAAGCCCCTCCGGCTGGCGGTGGCTCACATTCCGGGTCCCACACCGGAAAGTCCCTTTGTCCTCGCCGGCGGTCACCTGGATTCATGGCACCATGGTGGGACCGACAACGGCGGCGCGAACGTGGCCATGCTGGAGTTGGCCCGGGCCTTCTCCCGCCACCAGGATCGCTTGAAGCGCGGGCTTCTGGTGGCCTGGTGGCCCGGTCACAGCAACGGCCGCTACGCCGGGTCCCGCTGGTTCGTGGATCACAGGTTCGACGAGCTGCGGCGCCGGGCCGTGGCCTATGTGAATTTCGAGGGACTGGGCCAGATGGGGGCGAAGCGGTTCGGAGCCAATGCCACCGGGTCCCTGGCCGGACTGGCCCGGTCCGTGGTCACGGAGGAGGTCGGCGATTCCGTCGACCCGCGCCCTCCCGGACGGAATTCCGATCAGTCCTTCAACGGAGTCGGGCTACCTCTCCTGCAGTTCAATCATTATCGGCTCCAGGAGGACGGGGGATACTGGTGGTGGCACACTCCCCAGGACACCCGGGACAAGGTGGACGCCCAGGTTCTCAAGACGGACGCTGATCTCTACGCCGCCGCCCTGGCCCGGCTCCTGGCCGAGCCGAACCTGCCGATGGACCTGAGCTCCGTGGTGGAACGCCTGGGGTCTCTTCTTGCCCGTCGCCAGGAGATCGCCGGCAGTGACCTGGATCTGGGGAAAGCCATCCGTCAGCAGGAGAGGCTCCTGGAAGCCGTCGAGGACCTGGAAGCTTCTCTGCCTACCAGCCACGATCCGGCCGTGGATCGGGCTCTTGTGGCCATTGCCCGGCCCCTGCACCGGGTCCTCTACACTCTCCTGGGCCCCTACCACCCGGATCCCGCCGTCACGCAGGGTGCCTTGCCTGGACTCAGAGCTGTGGAGATGCTCGAGGCCAACGACCCCGATACAGACCGCCATCGGTTCGCCTTGACCACTCTCCTGCGAGAAAGGGCCAGGATCCTGGAGGCCCTGGATGAATCCCACTCCCGGGTCCTGGCATTGATGGAAGACCTCTGACGCACGACTCACCCCTGCAGGAGGATGTCCTCCAGGACTGCGGCGTAGGCCCGGCCCGGGGCGTCATCGGAGATCAGTCGGATCTGCTCGGGTGCCGTGACCCCCAGGCCCACCTCCACCCCCCGGGCCATCTGCTCCTGGGCGAAGATGGGCGTGCCCATGATGGCGTCATTGGATCCCAGGTCCTTCAGAATGGCCAGGCCAACAGCGTCCATGGCCACACGGTCCGTGCCGGCCACCATGACATTCCCGGTCTTCAGCTCCCCGCTGGAGGGGCCGCCGTCGGTGAAGGCCTGGATGCCGTCCATGACGATGAGGTGGGGGGTGTATCCCTGGTTCAACTCGGCGATCATCCGACGCATGTGCGGCGATCGATGCATGCCTCGCCGGATGGGCTTGGGGGTGAGGCCCACGGAGAGCTTCATGGACATGGTGAAGACACCGCCGTGCTGGTGGGTCTTCAGGCAGCACGTGCTCACGTTGTATTCGGCATCCACCACGTGCCGGGGAAGGTGAAATCCCTCGGGCCAATGGGTTCCCCGGGGTCTGAAGTGGATCCAGTCCGCATCTTCGATCTCGTCGTAGTTCACTACCTGAAAACCCAGCTCGCTGGCCAGGTCGAAGATGCCCTTGTCCTCCATGACCCGGTTTGTGGGAGGAAAGCTGGATTCCCCCAGGGTCAGACTCCGGGCATCCCGCTCCCTCAGCTCGGTGACCAGTTGGGAGAGGGTGTCGTTGTGGGTGCCGGCAGGAGCGGGATCGGCGGTGTTGAAGTTGGGCTTCAGCACCACGTCTCTTCCCGCCATCCCCCTGGGGTCCAGGAGAGCCAGCGCCCGGCGGACTCCCTCCTTCCGCTCCTCGGTCCGGATGATGGCCACCGTCGTTTGGTCATGGGTACGGGGACGGACCAGGTGGTCCAGACGGGCGTGGGGGAGAAGGGCGAAGCTGGCGGCAGCACCTTTGAGAAAGCCTCGGCGATCCATGTCTTCGTCCTTTCTCAGATTCCCAGGAACTGGATGACCACCCCGCAGAGGAGGATGGTGAGGCCAGCCAGCGTGTGGGCATGGGGCTCCAGAGCCTTGAAGGGAAGGCGCTCCACGCCTTCGAAGCCCACCAGCACGGCCCCCAGCATGGTGCCCACCGTGGCGAAGGCGAAGGTTCCCGTCACCAGGGCCAGGGCCCCGGTGTGGTCGTGTTCGTGGGCGTGCAGGGTCCCGTCGCCATGGGCGTGGAGGTGGGAGTGCCTGTGGCCCCGTCCCTTCCTCCGCAGGCCCCAGACCATGTAGAGGAGCCCGAAGAGTATGAGCCCCCATGCCGCCAGGGATCCCCTGGACGCCTCGAAGCTCTCCAGTCCGGCCAGGGACAGGCCGAAGGCGACCCCGATGAGACCCAGGACCACGGAGCCCGCCACGTGTCCCACGCCGCAGAGCCCCGTCACCGTCAGGGTCTTCCTCCGGGACCAGGCCCCGGCCCTGGCCATGGCGACGAAGGGGAGGTAGTGGTCCGGCCCCAGGAGGGTGTGCAGCACGCCCACGGAGACAGCGGTCGCAACAAGGAGGAGGATCTCAGGGTCCATGGACACAACCTATCACCTGGGAGGGACGGCGCCCAACGTTTCCATCAGCGGGGGAACGAATGCGGGAATCCCTCGTGGGTGTTTTGGCGGAGCTCATTCCAGGGACGGCTTCCCCCCGGACCCTGAGAGGAGATAGGTTTCCCTCATCTCCATCTTGAGCACTCGACGAAACGGCATGGCTGAACGATTACCCATTCTGGATTCCCACCTCTTCCCGGTCCCCGAGCCCGGGGAGCGAGACGGCGAGGGAGGATCCGGCGGCGCCTCCGAGCTTCCTGACCCGGAGACGGCCCGGAAGAAGCTCCACCGCCTTCGTGAAGCCCTTCTTCCCTCTGTCCGGGAAGGGGCCCTGGTGGCCTTCTCCGGGGGGGTGGACAGCGCCTTCCTGCTCTGGGCCGCCCACGACCTGGCCTCGTCTACGGGCAGGGGCCGGGTAGCGGCCCTCACCACCACGAGCCCGAGCACGCCGGAGAGGGACCGGGCCGACGCCGCCTCCTTCACTCGGTCCCTGGGTATCCCCCATTACTGGAGAGAGAGTCGGGAGCTTGGTCTTCCCGAGTATGCCAGGAATGACCGGGATCGATGCTATCACTGCAAGGAAGAGC
This sequence comes from uncultured Gemmatimonadaceae bacterium, assembly GCA_964652625.1. Classification (GTDB taxonomy): domain Bacteria; phylum Gemmatimonadota; class Gemmatimonadetes; order Longimicrobiales; family Gaopeijiaceae; genus CAZZEL01. Next base: position 14,926 of record CAZZEL010000054.1, read on the forward strand.
TCTTCCGCATCGCCCGTGAAGTGGCCGACGAGAAAGGCCTGCACTGGCTCCTCTACGGCTACAACGCCTCGGACCGTAGTGACGACCGGCCGGGGCACCGGGCGGCTGCGGAGGCCGGAGTCCTGGCTCCCCTGGCGGGGGTGGGCATGGAAAAAGCTGAGATCCGCCTCCTCATGAAGGAGGCTGGCCTGGAGCTGGCCGACAAACCCGCCAGCCCGTGCCTGAGTTCCCGGATCATGACGGGGATGCCCGTCACCCCGGAGCGCCTGAAGGATGTGGAAGCCCTGGAGGCGATCCTCCGGGACAGCGGGATCTCCACCTGCCGGGTCCGGGTCTGTGGAGCCGAGGGTAACGCTCCGTTCCTCCGGGTGGAGGTGGCCCCGGACGAGATGGAGAAGGTCCTGGCCTGCCGCCGGGAGCTCCAGGCCGCCGGCCGCTCTCGGGGATACCGTTGGGTTACCCTGGACCTGGGGGGCTACCGCACCGGGGGAGGGGTGTCGTGACGCCGGAAGATCTCAGGGCTCTCCTGGACGCTGTGGCAGCAGGTGACGTGTCGGCGGAGGAAGCCGTGGGGAAGCTCGAGGAGGGTCCCCTCCGTCCCGGGGAGTTGGGCTTCGCCACCCTGGACCACCACCGGTGGATTCGCCAGGGGATGGGCGAAGTGGTCTTCGGTGAGGGCAAGACGGTGGAGGAGACCCTGGACATCGCCGAGGAGCTGGCGGAGCCCGGGGTTCCCGTCCTTCTCACCCGCCTGGACGGCGAAAAGGTGAAGGCCCTGGAGGCTCGCTTCCCCGACGCCCGCTTCAATGCCCGGGCCAGGACCTGTCTGGTGCACCCTCCGGAGGAGCTGGCGGCGGAACCGGGTCGCCCCTTCGTGGCCGTGGTGTGCGCCGGCACCTCGGATCTTCCTGTGGCGGAGGAGGCGGCGGAGACCTGTCTGGCCATGCGGGTCCCCGTGCATCGCATCGCTGACGTGGGGGTGGCCGGGCTCCACCGGATCCTCCACCATGCTCCCCGCCTCCGAAGCGCCACCGCTGTCATTGTGGTGGCGGGAATGGAGGGAGCCCTTCCCAGCGTGGTGGGCGGGCTGGTTTCCGCCCCGGTCTTCGCCGTCCCCACCAGCGTGGGCTATGGGGCCAGCTTTCAGGGGCTGGCCGCCCTCCTGGGCATGCTCAACTCCTGCGCACCCGGTGTCACGGTCTCGAACATCGACAACGGGTTTTCCGCCGGCATGGCCGCCGCCCGGGTGGTGAAGCTGGTGGGGACGACCCCCGCCGCCGGGGCTCGATCGTCCCCCGAGAAACCAACGCCCAACGGAGACTGATCCTCCATGACTCAGCGCGTCCTCTACCTGGAGAGTGTGGCGGGAATCGCCGGCGACATGTTCACGGCGGCCTTTCTGGATGCGGGTCTGGTGGACGCCGAGGAAATCCGGGCCGTGCCCCGTCTCCTGGGCGCTGCGGAGGTGACGGTGGAGATCACCGCCTCGGAGCGGGCCGGAGCCATGGCCACCCACGTGGAAGTCGTTTCTCCCGAGGGAGCGGAGGAAGGGGGGCACCACCATCACCACCATCACCACCATCATCCCTACTCGGCTCTCGTGCACCAGATCGAGACCTCGGATCTGGGTGAGACGGCTCGGGCCTTCGCCCTCCGGGTCTTCCGCCTACTGGCCGAAGCGGAGGCCGACGCCCACGGGGTGAGCCTGGAGGAAGTGGCCTTCCACGAGGTGGGGGCCATCGACTCGGTGGTGGATGTGGCCATGGCCGGCCTCTGCGTGGAGACCGTGAGGCCGGACCGGGTGCTGGCCTCGCCGGTGAAGCTGGGCCGGGGCACGATCCGGATCGAGCACGGAACCTACCCGGTACCTCCTCCCGCTTCTGCCCGCCTGGCCGTGGGAATGCCCGTGGATCCCCCGCCCGACGCCCTCCGGCGGGAGAGCGTGGAGCTCTCTACCCCCACGGGCCTGGCCATCCTCAGGGCCCTGGAGCCGGAGTTCATGCCGGGATGGCCCGGCGGACGCCTCCTGGCCCAGGGCTCAGGCTCCGGGACCATGGACCTGGGGGACGTTCCCAACGTGTTCCGCATCGCCCTGATGGAAGCGGCGGTTGGAGAAGACGAGGAAGGTCCCGGTGCCCGTCCCCTTCCCTACGAGACAGGCCGGGTCGTGGAGATCCGCTGCAACGTGGACGACCAGACGGGAGAGCGGACGGCCTGGCTCATGGAGAGAGCCCTGGCCCTGGGCGCCCTGGACGGTTGGGTCACGCCGGTCCTGGGGAAGAAGGGACGTCCTGCCTCCGAGATGAGCCTGCTGGTGGAGCCGGAGGCCCGGGACCGTCTGATCGACTTCCTCCTGCGCCACAGCAGCACCCTGGGCGTGCGGTTCTCCACCCTGGAGCGGATGATGCTGGTCCGGGAGAGCGAAGTCCGGGAGACGCCCAAGGGGCCCGTCACCTTCAAGGTGGCCCGGACCACGGAGGGGGAGATCCTCAAGGAGAAGCCCGAGTTCGAGGACCTCAAGAAGATCTGGGAGGAGGACCCGGACTTCCGGCCCTGAGGGAGCCGGGAGGCGGGGCCTTCTCCGCCTCAGTCCTCCATCTGCTGGTCGTCCGGGGCTCCGTCCTGTCGACCGAAGCCGGCCGCCCCCTCCTTGAAGAAGGACGCCTCCAGGGGGTAGTCCGATACCTTGGCCTCGATGGCGGCCATCTGTGCGCTATTCAGGGGCTGGAAGTTGGCGGCGATCTCCACGTTCTCTTCCAGCTGCTCCACGGTGTCGCACCCCACGATGACGGTGCTGATGGGCTGACTCAGGGTCCAGACCAGGGCCTCCTTCATGGAGGTCAGGCCGCCCTCCCGGAAGATCCTGCCCCGGGCCGGGATCTTCATGCCGATGATCCCCATCTGGCGACGGTTCGCTTCCGGCAGGAGCTCGTCCATGAAGGGCCGGTGGTAGGGGTCCGCCGGATTCAGGGCCAGGAGGATCGCGTCGAAGTCGAACCGGCGGAGGCCGTCCATGAGGACGTCCGGATTGGCGTGGCCCGTGATGCCCAGGTTCTTCACGATCCCCTCGTCCCTGGCCTGGAGGAGGGCGTGGATGGCCCCGTCGTCGGAGAAGATCCGGTCCAGCTGCTCGGTGCGGCTGATGTTGTGGAGCTGCCAGAGGTCCAGGTGATCGGTCTGCAGGAGCTCCAGGCTCTCCTCCAGAAGCCTGAGAGAGCCGTCCCGGCTGCGGTTGTGGGTCTTGGTGGCCAGGAAGACCTCGTCCCGCCGGGTGGCCATGACCCGACCGATGTAGGTCTGGCTGATGCCACGGCCGTAGGCCGCCGCCGTGTCGATGTAGTTGACGCCCAGGTCGATGGCCCGGTTGATAATGGCCTCGGCCTCGGCATCGGTACCGGATTGTTCGATGGTGGCCTGACCTCCGAGACTGAAAATGCGGACGTTGTGCCCGGTCCGGCCCAGGGGACGTTCCGGCATGGGCGGCGGGCCTGACGGGGCCGAAAGCTCGGCGCCCCGGGCCTCCTCCTGCCCCCCCTTCAGAACGAAGCCAGCGGTCCCGGCCCCTGTGACCTTCATGAAATCGCGACGGGAGAACCTGTTCCTGGGCATGACGTCACCTCCTGGTGGACCGTTCCCGGGGGAGCTGGACACGAGTTGATTCTGGGATGACTGGTAGAGTAGAGAGAAAAACCTGGAGACGAAAGTCCTGGTGGGCCTTCGTGGCCTGGTCGCTTGGGGCACGGCTTGCCCCTTGCCCGCCCCCGCCCTGATGGCCACATCTCCAGTCCGTTCTCCGAGAAGACTTCCACCAGGACAAGGAGTTATCCCATGAGTCGAGAGATCACCCGCAGGACGTTCGTTTCCCGCTCCGCGGCGTTGGGAGGAGCCGTGGTGACGGGTTCGGCCTCTCTCCACCAGGGGGTGGGCTCCACCCGGGAAGGAACCGGTTTCCTGGGGGAGGGCGCACCCTGGGTTCGGTCGCCCCGGTTCGTGAGGCCGGTGGTGATTTCCGACGTCAGCGGATACCGGTACAAGAACGGGGGGACGGAGAACTCTGTGGAACGGGCCTTCCGGGGAATCACGGAGGGCGAGGACGTCCTGGATGCTCTCATGGCCGGGGTCAACATTCCTGAGCTGGATCCGGAAGAGTCGGGCATCGGCTACGGGGGCCTGCCCAACGCCCAGGGCGTGGTGCAGCTGGACGCCTGCTGCATGCATGGCCCCCGGAAACAGGCCGGAGGAGTAGGGGCCCTGGAAGGTGTCCGGACCCCGTCCCTGGTTGCGAAGGCCGTCATGGAGAACACGGATCACCATCTCCTGGTGGGGGAGGGGGCCCAGGACTTTGCCCGGAAGTTGGGGTTCACCATCGAGGATGACCTGAGCACGCCCCGGTCCCGGGAACGGTGGCTGGAGTGGAAGCGGAGGATCGATCCCGAACACTACCTGGACCCGGAGGAGAGGATCCGGAAGGGGTACGAAGCAGGTCTGGAAATGGTCCGGGAGGGGCTCATCGACCGGGACTCCTTCTGGGGAACGACGAATTGCAACGCCATCAACTCCAGTGGAGAAATCTCCGGAGTCACCACCACCAGCGGGCTGGCCTGGAAGATCCCGGGACGGGTGGGAGATTCGCCCATCCTGGGGGCCGGGTTGTACGTGGATGGAGAGGTGGGAGCCGCGGGGTCCACCGGCCGGGGCGAGGCCAACCTCTTCAACCTCTCCTCCTTCCTCATCGTGGAGTTCCTGCGCCAGGGCATGCACCCTAAGGATGCCGGGATGGAGGCCCTCCGACGGATCAAGGCCAACACGGTGGAGAGTCGCCTCCTGAATCAACGCGGGTTGCCGCGCTTCGACGTCCGCTTTTTCATCCTGAACGGGGACGGAGAGTACGCTGGGGTGGCCATGTACGGGTCCCGTGAAAGCCGGTTCGCCCTGTGCACGGAGAACGGATCCGAGTCTCCGCACCTGGAGGGGCTTCTGGAGGGTTCCCCCTACGATTCTTGAGGTCGCTGCATGGTGGAGGTCAGCGCGCTCCCGGTCTGCGTCCTGGCGCCCCTGCCGATCCGACTGTGGGTGTTCTGCGTCCCCCAGCGGGTGGACAGGGCCGCTCCCGCCCCGTTCAGGCCCGGCAAGGGAACTCCCCACCGACTTCGCCGTACCAGGAACGTCCGTCCCACCTCAGCAGGGAAGACCGATCCAACCATGCCCGGCATTCGTAAGGGCCGCCTCCTGACAGGAGCCGGCCTGGCCCTGACCCTCTGTGTTGGCCCATCCCCCATCGCTGCCCAGACGTCCGGGTCGGGAGGGGACGCTTCCCCACCCGACAACCGGGCCGGCTCGGACCTGGTGGCCACGAGCCTTCCCTCGGATCAGGAACTCGAGCTGGACGGCTACCTGGACGAGAAGGTCTGGTCCCGTGCCGAGGCCATCTCCGACTTCACCCAGCAGGAGCCGGTGGAGGGAGGGACCCCGTCGGAGCGGACGGAGGTCCGCGTCGCCTTCGATGAGGACAACCTCTACATCGGGGCCATGATCTTCGACGACCCGGACGGCATCCTGGCCTACCAGAAGCGCCGGGACGCGGGTCTGGGAACGGACGACCGGTTCATGTGGATCCTGGATACCTTCCTGGACGGCCGGACCGGCTACTTCTTCGAGATCAACCCCGCCGGACTCATGGGGGACGGTCTCATCACCGGGGCCGGCGGGCACCGGGGAATCAACAAGTCCTGGGACGGGATCTGGGAGGCCCGGGTGCAGTGGTTGGAGGACGGGTGGTCGGCGGAGATACGGATCCCCTTCAAGACCCTGAACTTTGATCCGGAGCAGGACACCTGGGGCATCAACTTCCAGCGGACCATCCGACGGAAGAACGAGGAGATCCTCTGGCGCGGCTATCTCAGAAACCAGGGCCTCTTCCGGCCGGTTCACGCCGGCCGCCTCCGAGGTCTGGAGAACCCCTCTCAGGGGCTCGGCCTGGAGGCCGTCCCCTCGGTGGTGGGAAGCTGGCGGAACGTGCCGGAGAACGCCGACCCCAACACGTACCCCGGAGAGGTGAGCCTGGATCTGGGCTACAGCATCACCCCCGGGCTCCGGGCCGCCGTCAGCCTGAACACGGACTTCGCCGAGGTGGAGGTGGACCAGCGAAGGGTGAACCTCACCCGGTTCCCCCTGCGCTTCCAGGAGAAGCGGGACTTCTTCCTGGAGGGCTCGGGGGTCTTCTCCTTCTCCCCCAGGAGCGGACCTTCTCCCTACTTCAGCCGTCGGATCGGCCTGGAGGGCGGCGAGCAGATTCCCATCACCTACGGCGCTCGTCTCGGAGGGCAGGCCGGGCGTTACGAGCTGGGGTTCATCCAGGTCAGGACCGGGGAAGAGCGCGTGGGGGAGGAGGGACTTCTCGTTCCGGTGGAGGACTTCACCGTGGCTCGGGTGAAGCGCTCCTTCCTGGCCCAGTCGTCCATCGGGGCCATCTACACCCGCCGGGCCACCGGGGCCAGTGAAGTGGGCGAGAAGCTCCCGGACCGGCACACCGCCGGCATGGACCTGGACTTCTTCACCTCCACCCTCTTCGGCCGGTACAACTTCCAGGCCGAGGCCTTCTTCGTCTGGAACTCCAACCCGGACCCGGAGGTGGACCGTTCCTTCTCCGATCTCACGGCCCGGGGCTTTCGGCTGAACTTTCCCAACGACGAGTACCGGGCCCACCTCTCCTACCGGGAGTTCGGCCACGACTACTCCCCGGCCGTGGGCTTCGTGCGGCGCAACGGATTCCGCAGGGTGGAGCCCAACATCGGCTGGCGACCCCGCCCCGACATCGACTGGATTCGCCGCTTCGAGTTTTCGGCCCAGTACCGCTACCTGGCCGACCTGGAGTCGGGCGTCGCCGAGGAGAAGCAGTGGCGACTGGATCTCTTCGGGGTGGATTTCGAGAGCGGGGACAACCTCCGCATCCAGGCCACCCGGCAGTACGAGTTCCTGGAGAACCCCTTCGAGATCAGTGATGGAGTCGACATCCTGCCCGGGAGCTACGCCAACTGGGAGTACTCGATCCGAGGACGCACCGCCGGCCGACGGCGGGTGTCGGGAGATGCCGGGCTGTCTACGGGGGGCTTCTGGGACGGGGACAGGACGCGTTACGAGTTGGGCCTCACCTGGCGGCCGAACCCGGGCCTGAGTCTCCGGGGCGAGTGGGAACGAAACCAGGTGGAGCTGCCCCGGGGCTCCTTTCAGACCACCCTGGTGCGTCTGTCCAGCGGCTGGGACATGAGCCCCTGGGCCTCCGTCACCGGAAACGTCCAGTACGACGACGTATCGGAGATCGTGGGCCTCTTCACCAGACTCCGCTGGATCCTCCACCCGGGCAACGAGCTCTACCTGGTCTACACCCACAACTGGCGGAACCGGGGCCCGGACCTGCTGGACCGGGACTTCGAGACCCTCTCCCGGGGGGCCAGCACGAAGCTCAGCTACACGTATCGGTTCTAGTAATCGTCCCGGCGGGCCTCATTCGGCGGCCGAGCATCACCGCAAACTCACGACTCGTCGCCCAGGGCCTCGAGTCGTGCGACGTCGGCGAGGTCCTGTGGCCGCCCGCACGCTCGTTTGTTCCGAATGAAGTGGGCTCGGCCGAGGACGGGGACCTCGAGATCCTCGATGGCGAGATCCTCCAGCGGCGCCCCGAAGGTGGCCAGGCCCCGGTGAACCGCACGGGCATTGTCCAGGGTCGGGCGGATCCACAGGTCCAGGTCGCCCGTCGCCCGGGGAACCCCGTGGGCCGCGAGCGCGTGGGCACCCACCACCAGGAAGTCAGCGTTCGCGTCGGACAACGCGGACAACATGTCGAGAAAGTCGGGGCTCATCCGTACGTCCGTCCTTGAAGGCCCAGGACTGAAGGGTCAGGAGCCAGACCATGCCCATCCGCTCTGCGGGCGTGGAGGCCCCGAGGTCATCGGGTTCGGGGCCTCCGAGACGCCGCTTCCGAACGGGGGTCGCTTTTCTGCTCATGGAGGGAAAGGTAGGCGTCTGGTGCGGGGGGCCGACAGGGGTGAGCTCTTCCGTTCCCCGAAAGTGGGGCCGGGGCGGTCCGGGGGTGTCAGGTCGGAAGAACGACGTGGGCCCGGTGTCCCGGCGCCTCGGGGATCTTCCGGTCGAAGGTGAGGAGGGGGGCCTGGAGGGCCTCGGCCAGGGCCACGTAGGCTCCGTCGTAGGCGGTCAGGTTCCCACGCAGGGCCCAGATTCGGGGAAGAAGGGGGGAGAGGGGCGTCCGCCGGACAGGGCTCTCGGCAAGAAGCTCCAGCATCGCCGCGCCCCTGGCGGGGGTGATGACGGCGTCCAGGGCCAGCCGCCGGGTGACCTGGGCGACCTCCACGTCCAGGTGGGTCGGGGCGTGCACCTCCCGACCTTCCAGGGCCTCGAGAGCGTCAAGGGCATCTTCCTGACGGAGTTCGGGAAGCAGCCACGATTCATCCAGTTCATCACCAAACGCCGCCAGCATGTCAATCGCCTGTTCACCGTAGGCAGTGTACTCCCAATGCTTGAAGCCCACTACACGGTCCCGAAGTGGAACCTCCTTCTCCACAATCCTGAATTCTGAGCGGCCGACGCGAACCTCCTGGACTGGCCCAGCAACGGGGCCCGGCACCAACTCTACGAACAGGTCATCCAGTCTCCAGTGGCGGCACATTCGGCGAAAGCCAAGACCCTCGAAAATCTCGCTCAAACGGTCGGGCTCGTTACCGGACCGCTCGATAACCATGTCCATATCACCGGACACGTAAACACCGGGGGCATGGATTTCGATCCCTGATCCCCCCACGAGAGTGGCGGCGACTCCTTCAGGTCAAAAACGCAGCGTGGAGGATACCCGCAACCTCGGCGACCTGTCGGGCGTGCTCTATTGGTTCTTCGGCCATTCCTTCTGCGAGGAGGAGCCGAAGGCTTGAGCGTAGTCCCTGGAGGCGGTTCGGACGAATCATGCCAGGAGTATAGCAACCCCACTCGGCAGGAGACAATCTTGGTGCGTACCTGTCTACGGGGGCCATTTTCGTCCGGTTAGATGGATACCCCCTACTCCTCTTTCCCGTCCTCCACGACCTGAGGAATCACCCCCCCGGGTGCACCGAAGTGGAGCACCAGGCCCTGGGCCTCGAGAGACTTGTTCGGTTCAGGCAACGTGAATCCATCTTCCTTCGCCGAGTAGTACAGACAGCCGAGCTCCTCGGGGGGGCGCTCCCGGGCGAACGCCTCGGCAAGGGCCAGGGCTTCCATCCATTCCTCCTTGGCTGTCTTGAGATCGAAGGTCTCGGCCAGATTCAACCGCCGGATCTCCTCCTCCCGGTGACGTCCCCGTCGCTTCAAGAGCTCGAGAAGCGAAAGGGGGGTGAACCCCGGGTCCTTTCCCGCGGCGGCCCAGCAGAGCCCGGGCAGGGGGAGCACCCGGCGGTGGACGACGAGGGCGTCGACGAAGTCTCGAGCCTCGTCCCGACCTGCCAGCACCAGGACCTTGTTCACCGCGAGATCCACCGGGTGGAGCATGAAGCCGCCCAGGGAGTCCCGGACCAGGGGCATGAAGCGCCAGGCCGAGTCCCGGGCCCAATCCACCCGGGTAGCCTCCTCCTCCCGACTCACGATGGCCCGGATGAAGCCGGGGATGCTCAGACTCACCTCGACCCGGTATCCTGCGGCTTCCAGGATCGAACGGTCCGCGTCGAATGCCCGGGCCATCTGGGCAACCGTATCGTGGAAGAAGTCCAAATCGTCGCTGAAGCGGATGGAATTGGGGGAGAAGTGGAGGGCGGCTCCACCGGCCAGATAGCGTTCCCGAGCCCCTTCCGAGGCGGCCAACTCGGCCAGAAGCTCCCGTTGGAAAGCCGTCAGCGGCATAGGCGGGCTCCGATGTGCCAGGCTTCCTGGTCGCCGTATCTCATGAGTCGGTCCGCGACCCAGGGGACGTCCTCCAACCGGATCTCCAGCTCCGCCGGGCTGGACCAGAAGCACCGCACCCGGTAACGGCGAAAAGCCCTCCGTGCCTCCCGCACCCTGACCATGTCCCGGGCGGTTTCGGAGTCCAGGTGCCGGCGGCTCTTTCGCCCGCCCCGGCGGCCGATCTCGGCGAGGTATTCTCGTATTTCACTCATGATAATATCATAAGCCGCTTATGATCATCTGACAAGCTCTTCTCCAGCACCCTTCAGGATCTCCACGGCCTCGGCCCGCGCGTCATGACTCCTGGCATTCGGACGCTGATCTCGACGAAGGCAGGATAGTCCGGCCGGATTCGGCCGAAGGAACACGACTCTTGCGCCTATGCCGGGGGTGGGTAGCTTATGAGCCACCCCCTCGAAGTCGGTTCGAGGAAGTTGCAGCCGGTCATGGGAATCCGGCGGCCTGCGTTCCGCCGGGGTGTATCGATGCTCCGGCGGAGGAGTGGATGGTAGGATGGAGCTTCCAGAGGGGGCGATCTCTCCACGGTACCCCACCCTTCTCGGGTGCTGCCCAGGTTCCTGTGGGCGCGTCTATGTCCTCTCGTCCGGCAAGGGAGGAAGGGGACATCTTGCGACCCTTCCGGCACACTGGCCCGTGATTCGTTCGTCTGCAGAGATCCTTCGAGCCGAGGACCCTTCCGCCTTCATCGTCCTCTCGAGGGGTGAAGGAGCTCATGTCATGGAGGGCTTGACTCGCCTGGCTGGGCAGATGGCTCCGGGAAGGATCTTCCTTCTGCTCGGTCCCGAGATCCCGGA
>CAZZEL010000055.1:0-25436 GCA_964652625.1 uncultured Gemmatimonadaceae bacterium
GCCTTCCGCCGCGTCTGTTGCTGCAAACACGGTGATTATTGCCGTCTTCGCAGCAACGAACGCCTTCCGCCGCGTCTGTTGCTGCAAACACGGCGTACAGGGGCATCCGGCGCCCTAGGACCTCAGAACAGCCCTCCGGTCTGGGCGGCCTGGGTCTGCTCGGACGCCTGGAAGACCTCCTCCCGGCGATCCACGATATCGGCATTCTCCCGCAGTCCCGCGATCCACTGCTGCAGGCGCTGCTGCTCCAACTGGAGCTCCAGGCGGTTCCGCTGCTGCTCCTTCTGAGCCTCCCATGCCGCACTGTCGGCTTCGATCCGCTCCAGGGCCTGAACCAGGAAGACGTTGTTCTCCGCCTCCACGGGATCGCTCACCTCGCCCACCTCCAGACCGAAGGCCCGGCCCACGGCCCGGTTCTGGATTCCCAGCCCCTGGAAGAACTGGGTCCGGGAGGCGGGGCCCGCTTCCCGGACCGTGAGGCCGGCTCGCCCGTCCAGGACCTCCAGGCTGCCTGCCTCCCGAGCCTCCTGGGCGAGCTCCCCCGCTTCGGCCAGAGCCAGCTCCGTCTTTTTCTCGATCCGGAGGATCTGCTCGATGGAGCCCCGGGCCTGCTCCAGGGTCTGGACACCGGCGGGCTCCCGGTTCACCAGCTCCATCATGTAGAAGGCCTGGGCGTCCTCGAAGACAGGGCTCACCTCTCCGGGAGCTCCCTCCTCGAAGACCCATTCCAGCCCGTCGGAGATCTGGCCCGCGCCGGGCAGGAAGGGGAAGAGCTCCGTCATCTCCTGGGATTGAACCGGAAGCCCCAGCTCTCCGGCGGCGTCGTCCAGGGTCCGGACCTCTCCCAGGACCTCCAGGGAGTCGGCCAGAGTCAGGAGGCGGAGCTCGGATTCGTTCGTCCGCTCGATGGGCACCAGGATGTGCCGGGCCTGCACCGAGTCGGCCCAGCGGTTCTGGACCTCGATGAGGTGGAACCCGAAGTTCGTCTGCACGGGTCCCTGCACTTCATTCACGGGGGCGTTGAAGGCCACAGAGTCGAAGGCGGGCACCAGCCGACCCCGGGTGAAGGTGCCCAGGCTGCCTCCCTGGGAGGCGGTGGCCTCATCTGCGGACTCCCGTTGGGCCACCTCGGCGAAGTCGGCACCCTCCTCCAGCTCCTCCCTGATGGTCTCCGCCCGCTCTCGGGCCGCCAGGGTGTCTTCCCTGAGGGGCGCCTTGGTCAGGCTGACGTACTTCACCTGGGCGGATGCGGGGATCTGGAAGTCCTCCTCGTGCTCCCGGTAGTAGGCCTGGATCTCGTCCTCCGTGACCGTCACCGAATCGTCGGGAATCCGGTTCCTGGGGTTCAGGCCCACGAAGCGGACCCGGATCTGCTCGTTGGCTTCCTCGTAGCGCTCCCAGAGCTCGGCGTCGGTGAAGTAGATCCCGGTCGTTACCTGCCGGAGGAGCTTGCTCCGGGGAATGACGTCACGGTAGTAGGCCTCCAGCTGGAGGAGGAAGAGCTGGTCGGCGGAGGTGGCCAGGAACTCCTGGTACTTCTGGATGTCGAACTGTCCGTCGGTCTGGAAATACGGATCGCCCATGAGCTCCGGAGGCGGGGAGAACCGGGCGGCCTGCCGGATTTCCTCGTCCGTCACACGGATGCCTCGGCGGGCCAGCTCCTCCTGGATGAGGACCTGGTTGACCACCTCGTTCCAGGCCGCCTCCTCGATCTCCCGGTTCTGGGCCGCCGTAATGGGGTCTTCCTGATTCTGGGACATCTGCTCGTAGAGGTTTCGATAGGCCGCCTGGTACTGCTCGTAGGTGACGGGTGTCCCGTCGACCCGGCCGATCTCACCGACGCTCCCGGCCGTCCGGCCGGTGATGTCCATTCCCCACTCGAAAACCATGAGAGCCACGAAGGCGATGGCCGTCACCAGCATGATCCACTTCGTGTTCTCCCGCATTTTGCGCATCATAGGGGCGTTACTCCCACCTCGGGCGACTTCCGTCTTCCCACGTGAACAAGACCCGAAAAGCTAACGGAGGCCGGGAGGCTGCTCAAGGCGAAAACCCCCTTCCCGTCTGGCCTTGGGGCCTCGGGGAGTTCCCGCCTTTTCGTTGACACCTCTGTAAAGATCGGCCTATCTTCGGGCGAAATCGTCTGCCCTCGTCGTGTGCCCGACGTTTCCCTTCTCCGAGGACCATCCGGTGGGACGATCCCTGGAAGCCCAGATCCGTCAGCTTCAGGAATTCTATTGGTCCGATGCCGATCCCCAGGGTCGGGCCTTCGTAGCCCTGGCCGATGCTTTCCGTAGGACCGGGGAGCTGGTGGAGGCCTGGCGCATCTTGCGGGAAGGTCTCCAGCGCCATCCCACCCTGGCGTCGGGTCACGTGGTGGCTGGATGGACCTTGAGTCAGCGGGGAGAGACCCGGGAAGCGGAGGCGGCATTCCAGAAGGCCCTGGACCTGGATCCGGAGAACATCGAAGCCATCAAGGGTTTGGCGGAGCTTCGTCGAGAAGAGGGCGACGACACCGAAGCCCTGGGCTTCCTCCAGTGTCTGGTGGATCTGGATCCCCGGCAGACCGAAATCCGGGAGCAGGTCCAGGAGCTTCAGGAAGAGATCTGGAGGAGGGAGAAGGAGGAGGCGGAGGCCAGCCCGGCCCATGAGGAAGAGGAAGGAGAGGAGGCTGCCGCCGCCGAAGCCACGCTTCCCTGGGAGGATGCAGCGAAGGTGGTGCAGGAGTTGAACTGGGAGGAGGCGGTCCTCCAGGCCGACGCCTCCCGGGAAGAGGAGGAAGTGGAGGAAGAGGTGACGGCCCTCCAGGAGGTGGAGGAAGAGCCCGCAGCGCTGGAGGAAGTGGAAGAAGAGCCCACGGCTCTCGAAGAAGTGGAGGAAGAGGTCACGGCCCTGGAGGAGGCGGAAGAGGAAACCGTCGCCGTCGAAGTGCCGGAAGAGGAGCCCGCAGCCCTGGAGGAAGTGGAGGAAGAGCCCACGGCCCTGGAAGAAGAGGAGGAGGAGGTCACGGCTCTGGAGGAGGCGGAGGCTGAAGAGCTCGTCGCTGAAGAACCTGCGCCTGTGAAAGAGCTGGAGGAGGAGGAGGAAGCAGAAGAGGAGGTAGAAGAAGAAGAGGAGGCAGAAGAAGAGACGGTCTGGGGCACCGAGGATGACGTGCCCGCTCCCCCGGACCAGGCCGAACCCCTGGTCACCCGGACCCTGGGGGACATCTACGCCCGGCAGAACCTCCTGGACAAGGCGGAGGAGGTCTTCGAGCTCCTCCTGGCGAAGTCCCCGGACGACGAGGAGGTGAGGACCCGCCTGGAGAAGGTCCGGGCGGAGATGCGGGCAGAGGTGGCCGAGGCGTCCGAAGAGGCCGCCCAGGTCACCGAGGAGCCCCCGCCGACGGAGGAGGTGAGCTACGAGCCTCCGCCTGCGCAGGAGCCCACGGTGGAGGCGGATACCGGTCTGGAAGAGATGGAAGGGGAGCTGGTGGAGGACGTTCTGCCGGCGGAAGAGGCGGTTGAGGAGCCGGAGGAGCCGGAAGAGTTGGAGGAGCTGGAGGAGTTGGAGGAGTTGGAGGAGGTCCTGCCGGTCTGGGAGCTGGCCCCGGACGACGCCATCGTCTCCATTGACAGCTTGGCACCGGACGCGGCGGCTCCGACGGAGGAGGGGCTGGTTGGCGAGGAGATCCCGGCAGATCTCCTTCCCGACCAGGAGGTAGCCGTCGGCGACCGGGTGGTGGAGATGGAGGACCTGGCCCCGGAGGCGGAGGTGGTTCCCGTAGGCGACCTGGCTCCCCAGGAGCCCGCAGTCCCGGAGACGCCCCTTCCCCAGGAGGTGGTACCCATCTGGAGCCTGGCTCCCGAGGATGCCATCGTCCCCATCGAGAGCCTGGCCCCGGACGGTGACACCTCGGCTGAGGAGCCGGAAGGTCCGGCTCCGGAGGACGACTCCACCCTGGATGCCTTCCAGGACTGGCTGGACAGTCTCCAATGACCATCGCCGTTGTGCACGGCCCCAATCTCCGATTGCTGGGCCGGCGGGAACCCCACGTCTACGGGACCGACACCCTGGCTCAGATCAACGCCGCCCTGGAGTCTCTGGCCCGGGAGCTGGGAGTGGAGCTGGAGATCTTCCAGTCCAATCACGAGGGGGAGATCCTGGATTTCCTGGAAGAGGTCTCCAGCCGGGCCCGGGGGATCCTCATCAACCCAGCGGGGTTGACTCACACCAGCGTGGCCCTGAGGGATGCTGTCCTGGGCCTGGGGTTGCCCGCGGTGGAGGTCCATCTTTCCAACCCGGCGGCCCGGGAGGCCTTCCGGCACCGGTCCTTCTTGGCCCCCGTGGCCCTGGGGACGGTCGCCGGGTTCGGAAAGAACAGCTATCTTCTAGGGCTTCGGGCATTGTTCGCCCACCTTGAACCTTCAGTCGAGTAGGCTACGAGCATCTATGGCGTCAACGGCGGATTTCCGGAACGGGATGGTGATCGAGAGAGACGGAGAGCTCTGGACCATCACCTACTTCCAGCACGTGAAACCGGGTAAAGGCGGAGCCTTCGTCCGCACCAAGCTCAAGAACGTCCTCACCGGGGCGGTCCAGGACGAGACCTTCCGGGCCGGCGAGAAGGTGAAGGACGTTCGCCTGGAGCGTCGCCCGGTGAACTACTCCTACACGGACGGACAGCTTTATCACTTCATGGACCAGGAGACCTTCGAGATGATCCCCCTCTCCGACGAGGTCATCGGAGAGGATCAGCTCCAGTACCTGAAGGAGAACATGGAGTGTGAGGGACTCGTCCACGACGGGCAGGTGATTTCCGTGGAGCTCCCATACTTCGTGGAGCTGGAAGTGACGAAGACGGATCCGGGTTTGAAGGGGGATACGGCCCAGGGCGGGACGAAACCCGCCACCCTGGAGACGGGCGCCGTGGTCCAGGTGCCCCTCTTCATCGAGATCGGCGACGTGATCAAGGTGGATCGCCGGGAAGACAAGTACATCACTCGGGTGACCTGATGATTGATCTAGACTTCGTGGAGAGTCTGATTCGAGCCCTGGATTCCAGCTCCCTGGACTCCCTGGAGCTGGAACGGGGCGGAACCCGGATCCGACTGTCGAAGAGCCCCAATTCCGGCTCTCACTCGGCGGCGCCGATGGCTCCACCGGCTTCCGGTAATCCGTCGCCCGCTCCACCTCCCTCCAGCACCGTACCCACGCCGGAGGCTCCCTCGGCCCCGGAAGCGGAAGGTGAGACCCCGGAGGCCGACCAGGGGAAGGGTGAGGAGCATCTGGTGGAGGTCACCTCTCCCATGGTGGGCACGTTCTACCGGGCTCCGGCCCCGGATGCTCCGGCCTACGTGGACGTGGGCGATCGGGTCCAGGAGGGCACGGTCCTGTGCATCATCGAGGCCATGAAGCTCATGAACGAGCTGGAATCGGAGATGGAAGGGACCATCGCCAGGATCCTGGTGGAGGATGCCGAGCCGGTGGAGTTCGGCCAGCCCCTTTTCCTGGTGGATCCCTCCTGAGGGCAGAGTCGACCACAGGGCCTGGGAGGTCCCGGGACTCTGCGGTCCCCTCTCGGCTCCCGGGTTTCGGGGGTCCTGCGACGCACCCTGGCCCCGGTACCAGGTCCGTACCCTTCGGAGGGCCCCCGTTGTCCACGGGGGTGCCCAACGTCCACGCTTCACGTTCACGGAAGAGCTGATCCGGTCACGGAGGCGAGTCGGTGTTCAAGAAGATTCTCATAGCCAATCGGGGCGAGATCGCCCTGCGGGTCATTCGGGCTTGCCACGAGCTGGGGATCGAGACGGTGGCCGTGTACTCGGAAGCCGACACGGAATCCCTCCACGTGCGCTTCTCCGACGAGGCCGTGTGCATCGGTCCCCCGTCGGCCACCCACAGCTACCTGGACATCCCCCGGATCATCGCCGCCGCCTCCATCAGCGGAGCCGAGGCGATCCACCCCGGGTACGGTTTTCTGGCGGAGAACGCCGAGTTCTCCGAGATCTGCCAGCGATCCAACATCGTCTTCATCGGCCCCACCCCGGAGCAGATCCGGGCCATGGGCGACAAAGCCACCGCCCGGCGGACCATGATGGAACACGGCGTGCCCACGGTTCCGGGATCCGAGGGGGTGGTGAGCGACCCGGAGGAGGCGGTCCGGCTGGCCCGAGAGGTGAGCTTCCCCGTCATGATCAAGGCCTCCGCCGGGGGCGGGGGAAAGGGCATGCGGGTCGCCCAGGACGAGGAGAGCTTCCAGAAGCTCTTCCGGCAGGCCCGGAACGAAGCCCAGGCGGCCTTCGGTGATCCGGGAGTGTACCTGGAGCGGTTCGTAGCCCGGCCCCGGCACGTGGAGTTCCAGGTCTTCGGGGATGAGCACGGCAGGGTGGTGCACCTGGGGGAGCGGGACTGCACGGTCCAGCGACGGCACCAGAAGCTCATCGAGGAGGCTCCCTCTCCGGCCCTCACCCCGGACCTCCGGGAGGAGATGGGCGAGTCGGCGGTCCGGGCTGCACAGGCCATCGACTACGTGGGGGCGGGAACTGTGGAATTCATCATGGACCGGGAGGGGAACTACTACTTCATTGAGATGAACACCCGCCTCCAGGTGGAGCATCCGGTGACGGAGATGACCACCGGGTACGACCTGGTGAAGGAGCAGATCCGGGTGGCGGCGGGCGAGCCCCTGGGGTTTCCCGGCGCCCCGGTGCGGCATCGCGGTCACGCCATCGAATTCCGTATCAACGCCGAGGATCCGGACCACGCCTTCGCGCCCCGGCCGGGCCTCATCACCACGTACCATCCCCCCGGTGGGCCCGGAGTTCGCCTGGACACCCACATCTACAGTGGCTACCGGGTTCCCCCGTTCTACGACTCCCTCCTGGCCAAGCTCATCGTCAGCGGGAACAACCGGGAG
Source organism: uncultured Gemmatimonadaceae bacterium (assembly GCA_964652625.1). Classification (GTDB taxonomy): domain Bacteria; phylum Gemmatimonadota; class Gemmatimonadetes; order Longimicrobiales; family Gaopeijiaceae; genus CAZZEL01. The sequence continues at coordinate 6,899 of CAZZEL010000055.1, forward strand.
GAAGCGATTCTCCGGGCCCGCCACAACCTGGACACCTTCGTCATCGAGGGAATTCCCACTACCATCCAGCTCTTCTCCCGAATCACCCGGGATCCCCATTTCGTATCGGGGGATATCGATACGGGCTTCGTGGAGCGATTCCTGGCCCAGGAGGGTAGCAAGGCATGAGGATCCAGGTCTTCTTCTCCCCGGTGGAGGTGGACGAAGCCGCCGTGGAAGGTCGCACCACCGTCGTCATCGACGTGATCCGGGCCACGACCACCATGGTGGAGGCCCTGGCCAACGGTGCCCGGGGGATCTTTCCCACCGTATCCACCGAGGACGCCATCAAGCTGGCCTCCTCCCTGGGCCGGGAGGACGCTCTTCTGTGCGGGGAGCGGAAGGGGCTCAAGGTGGAGGGGTTCGACCTGGGGAACTCCCCGGGGGAGTTCGGCCCGGACGTGGTGGAGGGAAAGCAACTGGTGATGAGCACCACGAACGGGACCCGGGCCTTCCTGGCGGCCAAGGAAGCGGAACGGATCCTGGCCGTCTCGTTCCTGAACGTTTCCGCCGCCGCCGCCGCCCTGAAGGATGCCCGCGAGCTCACGGTGATCTGCGCCGGCAAGGAGGACCGCTTCTCCCTGGATGACGCCCTCTGCGCCGGGGTCCTCCTCCAGGCGGTGACCCGGGGGGAGGCACCGGTGGGAGAGCTGAACGACGCCGCCAGGGTGGTTCTGGACCTGGCGGACCGCTACACCCCGGATCCGGGTTTTCTCAGCTCCACGGCGGCGGGCCAGGCCCTGGTGGAGGCGGATCTGGGGGCCGACCTGGACATCTGCGCCCAGGTGGATCGTCACCCCCTGGTTCCGGAGATGAAGGACCGGCGGATCGGGTTGCCAGGCCGGGGAGACCGGCCCCCGTCCACCACCTCCTCCGGGGCCGATTCCTAGAAAGGCCGCGGGACCATGCTGAGCAGGGAACAGCAGCGGGAAGTCCTGGCTCTGGGCCTTCTGGTCCTGGCCCTCTTCTGCCTCCTGTCCCTGATTCCCCCGACCGTCCTGGGGTCCCGGGGCGATACCCTCTTTCCCTCCGGCAACGTCATGGGAGCCGTGGGAGCCGGCCTCCAGAGCGTTCTGGTGTCCTCCGTGGGAATCGGGGCCGTGCTCCTTCCCGTCTTCCTGGCTCTTGGCGGCCTTCGGTCCGGTGAATGGCTTTCCCTGGAGTGGACCCTGCGCCTGGGGATCCTGGGCCTGGGGCTCCTCCTCCTCCTCCCTCCGGCTCTCCACGTCCTGGAGCCGGGGTCCGCCGGGGCCGGTGCCCTGGGGGCCTGGTTGGGGAGCCCCCTCCTGGCGGGGCTCGGCTGGTTCGGCGCCCTCTTCCTCCTGGGGGCCCTGATCCTCCTGCTGCTGGTGGGGACCGTGGGCTGGAATCCCCTTCGTCCCCTGGGCCGGGGGGCCGTACAGGGAGCCGGGTTGATGGGCCGGGGAGCCCAGCGGGCGGGAAATGGGGTGGTGGGGTGGTGGCGGACCCGGGGAAGGGAAGGCGGCCCGAGGGAGGAGTCCGGAGTGGAGGAGGGACCCGAAGCCCCGGCGGATTCCGAGTCCTTCTCCTTCCTGGGGGAGGGAGAGGAGGAGGCCTACGCCACCCTGGATGAGCCCATGGCGGGACAGGCCGGAGCGGAGGTCGGGGCGGAGGCAGCCGGGCCGCCGGGAGAGGGAGGAACGGAGACCGGGGCCCCCGGGGAGGAAGAGCTCGTGGAGCTGGCCGATCCCTTTCCCCGGGACGGAAGCCTGGGCCCCCCGGAGCTTCCCTCCCTGGAGCACCTGGACGCCCCGGACCTCTCGGAGCGGGCGGACATGGAACGGGAGCTGGACCGGCTTGGAGAGGTTCTTGTGGAGAAGCTCCGGACCTTCAAGGTGGAATCCCGGATCGGGGGGCGGACCACGGGCCCGGTGGTCACCCAGTTCGAAGTGGTCCCGGCCCCGGGGGTGAAGGTGAACAAGATCGCCAACCTGGATGCGGACCTGGCCCTGGCCATGAAGGCCCGGAGCATCCGGATCGTGGCTCCCATTCCGGGGAAGGGAGCTGTGGGCGTGGAGATCCCCAACCCGAAGCCGGAGATGGTCCTCCTCCGGGAGATCCTGGAGTCCAGGGAGTTCTCCCGGCACCGGGGCGAGCTGCCCCTGGCCCTGGGGAGGGATCTCACGGGCAAGCCCCGGGTGTGGGATCTGGCCCGGATGCCCCACGCTCTCATCGCCGGGGCCACGGGCTCGGGGAAGTCCGTGTGCCTCAACGCCTTCATCACCAGCCTGGTGTACCGGCACACCCCCGAGACCCTCCGCTTCCTCATGGTGGACCCCAAGATGGTGGAGCTCAGCGCCTACCAGGACCTGCCCCACCTGCGGCATCCGGTGGTGACGGATCCCCGGGACGCCGCCGGGGTGTTGAAGTGGGCAGTCTACGAGATGGAGCGGCGCTACGAGCTCCTCCACGTGAACGCCGTGCGCTCCCTGGGAGAGCTGAACCGGAAGATCCTGGACGGGGCGCCGGTGAGGCGGGTTCACCCCCGGGGGCCGGAGGGGGATCCGGACCGCCACCTCTGGACGGACGGGCCTATTCCCTACGTGGTCCTGGTGGTGGACGAGCTGGCGGATCTCATGATGACGGTGCAAAGCGAGGTGGAGAAGCCCCTGACCCTCCTGGCCCAGAAAGCCCGGGCCATCGGCATCCACTTGCTGGTGGCTACCCAGCGCCCCAGCGTGAACGTCATCACCGGCCTCATCAAGGCGAATTTCCCCACCCGGGTGGCCTTCCGGGTGGCCTCCAAGACCGATTCCCGGACCATCCTGGACCAGAACGGAGCCGACGCCCTCCTGGGCAACGGAGACATGCTCTTCCTCCCTCCCGGCACCTCGGAGCCCATTCGGATCCAGGGCGCCTTCATCTCCACCGGGGAGACGGAGCGCCTGGTGAGCTGGTACCGGGACCAGGCAACCCCGGCGGGGCCGGAGAGCACCGAAGAAGAGCAGTGGCCCGACGAAGAGGACATCCTGGAGGTGGTTCGGAGCATGGAGGCGGAGGCCGCCCTGGAGGAGGGAGGGCTGGAGGAGGACGGGGAGCGGGACGATCTCTTCTGGGAGGCCGCGGAGGTGGTCATTCAGCAGAACCAGGGAAGCACGTCCCTCCTGCAGCGGAAGCTCCGGATCGGGTACGGCCGGGCGGCCCGCATCGTGGACCAGCTCCACGACGCCGGCGTCGTGGGGCCCCCGGACGGATCCAAGGCCCGGGAGGTCCTTCTGACCCTGGCGGAGCTGGAGTTCCTGCGCCGCAGCGAGGAGGAGGGAGAGCTGTGAAGCCGGCCTTCGCCCGTTCCGTCGTCGCCCTTCTCGGGGCCGTCCTCCCCCTGGCTCCGGCCGACCATGCCGGGGCCCAGGAGGACCGGGCCCTCCACCTCCTGGAGCAGGCGGGGCGGCAGTACGCCCGGATCGAGTCCTTCTGTGCCGGATTTCGGCAGGAGCTCGTGGTCCCCCTCCTGGACCAGGTGGTCCGGAGCCGGGGCGTACTGTGTCAGAAACAGCCCGACAAGTTCTCCATGCGGTTCACCGAGCCCGAAGGGGACGTGGTGGTGGCCGACGGGGAGTACTTCTGGGTGTACTACCCCAGCGCCGACCCGGGCCAGGTGCTCCGCTTCACCATGGCCAGCCGCCCCGGGGGCATGGACTTCCACCGGGAGTTCCTGGAGAACCCGAGGGAGAAGTACGAGCTGGAGTACGTGGGCCGGGAGGAGGTCACGGGGCGCTCGGCCCACCTCATCCGGGCACGCCCCCGGGGCCCGTCCACCTTCATCCGGGCCCGGATATGGCTGGATCCCACCCGGGCCCTGATCCTGCAGGTGGAGCTGACCATGGAGAACGAATCGGTCCGTACCGTCACCCTGGCGGACTTCCGGCTGAACCCGGAACCGGATCCGGACCGCTTCACCTTCACTCCACCTCCCGGAGCCCAGGTGATTCCCCGCCAGGAGGCGCCGTGAAGCGGAGGGACCTGCCGGTGATCCCCCTGGCTCCGGAGCCGGTGCGTTCCGACGTGGATCCCGGCGTGGCGGCGGTGCGCCTGGAGCTGGAGCCGGTGGGACCGGCCCAGGGACCCCGGGTGGGCCTGGTGACCCTGGGCTGCGACAAGAACACTGTGGACTCGGAGCACATGATGGCCTCCCTGGTGGGGAACGGGGCCCGGGTGTCCAGCGACGTGGCCACGTCGGACGTGGTGGTGGTGAACACCTGCGGCTTCATCGAGGCCGCCAAGGAACAGTCCATCGAGACCATCCTGGAGGCCTGCAGCCTGAAGGACCAGGGACAGGTCAGGGCCGTGGTGGCCGTGGGTTGCATGGTGCAGCGCTACAAGGAGGAGCTGGAGACGGAGATTCCGGAGGTGGATCTCTTCCTGGGCCTCACGGAGCTCCCCCGGCTGGTGCCGGAGCTCCGGGAGCGGGGGCTTCTTCCTTCCGAGGAGGAGGCGATTCCCATCATGGAACGGCCCCTCCGGGTACTGGCCACCGAGACCCCCCACACCTCCTTTCTGAAGATCAGCGAGGGCTGCGATCACTCCTGTGCCTTCTGTGCCATTCCCCTCATGCGGGGGCTCCACCGGTCCACCCCGGTGGAGGACCTTGTCCGGGAGGCCCGGGCCCTGGAGGCTCAGGGAGTGAAGGAGCTGAACCTGGTGTCCCAGGACAGCACCTGGTACGGGAGGGACCGACGCCGGGAGGCCTCGCCGGCTCTCCTCCCGGACCTTCTCCGGGCCCTCCTGCGGGACACGGACGTGCCCTGGTACCGGCTCTTCTACATGTACCCGTCCGGCATCACCCCGGAGATGGTGGAGCTTCTGGCCTCGGAAGACCGGCTTCTCCCCTACCTGGACATGCCTCTGCAGCACGGGAGCGATCGGATCCTCCGGGCCATGCGGCGTCCGGAGCGCCGGGACACCATTCGGGAGAAGGTGCGGTGGCTCCGGGAGGCCGTCCCGGATCTGACCCTTCGGACCACCGTCATGGTAGGGTTCCCCGGGGAGACGGAGAAGGACTTCCGGGAGCTGGTGGACCTCCTGGAGGAGATCCGCTTCGACCGGGTGGGGGCCTTCGCCTACTCCCTGGAAGAGGGGACCCGGGCCGCGGACATGGAGGGACATCTTCCCCGGGACGTGAAGGAGGAGAGGTTGGAGGCCCTCCTGGACGTTCAGCGGGGGATCTCCCTGGACCGGAACCTGGAGCTGGTGGGCACCCGGACCCGGGCCCTGGTGGACCGGGAGGTGGACGACGATCCGGAGTACGGCCTGCAGGCCCGGACCGTGGGGCAGGCTCTGGACGTGGACGGGGTCACCCACCTGCCGGCGGCGCCGGGGGTGGAACCCGGTGAGCTGGTGGAGGTGGAGATCGTGGACGCATTGGAATACGACCTGATCGGCAGGGTGAGGAGGTAGACGGACATGAAGCGATCCCTGGTGTGCGGGGCCCTGGCCCTTCTCGTGTCCCTGGCCACGGGGACGGAAGGGGTGGGGGCCCAGTCCCTGGCGGACTTCGACTACGAGAACCTCTCCTTCCGGGGCTTCTCCCTGGAAGGAGGCTACCTGAGCGGGACCCGTGTGGACGGAACCTACTCCACGGGCATCCGGGTGGACCTGGGCTACCTGGGTCCGGGCCTGCGCATCGTCCCGGGCCTCTCCTACTGGTCGTCCACCATGAAGGCCTCGGAGGTGGGAGAGCTGGAGAACAAGGTGGAGAACCTCATCCAGGGGGAGCTTCCCCCGGGTAGCTCCTTCGACCCGCAGGTGAACCTGGGGACCATCGACTGGTCGGACATCAACCTGAGCCTGGACGGCCACCTGGTGTGGTCCATCCCCGCCGGATTCCTCTCCTTCGCCGGGCTGGGGGTGAGCGCCCACATCCTGGACGGAGACGGGGAGGCCATCGCCGGGACCTTCGTGGAGGACCTCCTGGACTCGGTGGTGGCCGGGGTCAACGTCCATGCCGGCCTGGAGTACCCGGTCCACGACCGGTTCCGGTTCTACGGCCTGACCCGCTACGAAGTGATGGAGGACCTCCGCTACCTGGAGTTCCGTCTGGGGGGACAGATCATGGTGGCGCCTCCGGCTCCCGGGGAGGAGCGGGCCCCTTGAAGGGGATGGAGGGGACCCGGCCTTCTGGAGGGGATCACCTGGTGGGTCCCTTTCCCAGGGTGGTCACCGGGTGAGGCCCGGGGCCGGCCTCCGGCGGGTCTCCGGATGGGGGGCCTGGGCCGCCGCCTTTCTCCTGGGCCTGGCCGCCTGGGGGACTCCGGGAGGTGGGCAGCAGGTGGGAGCATGGCCTCTATCCCCCTCGGAAGGGCCCTCACCCCGGGTGCCGGCGACCTTCCCCCGGCAGGAGGAGCCCGGGCCCGATCCCCACCCCGGGGCGTCCCTCCGGGTGGTCCTCATCACCGCGGGACAGGGAGACGCCGTGTGGGAGCGTTTCGGTCACACGGCCCTCTGGATCCAGGACGAGGAGACGGGCAGGGGGGCGGCCTACAACTGGGGTATCTTCGATTTCGACCAGGTGAACTTCGTGGGCCGTCTCATCCGGGGCACCATGCTCTACCGCATGGCCCCCCTGGATCCCTTCGCGTCCATGGAGGAGTACCGGGCCGCCGGCCGCCGGGTGTGGCTCCAGGAGCTGGACCTGACCCCGGCTCAGCGCCTCAACCTCCTGGCCTTCGTCGAGTGGAACGCCCTCCCGGAGAACCGGGACTACCGCTACGACTACTACCGGGACAACTGCTCCACCCGGGTCCGGGACGCCCTGGACCGGGTCCTGGACGGGGCCTTCCGGGAGACCATGGAGGCGATTCCCACGGAGCACTCCTATCGCTGGCACACCCGGCGCCTCCTCCAGGGTGTGACCTGGGCCTACGCCGGCATCCAGATCGTCCTGGGGCCCCGGGCCGACGCCCCCCTGACGGCGTGGGAAGAGATGTTCCTTCCCCGGGGCCTCATGCGTCGGCTGAGTGAGATGGAGGTCCGGGATCCGGAGGGGGGGCGCCGTCCCCTGGTGAAGGAGACACGCATCTTCCTGGAGTCCAGCCGTCCTCCGGCCCCGGAGGAGCCTCCCCTGGCCCTTTCCTGGTTCCTGGGCCTGGCGGTTCTGTGGGGTGGGGCCATCCTTCTCCTGGTCCGGGGAGGGGGAGAGGTGGGGTGGGGTCGGCGTCTGGCTCTGACCGTCCTGGCCGGGGGATGGGCTCTGGTGGCCGCGGCCCTGGGCGTCCTCATCCTGGGAGCCTGGATCTTCACGGACCACATCTTCTGGCACCACAACTACAACCTCCTCCAGGTCAATCCCCTCTTCCTCCCCATCCCCTTCGCCTTCGCGTGGTACCTCGTCCGGGGCCGCTTTCCCCGGTGGGGCCGGGAGATGGCCGCGGCCCTGGCCGTGGTGGCTGTGGTAGGGGCTCTCATGCAACTCCTCCCGGGTCTGGGCCAGGCCAACGGAGAGTTCCTGGCCCTCACCGTCCCCATGGACCTGGCCCTGGGATGGGCGGCCGTGGTCCTGGCTTCCACCCCCGGGACCGACGCCCGGTAGGATGGGGGAAGCGCCCCCGGAGAGGAGCCCAGGGAAAGGGGCTCGGGCCAGGTGGAGCGCCGCGTCGCCCCAGGGGCGTCTCCTCCTTACCCTTGTATCCGCTGTCCTCCTGGTTCTGGCCCAGCCTCCCTTTCGGATCCCCTTCCTGCCGTTTCTGGCCCTGGTTCCCCTGGTGGTGGCTCTTGGCCGGCTCCCTCCGGGTTCCCGAACTCGGGGTGAGGCGGCGAGGCTGGGAGTCGTCTTCGGGGTCGTCCACTTCGGGATCCTCCTGATCTGGATCCCGGGGACGGTGGGCCGGCACTTCGTGTGGGCCTGGCCCGGCTACGGGCTTCTGTTGGTGAGTCTCGGGGCCCTCATGGCCCTGGCGGCCTGGACGGTGCGGCGCCTGGCCGGCCCGGCGGGTTCCTCCTCCCCCGGGCTCCTTCCCCTCTCTCTGGCCTTCGCCCTGACGTGGGTAGCCGTGGAGTGGCTCCGGAGCCACCTGCCCCTGGGGCTGGCCTGGCCCTGGATGGGGATCAGCCTGGGCCTCACCCACACGCCCGAGCTCCTGGGCCTGGCCGAATGGACCGGGGAGCGGGGGGTGGCCCTGTGGCTCGCCCTGGTGAACGGCGTCCTGGGGGCCGCCCTCCTGGGCCCCGGGGCTGGGCGCAGGGGACGGGCCACCCAGGCTGCGCGCCGTGGATCGGGCCTCCGGCCCATCCTCCTCCCGGCCCTGGCTATGGTCGCCCTCCTGGCTCCGGCCCTCCTGGGCCATCTCCGGGCCCGCTCCCTCCCCCTGGAGCCGGGACCCACCGTGGCCGTGGTAGGCACCCGGGTACCGCCCCACCTCCGGCTCCATCCGGAGGCGGCGGCCCGGGAGGCCCTGAGCCAGGTGTCGGACCACCTGGACTCCCTGGAAGCGGCCCTGGTCCCGACGAGCCCCGGGGCTCCGGAGCCTCCCGGGCCGGACCTGGTGGTCCTTCCCGAGGCCACCCTTCCCCTTCCCCTGGCCTCGCCCCGGGCGGCGCCCTACCGGGAGGAGCTGGTGGCCACGGCCCGGGACCTGGGGGCCCCCCTCCTGACCGGGGCCCTGGGCAGGAAGGGAGGGGAAGGGGATCCGGAGGGCTCTCTGACGAACTCCGCCTACCTGGTCTCGCCGGAGGGAGTGGCGCCGAGGCGCTACGACAAGGTCCACCTGGTGCCGGGGATGGAGCGTCCCCCGGCCTTCCTCCCGGCCTCAATGGGGGAGCGCCTCTTCCGTGGCCGGGGCGGGTCCTCCTCCGAGACACCTCCGGCCACACGGGACGTCACCCGGGAGTTCTTCAGCTCCGGGGAAGAGGCGGGGGTCCTCCGGACCGGAGGGTGGGGCTGGGCCCCCCTCATCTGCTACGAGTCCCTCTTCGCCGAGCTGGCCCGGCGGCAGAGAAACCGGGGGGGGCAGGTGCTGGTGAACCTCACCAGCGACGTCTGGTTCGGAACGCCTGGCACCCTCCCGGGGGCTCCGGGTCTCCGCCAGCACGCCGCCCACATGGTCCTCCGGGCCGTGGAGACCCGTGTGCCCGTGGCCCGGGCCGCCAACGGGGGCTTCTCCTTCCTCCTGGATCCCCGGGGCCGGCACCTGGGGCCGGAGGTGGGGCCCGGGGGTGGCGTGGCCGTGGCCCGGTTGCCCGTCCACCCCGGTTCCACCTTCTTTGCCGAGACCGGGGATCTCCTGGGCCCGGGGGCGGCCCTCCTCTGCCTCCTGGGAATTCTCGCCGGGGCCAGGAAAGGCGATTCCACGCCTTGAACCCCGGGGGCGTCTTCTCTATCTTTTCCAGGCTATACGGGCCCCCGGGCCCGTTTCTACTTGAGGACCCGGAGAACTGTAATGAGGGAAGGAATCCACCCCGACTACAAGCCGGCGACCATCATCTGCGCCTGCGGAAACCGGATCGAGACCATGTCCACCCAGGAGGAGATCCACGTGGAGATCTGCTCCGTCTGCCATCCCTTCTACACCGGGAAGCAGAAGCTGGTGGACACGGCGGGACGCGTCGATCGCTTCAAGAGGAAGTACCAGAAGGCAGAGAAGAAGTAGCCGTCCCCTCCCGCCTCGATCCTCCTCCGTCCTCGGGGGCTTCCCGGCCAGCGGTGGCCCTCCGATCTCCATGAAGAACTCCCACGTCGATGAGCGCCTCCTGCAGCGTCTTGCCCAGGCCGAAGCGCGCCTGGGCGAGGTGGACGAGGAGCTGTCCGACCCCGGAGTCTCCGGCGATCCGGAGCGTTTGCGGGTTCTCGGCCAGGAGCGCTCCGACCTGGAGCCCGTGGTGGAGGTGGCCCGGGAGATCCGTCGGCTCCGGGAAGAGATCCGGGGGGCGGAGACCCTGGCCGAGGAGGCGGAGGATTCGGAGATGCGGGAGCTGGCCCAGGAAGAGGTGAGGGAGCTCCGGGGCCCCCTCGAGAGCCTCGCCGGAAGGGCCCGGAGACTCCTGGTCCCCCGGGACCCCCTGGAAGACCGGCCCGCCGTGGTGGAGATCCGGGCCGGGACCGGGGGAGACGAAGCGGGCCTCTTCGCCGCCGACCTCTTCCGCATGTACCGGCGCCTGGCGGAGCAGGAAGGGTGGACCGTGGAGCTCATCAGCCTCTCCGAAGGCATTCCCGGCTCCGTGAAGGAGGTCATCTTCGTTGCCCGGGGCAAGGGAGCCTACGGGCGCCTCCGCTTCGAGTCCGGTGTGCACAGGGTCCAGCGGGTCCCGGAGACGGAGAGCCAGGGCCGGATCCACACCTCCGCCGCTACCGTGGCCGTGCTCCCGGAAGCCGAGGACGTGGATCTCACCATCGATCCCCAGGATTTGCGCATCGATGTCTTCCGTTCTTCGGGACCCGGGGGACAGTCGGTGAACACCACGGACTCCGCGGTGCGCATCACCCACGCCCCCACGGGCCTGGTGGTGAGCTGCCAGGACGAGAAGTCCCAGCACAAGAACAAGGCCAAGGCCCTCAAGGTCCTCCGGAGCCGGCTCCTGGACCAGAAGATCGCCGAGCAGGAGGCGGATCGGGCCCGGGAGCGGCGCCTGCAGGTGGGAACGGGGGACCGGTCCGCCAAGATCCGGACCTACAACTTCCCCCAGAACCGGGTTACCGATCACCGCATCGGCCTCACCCTGTACCGGCTGGAAGAGATCCTCCAGGGAGACCTGGAGGAGCTCATCGGGGCCCTGCGGCTCGCCCAGGAGGAGGAGCGGATGGAGTCGGAGGGGATCTGAGGGTGGACGCCCCCGTCACGCCGGATTCCGGCGAGCCTCCCACCCCCGGTCCTGGCGAGCCCTGGACGCCCCTCCTCCTCACCCACTGGAGCGGCCACTACCTGACCCGGAAGGGTGTGGAGAACGGGCGCCTGGATGCCGAGCTTCTCCTGGCCCGGATCCTGGGATTGAAGCGACTGGACCTGTACCTGCAGCACGACCGGCCTCTCCTTCCCCGGGAGCTGGAGAGCTTCAAGGGCCTCCTGAAGCGCCGGGCGGCTCGGGAGCCTTTGCAGCACATCCTGGGTACCACGGCCTTTCGTGAGCTGGAGCTCCGGACCGATGCCCGGGCTCTGGTGCCTCGACCGGAGACGGAGGTCCTGGTGGAAGAGGTGCTGAGCTGGGTCCGGGGGGAGGGCTCGGGTCTCCTGGAGGGAGGAGAAGGGGAGGGGCTCACGGCCCTGGACGTGGGAACCGGGACCGGGGCCATCGCCCTGTCCCTGGCGAAGGAGGGCCCCTTCCGGCGGATCGTGGCCACGGACCCCTCTCCCGGGGCCCTGGCCCTGGCCCGGGAGAACGCCGGAATTCACGGCCTGGAGGATCGGGTGGAGCTCAGGGAGGGTCCCCTCTTCCATCCGTTGGACGGGGAGGAGCGGTTCCACGTGGTGGCCTCGAATCCCCCCTACGTTCCGGAAGAGGAGGAAGAGGAGCTGGAACCCGAGGTCCGGGACTACGAGCCCCGGGAGGCCCTCTTCGCCGGGCTCCGGGGGCTGGACGTGCTCCTGCCTCTGGTGTCCGGAGCCCCCGACCACCTGGTGGAGGGCGGGTTGCTGGCCGTGGAAGTGGGATTGGGGCAGGCCCGGGAAGTGGCCCGGGCGGCAGAGGATACCGGCCGCTACCGGGAGATCCGAATCCGCCAGGACCTGGCGGGGCGGGATCGGGTGGTGCTGGGGGTGGCATAAGAGGGGATGATAGGGGATCTTAAGAGGTCTTTTTTTCCAGAGAAGGGAAGCTGATGCAAGAGATTACGGAGATGGCGGAGAAGTTGGGCCAGGCCCTGGCCCGGACGGAAGAGTACCAGGCCCTGAAGCAGGCCATCGACGCTGCCGGCGAGGACCGGGAGCTGGTGGAGCTCCAGAACAAGATCCAGGACCTGGAGCAGACCATGCAGACCCGGCTCAAAAGCGGGGACGAGCCCACGGAGGAGCAGAAGAAGGAGTACGAGGAGCACTTCACGAAGCTGCAGGGCAACTCTGCCTACCAGCGTCTCGTGGCCGCCCAGTCCAACTTCGACAAGGTCGTGGGCCGGGTGAACCAGACGATCCACGAGGGCATCCAGAAGGGAGCGGACAGCAGGATCATCCTCTCCTGAGGGCCCCCCACCTTCTCATGACGGGTCGACTGCCATGAACGAGAAGGGTCTCAAGGCGTTCCGATACCCGGTGTACCGCATCATCGAACCGGGAACCCAGTGGCTGGTGCGGAAGGGATTCCATCCCAACTTCATCACCACTCTGGGCTTCGCGGTCACCCTGGCGGCCGGGCTCTTCTACCACCAGGACCACGTCCGGACGGCGGGCCTCTTCGTCCTCCTGGGCGGGCTCCTGGACATCTTCGACGGACGGGTGGCTCGGGAGAGCGGCCTGGCCTCCAAGTTCGGGTCCTTCTACGACTCCACTCTGGACCGGATCAGCGAGATCGTCATGTTCCTGGGGCTGGCCTCCCTGTACAACAGCATGCGGCCCCAGGTCGAGGACATGGCCATGATCTACGTGGTCTTCCTGGCCATGGGAGGATCCCTCATGGTGAGCTACACCCGGGCCCGGGCCGAGAGCTTGGGCCTGGACTGCAGTGTGGGGATGATGCAGCGGGCGGAGCGGGTGGTTCTCCTGGGATTCGGCTCCCTCATCTTCGGGCTGGCCTGGAACGGGCTCGTTCTGGACATCGTCATCATCGTCGTCGCAATTCTAACGAACGTCACGGCCATCCAACGGATCGTGTGGGTCTACAAGCGGGGCGCCGGGGTGCCCCTGGACGATGGCTGATCTGAGGGGTCGCCCCTCGTGAGAAACGAAGAAAGGACCTCCTGATGGAGAAACGCGAGATTGCTTCCCCGGAGGGGCGCCTGGGCGTCCTCCTGCCGGGTATGGGCGCCGTTGCCACCACCTTCATCGCCGGCGTGGAAGCCGTTCGTCAGGGACTGGCCCGGCCCATCGGCAGCCTCACCCAGATGAACACGATCCGCCTGGGCAAGAGGACGGAGGACCGGACCCCCCTGGTGAAGGACTTCATTCCCCTGGCGGGATTGGACCAGCTGGTCTTCGGGGGGTGGGATCCCATCCCCGACGACGCCTACGACAGTGCCGTCAAGGCCGGGGTCCTGGACCGGGAGCACATGGATCCCATCGCCGACTTCCTTCGGGCCATCCGGCCCATGGAGGCGGTCTTCGATACGGACTACGTGAAGAAGCTGGATGGGCCCAACAAGAAGAAGGCCTCCAACAAGCGTGAGCTGGCGGAGGCACTCCGGGCCGACATCCGGCGGTTCAAGGAAGAGAACGACTGTCAGCGGCTGGTCATGATCTGGTGCGGATCCACGGAGATCTTCCTCCGGTCCGGTCCGGCCCACCAGTCCCTGGAGTCCTTCGAGAAGGCCATGGAGGAGAACGATCCCTCCATCGCTCCCAGCATGCTCTACGCCTACGCCGCCCTCATGGAGGGGGTCCCCTACGCCAACGGTGCACCGAACCTCTCCGGAGACCTCCCGGCTCTGGAGGACCTGGCCGTGGAGCGGGACATCCCGATGGCGGGGAAGGACTTCAAGACGGGCCAGACCCTCATGAAGACCATTCTGGCCCCGGGCCTCAAGACCCGGATGCTGGGACTCAGCGGGTGGTTCAGCACGAACATCCTGGGCAACCGGGACGGAGAGGTCCTGGACGACCCGGACTCCTTCAAGACGAAGGAGGAGTCGAAGTTGGGTGTGCTCCAGCACATTCTCCAGCCCGACATGTATCCCGAGCTCTACGGGGACATGTACCACAAGGTCCGCATCAACTACTATCCGCCCCGGGGGGACAACAAGGAGGGATGGGACAACCTGGACATCTTCGGCTGGCTGGGCTATCCCATGCAGATCAAGGTGGATTTCCTCTGCCGGGACTCCATCCTGGCGGCCCCCATCGTCCTGGATCTGGCCCTCTTTCTGGACCTGGCGGCCCGGAGCGGCATGCGGGGAATCCAGGAGTGGCTCTCCTTCTACTTCAAGAGCCCCCAGACGCCGGAGGGGCTGTATCCGGAGCACGACATCTTCATCCAGCACCGGAAGCTGAAGAACACGCTCCGCTGGATGATGGGGGAGGACCTCATCACCCACCTGGGCATCGAGTACTACGAGTAGGGGGATGGCTGGCGGAACCGGGCCGTCGGGCGGGAGACCGTTCGTCGTGCTGGAGGGGGTGGAAGGGGCCGGCAAGACCACACAGGCTCGGCTCCTGGCCCGCTGGCTGGAAGAGGAGGAGATCCCCTTCACCCTGGCCCGGGAACCCGGGGGCACGGAGGTGGGGGAAGCCATCCGGGGGATCGTTCTGGACCGGGACGGACTGTCCATGCCGTCGGAGACGGAGCTCTTCCTGATCCTGGCGGCCCGCGCCGCCTTCGTTCGCCAGGTGGTCCGGCCGGCCCTGTCCCGTGGGGAGGTGGTGGTGGCGGACCGGTTCGACTTCTCCACCTTCGCCTACCAGGGCTACGGCCGGGGCCTGGACCTGGGCCAGGTCAGGGCGGCCAACGCCGTTGCCACCGGCGGCCTGAAGCCGGATCTTTATGTAGTGCTTGATCTTCCCGTGTCGGACGGTATGGCCCGGAAGGACTCCGGGAGTGGGCCCGACCGGATCGAGCAGGAGGGAGAGCCCTTCCTGGAGCGGGTGGCGGACGGGTACCGGGCCCTGTCGGCAGAGGAAGGCTGCGCCCGAACGGTGCAGGCCCAGGGTAGCCTGGAGGAGGTCCAGGGACGCATTCGGAGGCTCCTCCGACGGGAGTTCCCAGAAACCTTTCCCTCGCCTCGGGTATAGAGATTGGGGTAGGAACACGATATGAAGCGTCTGACAACCATCTTCGCACCGGGTCTGGTTCTCCTGGCCGCCGTTCTCACCGGCGGCTGGTTCCTCCAGCAAGGCGTCAGCCAGGAGAAGAACGTCTACCTCCAGGTGCGTCTCTTCGAAGAGGTGGTGAACCACGTGGTGAACAGCTACGTGGACCCGGTGGACCGGAGCACTCTCTACGAATCGGCCATCGACGGGGTCCTGGACGAGCTGGGCGACCCCAACAGCTCCTTCCTTCCGGCGTCGGACTTCGAGGACCTTCGCATCCGCACCCAGGGCGAGTACGGCGGTGTGGGCCTGGAGATCACGGAACGGGAAGGATGGGTGACCGTGGTCACCCCCCTGCCCGGAACCCCGGGCACCCGGGCCGGCATCCGGGCCGGAGACCAGATCGTGGAGGTGGAAGGCCAGTCCACCGCCGAGTGGACGGTGGACGAGGTGGTGGATGGGCTCAGGGGAGAGCCGGGCACGGACGTGCGGGTAGGCATCCGGCGCCCGGGGGTGGAAGGGGTCATCCCCTTCACCATCACCCGGGCTCAGATCGAGCTCAAGACCGTGCCCTTCGCCATCATTCTGGAGGAGGAGACCGGAGAGAAGGTGGGCTACGTTCCCCTCCAGATGGTGAGTCAGACGTCGTCCCAGGAGGTGCGGAGCGCCGTGGACTCCCTCAGGGCCGAGGGGGCTCGGGAGGTGATCCTGGACCTGAGGCGGAATCCCGGGGGTCTCCTGGATCAGGGAGTGGCCATCACGGACTTCTTCCTGGACCCGGAGGAGGCCATCGTGGAGACCCGGGGCCGGGGGGCGGCCCAGACGGAGACCTATCGGGCGGAGAGGGAGCAGGTCTACTCGGACCTCACTGTGGTGATCCTGGTGAACGAGCGCAGCGCCAGTGCGTCGGAGATCATCGCCGGCGCCCTCCAGGATCATGACCGGGGGGTGGTGGTGGGAGCTCCCACCTGGGGCAAGGGATCGGTGCAGACCCTCTTCCGCCTCACCGGGGGAAACGTCCTTCGCCTGACCACGGCCCGGTGGTACACTCCCTCCGGCCGGTCCATCCACAAGGACCAGGAGGATCAGATCGCCGCCATGGAGCGGAGCGCCATGACCCTGGACGGAGGATTCGCCACTCGCCCCGACACGGTGGCCAGGCCGGTCTTCCAGTCCATGGGCGGGCGCACCCTCTATGGAGGCGGGGGCATCACCCCGGACGTTTTGGTGGTGGCCGATACCCTCACCTCCCGGGAGCGGGACGCCATCCGTGAGCTGGACCGGGCCGGGGGTGCGTTCCTCACCGGGGTCTTCAACTATGCCGTGCGCTACCTCCAGGACCATCCGGACCTGGAGCCGGGCTTTCGCCTCTCCTCCGCCGACCTGGAGGCGTTCCGCCGGTCCCTGGAGGAGGCGGGTGTGGAGCTGACGCCCTCGTCCTTCCGTCGGGCGGAGAGGTTCATCCGCTACCAGCTGGAGGGAGAGATCGCCCTCCGGGCCTGGGGCGAGGCGGGGCAGTTCCAGCGGCAGGTCTCCCAGGACCGGGTGCTGCAGCGGGCCCTGGACCTCCTGGACGAGGCCACCTCCACGTCGGAGCTCCTGGAGATGGCCGCCCGTCCCGCCTTCTCCGACTGGACCCCGGTAGTGGCCGAGGCGGACGAACAGCAGGAGAACCGGCCCGGGCCATGACCCTCATGGCCCTGGCCGTCACCCTCCTCTTCGGAGGCGTGGTGGGGTTGGTGTCCGGGCTGGTGGGGGTCGGGGGCGGGATCGTCATGGTCCCTCTCCTCTACGTGCTTCTGGCCAACCCGGAGTGGAGCGGCATCCTCGTTCCTCCCCATCTCCAGGCGGTGGTTGCCCACGCCACCAGCCTCTTCGTGATCATCCCCACGGCCCTGGCGGGGATCGTCTCCTACCACCGAGCCCGCCTGGTGGCCTGGCGGGTGGCCCTTCCCATGGCCGTCACCGCGGTCCTGGCCGCCATGGCCGGGGTCCAGGTGGCCATTCGCCTTCCCTCGGACGTTCTCAAGGGACTGTTCGGGCTCTTCCTGGTTCTGAGCGGCCTCAACCTCCTCCGTTCCTCCCGCCGGGCCGACGGGGAGGGGAAGGTGGAGCGGAAGGGGATGGTCCTGGCCGTTCTCTCCGGTCTGGTGGTGGGCTTCATCACCTCCCTCCTGGGCGTGGGCGGAGGGATCGTGGCCATCCCGGTGCTCATCTACCTGGTGCGCCTGGACATGAAGAAGGTGGCGGCCACCTCCCTGGGCATCGTGGTCTTCAGCGCCTCGGTGGCGGCCCTGACCTACGGGTTCACGGGCTGGAACCACCCGGAGCTGCCCCGGGGGTCTCTGGGCTACATCTTCGCCCCGGTGGGGCTGGCCCTTCTTCCCGGGGCCGTGCTCACGGCCCGGTTCGGGGTGGCCCTGAACCGGCGGCTGAACGTCCGGGCCCTGAAGATCCTCTTCGGCCTGGTCTTCCTCCTGGTGGGCATCCGCCTTTTCCTGGGCAACCTCCTGGACACCCTCTTCTGATCCGGCTCTCCGGTTCTTCCGACCCCTTACGCCAGGCGACCGGAAGGACCATTCCCGGGCCCATTTCTCGAGGAGATCTTGCATGGCAGAGATAGGGGACGCGCCGGACTCCGGGACGAAGAGCCAGGGGTTGTCCCGGGCCGACGGGGCCCTGGTCCGCCTCAGCGCCGTTCTGGCCACCCGGGATCCGGCCCGACTTCGGGCGGCCCTGGAGGCGTGCGGGTCGGGGGTCCGGCCCGGGGAGGTGGAGGAGGTGATCCTCCAGAGCTACCTGTTCCTGGGCTACCCCACCGCCCTGGACGCCTTCCGGAGCTGGCGCCGGGTCTCGGGCCGGAAAGCGGGGGAGGCGGCGGAGGAGGACTGGGAGGGGTGGATCCGCCGGGGCGAGAGGGTTTGCCGCCGAGTCTACGCCGGACAGTACGAGGGACTCCGGGACAACATCCGGGCCCTCCACCCGGACATGGAGCGATGGATGGTGGTGGAGGGCTACGGGAAGGTCCTGGGCCGGCCGGGTCTGGAGCTGGAACGGCGGGAGCTGTGTATCGCTGCCCTCCTGGCAGTCCTGGGCGCACCCACCCAGCTCTACTCCCACCTCCGGGGGGCCCTGAACGCCGGGGCTCCCCGGGAGGCGGTGGAGGAGGCTGTGGAGCTGGCGTGCCGGGAGGCGGACCAGGAGGCGGCTCGGGAGGCACGGACGGTCTGGGAGCGTGTACGTTCCCGCTGAGAGAGACAGGAGCCAGGGGAGAGAAGAGCGGACCCCTTTCGGGAGGAAGGCCCATGTTCGTCGATCGTACCGTCTTCTATGCGCGGGGAGGAACCGGGGGATCCGGAGCCGAGGCCTTCCGGCGGGAGAAGGGTGTGCCCCGTGGCGGCCCCTCCGGAGGAGACGGGGGGAATGGGGGAAGCGTGATCCTGGTGGCCGATCCTCAGCTGAGCACGCTCCTGGACCTGAGCCAGCGGCGGCACGTGCGGGCGGAGCGGGGTCAGCACGGTGAGGGAAGCAACAAGACGGGGCGCTCCGGGGAAGACGAGATCGTTCCCGTACCCCCGGGTACCGTGGTCCGGGACGCCGATACGGGGGAGCGCCTGGGGGCTCTCTCTAATAAACATCTCCGAGCCCACGACACCGAA
>CAZZEL010000056.1:0-25426 GCA_964652625.1 uncultured Gemmatimonadaceae bacterium
TCTAGGAGTTGCAGGAAAGGAGCGTGCCCATGATTCTGCTACAATCCATCGTGACCTGGATCTACTATGCCTTCATCGCCTACCTGGCGGTGATCATGGTGTGGAACCTGGTGAAGAGCCGGCAGTGGGAGGAGGAAGTGCTGTACGTGATCGTCCTCATCCCCTTCCTGCTCCGGCTCTTGAGGTTGAAGTGACATGAGAGGCGAGCGGCAGGTACCGGAAGAGGAGCTTGCTCCGGGGCCGGGGAAGCCCGGAGGACCCGGGGTGGGAGAAATGGTCCGGAAGGTCATCTTCGGACTCCTGGGGATCGTCCTCCTGGCCAGGGCCGGCGTGGAGTTCTACCGCCACCGGCACATGGAGGAAGCCGTGGTCCTGAGCCCCGGTGTGAATGAAGTGAGGTCCCTGGGCGAATACTTCGAGGGGATCCGGGGCACCATCAACGACGCCAATGTCTACATCTTCGAGGGGGAGGAGCCTGGAGCCACCATGATGGTGGTGGGAGGCACGCACCCGGAAGAGCCGGGGTCCCGGCTGGCGGCCTGGCTTTTCGCCGAGAACGCGGTCATGGAGGCGGGGCGTCTCATCGTGGTCCTCACCGCCAACCGGAGCGGCAGCACCGTGACCCGGCCGGCGGGGGCCTACCCCACTCATTACTCCATCCCCACGGACTGGGGCGAGCAGACCTTCCGCATGGGGGACCGGTGGTCGAATCCCCTGGACCAGTGGCCGGATCCGGAGGTCTACATCCACTACCCCAGTGGCCAGTACCTGGCCTACTCCGACATCCGGAACCTGAACCGGGCGTGGCCGGGTCGGCCCGACGGGACCCTTACGGAGCGGACGACCTACGCCCTCATGGAGCTCATCCGGGACGAGAACGTGGACGTCTTCATGGATCTGCATGAAGCGGAGCTCCAGTATCCCGTCATCAGCACCATCGTGGCCCACCAGTCCGGGGTGGAGCTGGCCACCTTCGTCTCCATGATGCTCAGCGACATGGAGTTCAACATCGGCATGGAGTACTCCCCGGAGAGCCTGCACGGGCTCTCCCATCGGGAGGTGGGGGACTACTCCGATGCCATCTCCCTCCTCTTCGAAGCCCCCGAGCCCTTCCTGGATGCCACCCGGGGCAAGACCACGGTGGAGCAGCTTCTCACCGGACAGGACGAGTTCGTCATGAAGGCCGGGGAAGCGGGGCTTCTCTACGAACGTATCGACGAGGAGGGATGGCCCATCGACGTCCGGGTGGGCCGCCATACCTCCACCGTCCTCATGACCATGGAGGCGTGGACCGAGCTCCACCCCGACCGCCCGGCCGTCTGCCGGGGGGTCCCCCGCTACGACGAGGTCATTGCCCGGGGGCTGGGACACTGGCTCCGGAATCCGGCAGACGCGCCGGAGGACCGGGTGGTGGTGGAATGAAGACCGCCTGGCCCCGGAAGAACGAGAAACCCATCAAGAAGGAGTTGATCCCGTGAGACGTCTGGTTGGCATTCGCCCGGTTTGGGGATGGTTCATGGCTCTGGCCGTGCTCCTGGCTCTCGGTGGTGGCCGGGCTTCGGCCCAGCTTCCGGAGGCCGTTCCTCAGGGCCCCCAGTGCGAGGATCCGTCCGCACCGGATGCGGACTGCGGCTGCACGAGCATCATGGTGGGGCGCCTGGCCTCCACGGACGGCTCGGTCATGACGGCCCACAGCTGTGACGGGAACTACCGGACCTGGCTCCAGATCGAGCCCCGTCGAGAGAATCCGGCGGGCTCGGAGCGGCCCATCTACTGGGGGACCCTCCACACCGAGACTCCCGACGACATGCGGGGCATGCGTCTGAAGGGGAGCATCCCGGAGGTGCCGGAGACCTACCGGTACTTCAACGTGGCCTATCCCGCAATGAACGAGAAGGGGCTGGCCATCGGCGAGACCACCATCGGAGGACGAAGGGAGCTGGTGAACGACGAGGGCCTCTTCCTCATCGAGAACCTCCAGGCCATCGCCCTGGAGCGGACCACCACGGCCCGGGACGCCATCCGGCTCATTGGGGAGCTGGTTGCGGAGTACGGCTACGGGGACCGGGGTGAGTGCCTCACCTTCGCCGATTCCAAGGAGGTCTGGCACTTCGAGATCATGGGTGCCGGCCCCTTCCAGGTGGGAGCCGTGTGGGCGGCGGTGAGGATTCCCGACGGCCACGTGGGTGTGAGCGCCAACATCCCCCGGATCAGCACCCTGGACCTGGACGATCCGGACCACTACATGGCCAGCGAGAACGTCTTCACCCTGGCCGAGGAGATGGGGTACTGGGATCCGGATTCCGGAGAGGAGTTCAAGTGGTGGAAGGCCTATGGGCGCACGGACCGGGAGGGGAACCCCCGGCCGCCCTATTCCGTCCGTGAGTTCTATGTCCTCAGCACCATGGCTCCCTCCCTGGGACTCACCATGGACATGGAGGAGCTCCCCTTCAGCGTGGAGCCGGACGCGAAGGTGGACGTCAGGGACGTCCTGGCCTACTACCGGGAGACCTACGAGGGCACGGAGTTCGACATGACCCGGAATCTCCTGGTGGCGAACCCCCGGGCCGGAGAGCCGGGAGAGCCGGACTCCATCAAGAGCCCCTACGTGAACAACTGGAACACGGGGGGCGGGATCGGTCGCCTCTTCAACGCCCTGGAGCCCGGGGTGGTGGACTACCAGAGGACCATCGCCGTGGACCGCTGCTCCTACTCCCAGGTCATCCAGGCCCGGGACTGGCTCCCCCCGGAGATCGGCACCATCGCCTGGTTCTCCTTCGACAATCCCGGCCAGAGTCCCCGGATCCCCATCTGGGCCGGCGTCACGGAGCTTCCGGAGAGCTTCAAGACGGGGTGTCAGCACAACTACCGGGAAGATTCGGCCTGCTGGTGGTTCCGCCGGGCCAACCGCCTGTCCCAGATCGAGTGGGGTTGGGCCCGTGAGCACATCGAAGGGGCCGTGATGGAGTACGAGGACCGGGCGTTCGTGGAGGTCCCCATGATGGAGGAGAAGGCGGTGGAGATCATGGAGGCCGAGGGAGGAGAGGATCCCATGGAGTTCCGGGAGTTCCTCACCCGCTACACCAACGGCTTCGCCCGGGCCACCATGCAGCGCTGGTGGGAGATGGGCACCCGCTTCTGGGAGCACTTCGCTCGAGGGTGGTAGCGGTATTCCCGGAAGAGATGCGCCTTTGATCCAACTTGGAGACACGAGGGGGAGCCTCCGGACTGGTTGTGCGGTCCGGGGGCTTTTCCTCCCCTTCGAGGCATTCGCAGAAGCCCTCCGTCACGCACGAACGAGGAGAGTGGATGAGCGAGAATTCAGATGACAACGCCCACCCAGGCGGTCTGAATCGAAGAGACTTCCTGAAGGCTGCGGGCTTGGGGAGTGCCGTGGTGGGTGGAGCGGGTATGGCGGGCTTCGGATATGCCGCCGGGAAAGATCCGGACACCTACCTGGGCTGGCAGAATGAGGAAGGAGCGAGTCTGGTCTTCCGCCGGGGAGCTTACCGGGTGGACGAGGCCACGTACGAGGTGGTGGGTGAGACTTGCCGGATGGATGCGAGGACAGATCAGATCTTCGAGCGGCGAGGTCGGTTCATGGAGGAGTACCGACGGATTCTGGGTGCCAGGCGGGAGATGGAGGTGGAGGAGGGCGCGGAAAGGCAGTCCATCACTCCCGGCGACTTCTCCGAGCCCCTCCGGAGTTACTACCGGGAGCACCCCCAGGACCTGGAGCTGGACATCCTGGCGGTGGAAGAGATCATGCCCAGGCTCCGGGCCGATTCCCGGGAGTATGGTGATCGGTACGTCTTGGCCCGGGCCTGGTCCAATGCCATGGGGGCTGTGGGACCGGAGCCTATTCGGGAGCCACCGGAGGTCAACGACTTGCCCCGGGACCGACGAGGCCGTCCCGCGGAGCCGGTAAGGCTCAAAGACCCGGTGAGGACCGCCGAGCTCATCAAGGCCGTGGCCATGCAATTCGGGTCCACTCTGGTGGGAATCACCGAGCTCAACCCGGACTGGGTCTACGGTTATCCCGTCCACGGCCGGGGGTTCGAAGATACGGAGGAGCCCCTGGAGATCCCCGACTGGTGGACCTACGCCATCGTGGTGGGTGTTCCCATGTCCTGGGATCCCATGTACGCCAATCCCACCTATGGCACATCCAACGACGCTTACTCCCGGTCCCGGATCATCGCCGCTCGCCTGGAGGCCTTCCTCAAGACCCTGGGCTACGCGGCCCGCACCCACGTGCCGGGAACGAGCTACGACCTCATGGTGCCGCCGGTGGCCATCGACGCCGGCCTGGGAGAGCAGGGCCGGCACGGCGTCATGATCACCCCGGAGGTGGGGTGCAATTTCCGCCCTGCCGTGGTGACGACGAACATCCCCCTGGCCACGGATAGACCCATCGATTTCGGAGTCCAGGACTTCTGCGCCCATTGCAAGGTCTGTGCGGAAGCATGCCCCAGCGGGGCCATTCCCATGGGCGAGAAGGAGGAGGTCAGGGGCTACCGGCGCTACAAGATCGACACCGCCAAATGTCTGAACTTCTGGAACTCGAACCTGGGGAACATGGGGTGTCGCATCTGCATCGCCGTGTGTCCCTACACCCGCAAGGCCAACTGGCTGCACCGCATGGCTCTCGAGGTCACGGCGAACGACCCAACCGGTCTCTCCGAGCGGGTGCTCACCGGAATGCACAAGGGCTTCTATCCCGGGCCGGATCCCGAGGAATACTACATCCCGTCCCTGGGTGGGGAGAATGCCTCCTTCCGGGATCCACCCTGGTGGCTGCGCACCGAGGATTTTGTGGACCTGGGATGAGAAAGGAGGAAACGTCTCGTGCAGATTTTCACCTCCGGCATGTTCTGGTTTGTGGAAGGCATCCTCTTCATGGTCGTCATCCTGGGGACTCGGGCCTGGGTTCGGGACCGGGGCCTGGCGGTATCGGCCTGGACATGGGCTCTCTTCGTCCTCTGGCTCGGCTTCGCCGGGTTCACCCTGGCCTTCGTGGGCACCAGCCTCGGGGAGGGGGAGCCCACGGCGGCCACACGGGGCGGTCTTCTTTTCGGGATGATAGCTATCGTGAGCGGTGTAGGGATCTGGAGGCTCTTCCAGGCCGCGGGGCAGAGAGACGAGGATAGGGTCCGGTCTGTTGAGACCCGGAACTGACGAGGGCCGGGAGGCGACGCCTCGAAGACGCCGGGTCGCTTATCTGGTGGCTCTGGTCCTTCTGGCCGGGGCCCTCTCCTGGGGTCGCAGCCGTGATGCGCCGAAGGTGGAGTCGCCCATTCGGCAGATTTTCCCGCAGGCCGAGATCATCAAGATTCGGGAGGACATCCACGCCGTCTACGACGAAGAAGGTGGTCTGCTGGGTTGGGCCGGGACGGGACGCGGCCGGGGCTACGGAGGTCCCCTGACCCTCCTGGTGGGCATCGATACCCTGGGCAAGGTCGCCGGAGTGGAGGTGCTGGAGAACAGGGAGACTCCCATCTTCTGGCGCATGGTTCGGGCGCCGGAGTACTTTCGAGCCATCCGGGGAGAGTCCTTCGATTCTCTCTCCTGGGAGTACGCCGACGTGGTAGGGGTGACGGGGGCTACACTCTCGGCTCAGGCCATAGTCCAGGGTGTTCAGACTTCCGTAGTCAAGGTGGCCGCCACGGCGTTCGACACCCGCATACCGGTCCCCCCCCGCCCTTTCGAGTTCGGTCTGCTGGAGATCATCGTCCTGGTCCTCTTCGCCATGGGGATCCTCGGTATTCGGCTTCGAGGCCCCCTCCGGCGCAGGGCAAGGTGGGCGAGCCAGATCGGGGGCCTGGTGATGCTGGGGTTCTGGAAGGATTCCCCCGTTACCCTGGCGAAGATCTCCGGCTTTCTGTCCGGCTATCTTCCCGATCCTCGGGTACAGATGGCCATGTATCTCCTCGTCGCTGGCTTCGTTCTGACCTCTCTCCTCTATGGCCGGAACCTCTACTGTCTCTACGCCTGTCCCTTCGGCGCTGCTCAGCGGGTCGTGGGGGTCATCGGAGGGAGCGGTTTGAAGGTGTCCCCGAGGTGGGCTCGCCTACTGGAAAAGGTCAGGGATGTGGTGGTGTTCGCCGCTCTATTCATCGCCTTTCTCACCGCCCGACCCGTCCTCGCAAGCTACGAGCCCTTTGCCGCCCTCTTCTCTCTCCGGGGAACCACCCTGCAATGGCTTCTCCTTTTCGTCGTTCTCGTGGCGTCGCTGGCTGTTCGGACGCCCTGGTGTTCCTTCTTCTGTCCCATGCGGTCGGTGGAGGTGGCCCTCCGGGATCTTCGGAACTGGATGAAGGGGAGGGGTAGCGGTGGTCCGCCCGGAAAGCTGGTTGCGGGGACGAGACCCTCCGCCGTGGAGGTGGTCGCGGCCGTTTCGGCCTTGGTGGTGATGGGGCTCATCGTAGGGATTCTGGCCCAGGGAGCCCTCTATGCTCCGTAGCAGGTTGGTCGAAAAGGAAGGCACTCTGTGACCCTGGAGATCGGCCTTACCCTGGGCGTCATCCTCCTGGCTCTGGTCCTCCTGGTGGTGGAGTTCCTGAGCCCGGACATCGTGCTTCTGGCCGCCCTGGGGGCCGCGGTGACCCTGGGGGTCCTACCCGTGGAGGATGCCCTGGCCGGCTTCGCAGAGCCCACCCTCCTGGCCATCGGCTCCCTCTTCGTGGTGGCGTCCGGGCTCCGGTCCACGGGAATCCTCCGGAAGGCCGCCGAGCTCCTCTTCGGAGGGTTCCGAAGGCTCCGACCCGTCCTTCTCCGCCTCTCCCTGGCCTCCGGGATCTCCTCGGCCTTTCTCAACAACACCCCCATCGTGGCCATGGGGATCTCCTCGGTCCTGGCGTGGACCCGAAAGCGGGAGATCCGGGCCTCCCAGCTCCTGATTCCTCTCTCCTACGCTTCCATCCTGGGGGGCGTGTGTACCCTCATCGGGACTTCAACGAATCTGGTGGCGGACGGGCTTCTCCGGGAATCGGGTCGTCGGGGGTTGGGGTTCTTCGAGCTGGGCATGCTGGGACTGCCCCTGGCTGGGGTCGGGGTGGCCTACCTGGTGTTGGTGGCGCCTCGCTTCCTGCGTCACCGGAAAGATGTGGAGACGGACCGCCGGGGTGCGCAGGCCGCCGGCCGGGGGATCCATGTCCTCCAGGTTCCAAAGGACTCCAGGGCCCGGGGCCGGACCGTGCGGAACCTCCGCCTCAACACCCCGAACGTGTCCCTGGTGCGCCTGATCCGGGAGTCGGGGACGGTCCTCCACCCCACCCCGGACACGAGCCTTTCCCGGAAGGACCGTCTCATCTTCCGGGCGGACCGGGACGCCCTGGAGGCCATGGCCGATAGGGTGGAGTTGGAGGCCGTGGCCCTGCCCGAGCCCCTGGAGGAAGAGGAGGGGCCCGTGGAGCTTCGGGAAGCCGTGGTACCGGAGGGCTCCATCCTGGAGGGGGAGCGGGTGGCGGACGTGAACTTCCCCGGACGGTACGGGGCGAAGGTGGTGGGGGTGATCCGCCACGGCGTCGAGCTGGCGGAGGATCCCTACGACGTGGTTCTCCGGCCCGGTGACACCCTGTTCCTCGCCGGCACGCCGGGGTTCACGGAGGCGTTCCGGGAGGGACGGGACTTCTACCTCATGGGGCGGGAGGCCCTGGAGGAGCGGGTGGGAGAGCGGCCGACCTGGAAGCCCGTGGAGGCTCGGGCCGGACTCCTTGTTCTCGCCGCGGTCATCGCTCTGGCCACCACCCGGGTGCTCCACATCTCCGTGGCGGCTCTGGGAGGAGCCGTTGCCATGGTGGCCCTTCGCCTGGTAACCCCCGCCGAGGCTCGCCGCTCGGTGGACTGGTCCGTGTTGTTGGTCATTGGCGCGGCCATCGGCCTGGGGAGGGCCCTGGAGGCCAGCGGAGCCGCCGCCTGGGTAGGTCAGGGGATCGTGACCCTGGGCCAGCCCCTGGGAGGCATGGGGATCCTGGCGGCCACCCTGGCGGCGTGCATGCTCTTCACCCTGACCATCACGAACAACGCCGCCGTGGCCATCATCTTCCCGGTGGCCATTTCGGCGGCCACCTCCCAGGGTTTGGACGTGCGGCCCTTCGTCATCGCCATCACCGTGGGGGCCTCCCTGGCCTTCGCTACGCCCCTGGGCTACCAGACGAACCTCATGGTCTACGGGCCGGGGGGGTACCGGTTCTCGGACTTCGTGAAGGTGGGCCTGCCCCTGCAGGTGCTCCTTGCTCTCCTGTCCGTCCTCCTCATCCCCCTCATCTGGCCGCTGCACGGTTGAGGAAACCTGCCCCTCTATAGATCCACCTGCTTCTTGGGCCGGATGGATCGGGTTCCGGTGATGAGGCGAGCCCCTCGGCCCTGCTGGAGCCACTGCCAGGCCCAGTTGATCATGACCAGGACCTTGTTCCGGAAGCCGATGAGAAAGCCCACGTGGACCACGCTCCAGAGGACCCAGGCGAAGAACCCGGTATAGGTGTGGTCCCGGAGATCGGCCACCGCCCGGGCCCGGCCGATGCTGGCCAGGTCTCCTTTGTCCCGGTAGTGAAAGGGCCTGCGGGCCGGTAGGGGCTCCCCCTGGATGATGGAATCGGCGATGACCCGGGCCACGAAGGCTCCCATCTGGATGGCCCCCTGGGCCACCCCGGGTACGGGCTCTCCCGTCTGGCCGTCCACCTGGGCTGCCAGGTCCCCGATGACGAAGGTCCGGGGATGGCCGGGAACGGAGCAGTCGGGCTCCACGGGGATTCTCCCTCGCTTGTCCAGCTCCACGCCCAGAGTCTCGGCGATGCTCTCTCCCTTCACCCCGGCAGCCCAGAAGACGTTGGCTGCGGGAAACCGCTCGTCGTCCACCCAGACCGCATCGTCATCCAGGTCCGTCACCATGGTGTTGAGGCGGACCTCCACGCCCATGGCGTCCAGGTCCTTCAGGGCCCGGGCCGATGCCGCCGCCGACATGGCGGGAAGCAGGCGGTCCAGGCCCTCCATGAGGATGATGCGAGCCGTGGAGGTGTCGACCCGGCGAAAGTCCTCGGGGATGGTCTCGGCGGCGATCTCCCTGAGGGCTCCGGCCAGCTCCACTCCCGTGGGCCCTCCTCCCACCACCACGAAGGTCAGCTTGGCTTCCCGGGATTCCGGGTCGTCCTCCATCTCCGCGGCCTCGAAGGCGGAGAGGATGCGTCGTCGGATGTCCAGGGCGTCCTCCACCGTCTTGAGGCCCGGGGCCCGTTCGGCCCAGTGGTCGTTGCCGAAGTAGCTGTGGGTGGCTCCGGCGGCCAGGATGAGCCAGTCGTAGGCGATGACGTCGTCATCCACCCGCACGGTCCGCTTCTCCAGGTTCACCTCCGTGGCCTCTCCCAGGACCACCTGCACGTTCTTCTGGCGCCGGAAGATGGTCCGGATGGGCTGGGCGATGTCGGCGGGGGAGAGGGCCGCCGTGGCCACCTGGTAGAGGAGGGGCTGGAAGAGGTGGTGATTCCGCCGGTCCACCAGGATGATATCGCAGTCTACCCCCTCCAGGCCCTTCACCACGTTCATCCCTCCGAATCCGGCACCCACCACCACCACCCGGGGACGGTCGGCCACCGTGGGCGCGGGAATCCCGGAGCCGCCGGAGGTCCCGGTGTCGGATCCCGGGGACTGGGGACGGGAGGACGATGAAGATGCAGAGGTGGACACGATGCCTCCGTGTGCTACGATGCATAGGGTCGGGGGAACCTCTTTCCGTGTACCCCACCCTCCCCGTTACGTTTTCACGGTCTTTTCCGTGCCCGGAGTCTCCCGCCCGCCCTGACGCCCGCCTTTCTCAACAGCCCTTTGACCTGAGCAGCCCTTACCGAAGTCTTACACAAGGTGAACGTTCCCGGGCTGCCTCCGCGTTGCTGCCCCTGAAGGGTATCTCTAGCTTCCAGTGGAGTCTCGACGATGCGATCAGGCTCTCGAGAAGCCGGAGCGGCTGAGATCCGGGTCAGGGTCCTCCGACGGTCCCGGCATGGCGGGCAAAGCGACGTGTCTCTCCTCCCACAGCTTCGTGGACGACATCCCGATCGGGGCATGACCCTCCTGGTGGTCTTCCTGGTGGTCACCCTGGCGCTCACCCTGTGGCTGGGGTACCAGGCCCTGGCTGCGGCCCGCTCCCACCGACAGACGGCGGAGGGCATCCTCCGGGACTACGCCCGCATCGCGGCATGGGAATTCTCCCGGCGGAGTCGGGAGAACCTGGACCGGTTCGCCTGGGAGCTCTTCGACGACGTTCCCCGGCGGATCCGTGGGCGGCGGGTGCCGGGTCCGGAGGTGATGGAGTGGGAGATGGACGATGCCCTCCGGCGGGTGGGCTTCCGCTCCCGAGCGTTGGAGGAGAGTGCCGTCTTCTTTCGCTGGTCCGTGGCCGACTCCTCGGTGACGGTGTCCGGAGACCCTCCCCGACCATCCCTCGCCTCGGCCCTGGCCGCACAGCTGGAAAGCCCCGGGGACACGGTGGGGGACCGCCGGTACGATTACCGGACGGCGCCGGCAGGGGCCTTCGGCCAGGATCCCTTCCTGGCGGTCTACTGGAACGCGCTGGATGAGGACGGATTTCGGCGGTACGTGTACGGAGCCCTCCTGCCCCTGGAGGCTCTGGAGGGGCTGTTCCGGGACTGGTACCGGGATCGTGGACTGCTTCCGGAGGTGGTGGCAGGCACAGAACCCAACGATTCCCTTCTTCACCTCTCCGTCCGGGGGCCGTCGGGGGAGAGGGTTCTGGGCTCGGACCAGGATCCCACCTCGGCGTTCCTGGCCGAGACGACCCTCCCTTCGGAGTACGGATCCCTGGTGGTTGAGGTGGCCATCCGGCCCGACGCTGCGAAGCACCTCATCATCGGGGGGCTTCCACGGTCACGATTGCCCCTCCTCTTGGCTCTGATCGTTCTGGCTCTGGGGGTGGGAGTGGCGGCCCTCTTCCAGCTGCGCCGGGAGCACGAGTTGGCCCGACTCCGGGAGGACTTCATCTCCGGCGTCTCTCACGAGTTCCGGACCCCCCTGACCCAGATTCGCATGTTCACCGACCTCCTGGCCGACGGAAAGCTGGAGACCCAGGAGGAGCGCCGTCGCTCCACCCAGGTGATACGCAGGGAGTCCCGACGCCTCACCCACCTGGTGGAAAACACCCTGCAGTTCGCTCGCGGTCACCGGGGAGGTACGCCTTCCACCGGTCTGGAAGAGGTCGTGGTAGACGAGACGGTGAGGGATCTCATGGAGGCCTTCGCCCCCCTGGCGGAGGACCGGGATGCCTCCCTGGAGGTGGATGTGGAGCCCGGGCTCCGGATCGGGGCCCAGCGGGGACATCTCCACCAGATGCTGGCGAACCTCCTGGACAACGCTCTGAAGTACGGTCCCAGGGGCCAGACCGTCCGACTTCGGGGCGAAGATCGAGACGGCCGGGTCCGGCTCTCGGTGGAAGACGAGGGGCCCGGCATCCCCCGGAAGCACAGGGAGAGGATCTGGGATCCCTACCGGCGACTGGAGCGGGACCTGGAAGGACCCGTCCGCGGAAGCGGAATCGGACTTTCCGTGGTGGCGGACATGGCCAGGGAGTACGGGGGTAGGGCCTGGGTGGAGGACGCAGCCGGGGAAGGTGCCCGCTTCGTGGTGGAGCTACCCAGTTCCGGGGTCCCGGCGGAGGAGAGGAGCTGAGCGTGGCTCGAATCCTGGTTGTGGAGGACAACGAGGACCTGGCCTTCGGCCTGCAGACGATCCTTCGCTTCGAGGGATACCAGGTGGAGGTGGCCCGGGACGGGGAGACGGGCATGGAGGCCGTGAAGGAGAAGGCGCCGGACCTCATGATCCTGGACCTCATGCTCCCGGGGAAGAGCGGGTTTGAGGTTCTCAGGGAGGTCCGGACCCAGGGGGCCCGCTATCCGGTGCTCATCCTCACGGCTCGAAGCCAGGAGTCGGACGTGGTTCTGGGGTTCGACTGCGGAGCCGACGACTACGTCACGAAGCCCTTCAGCACGGCGGAGCTCCTGGCCCGGGTCCGTGCCCTCCTGCGCCGCACCCGCGGGGAGGAGGCCGGGGAGACGTCCTCAGCGTCCCGGGAGAAATTCGGGGAGGTGGAGGTGGTC
Organism: uncultured Gemmatimonadaceae bacterium; assembly: GCA_964652625.1. Lineage (GTDB taxonomy): Bacteria > Gemmatimonadota > Gemmatimonadetes > Longimicrobiales > Gaopeijiaceae > CAZZEL01. The sequence continues at coordinate 12,108 of CAZZEL010000056.1, forward strand.
CCCTCCACCCGAAGCGTCCGAAGGGACGGGGAGCCCGTGGAGCTCACCCCGAAGGAATTCGACCTTCTCCATGCCCTCCTGGAGGCGGGAGGAGCGGTGAAGAGCCGGCAGGAGCTCCTGAAGGAGGTGTGGGGATACGGAAACGCCGAGGTCATGACCCGAACCGTGGACGTCCACATCTCCGAGCTCCGGCGGAAGCTGGAGGACGATCCGGCCCATCCCCGGCACATCCTCACCGCTCGCAAGGCCGGCTACCGACTGAAGCGGTGAGTCTCGGGCCGGGAGCGCTCACCGGATCCCCAGTCGATACGCCAAACCTCCTTACCCCCCTCTTACACAACCCGTGGAGCATTCTTACGCCCTTCCCACGCCTCCTTCACTCGCTCAAAGAGTCTGCGCGGTAACTTTCCGAAGGAGCGGCGGGATTCCGGATTCCGGCTCGCCATCCACCGGATATGGCGATCCATGCCGGGCATCATGCCACGCATAAGGAAGGGCGCTATGACGCACAAATACCATCCACGGCTAACCTCCCTTCTCCTGTCCCTGGCCCTGACTCTCCTTCTCCCCCCGGGCCTGGCGGCCCAGGACGTGGAGGACCCTTCATGGGAGGAGGGGATCCAGGCCCAGGAGAATCTCCGGGTGTTCCTGGATTGCCGGCGATGCGACTTCGATTACTTCCGCCGGGAAGTGCCCTTCGTGAACTACGTCCGTGACCGGATGGACGCCCAGCTCCACGTTCTGGTCACCCAGGAACGGACCGGGGCCGGAGGGCTGGACTACACCTTCCACTTCATCGGGCTGGGAGAGTACCAGCGGCAGGACACCCTCCATTTTGTCTCCCGGCCCGACGATACGGATGACGAGGTGCGCCAGGGGATGGTCCGGGTCTTCAAGCTCGGCCTGGTACCCTACGTGGCCAGCACCCCCCTGGGCGGTCGGCTGGACGTCCTCTACCAGGGGCCTCGGGGGCAGCCCACGGCGGAAGAGGAGGCGGATCCCTGGAACCGCTGGGTCTTCACGGCTCGGGTGAGCGGTGAGTTGGAAGGAGAGGAGAGGGTCAGCGATCGCTCCTTCGACGGCTCCTTCAGCGCCAGCCGAACCACGGAGGAGTTCAAGGTGGACCTGGACATCAGCGGAAGGTACTCGGAGTCTGAGTACGAGCTCAGCGACGGCGACAAGGTGACGAGCACGTCGGTGAACCACGAGGCTGAGGGTTTGGCCGTCTGGAGCCTGGGACCCCACTGGTCCTGGGGCCTGGAGGGATCGGCTACCGTTTCCACGCGGCTGAACCAGGACCTGGCCGTCCGTCTGGGCCCGGCGGTGGAGTACAACATCTACCCCTACGCCGAGTCCGACCGGCGCCAGATCACCTTCCTCTACACGGTGGAGGCGGCCTACTTCAACTACGAGGAGATCACCCTCTTCAGGGAGACCACCGAGTTCCGGGTGGAGCAGAGTCTGGAGGCGGCGGCGGCGTTCGAGCAGCCCTGGGGCCAGATCAACGCTTCGGCCGAATGGTCCAACTACATGGACGATTTCTCCGTGCACCGCCTGGACTTCCGGTCCGGTGTGGAAATCCGCCTGTTCCGGGGCCTGAGCCTGGACGTACGGGGCTCGGCCGCCCGGGTGAAGAACCAGATCTACGTTCCCCTGGAGGACATCTCCGACGAGGACATCTTCCTGGAGCGCCGACAGCTGGGCACGGACTTCGAGTACGGCTTCGACATCGGGTTCTCCTATACCTTCGGATCCGTCTTCAACAACGTGGTCAATCCTCGCATGAGTCGTGGCGGTGGTTGGCGCTGGCACTGAGGGTGAAGTGGCACATGGAACTCCCGGTGGGACTGGAGGGTTCTTGGGAATGTCCCTGCCGGTAGAACGGGCCGGCAGATTCCAACGGGATGAGGAACCTGTGAAGCTTCGGAAATTCAGGAAGCGGGCCATGTCAGGAGTCCGGCACCAGTCGCGGATTTCCGATACGGAGACCGACTGGGGACGGTGTCGGTGTTGCTGTTGTGCGCATCATCTCCGGAGGAGGGGAGCGGCGAACGACGGTTAGCTGAGTTGGCCCGACAGCCCGCCCACTCTTGAAGGAGAGATCGGCGGGCTCGGAGGAGACGGGGCGCCGCCGGAGGAGAGCCGGTGACGCCCCGTTTCTTCTATTCGGGAGGCGGTCCGTTCCGGGGCCACCCGAAAGAGTCGCGGAGGTAGGAGCAGAAAGGAGTCCATGAGGATCTACGACGACGTGACAGACCTGGTGGGGAAGACCCCTCTGGTCCGGATCCGGAACCTGGGGGCGGATCTTCCGGGGCGGGTCGTGGCCAAGCTGGAGTTCTTCAACCCGGCCCACAGCGTGAAGGACCGCATCGGGGTGTCTATGATCGACGCCGCCGAGGCGGCGGGTCTCCTGAAGCCGGATACCATCATTCTGGAGCCCACCAGCGGCAACACCGGTATCGCTCTGGCCATGGTGGCAGCGGCTCGGGGATACCGGTGCGTGTTGACCATGCCGGACAAAGTGAGCCGGGAGCGGCGGGCCCTGATCCGGGGATACGGGGCCGAGCTCATCCTCACACCCGGCGACGAGGGGATGAAGGGAGCCATTCAGGCCGCCGAGGAGCTGGCCGCCACCGATGACCGGTACTTCATCCCCCAGCAGTTCCGGAACCCGGCGAATCCGGAGATCCATCGGCAGACCACGGCTCGGGAGATATGGGAGGACACGGATGGGGAGGTGGATGTCCTGGTGGCCGGGGTGGGAACCGGAGGGACGATCACCGGAACCGGGGAGGTCCTGAAGGAACTGAAACCCGGGCTGAAGGTCGTGGCGGTGGAGCCTGCCGATTCCCCGGTCCTGTCCGGGAAGGAGAAGGGCCCCCACCCCATCCAGGGAATCGGGGCCGGTTTCGTGCCGGACATCCTGAACACCCGGGTCTACGACGAGATCCTCACGGTGGAAGGGCCCGATGCCTTCGATACGGCCCGGGCCATGGCCTCCCGGGAAGGCCTCCTGGTGGGGATCTCCTCCGGCGCGGCGGTATGGGCCGCCCTGGAGGTGGCCCGCCGGGAGGAGAGCCGGGACAAGCTCATCGTGGTGGTGATTCCCTCTTTCGGAGAGCGCTACCTGAGCACGGACCTGTTTCAGGGTTTGGGGGACTGAGAGCCAGACATGGAGGCATTCGACATGATCCAGACCATACGTGACGACATCCGTTCCGTCTTCCAGCGGGACCCTGCGGCCCGCGGCACCCTGGAGGTTCTTCTGACCTACCCGGGCCTCCACGCCGTGTGGGGGCATCGGTTGTCCCACTGGCTGTGGGAACGGGGGTGGAAGCTGCCGGCCCGCTGGCTTTCCCATCTGAACCGGGCTCTCACGGGCATCGAGATTCATCCGGGGGCCCGGATCGGACCCCGATTCTTCATCGACCACGGGATGGGAGTGGTCATCGGAGAAACGGCGGAGATCGGCGCCGACGTCACCCTGTACCACGGGGTGACCCTGGGGGGCACCAGCCTGGAGCCGGGCAAACGACATCCCACCCTGGAGGACGGCGTCGTGGTGGGGGCCGGCGCCAAGATCCTCGGGGACATTCGCATCGGCAGAAACAGCCGGGTGGGAGGCAACGCCGTGGTGGTGAAGCCTGTGCCCTCGGACTCGGTGGTGGTGGGAATTCCCGGCGAGGTGGTCAAGCGAAAGGGCGAGCCGACACCGGCTTCCGTTCCGGACCTGGATCATGGGGAGCTCCCGGATGTGGTGGGGGACACCCTGGTGGACCTCATGCAACGGGTGAGGAGGTTGGAGGAGCAACTGGAGGTACGGGAGGAGAGTCCAGCTTCCGCATCGGCGGCGCCATGGCTCCATTCCTCCTCCGAGGGGTAGGTTAGACGAACGTCGTTGTCGCCTCGCGCGTCGTCCCCAGGACGCTTCACGCGTCCGTAACCCCGGGCCTTTCATGAGAGCCGAGACCTTCACCGTAGCTCTGGTCACCGATGTCTTCCCCACCGACGAGGACTGGGATCGTCTCCCGGATGTGGTGAGGGATGCCGGGGCGAGAGGGGCGGAGCTGGTGGTGCTCCCGGAGCTTCCTCTGAACGCCTGGTCTCCTGCCACGAAAGTGGCCCGGCCCGAAGACGCCGAGGATGTGGACGGGCCCCGACAGAGCCTGCTGTCCCGGGTGGCCCGGAACGCCGGAATCCCGGTCCTGGGAGGAGCCATCATCCGGGATCCGGACTCCGGGATCCGACACAACACGGCTCTTCTCTACGACGGAGAGGGCTCCTGTCGAGCCCGGTACCGGAAGGTCCACCTCCCGTCCGAGGAGGGGTTCTGGGAGGCCAGCCACTACCAGCCCGGACCGGAACCGCCGGAGGTGGTTCGGGGACTGCCCATGACCCTGGGTCTACAGATCTGCTCGGATGTGAACCGCCCGACGGGATCGGAGCTCCTGGCGGCCATGGGTGCGGAGGTGATCCTGGCTCCTCGGTGCACCCCCCTCTACAGCTACGAACGGTGGAAGCTGGTCCTGCAGGCCAATGCCGTGACCAGTGGCGCGTACGTGATCTCCACGAACCGCCCGGGCCCGGAGAATGGCGTGCCCATCGGGGGGGCCTCCCTGGCTATCGGCCCCGATGGCGAGGTGGTCCTGGAGTCCCAGGGACGGGTGAGCACCGTGACCCTCTCCCGGGACGCGGTGAAGGCCGCCGGGGCCGGCTATCCGGGCTACCTGAAACGGTTCCCCCACCTCTACGCCCGAGGCTGGGACCGACTGGCCTGAGGGCGCAGGCCGCGGAGGCTCCGGGATCTCTTCCGCTTCCGGTTCCCGCCTCACATGGGCTACGGTCTCCGACTCCGCACGCCATCCGGCACGATTCCTGCTATCTTTCAGGAACGAGAATTGATCTTGTTTCGTTTCGGACATCCTACGTCAACGAGGACGAATAGAATGGCCACCCGTCGCCTGGTGAAGCGCGAGAAGTCCCGGGTTCCCGAGTACACCCACCTGGGATGCCCCCTCACTCGCAGTCGGTCCCTCTGGTGTCACGGGATCTGTACGCCCAAGAAGGGAGTGGGTCAGTGTGGTAGGGTGGCGCCCCATGCCGTGGTGGGCCGAACCCAGGAGGCCATTCTCCGCCACAAGATCCGCAAGGACCGGGATGTAGCGTAGGGGCGTCCCGTAGTCCCGCAAGGGACTCTCAGCCCTCCAGCAGGTACTCCAGCGTGGAGACGACCCGGATGGTCTTGAAGAGCTGGTTCTGCTCCTGCTGACCCCGGGCGGGATCCCTGGGGAGAATCTGGAAGACCCCCTGGTGTGCCCGTCGGATCTTCCCCACCGAGCTCCCGGAAGCATCGGCGAATTCCTCGGCGGATTCCCGGGCCCGAGCCGTGGCTTCCGCCAGCATCTCCGGCTTGAGGTCGTTGAGACGGGTGAAGAGATAGGTGGGTCCCCCGGGGCCATACTCCTGGCCGGAAGTCAGAACGACCCCTGCCTGGACTAATTGTCCCACGTCCTGGCTGGCTGACCGCAACGTGCGGGGCTCCTCGGAGCGGACCATGAGGGTCTGGGTGATAATGAACCGGTAGACCGCGTTGCCTCCCTGGTACGGATTGGCCTGGGCGTCCGTGACCTTGAAGGCCTGGACCGAAACGCTCTCGTCCGGGATGCCGTGTTCCCTGAGAAAGGTCCGGGTCAGGCCCACCATCTCGTCCATCCGCTCCTGGGTCCGGGAGAGGTCGTTCCCCGCCGCCACCAGTTGAAGGGGCCAGAGGGCCAGGTCCGCTTCCACCTCCCGTTCGCTGAGGCCCTTCACCGTGACGAACCGGTCGGCGGTCCGGCCGGCCTTGAAGCCGTACCCCATGAGCCCCCCACCCACCACGAGGCCCAGGGCGACGAGAACAGCCGCCGAGACGAGTCGATCCTTCATGATGGCACGCCCCCCAGAGCGCATTCGTTGCGGCCCGCCTCCAGCTCCTCCACATCCGTCTCCTGGAAGGAGAGGAGACCCAGGTTCAGGGCTTTGATCTTCCGGTAGGTGTCCGGGAAGGAGGCCTTGTTCTCCAGGATCACCTCCAGGAACTCCTCTTCCGAGGGAATCTGGAGCAACTCGTTCTCCTCCAACAGGTCTTCCAGGGATATCCCCACGGCCGACCCCAGCCGCCGCTCTGATTCGGAGGTGTAGTGGGCGGGATAGATCATGACACCGGGATCCCACGCCTCCTTGGCTCTCTGGACGGAGGCCCACAGCTCCCGGCCCCAGCGGCCCTCCTGGCCTCCCAGGTCCGGCCGGCCGATGGACTCCACGAAGAGGAAGTCGCCGGTAAAGGCCACCCGATCCTCCACCAGGTAGGTCACGCTCCCCTCCGTGTGTCCCGGGGTGTGGACCACGGTCACGGCGCTATCGCCAAACTCGATGACATCCCCGTCACTGAGGGCGTGAAAGTCGATCTCCCCCGGACGGCCATCGTAGGGATAGAGGCCGTCGGCGGCGTGCAGGTAATAGGGAACGGCGAACTTCCGGGCCAGCGTCGGGCCGCCGCTCACGTAATCGGCGTGGGCATGGGTGTCGAACACCCCCACGAGCTCCGCACCCTCCTCCTCGAGGATATCCAGGTACGCTCCGGCCTCCAGGGGAGGGTCGATGATGACGGCTTCTCCCCGACTCACCAGGAGGTAGCCCAGGGACCCCTTGCCCAGGCGATCGAACTGGACCAGCCGATCCAGGGACTGGGGGGGATCCAGCTCCCGGGGCACCAGGACGTTCATCCACGCTGCGATTCCTCCGGCGAGAGAGCGTGCGTCGAAGCCGAGACGGTTCAGATGGAAGGCCAGGACGGAGGAGTCTTTGCCCCTTCCACAGATCACGGCCACCGGAAGTTCCGGGTCCAGGCCCGTGGCTTCCGGATCGGTCCGATTCATGAGCTCGGATCCCCGGATGTTGTGATACCTCTCCGAAGGAACCAGGTGGATGGACGCCTGATCCACCTTCTGTGGGGCTCGAACGTCCATGATCTGAAAGGGAGTATCGCTTTCGATGAGGTCCGCCAGCTCCTGGGCGGAGAACTCCGGGGCTTCCGATGTGGTGGTGCTCATGAACTTTCCTGTGGGCGGTTCTCGTTCTCCTGGGGCGAAATCCGGTCTCGAAGGCTACCCCCGGCTCAGGGGTAGGATCCGGAGGGTGATAGGATGAACCTTCTTTGGGGTCGGGTGTTGGAGTGGGCTCACGCACCTGGCCGGCTCGGGAAGTTCCCGGCTGGCCGACGAATCATCCAAGGGACGAGGTAGTATGAGCAAGGCATCGGCGGGAGACACGGTCAAAGTGAACTACGAGGGTCGTCTGGAAGACGGAACGGTCTTCGATTCCTCGGACAAGCGCGGACCCATCTCCTTTCAGCTGGGAGAGCGCCAGGTTATCCCCGGGTTCGAGAATGCCGTGGAGGGAATGGCGGAGGGCGAGACAAAGACGGAGAAGGTGGAGGCCGACGACGCCTACGGCCCCCGCTTGGATCAACTCACCTTCAGCGTGCCCCGGGAGAACCTCCCGGAAGGTCACGATCCCCAGGTGGGGCAGGTTCTGCGCATGGAGTACAAGGACGGCCGAAAGCTGGACGTAGTGGTCACCGGGGCTGACGAGGGGTTCGTCAAACTAGACGGGAACCACCCCCTGGCCGGCCAGGATCTCACCTTCGACATCGAGCTCCTGGAGATCGATGAGCCCGAGGAGCCCGAGGAGTAACCGGACCCTCCCGGCCCGGCTCCAGCCTCAGTTCCCGGCCGGCTCCAGTCTGGCGGTCAGGCGCCGACCCTCCACGCGCCGTGACCGATGCTCCACGGTGGCGATGTCCTCCGTGGCCTCCAGCATACGGTCCATGGTTTCGTGGCCCACTTCGGGGCGCCGGAGTTCCCGACCGCGAAAGCGCACGACCACGTTCACGGCGTTTCCTTCTTCCAGGAAGCGCCGTGCGTGTTTCAGTTTGACATCGAAGTCGTGGTCGTCGGTTCGAGGCCGTAGCTGAATCTCCTTCACTTCCATGGTGTGAGATTTCTTCCGGGCCTCCTTCTCCTTCTTCTGCTGCTCGTAGCGGTAGCGCCCGTAGTCCATGAGCTTGACCACGGGCGGGCGGGCCTTGGGGGCGACCTCCACCAGGTCGAGGCCTCGCTCGGCAGCGATGTCCCGGGCTTTGTCCAGGCCGACGACGCCGATCTGGTCGCCGTCCGCGCCGATGAGACGGATAGGGCTGATGCGGATCTGGTCGTTTACGCGGGGGTTGTCGATGCTGCTCTTCTCCTTGGAGGGGAACGAAAACGGAGGTGGCGTTCAGCCTCCTCCGCTAGCTTCTAGCCTATTGTCTGTAGACCGATCATGCCAGGAGGTTCCTGCCTCCGAGTCTGTTGTTTCCGATGGCTATCCTCGCCATTGGTCCCATTGATCGCGTCTGGGGCGAGGAGCCTCCAGGGCTTCCTCGACGGCCTGGAGGATGCTGTCACGGGTCACGGGCTTGTAGAGGATGGTGTTGGCGCCGAAGTCCTCGGCCAGGTCCAGCTGGTCGGCACTGATGGCGGAGATGGCCACGATCCGAACTCCCGCGTCCAGCTTCACCAGCTCCTGGATGAGGCGAAGACCGTTCAACTCCGGCATGGCCAGCTCGGTCACCACCAGGTCGATGGGGTTCCGCTCCCACACCTCCAGGGCCACCTTCCCATCGGAGGCGAAGAGGAGTTGGTGGCCCGCTTCCTCCAGGATGGTCCAGAGGTGTACCCGCTCGATTTCGTCCCAATCCACAACGAGGATTCTCGCCATCGGCTCCAGAGACTCCGGAGGATCCTGAAAAGGAGGGCGTCTGCCGGGATTGTCCCGGAAGAGCCCGTCTTTCCAAGATAACAGCGGGTCGGCGTCCCTGTGTATGGGCTTTCTACTCCGGATTCCTATGGCCGGAGGCCGGAAACGGGCCGGGGGGCGATTCCGGGCAAGCTCTGGACAAGGACCGGCAAGCTCTGGCTGAGCCCCGGAGATCCTCCTGCCAGACGCACCGCTTCGTAGGCATCCGGAATCTGAAACGCCGGAGCTCCGGCCACCTGGAAGGGCCGGTTGGATTCCTGGAGAATGGACTTGATCTCGGCGGCGGAAAGAGAAGGCTCCCGGCTCCGGAGAAGGGCCGCCAGCCCGGCGGCCACCGGGGCAAGACAATGACGAGACAGGTAACGACGGGATCCCCCACCCGAGTCGTGGTCGCTGAAGGGATCCAGGATTCCTCCTTCCCCGGTCCTCCCTTCCCGTTCCTGGTAGACCTTCAGGTCGGCAGAGCGAGGAGCTCCCGACTCCTCTCCTTCACTCCTCGCTTTTCGCTTCGCACCTTGAGAGCTCCGGTCGGGGTCGGCGGGAAGGACGGCCAGGGCTGGAAGGAGGTTGGCCGGATGGGGATAATCCAGGAAGACGACCACGACGCCCGAGACAACGGCCTCTTCCACCGCCGGGTCCAGCTTCTCGCGAGCCTCCTCGGAAAAGGAGCCTTCCGGGCAGGCCACCACGTCCAATCCCTCGACCACAGCCCATTCCAGGGCCCGGATCATGGCCTGTACCCTCTCCTCCTCAACGGGCGAGTAGGTGTCCAGGGCGAAGATTTCCGCCTCGGGGACGATCTCATGGAGGGCCAGGGCGACCCAATACCCTCTATGGCTCTCCTCGGATGCCACCCCCGGACCCCGGAAGTCCCGGGCTCCGGCGTAGATCTCGGGATGGGCCCCGGCGTGGAAGGAATGGTCCATGACCCCCACGCGGCTCCCGGCTCCCCTGGTGATCCGATGCGCCGAGCCGATGTTGTGGGCCGTGAAGTAGCTTCCTTCCATCTGGGAAGTGGCCGGGGTAGCGGACCTCTGTGAGAGGACCGGCTGGACCCAGACCGTTCCGGCGACCAGAAGGAACGAGAATGCTCTGACCAGGTCCATGATGCCTCCCAGGGGTCATGTGCTCTCCGCTACTTACTCTACGAATTTTCTCTCTCTTTGATTCCACTCCCCCCTGAAACGGTTGCGGGCTGGTCACAGGGTGTTGGGTTCTGCGCCGCCGTCTCCTCTGGTCTGGGCCGTCGTCTCGTGTGATCCCCGCCGCCGGCCCCTACATTGTGAGCCCTCGGATTCTCACCGTGGGATAACCATCGTCGCCGAAGGTGGCGCCCGACGGAGGAGCGAAGTCCGGATGCATGGCCCGGTAGTCCTCCAGGGTGTGGGTGAAGAGGCGAAGGACCGTGTCCCCCGAGTCCAGGCACTCCAGAACGTCGCAGCTCAGACCGAAGTCCACCTCCCCGAGAGGGGTCCGGAGGATGTAGGCCGGGAGCTCACGCCCGCTCCCGAACTCCCTGAGGTGGCTGGCCAGGTCGATGACGTCCCCGAGGTGGACGGGGTGGTCCTCACACCACTGGGCCTGGATGCCCATGCCCGCCAGGACCAGGTGATGGACCTCGATTCCCAAGCGTCGACAGGCGGAGGTGAGGGTGAGCATCTCCTCCCGACTGTCATTGATGGAGGCCAGCAGGGGGATGTTGGCATAGACAGTGACGCCGCGCTGGCGAAGGAGCCGGGTGACCCGGCCGTGGAGTGCCTTGAATTCCGTTGAGTGGAGGAAGGTGCTCTCCACCTCCACACGGAGTGGGTTCCCCACCCGGAGTCGGTTCAGAAGGGCGAGGCGCTTGCCCACTCCGTCGGCGTAGCTCTGGGGCCTGCTTCGGAAGAGCTCGCTCCGGAGGCGCACGGCGCTCACGTGGGGAATGGGTACCAGCCGATCTGCGATCCAGCTCACGCTGGAAAGGCTCCGGGCTGCGTCCCGGCGGGAATGCAACACCACGTCGGTGATAGCGTCGGTGTCGGCGATGAGCTCCAGGGCCTGCCGGAGCTCGTTCTCGGTACCCAGGGCGTCCAACTCCACACGGGTCTCGTGTACCCGTCGCAGAACCGGAGAATCGGAGGGGACAATGGCCGGAGCCGCGGCGAGGGCCGGATCGTCGGCTTTCGTCCGGAGCTCTGCCAGGGCGGCCAGGAATTCGGCTTCGGGCAGCCGAGGCTTCTGTCCCTTCCTGACACGATAGGGCCCGGGTTCCCGATCTCCCCGGATCCACTTCTCGTCTCCCGGATCCGCCAGGTACCGGGCATCCAGCGTTCCCTCGCTGTTCGGTCGGACCACCTCGGAGAGATTCAGGTTCGGCGTGAATGCGTCGAAATACTCCCGGGTGTAGGGTGTCCGGAGCCAGAGGTAGCTCTCGTCTTTTCGGTCGGTCTCCACCATCCAGCCGCTGGTGCCCCAGTCGATCTTACCAATGGCCGTGGCCGTGCAGAGGCTGGGGATGGCCCTGTCGGAGAGGTGAGCCCGGAGATGGGACGCAGTCTCCAGACCTCGACTGATGGGTGTCCGGTAACGTCCGTTGCCCTGGAGGGGGCTGCAGGGCATGAAGATGTAGTGCATCTCGGCTCCCGCTCCCCGAAGCTGGGCGAAGAGATCCGCCAGCGATTCACCACTGTCGTTGCATCCTCCCAATAGCGGGGTCTGCACGTAGACCGGGACCCCGTCCCCCACCAGATCGGAGATGACGTCCAGGCTCTGTCGGGAGATCTCGTCGGGGTGGAGGAAATGCGTGGCCACCTCCAGGCGCTTGCCCTTCCGCTCCAACTCCAACTGGCGCTCCCGGAGGTAGTTGACCCAGAACCCGTCCCCCTTCGTGAAGAACTGGGGGAAGTAGGCCAGGGATCGAGTAGCCAGGCGAAGGGTTTCTACGTGGGGAACGTTCCTGAGGCCGTCGATGGCCTGAGTCAGGGTGGCCCGGTTCATGAACGGATCGCCCCCCGTGAGGACCACCTCCTTGATGTCCGGAGACTCCCGGATGTAGGCCACGGCCCGAGACACGTCCTTCCGGGTGGGCGCAGGCTCGTTCCGGCACTCCTTGTGCTTCCGGAAGCAGAACCGGCAGTACACCGGGCAGGCCATGTTCAGGAGGAAGATGACCCGGTTTCGGTACATCCGCTCAACCACACCTTCGTGAAACTGCCCGACCCACGTGTGCACCAGGCCGTCGGGATCCAACTCTTCCGTGAAGGGCCTGTACTGGTAAGCGATGGCCGGCGACAAGCGCATCTGGCGGATGACGTGGCTGGAAAAACGAACGGGGTACAGATCCAGAACTTCCTGGAGGGTCTCCCGATCCTCCGCCGGAACCCGGGTATTCGTCAACCGCTCCAGGGTTCTTACGTCCTTGACATCGTACATCCGGTCGCCGGGCAGGACCTGCTCCAGGATGCTCATCCCCAGGTGATAGGGAATGCGGATCCCACCCACCCGGAGCTCTCCGGGAGCTTCATCGCTGACGGACTCGAGCTGGCGTAGGATGTGGCAGAAGAACCCCTCCGGGTCCCACGGATAGCCGGACGCTTCCAGGAGCCGAAGAAATCGGGTTTCGCCGTCCCCTTCTCCGAGAAGGGCCTGGAAGTCAGGAGGCACCATGGGGGGCGTGGCGTAGAGCTCCAGGAATTCCGTCACGGCGGTCTGGAGGTCCTGAAGGTCCACCGAGGCCTCTCGATGGGATGGGCGAAAACGAACCGGGATGTTCGTGGCAACTCGCTCCATGGGACACCTCCGGGGGTTGGGTCCGGCAGCATACGACCAGGCCGTCGGACGGTGGGAAGTCGGGCAGACGGGTGGGATCCGCCGCTCGGGTGGGCGGGGCCAGGAGTGACCCCGTCATGGGGAAGGGTGACTTCCCCGGCGTTGGGAGGAATCACCCCCCATTTTGCCTAGGTAGCTCCCTCTCCAACCGGGGTCAAGAGTTTTGTCGCGGCGAGAAGCACCGGCGGGTTCTGAGGTGGCGTAAAGGCTTGCGGCGTTTGTTTTTACGCACGCTTATCACTCGCCGTCTGACGAAGCGGTTTCCAGACCTGTCACCACGGGCTGAAATGGATGGAGAAGAAGGTGAAGAAGCCCTTGGACCTGAGAAGGAGGCAGTCGGAGTGGAGCCCTCACCGTCCTGCATGAAGATCTTGCCGAGGGGGGAGGGGGGACGCTGGGGAGCCGAGACTCAGTTCAAGCTCCTGGAGGTCAGACGACGAACAACTGAATGACCGATTCCAGCCGAGCGCATGGTTGCCTGAATCTCCCGGTCGGATCCAAACCGTTTCAGCTGAAACGCCTTCCTGGAAGTGTTGTCGCGGTACCGCCGCCCGGCGTGTGATTGGCGACAGACGCTTCAGCTGAAACGCCTCTGCTTTTTGTCGGTAGCGGTTGTTTCTCACCGCTCCATTATGCCACATCCCAGATGGATACCAGGCCGCCTCGTTGCC
>CAZZEL010000057.1:0-2047 GCA_964652625.1 uncultured Gemmatimonadaceae bacterium
CCGCGAGGGAACGCAGATAGGCCATGGCCTCTTCCGAGAATGCCGGAGCGCTTCTGTCGGCCTCTGCGGCCCGGTTGTAGAGCGCGAAAAACCGGAACGGGTTCCGGACCACGTGTTTGAGCTCCTCCGCTCCGAACTCCTCCTCGATGAGGTTGGCCATGTAGAATCCGGTGGGATGCCCCGACTGGGGAACAAAGCTCTGGAACTGCCGGCCGAGCCTATCCGACAACTCTGGTGCCTCGCCAAGCTCGGAGAAGATGAGGTTCATCACGCGGATGGTTGCGGGCTGTGCGCGCTGATCCTCTCTGAAGCGTACGCCTGCGTCCGAGTCCGCGAGACATCCGTCCCCAGCGTAGAGCGACTTGCGGTTGATCAAATCCCCGATGCCTTCATTCACCATCTGGTCCAGCGTCCATACGATCGGGTAGTCCGGGTGGTCATCGCCGGGAAACTCGATCTCCTGCACGGATGCCCGGTACCGATGATACGATTCATGGGCCATGAGCAGTGTGAAGGGAAAGTGCCGGTCCAGCCCCTGTTCCCGGAGGCACGCCAGTTGATGTGCCGGAGGCGTGTCGTTTCCCGTTATCCCCATGATGAGCGGTGTGTATCCTCTGGAGTCGCTGAAGACTACGAAATCAACCGCCGGGTACTCGGTGACGGTGTCTTCCGGCAGGTACTGGAGAGCGTACTTCGCGGCCCTGGCCAGATAGGGATAGGTCTTGAGCTCCTGGACACGTTCCCGCTGCCAGGCCCGATCCCTCGATGCTGCGCGGAATCCCTCCAATACCAGAGGAGTGTACCAACCCAGAAATCCACCCCGTTCGGAGAAATCTCTCACCATCTCCTCCGCCAATCCGCGCTGCGAGGGCAAGAATACCGCCCGAAGGGCGTCCATGAAGTAGTCGCGCCCGAATTCCTCGGATAGACGCTTGTAGCCAGCCGTTTCGAAGAAAGCGTCCCACTGGGACTCCGTTGGCTCGACATCGGACTCCAAGATGGCCACAATCTCCCAGAAGGCGTCGATTCCCTCGAAGTTGAAACCGGAATTGACGTTGTGCTGGGCCGCCGCGTTGTCGACGCTCAGGAGGGCAATGAGGGCGAAAGCAATCACCTGGAGCAGGACGGATTTCCCCTTTCTCGTCTCTCTCCAGCACCAACGTTCGGTCCACATCGTGACTCCGTATTCGGCGATCTGACCACTCGATTCCCTGACCCCACATCCTCTTCTCCTCCTCCAGGATCCGAGAGCCAATCAACGTGGCTCCCACACACACCTCGTGGTACAATTCGAAGATAGTCTGCACTCATCCATAGGATGACCCTGGGTCCAAAAAGGGTTGAGCGCCCAACGAGAGTTTCTCTCCAGCCATCCGATACCGCAAAGGTCTCGGCCTTTTCGACGGATTCGACCCGTCCTTGCGCACGGCCGGTGGGGGGGGCAGCTTCTCTCACGCCATCCCTTCCCCCCGCAACCTCCATGTTGGGAGGGTTCTCCCATGCGTCCGATCCGTCCTTTCAGGAGGGCCGCCCTCGGGCTGGCCCTCGTCGCCCTTTTCGCAGGCTGTGCCGAGAGACCCGGCACCCAGGAAGATCCCCTGGGCACGCCCCAGCTACGAGAAGCGCTCTTCGACTCCATCCTGGCCATGACGGCCCGTCGAGAGGCCTTCTCCCAGCCGAAGAACGAGGCACTGGGCTACGACCCCCTGCAGGAGATGGAGAAGCTCCGGGATGCCGTGGTGAACGCCGCCACGGCGGACGACTTCTTCTACGCCCTGGTGGCCCTGAGCAACGCCCGCCGGGACCGTCATCTCAGCCTGGGGCTGGTTCCCGACGGACTGCGGCCCACCTTCGCCCACGGCCTGGAAGCGTGGGAGGGCCCCGATCCCCCGGAGCCCCGTCATGCGCCGATCCGGATCCGACCCGACTACGGGGGGGAAGGCTCGGGGTACTTCGTGGCGGATCTGGCGGAAGGGTGGCGGCAGGAGGGGACCGGGGAGAGTGCCGGGGAGGAAGCCGCGGAGAGTGCCGGGGAGGAAGCCGCGGA
>CAZZEL010000057.1:2147-25284 GCA_964652625.1 uncultured Gemmatimonadaceae bacterium
GGAGAGTGCCGGGGAGGAAGCCGCGGAGAGTGCCGGGGAGGAAGCCGCGGACGGAGCCCCGGAGGGGGGCATTGCCGTGGGAGACCGGATCATCGGCGTGAACGGCCGGCCCATGGACGCCTTCCAGGAGGCGGCCCTTCCCTTCATCCGCCACTCCACGGTAGCGGGGTTCCGGTGGAAGCTTGCGGAAGCCCTTCCCCGGGCCACGGCCCTCTTCCCCCCGGACCTCAGGGGCGATTCCCTGCGCCTGGAGTTGAGAGGCCGTGACGGAAGCGTGCGAAGCGTGGCCCTTCCCTATCTGGATGCGGATGAGCTGGCCTGGGAAGGCTTGTCCGAGCCTCGCTACCCCGGCTTCGCCCTTCAGTGGTCCACCCCGACCTTCGATCTCTACCTCCCCCGGGACCGCCGACGGCTGGTGCTCCTGCAGTGGCACCGGTTCGAATCCTCCAGCCTCATGGCCGACGTGGACCGCCTGGTGGCCCAGGCCCAGGCCGAAGGTCTCCTGGACCACGCCGTCATCCTGGACGCGACCCGGAGCGGCGGGGGCTCCCTGGGGGCGTATGCCGTCCAGAGGATCCAGCCACGACCCTTCAAGACCACCTTCGGGACGGTGCGCATCAGCGATGCCATTCCTCCCTTCATGGAAGAGAAGGAAGCGGACTTCCGGGAGGAGCGGATCTACGACGGGGGAGGGCCCGAGGTGGTGGACGATGGCACCTGGCTCATGGAGTGGATCCGGACCGACCTGGCCGAGGCCGTGGAGCGGGGAGATTCCGTGACCGTTCCCGTTCCCTTCAAGCTGGCCCACGCCCCCAAAGACTCCGACGGAATCCTCCAGCCGGCCCCCGTCCACTTCACCGGCCCCCTGGTGGTGTTCTCCGGCCCCCACGGCGGCTCCCACCTGGACCAGTTCATGAGCATCGTCGTGGACAACGACCTGGGCCACGTCGTGGGAATGCCCGCCGGGGGCTACTCCAATACCTGGGAGTGGGAGGAGGTCCTCACCTTCCCCGGAACGGAGCAGCCGGTGGTGGGCTTCATGTGGTCCATCGGGCACACCATCCGGCCGAACGGAGAAGTTCTGGAGGGGAATCCCGCCCAGGTGCACGAGTGGCTGCCCCTGACGGCGGAGAACGGGCCCCGGTACCATGACCTCCTGTTCCATGCGGCCTTCCAGCACCTGGAATCCGTGGGGTACGAGGTAGGAGGGTGAGGGGAGAACGCCGCTTCGGCCTGGGCACCAAGATCCTCCTGGGGATGGTGGTGGGAGCCTCCCTGGGAGCCGTCCTGGGAGAACGGATCAGCGTGGTGGAGCCGGTGGGCGATCTCTTTATCCGCCTCCTCCTCATGGCCGCCATCCCCCTGGTCTTCTTCAACCTCCTGGCCGGCCTCACGGCCCTCACCGACCTCCGGACCTTCGGCCGCCTCTCGGCGAAGATCGTGGGCTACTATCTCCTTACCACCAGCGTGGCCCTCACCCTGGGCCTCACGGCCATGCGCCTGATTCGCCCCGGGGAGGGCATGACCCTCACCGGAGAGGTGAGCGAAGCCATCGGCGAGGTCCCCTCCGTCTCCCAGATCCTCCTGGAGCTCATCCCCACGAACATCTTCCAGGCCTTCGCCGAGGGAAACGTGGCCCAGCTCGTGGTGGTGGCCGTGTTCCTGGGAATCGCAACGCTCTTCCTCCCAGCCGAGCCCCGGGACCTCCTGCGGAAGGGGTATGCGGCTCTGGCCGATCTCTTCCGGAAGCTGGTGGATCTGATCCTGATGGTGGCGCCCTACGGCATCGGAGCCCTCATGGCCGTCACCGTAGGTCGTTACGGCGCCGAGCTCTTCGGTCCCATGGCCCGGTTCCTCCTGGGCGTATGGGGGACCCAGCTCCTGATGGTGGGGGTGTACCTGACCCTCCTGGTCCTCCTCACGGACCGAAGGCCCCTGCCCTTCCTCCGGAGCACCGGTACCCTGTGGGCCACCACGGTGGCCACCACCTCCAGCCTGGCCTCTCTCTCCGTGGCCCTGGAGACGGCCGAGAAGATCAAGCTTCCCCGGACGGTCTACTCCTTCACCCTCCCCCTGGGGGCCCAGATCAACAAGGACGGCACCTCCATCATGCTCTCGGCGGTTCTCCTCTTCACGGCCCAGGCCGCCGGCGTGAGCTTCTCCCTGCCGGAGCTTGTGACCATCCTCCTGGTGGGCCTCCTCCTGTCGGAGGGCTCCGGAGGAATCCCCGGGGGAGGCCTGGTCATCGCCCTCATCTTCGTGCAGGCGTTCCATCTCCCTCTGGAAGTGGCGGCCATCGTCGGTGGCATCTACCGTCTGGTGGACATGGGCAACACCACCATCAACGTCATGGGAGACATGGTGGGGACCTCCATCGTGGCCCACTCCGAGGCTGGATCGTCGTGACCACGGCTCTCACCCTGGGCGGGCTTCGTGGCCGGGTCCGTGGGTTTGTTTTGAGCCGTGGGCCCGGGTCCGTGTTCCGAGCTGTGATGCCCGCGCCGGTGTTGCCATTGGCGACGCCCCTGCCCGTGCATGGAGCGGCAGCGCCGGCCCGAACGAAGGAACCTCACAACAACGGGCGAGCCCGACACCAACGAACGAATCTCAACACCAAGGAACGAGCCTGACACCATGGATATCGCCGACGCCCGCGAGCTCTTTCCCGGTGCCCGGGATCAGATCTACCTGGACCTCTCCCTGAACGCCCTCATGCCGGCCCCGGCCCGGGACGCCGTCCTGGCCCACCTCGAGGGCCGGGTCATGGGCCGGGCGGTGAAGAGCGAGCTTCACGCCCAGGCCGAGCGGGTCCGGGAGCAGGTGGCCCGGCTCCTGGGTGCCAAAGCCGACGAGATCGCCATCACCAAGAATGTGTCGGAAGGGCTGAACCTCTTCGCGTCCAGCCTGCCCTGGGAGGCCGGAGACAACGTGGTCCTTTGTCCGGAGCTGGAGCACCCCAACAACGTCTTCCTCTGGTACAACCTGGCTCGGACCCGCGGGGTGGAGGTGCGGGAGGTTCCGCCCCTGGACGGCCACATGCCCGTGGAGGACATGGCGGCGGCCGTGGACGAGAGGACCCGGGTGGTGACGGCCTCCCACGTGACCTTCTCCCCGGGGTTCATCGCCGACGTGGGGCACCTGGCCCGGGCAGCCCACGCCCACGGCGCCCTGGTCCTCATCGACAGCGCCCAGTCCGCCGGGACCCTCAGCACGGACGTTCGGGCCCTGGACGTGGACGCCCTGGCCCTGGGCACCCAGAAGGCCCTCATGGCCTTCTACGGCCTGGGGTTCCTCTTCCTGAAACGGGAGCTGGCCGACGCCATGAACCCCGTCTTCGCCGCCCGCTACAGCGTGGAGCTGGGGGCCGACGCCCACGAGACGGCCATCAGCGACGGGACCTTCCGCTTCAAGGCCGGGGCCCGGCGCTTCGAGCTCTCCAACTACAACTACGTGGGGCTGGCGGCGGTGGAGGCCTCCCTGGGCCTCCTCCTGGACCTGGGGATGGAGGCCGTGGAGACCCATCTCAGGGGGCTCTCGGTCCGGCTGGCCCGGGGGCTTCTGGACCTGGGCCTTCCGGTGGCCGGCGGGGAGCCCGGGCCCCACCTGGCCCAGATCGTGGCTGTGGGTGAGAGCGGCGGCGGCCGACACGACGGCGCCGATGATCCGGCCATGAACGACCTGCACCGGCACCTCACCGAGAACGGGGTGCGCCTTTCCGTCCGTCGAGGGGTGCTTCGCATGTCCCTGGGGATCTACAACACCGAAGAGGACGTGGACCGGGTGGTGGAGCTGTGCCGGGAGTGGGTCTCGGCGGCCTGAGGAGCACCGAAGGCATGGAGGCCGGCGAGGCCGCCGGGGATCTCCCGGGGATGCCGGCTCCTGGGGAAGCACCGAAGGAAAGACGTCACTGCGGGCCTGCACGAGAGGCCGTGGCCGATCCACCACCCGGGCTGGAGACGGCGAGCCCTTTCAGTTACGAGTGGCAGGTGGCAAGTGGCGAGTGGCGAGTGGCGAGTGGCGAGTGGCACGGACAGATGGCACGGATCGGGCCGGCCGGCAAGGGCCGGGCCGCGGACTCACGCGCCGAGCCAGTCCCCCACCGGCCTCGTGAGGAACTCCTCGATCTCGATCCCGCCGGGCCCGACCAGGAGCACGCGGTCGGGTGAGAAGGCGTCGGCGAAGGCGTCGAGCCCGGGCAGCGTGTCCCCGCTCCGGCCGGTCTTCACCTCGATGGCGGTGACGACGGAGTCCGTCTCGACGACGAAGTCCACTTCCCGGTTTCTGTGCCGCCAGTAGTACAGCTCAAGCTCGCCGGCCAGCGCGGCGTTGGCCAGGTGCGCCCCCACTGCCGACTCCACCAGACGGCCCCAGTACTCCGGGTCGTCGCGTGCCTCGTCGAACGTCCGGCCGGACTGGGCGCTCATCACAGCCGTGTTGAGGACTTGGAGCTTCGGACTCGATGCCCGTCGCCGAACCTCCTGTCCCGCGAACTTCTGCAGCCCCGTCACCATACCGGCGGCCCGTAGGAGATCGAGATAGTGGGCGAGGGTCGTCGTGTTGCCGGCGTCCTGTAGCTGGCCGAGCATCTTGTTGTACGAGAGGACCTGCCCCGAGTAGCGGCAGCTCAGCTCGAACAGGCGACGAAGCAGAGCGGGCTTGTCCACGCGCGTCAGAAGCAGCACGTCACGCGCGATGGTGGTCTCGATCAGCCCGTCCAGGATGAAGCGGGTCCAGCGAGGCTCGTCGTCTACCAGGGGCGCGCTCCCGGGGTAGCCGCCGAAATGAATGTACCGCTCCACGTCCCAGTCGAAGGCGTCCCGCATCTCCCGCGCCGACCAGTGGCCCATGTGTAGCATTTCGAAACGCCCCGCCAGGCTCTCGGTAAGACCCAGCTGGATCAGCAGCGGCGCCGACCCGAGCAGGACGACCCGCAGACTCCGACCCGCTCGCGTGTCTTCGTCCCACAGACGCTTCACCGACTCCGCCCAGTCCGCCGCCTTCTGGACCTCGTCCAGGACGAGCACACCATCCCCCGAGCCCGCGTCTCGGCGCGCCGCGTCCCACTGCTGCGCCACCCACTGGGGCCCCCGGAGCGACGGCTGATCCGCACTGGCATACCGCGATGCCACCTCCACGTCTTCCAGGACCTGGCCGACCAGCGTCGTCTTGCCGACCTGCCTCGGGCCCGCCACCACCTGGATGAACCGGCGCGGTTCCGCGAGTCGCCCCGCCAGTGTCGCGACCGCAGCTCTCCGATACTGCATTCGTCCCCGGTATGGTGAGTAAACTTACTCAATCTATTGAGAAATATGTTGAGGGCGGGCGCCGGGTCGAGGGAATTGGGGGGGACCCGAGATCTACCGTGGCGTCAATCAGCCCGTCGCGTCCTTGGCAGGGAGAGCGGCCATGCCCCGGACATCCAGGAGATTCTCGGACTGGTCCTCAGGGGTGCCTTTCTGATGGCCTCCACAGGGCTGGCCCTGGGGCTCGCCGCCGCCATCGTGCCGACCCGCTTCCTCGAGAGTTTCCTGGTAGGTGTCGATCCACTGGCCCCCCTGGTGTTCTGCATCAGGACCCTGGGGACTTTCCTGTTGGCGGCCCTGGCTTCCCTTCTCCCTGCTTGGCGCCCCACCCGGGTGGACCCGCTCGAGGTATTTCGGCTGGCTGGAGAAGCCTGAGCAGGGGCTCATCCCCGGTCCGACGTGCATCCGACCTCGTGGTCGCTGCCGGAGTTCTGGAGAGGCTGTGATTCTCTCGACTTCATCATGCAGCGAAGCCTCTGACGGGGCGGGGAATCACGAGCCCCCAGGATCCGGATCGCTGACATGGACCTCCCGGCGGGCTCGAATGTAGAGGAAGGTCCGACGGCCGGACGAGGCAGGCCGCCTGAAAGGGGAGGAACATCGGGAGGGCGCTCCGGGAATGACCCAGGTCTTCGATCCATTTCGTGTGCTCGGCGTGTCGCCGAAAGCAGACGCTACCGCCATCCGCAGCGCGTTTCGCCGGCTGGCCCTCCAGTATCACCCTGATCGGAACCCCGATTCCGAAGGGGCCGAGGAGCGGTTCAAGACCATCGTGGCTGCATACGAGATCCTCACCGATCCGCGGCTGAGGGAGAGATGGAAGGAAAGAAGGCGAGCGGGGCGCCGTCGGGCTGGTTTCCCGGACGTTTTCTCCCGCCCACCGTTTTCCGCTCCGGGAGGCCCGCGGGCCCGCTCTCGACCGGGACACGACGTGGATCTTCAGGTGGAACTGGCCTCCGGCGAACCTCGGGAGGACCGGGAAATCACCGTTCAATACACCGCCCTCCGGCCATGCTCCCAGTGCCGGGGACGTGGTGGCGTCGGCAGAATGGCACACTGCCCCGACTGCCTCGGGTGGGGGAAGCTCCGCCCTCCCCCGGGGAAATCGTTCGGCCGGGATGGCTTCACCACGGATTGCCCCCGGTGCAGCGGTACCGGATACGTCTTCGTGACTCCGTGCTCCGCATGCAAAGGGAACGGCCTGATGGAGGTGGAACAGGAGGCTGCCGTGCCCGTTGGGGAGGACCTCGAGAGTGGCGATACCATCGTTGTCCCTGGGGCTGGGCATACCGGTCCCCGGGGAGGAGCCAGGGGGCGGCTCAGGGTGAAGGTCGTGCTGAAACCCGAGGGGTCCCGCAACAGCGACTGACGGAAAGCCGATCTCAAGGTACCCCTCAGCCCGAGGACCCGACTGAAGAAGCTCATCCACGAGATTCACCGCCGCTCCATGTGGCAGGTGCTCGGCATCTACGCCGTGGCATCGTGGATGATCTACCAGGTCGTGCTGGCGCTCTTCGAAGGGCTCGGCCTCCCCGATTGGGTTCCGGGCACCGGGTGAGGGTGCTTATCCCTCCGATCCAGGGGGCACAGCCCTCCACGAGCCGGTCGCCCGGGCAATGGGAGAGGAATCGGAACATCTGGTCGGTACGAAAGCTCAGGCGGCGGGAGTGGTACGCCAGCTCAGGCTACAGCAGGCGGAGCTTGGTGGAGAACGCGGTGTTCCGATGCAAGGCCATCGTCGGTGACCGGATGAGGAGTCGGTCCATCCCCAACCACCGGGTCGAGGTGCAGCTGGCCGGCAAGATCCTCAACACGATGACCAGCCTGGGCAGGCCCGACCGTTACGGTGTGGTGTGATATCCGCGGGGGAAAGGGAAAACCTGTCCCCGGCTCCGAGCCATGCAGGAACGCCGCGCCGAGCCTTGCGGGGAATCACAAGTGTCTTTAATGTACAATGTGTTTACAAAAGTGACACCCATCTACACACGCAGACTCAGGTCGGAGGCGTCATGGGTCGCAAGGGGTTCATCGGAGAGTTCGAGCAGGTGGTTCTGCTGGCCGCCCTGCAACTGAAGGACGGGGCCCACGCGCCGGCCATCAGCCGGAAGCTGGAGGAAGACGCCGGCCGACCCGTCTCCCGGGGGGCCCTGTACTCCACCCTGGACCGCCTGGAGCGCAAAAGACTCCTGGAGTGGCAGATCGAAGCCAGCTCCTCGGACGGGGGAGGCCAGCCGAAACGACGCTTCACGGTGACGGAGGAAGGGCTCGCGGCCCTGAGGGCATCCCGGGAGATGCTCCTGGCTCTCTGGGAGGGTCTGGAGGAGGTGCTGGAGGAGCCCTCCTCATGAGCGCCGACGTCTCCTCCGGACCCCCGAGGACAGCCAGGGCTCTCCTTCGCCTGTGCCTGCCCTCGGGGACCATTCGCAACGCCATTCTGGAAGAGCTGGCCTACGAGCATGAAGCCCTGACGGGGACCCGTGGTCCGGAGGCCGCCGGCCGCTGGTACTGGCGCCAGGCCTTCGGTGTGGCAGGCCGGAGCCTCCTGGACCGGCTCCGGGGGCGCTCCTGGGACCGGCCGGACCGGGCGAGCCCTTCAGGCCGTGCGGGGGAACCCGAAATGGCCTCTCCCGAGGCGCCTTCCCCGAATCCCCTCCGGGGGCTTGGAGATCTTGGGAGGGACCTCCGTCATGCCCTCCGTCAGCTCCTCCGGCGGCCCGGCGCTGCCCTGGTTGCCATCCTCTCCCTGGGCCTGGGGATCGGCGCCAACACGGCCATCTTCAGCTTCGTGAACGGGCTCCTGGTGAAGCCGTTCAACGTGGAGGAGCCGGAGGGCCTGGCCGCCATCTACACGGCCCGGGTGGGGGAGACCCGCTACGGGAACACCTCCTACCTGGACTACCGGGACTACCGGGACCGGAACGAGGTGTTCTCCGGTGTCGCGGCCCACGCCACGGCCCCCCTGGCGCTCACCGGGGACGGGGCCCCGGAGATCGTCTGGGGCCAGGTGGTGAGCGGCGACTACTTCCAGCTCCTCGGGGTGGAGGCGGCCCTGGGTCGAACCTTCCGTCCGGAGGAGGGAGACCCCCTGGATCCCCGGCCCGTGGCCGTCCTGGCCCACAAGACCTGGGAAGGAGCCTTTGCCTCGGATCCGGGGGTCCTGGGCCGGACCATCCGGATCAACGACCATCCCTTCACGGTCATCGGCGTCGCCCCCCGGGGGTTCACCGGGCTCTTCTCCGTCCTGGAGCCCGCCCTCTGGGCCCCCCTCTCCATGGTGCACCGGGCCCTTCCCTACACGCCGAACCTGGAGAGCCGCCTGGATCCCTGGCTCCAGCTCGCGGGACGCCGGCGGCCGGGTGTGAGCCTGGCCGAAGCCCGGGCGGGCATGGAGGTCCTGGTCGGCAATCTGTCCGCGGAACATCCCAACCTGTACCAGTCCCGGGAGATCGTCCTGGAGGAGATGGACGAGGCCCGCCTGGGAGATGCGGCAGCCACCGGAAGCGCCCGACGGTTTCTGATCCTCCTCCTGGGCGTAGTGGGGTTCGTTCTCCTCATCGCCTGCTTCAACGTGGCCAACCTGGAGATGGCCAAAGCCACACGACGCCGCAGGGAGATCGCCCTGCGTTACTCCCTGGGCGCCTCCCGGTGGCAGGTCGTCCGGCAACTCCTGACGGAGAGCGTGGTGCTGGCCCTTTTGGCCGGCGGGGCCGGCGTGGGGATCGCCTTCGCGTCCCTCCGGGGGCTGGCCACGCTCCAGGCCAGCGCCCAGGTCCCCATCCCCGTCCCCGCCAAGCTGGACTACCAGGTCCTGGGGGTCACCCTTCTCCTCGCCCTCGTTGCCGGGGTTCTTTCAGGACTTGCCCCGGCACTGCAGGTCCTGAAACACCGCCAGTCCGACGCCCTGAAGGAGCAGGGCTACGCTCTGAGCCGGGGACAGGGGTCGGGGCGGACCCAGGGATCTCTGGTGGTGGCCCAGGTGGCCCTCTCCCTGGTCCTCATCACCGGCGCGGGTCTGCTGGTACAGAGCCTGAGGAACACCCTGGCCATCGACCCCGGCTTCGGGTTGCGGCAGGGGCTGGTAGCCCCCCTGAACCTGGGCTACGGGCAGTATGACGAGGAAGAGGGGAGGGCTCTTCACCAGCAGCTGTTGTCCCGGGTTTCCGCCCTGCCGGGTGCGGAATCGGCGGCCCTGACGGCCTTCGTGCCTCTGGGGATGAACCATGGGCGTCACGATGTCCACGTGGAGGGCTACGAGCCGGCCCCCAACGAGGGGATGCTGGTCTTCCGGAACATGGTCTCCGTGGACTACTTCGAGACCATGGGCATTCCCGTGCTCAGGGGCCGGGCCATCGACGAACGGGACACCGGGGACGCTCCTCCGGTGGCCATGGTGAACGAGACCATGGCCCGGCGCTACTGGCCGGGCCAGGACCCCATCGGCCGGACGGTACAGGCGGACCTGGAGACCGTGTACACGGTGGTGGGCATCGTCCCCGACGGGAAGTACGCCTCCCTCACCGAGCCCTCCGAGCCCTACCTGGTTCTTCCCATGGCCCAGGCCGAGTACGTGGCCCAGGCGAACCTGGTGGTGAGGACGCGGGGAGGGGCCGAGGCCATGGCTCGCCCCGTGTCAGCGGCGATCCGGCAGGAGGTTCCGGGCCTTCCCCCTCCCCGGGTTCTCCCGGTTCCCCGGTACCTGGAGTACTCCCAGGGCAACGCCCGGGCTCCGGCGGTCCTGGTGGGTGCCTTCGGCCTCCTGGCCCTGATCCTGGCGTCCGTGGGACTCTTCGGCGTCATGGCCCACAACGTGAGCCAGCGGACCCGGGAGTTCGGGGTACGTCTGGCCATGGGAGCCACCCGGGCCGGGGTGGAGAGGATGGTCCTGGTCCGGGGCCTGAAGATCCTCCTGGTGGGCATCGCCGTGGGAACCGTCCTGGCCCTGGCCACCAGCCGGGTCCTGACGGGGTTCCTTTACGAGGTGGATCCCCTGGACCCGGGGGCCTTCGCGGCCGGGGCGGGCCTCCTTCTCCTCGTGGGCCTGGTGGCCGGGTACGTCCCGGCCCGGCAGGCGGCCCGGGCCGACCCCTGCGAGTCCCTCCGGGCGGAATAGGGGGAGAGGAGGCCGCCTGGGCCGGCGCTCCGGAACGGCACTCCGGAAAGGCCCACCCCCGGGCCCGGGCCCACCGAGCCATGGGCCCACCCCGGCACGGCAAGCCCAGCACGGCAAGCATCGTCTGCAGAGAGTCGATCCGGGGGCCGTGTCCCGGGAATATGCCCCCGTCCCGGGGCCGGCGCCGAGCCCTGCCGGACGCGGGAGGCCCGGAAGAGCCGAAGGTTGAGAGAGGGGAGCTGGCCTGCGGACCCGGGATGCAGGAGCGTGCCGGCTGGCAGACCCTGGTGGACCGTTTCCGCATCCTGAGCCCGGACCTGGACTCTGCCTGGCGGTACGGGCAGACCCACCGCTACCGGAAGGACAACGGGCTCCTCATCGGGGCCTACGACCTCTGGATCGCTGCCGTGGCCGTGGAGCAGGGACTGCCCCTGGTCACCCGGGATCCGGGCCAGTTCCGGAGGATGCCGGGGTTGGAGGTCATGCCCTACGAGCATGGGTCATCGTACCATCACCTGCGATGACCATCATGATGTTGCCCGACAGGCGGCTACCGGTGCTCCGGCAGGTCCGCATCGATCTCCCGGGGCTCCACCTCCGGCTCCGGGGCCAGCCCCCCACCTCGAACCGTGGCTCCCACGACGAGAGCCGCAGCCATGAGGACCACGTTCTTCACGATGTACTGCCCCTCCAGGGTCAACACGAAGGGGAAGCTGGTCCAGACCGCGTGGGGCAGCAGGACCACGGGAGAGACGGCCCCCACCATCTGGAGGGCCATGAGGAGAATGACCACCCGGAGGAACTGACCCGTGATGAAGCCCAGGCCGATGAGCATCTCCCACAAGCCGAGGAACACCAGGAAGATGTCCATGGGCAGGATCCCCCGCGCCTCCAGAAAGCCCCAGGACTCGGACACCAGAGCGGCCGCCGGGCTGGCGCCGGGAAAGAGCTTCAGGGCGCCGAACCAGAAGAAGACCACACCCACGGAGATTCGCAGCAGTCGCATCCCCTCCCGGGCCAGGACCGTGGTGACCCGGCGGTCGATCTCATCGAATCGACCTCCGAAGAGCTTCTCCCAGGCTGATGTCTCCTTCATCTGACCCCTCCTTGCGTCCTCCGGCCTTGGCACCCCATTCCAGCGCGTCCTGAAATCCTCCTCTCTTACCCGGGGGCCTCCCGGTTGTGCGAGGCTCCATGGGGTCCCGACGCCAGGCCCTGATTCCCCTGGGATCCGGAGGTACCCGTCCTCGGAAGTCACCCACAGGCCTATGGAACCGCCCCCGGCGATAGCTCGGCTCGCGGCATCCGATGCGGGGCAAGCAAAACCTCTTGCTATACGACCTTAGGGTACATATTTATATGCATATGCGAACCACACTCAATCTGGATGACGAGTTGATGGCCGAGGCCCGCCGACTCACGGGTCTGGAGGAGAAGACCGCTGTGGTCCATGAGGGTCTCCGGGCCCTCATCGCCCGGGAGAAGGCCAGACGCCTGGCTCGCCTGGGGGGAACGGAACCTCAGCTCGCCCCCGCTTCCCGACGGCGAATGCCCATGTAGGGCTCGGGACGCGGATGCTCGTCGACACCTCCGTCTGGATCGATCATCTGAGACGTGGAAACCAGGGGCTGGCCCGCTTGCTGGACGCCTCCGAGATCTGGTGTCATCCCTTCGTTCAGGGAGAGCTGGCCTGCGGAAACCTCCGGAACAGGGGCGAGATCCTCTTCCTTCTGAAGGCCCTCCCCGAACCGCCGCTCCTGAGCCACGCTGAGGCTCTGGCCCTGCTAGAAGAACGAGAGCTCATGGGAAGGGGCCTGGGCTGGGTGGACGTGCATCTCCTGGGCTCAGCCCTGTTGGCCGGCATCCGACTCTGGACCCTGGACCGGGCTCTGGCAGAAACGGCCCATAGCCTCGGCATCGGGGTGGGTTGAGGGGGGCCGGGGACTGCGTGCTTTCCGGGACGCCGCCGGCCCGAAACGGGGCGCCTCCTCAGGCTGACCCCGGCTCGCTTCCGGACGTTCTCTCCAGTTCGGCATAAAGCGCCGGCTTCCGGTCCGCCAGGAAGCCGAAGCGGTCCCGGACCCGGCCCACCGTCTCCGGGGAAACGTCTCCTGTGACCAGCCCCGCCTCCCCAGCCGGAAGCTCCGCCACCGGGTCGCCCATGGGATCCAGCAGAGCCGAGTCGCCGACATAGACCAGGTCGTTGCCCGTGCCCACCCGGTTCACCCCCAGGACATAGGCCTGGTTCTCGATGGCCCGGGCCTTCAGCAGAAGAGACCAGTGCCGCCTTCGGGTCTCGGGCCAGTTGGCCAGCACACAGAAGAGATCCGTGCCGTTGGCGGCAGCCCGGAAGGACTCCGGAAAACGGAGGTCATAACAGATCAGGGGAGTGATGCGGACGCCCTCTACCTCCGCCGTCTCCACCCGCTCCCCCGCCAGGTAGTGGGCGTCCTCCTCCGCCATGGTGAAGGGATGGAGCTTCCGGAAGTGGAGGAGCTCCGAGCCCTCAGGATCGAAGAGGGCGCAGACGTTGGCGGGCCTGGGATCCGCGGGCTCGGCGTATCCCGCCAGGACGAACGTCGACAGCTCCTTCGCCAGACCCGCCAGGAACCCCCGGGTCTCCGAAGCGAAGCCCGAGACCCGATCAGCGGCCATGGAGAAGCCCGTGGCGAACATCTCCGGCAACACCACCAGCCGGGCTCCGTGGCTCACGGCCTCTTCCGCCAGGGGCCGGACCCGGCGGAAGTTCTCCTGTGGGTCCTCCCAGGCGATGTCCATCTGAACGCCGGCGATCTTCATGAAAGGGCCTCTCCCTCTCCAGGTTCCTGGTTCTCGCTTCTTTCGTCTCTCCCCCGTGGAGCCGGGATGCCGCCCGCCGTCATGCTGGGCCAACGTGGGCCATTCCGCTGGGGCATTGCCCACGGAACGATCCCACGCCGAATCACTGGATTCTACCCAGCCGCTCCGCCGCCGCCTCCAGGGTCTCCATCCGCTTGCAGAAGGCGAAGCGGGTCAGGCGTCGGCCTTCGTCGGTTGCCTCCTGGTAGAAGGAGGAGGGGGGCAGGGCCGCCACCCCGTGCTCCCGGGTGAGCCAGTAGGCAAACTCCCGGTCATCGCCCTGGAAGACATCATCGAAGGCCGCGTAGATGAAGTAGGTCCCCCGGGGAGCCACCACCTGGAACCCCGCTTCCTCCAGGACGGGCAGGAGGAAGTCCCGCCGGGCCTGGTACTCGGCCTGGAACTCCCGGAGGTAGTCGTGGTTGACGTTCCTCAGGGCGTAGGCCACGGCGGCCTGGAGGGGCGTGGGGATGGCATAGGTCAGGAACTGGTGTGCCGCCTGGGCCCCGTCCACCAGGGCCCGGGGCCCCGTGGCCCATCCGATCTTCCAGCCCGTGAAGGAGTAGGTTTTCCCGGCGCTGGAGAGGGTCAGGGTCCGCTCCCGCATACCCGGGATAGACGCCAGGGGGATGTGCCGGGCCCCGTCGAAGACGATGTGCTCGTAGACTTCGTCGGTGAGGGCCAGGAGATCGTGGTCCTGGCAGACCCCGGCGATGACCTCCAGCTCTTCCCGGGTGAAGACCTTTCCCGTGGGGTTCATGGGGGTGTTCAGGACGATCATCCGGGTCCGGTCCGTGACCAGGGCCCGGAGGGCGTCTTCGTCCAGGGTGTAGTCCGGGAAGCGGAGAGGAAGGAAGCGGGGAACGGCCCGGGACAGGGCCAGCCCCGGGGGATAGGAGTCGTAGAAGGGCTCGAAGAGAATGACCTCGTCCCCGGGGTTGAGAAGCCCCAACAGGGAGGCGGCGATGCCCTCCGTGGCCCCGGAGAAGATCACCACCTCCTCCATGGGCTCGTACGTGAGCCCGTAGTAGCGCTCCTGGGCTTCGGCCACGGCCTCCACCAGCTCCGGAAGACCCCGGGATCGGGCGTACTGATTGCTCCCGGAGCGAAGAGCCCCAACGGCGGCCTCCACGATCTCGTCCGGGCCCTGGAAGTCCGGGAACCCCTGGGCCAGGTTGATGGCCCCCTCCTTCTGGGCCAGAGCCGTCATCTCGGCGAAGATCGTGGTGCCGAAGGGCCGGAGCTTCTCGCTGATCATGGTCGTTTCGTTCCCTGCCAAGGTTCCTCCCGAACCTGGGGCGACATCCACGGCACCGGTCCCGCCCTGCCGAAAGGCCACGTCCATCCCAGGCAGTCCAGTGGCAGGCAAACCGATGATATTCGAACACCCCACCCTCGGGTCCCGCAGGAGGAATGGCAAGGGGCAGGCATCCGGACGATCCGGGCACAGCGTGGTTCCTTCGCAGGGGCTCGGTGGCCGCGCTTGCTCGGACAAGTTGCGTTGACAATGTCTGTGCATGTGTGTAGCTATGCATGCATGGCTACCAAGACCATCTCCATCGACCTGGAAGCCTACGAGCGGCTTCGCCGGGCGAGGCGAACTAGAACGGAGTCCTTCTCCAAAGTGATCAAGAGGGCGGTGTGGCCCCCACCTCCCCACACGGCAGCTGCCCTGCTGAAAGCTCTCGAGGCCGCACCGTTGATGGATCAGGAGGCTCTGGATCACTTGGAGAAGGCTCAGAGGACGGACCGGCCGCCGGAGGATCCATGGCGCGACGGGTAGCGTTCGACACGACCTTTCTCATTGATCTCCAGCGGGAACGGACCCGGGAGGATTCCAGCGGACCGGCCCACCGATTCTTGGCGGACGACCCCGAGATGGAACTGCACCTCTCAGCCACCGCCCTGGGGGAGTTCGCGGAGGGATTCCGTAGTCCCGAAGATTCTCTATTCCGGACGATCCTGGAACTCCACGTTTTGCTTCCCACGGATGAGGCCACCGCGTTGGAATACGGGAGAGTCACCCGAAGCTTGAGAAAGGCCGGGCGGCTGATTGGCACGAATGACCTCTGGATTGCCGCAGCCAGCCTTCGGTACGAAATCCCGCTGGTCACCGCGAACACGTCAGAATTCCGTCGGATCCCGGGCCTGGAGGTCGTAGCCTACAAGGACTGAGGCCCTCGACCCCCCCCATCCACCGCCGCCCGGATGGCCCGGATGTGCTCCGGCCCGGTGCCGCAGCAACCGCCGATGAGGGCCACCGGATAGGTAAGCATCTCCCCGGCGTAGCGGGCGAAGAGATCCGGCGTCTCGGCGTAGGTCACCACCCCCTCCCGCACCTCGGGCAGCCCGGCGTTGGATTGCACGGCCACGGGAAGGGACGTGGCGTCCACCAGGGATCGTGCGATGCGGGCCATGGTCTCGATCCCCGAGCCGCAGTTCGTGCCCACCACGTCCGCCCCGACCTCCTCCAGTCCCGCCACCACGTCGGCCACGGAGTTCCCCATGAGGGTGTAGAACCCCCTCGGCGTCTCCTCGAAGGTCATGGTGGCCATGATGGGCAGAGCCGAAGTCACGGTCCGGGCGGCCCGGACGGCCAGAACCGCTTCCCGCAGATCCGTCATGGTCTCCACGCAAATGAGGTCCGGGCCGCCGTCGACCAGCGCCCCGACCTGCCGGAGGAACGCCTCGAAGACCTCGGCCTCGGCCGTGTCCCCATAGGGCTCCAGGAGGGCGCCGGTGGGCCCCACCGAGGCGGACACGTACGCCCGGACGCCGGCCACCTCCCGGAGCACCTCCACCCCCCTCTGGTTGATCTCCTCCGTCCGGTCCTCCAGACCGTGGCGAGCCAGCTTCAGGGGTGAGGCGCCGAAGGTGTTCGTGGTGAGAACGTCGGCGCCGGCCTCCAGGTACCCGGAGGCGATGCGGGCCAGGATCTCGGGCCGGTGGAGGGTCACGCTCTCCGGGGCGTCGCCGGCCTCCAGGCCCTCCGCCTGGAGCTGCGTGCCGATGGCGCCGTCCCCCACCAGCGTCTCCCCCCGACCCACCCGTTCCAGGAAGGGCTCGACGCTCCCAGCGGGGTACCGGGGCATCACCCCTCTCCCGAGAGGGCCATCACCCGCTCCACGGCGTCGACGGCGTCCGGGCAGTACGCCGTAGCCCCAATGGAATCGGCGAAGTCCTGGGACAGGGGAGCGCCCCCCACCAGGATCCGGATCTGCTCCGCCAACCCCCGGCGGTCCCTGCACTCCACCACCTCACCCATACGACTCATGGTGGTGGTGAGAAGGGCGGAGATCCCGATCACGGTCGCCCCCCGCTCTTCGGCGGCGTCCACAAAAGCCTCCGGAGCCACGTCGGTACCCAGGTCCACGACCTCGTAGCCCGCCCCCTTCAGCATGATCCCCACCAGGTTCTTTCCGATGTCGTGGAGGTCCCCCTGGATGGATCCCAAAATCACGGTGCCTCGGCTGGGGACCTCACCTCCCACGAGGAGGGGCTTCAGGACGTCCACCCCGGCGTTCATGGCCCGGGCGGCCAGGAGCACCTCCGGGAGAAAGATCTCCCGCTCCCGGAACCGTTTGCCCACCACGTCCATGCCGGCGATGAGGCCGTGGTCCAGGATGTCGGAGGCCGACAGTCCCCCGTCGACAGCTTGCCGAACCTGCCCGGCCACCTCTCCGTCGTCACCCGCCTGCAGCGCACGGGCGATGTCTTTCAGGATTTCCATGGTCCTCCATGGCTGGCTGTCGTGGGCTCCACCTGGCGGTTGCTTCCCAGTCTCAACGTGGGGCCCCACGCCCGACTCCCACCCGAGAACACAGTCACCGAGCCACCAGGGAACAAGAAGCGCCTGGGGAGCGGCCCTCCATCACGTCTCCTCCCTCTCCTCCCCATCCATCAGCGACGTCATCCGATCCCGGCATGGCCAGCTGGCGCACTCCGGGCAGAAGTCGAAGTCGTTGTCGAAGCGGTGAACCTGGGCGTCGCCGGCCACCAGCAACCCGGACACGGACTTCAAGGGGCTCATGAGGCAGCTGGGATTCAAGGTGATATCCAGACGGCCGGGCTCCAGGCGAGCGAACAGGGTCCGCTGCCCCGTCACGTGCCAGCCGCAGTATCCGGGGCTGTAGGGGAGGACGACGCTGTGGGGCCCGGCCTTCTCGTCCTCGACCAGAACCGCCAGGAACGCAGCTGCCAGGAGCTCGGCGGCGTAATCGGCCTGTTCCGAGGCCATGGCGTCCAGGGCACAGGCCAGAGCCGGGTCCCCCTCGGCAAAGAGGGACTCGATACGACGGCTCACCTCCTGGCCCAGGGTAGCGGCGAAGAGGGCCAGGCCCTCCGCCTTCCGGATGATCCCGGGAAGAGGACTCCGGGCCGCGTTGTTCCCCTCTCCCCGGTAGACTTCCAGGGCTTCTTCGGCCGACAGAGTGGCGAACATCCCCCGGGGGCGAGCCAGCGTCCGGTAGAGCTCCGCCGCCTGGACCAGCGTCTCTTCCACCCGGACCGGGACGTCGTGGTCCGCCGGCACGCCCTGGGCCCGAAGCACCGCCTCCCGATCCGGGGGGCCGGCCGCCTTCTCCAGGGGGATGATCCGTTCCATCTCGTCCTCGGCAATCCACCGTTCCCACTCCACATCCGCCTCCATGACCCCACGCCTCGATCCGTCCCTACCACCAATCTGCACGTTCTTCGGCCCGGCGTCACCCGCTGCCCGGAGAGCCCGCCGGACCTTCAGTCTTGTGGAGATCCGGAATGACTGTTATTTAAAATCCAGAAAAGGCATAAAATCCAGCTCTCCAATCCGAAGCACGAGCGAGAACCCCGGGGCTTCCTTCCTGGACCAGAGCCTCTGGAGCGTTCCGTCCATGACCGGCCACCAACCGTTCCTCGACTCGCGGAGCCTGCCATGAAAGCATCCGACCCGACTCTCCGATCCTTAGGCCAGACCGTATTCCGGGTCATCCTGGGAACACTCGCCGCCATCACGCTCCTGTGGATCGCCGTGGTCGGACTCGCGGCGGCGGTACTGAAGCCCTATTTCCTGGCTGTCTACTGGTTCCTGGGTCTTGTTGGGCTCCTCGTCTGTGTGGCTGGATTCGCCAGCGCCTTTCCGGGCCGGAAGAGAGGGGACAACAGGATCCCGCATCCCCTCCGCGCCACAGCCTGCATCACCGGCGCCTTCGCCATCGGTGCCATCTTCTGGACCCAGGCCACACCCTTTCTCCAGGAGGAGAAGCCGGGCCTGGAGATCATGAGTCTCGTCGTGGCGACGACGACCGTGGTGGGAATCCTGGGACTCCTGGCCCTGTCCGTCTTCCTCCGCGTGACACGGGAAGGGGATGAAGGTCTCATGGACGAGTCCCCAGGGATGGAGGCAGGACTGGGCGTGTCGTCCTGACGCGTCGCTGAAGCACCCCTCCCTGCCCTTTGTCAGGGAGCCGCACACAGGGACACGGCTCGAAGGAACCATGGGCCCGGGCCCCTGCTCAAGAGGACGAGCCGGGAATCCGGGGGTCCGCCGTCTCGCCCTCCCCGCAGGCTTGGCCTATTCTCCACGGAGCGTAACAACCGGACGGTCTCCGTTCGGCGCTCAGCCCCACCGTGCACCGGCAGGCGTCTGAATCATGGACTCCACTCTTCGCCCCCGCCTCTCCCTCCTCACCGGGGAGGCCATGGACTTCGTCCACGAACACTCCCTTCGCATCCTCTCCCAGACCGGCATCCGGGTCCATTCCCTCCGGGTGACGGACGTTCTTCGAGTCTCCGAGGGCGTCCGCCTGGACGAAGAGCCGGGCAAGAACGCCGTCCGGGCCCGCTTCGACGCGGGGCTCATCGAGTGGGCCGTGGAAACCGCCCCTGCCGTCATCCACGTCTTCCGCCGCAGCGGGGAGCCGGCCTTCCGCCTGGGGGCGGACCGGACCCGTTTCGGCATCGGGGTCACGAACCTCCACTACCAGGATCCCCTTACGGACCAGGTCACGCCTTTCGGGCGGGAGCACATGGCGAAAACCGTCCGTCTGGGCCACACTCTCCCCCGCTTCGACGTGGTCTCCACCGTGGGCATACTCCGGGACCTCCCGGACAGGACGGCAGATCTTGTGGGCGTACTGGAGATGGCGGCGAACACGACGAAGCCCCTGGTGATGCTGATCTCTGCGGACCCTGCATTTGAGCCGGCCCTTGACCTCCTGGCACATCTCCGACCCGGAGTCGCCGGCGCTCCCTTTGTCCTTCCCTACCTGAACCCCGTCACACCCCTGGTCCTGAACGAGAGCACGGGAGACCACCTGGTGGCCACCGTGGAGCGGGAGCTACCCGTCATCTACTCGAACTTCAGCATGGCCGGCATGTCCACGCCCGTCAGCGCCGCTGGTACCCTGGTTCTGCTGAACGCCGAGTTGCTGGCCGGGCTCGTCGTGGCCCAACTCGTCCGTGCCGGAGCTCCCGTGGTGCTGGGAAGCCTGCCCGCATTCTTCGACATGCGGACCCTCCAGGATTTCTACGGCCCCCGCTCCATGCTGCTGAACGTGGCGTGCGCCGAGATGATGCGCCGCTATGGCCTTCCTCACGTGGGCGCCTCGGGCTCGGGAGCGGGGTGGGGACCCGACCTCCAGGCCGGGGGTCAGCTCTGGACGAACCATTTCCTCAGCCTCCTGGGACGGGCCGGCCTTGTGCCCTTCGTAGGGGGAAACCTGAACTCGAAGGCCTTCTCCCCGGCCCTGGCCGTCTACTCCGACGACGTCATCGGCCAGAGCCTCCAGATGGCAAAGGGATTCGGGCTGAGCAACGAGAAGGCGGACATCACGACGATTCTGGAGCGGGGCCCGGGAGCCAGCTTCCTGGACTCCGAGCTCACTCTGGCCTCCTTCCGGGACGCCTACTACGAAAGCGAGCTCACTCCCCGACCGAGCCTGGAAGAGTGGGAGGCCCAGGGGCGGCCCCGCTTCGAAGACCTTCTCCGTGAGCGGACGGTCCAGCTTCTGGAAGACGCCCGGCCTCCGGAGGACCACGACGAGATCCTGGCCAGGGGTGAGGCGTTCATGGACGGGAGTGGCTGAATTCCGAAGTCGAGCCGACTCAGCTCGGACGACCGGCTTTGCATCGGCCAGGGTGTCCGGAACGAGCATCGTGGAGTAGTCCTTCCCCGAAACGGCTGCGGGAGGGGAACGTCTGAACAGGTCCTTTCTGCGAGAAGAAGAGATGGGGTTCCAACGATTGTCTTCGCCATGAACGAGCGAGAGCGATTCCGACGCCTCATGCGCGGTGAGCCGGTGGACCGGCCGCCCCTCCTGGAGGAGGGGGTCCGGGAGGATGTCCTGGAGGTGTGGCGGACGCAGGGCCTGCCCGCCGACAGGACCCACATGGACCTCTTCGGCCTCACGCCCCACGAGCGGGTGGGACCCGATCTCACCTTCCCGGCAGACCGTTTCGGCCGCATATCCCATCGCTCCCTGGACGAGTACCGGGAGGCCTTCGACATCTCTCGGCGGCGCTTTCCCGCAGACTGGCAGGAGACGGTCCGGCGGCTCCGGGAGCGGGACCACATCGTCTGCATCTGGGCCTCCCGGGGACTCTTCCAGGCCCTGGGCGTGGGGGACTGGTCCACGCTGGAGGAGGCCCTCGTGGCCGTAGCCCGGAACCCCGGGCCGACCCGGGACCGCATGGAGCACTACGGGGAGTTCTGCTCCCGGATGCTCCGGTGGACCCTGGAGGACGTGGATCCCGAGTTCATCTACCTCAGCGAGCCCATCTCCGACAACCAGGGGCCCCTGGTCTCCCCGGCCATGTTCCGGGAGCTCATGATGCCGGTGTACCAGGGGATCGTCGCCACAGCACGGAACTTCGGTTGCGAAAACGTCCTGGTGAGCACGTACGGCGACAGTCGCCTCCTCTTCCCGGACATGATCCGGGCCGGGGTCTCCTCGTTCTGGATCTCCGAAGCCGCCGACGTGCCGGCTCTGGACTACCGCCGGCTCCGCAGGGACTTCGGGCCCGAGGTGGGGCTCATCGGCGGCATCCCCCTCTCCGTCCTCCGTAGCGGATCCCCGGAGCTGATCCGGGACACGATCAGGGAGATCGTTCCCCCTCTCCTGCAGTCCGGCCGCTACGTGCCCCTGGCCGGGGGACGGGTCCGGAAAGCGGTCTCCTGGCCGGCGTACCGGTGCTACCGCGAGGTCCTGGCGGAGCTCGTCGGCAGAGGGTGAATCACGGCCTGACGATCTCCGCCCAGCCGTCGTCGAAGGGGCGTAAGGTCGTTGGAGCCCAGACGACGTCTGAGTCTTGCGAGAAAGCAGTTAAGCATATACTTATTAAGTGTTTGCTTAAAAACTCTCCTCTCTCCCAAAACCTGGAGGCCTTCTGGAGAACCCTTTTCGCATCGGAGAACGGGTGGCCGGGGAGTATTTCACGGACCGGGCCCAGGAGGTGAAGCGCATCCGCCGGGCCATGCGAGAGCCCTCGCGCCTCCTGGTCTACGGCCCCCGTCGTATGGGAAAATCCTCCGCCATCCACGTGGCTGGTGAAAGCTTCCGCCGGGAGGGAGGGTTGCTCGTGCGGGCCGACCTGGGAGGGGCCACCAGCGTCACCGAGATGACGGATCGACTTCTGACCTCCCTGGCACGCCAGTCCCCTTCCCGAGATTCCGAGTGGCTCGCTGAATGGGTTCGGGCTCTCCGGCTCGAGCTCACCGCCGAGTCATCCGGAGCTCCCGTCCTGCGACTCCGATTCGGTCCCCGGGAGACCCGGCAACGGCAGGCGGAGGGCCTTCCCGGATTGGAGGAGGTGCTGAACCGCCTGGACGCTCTGGCAGCCGGAAGGACCGGAGGGGTGTGCGTGGCCCTGGACGAGTTCCAGCGTCTGGTGGATTTCGGGCCTCCGCGAGCCGCCTGGGAACTGCGGGACCTCATGCAGGGTCACCACAACCTCTCCTATGTCTGTGCCGGATCCGAGGAGACGGTCATCGAGGAGCTCACGGCCCGGGACGGACCCTTCCACGGCGCCTTCGAGAGACTCTTCGTAGGAGAGATCGATCCGGGGCACTTCGCACGCTGGATCGACGATCGTCTGCGTTCCGGTGGGCTGGGCGAGGTGGAAGGGATCGGCAGGGCAGCCATCCAGGAGGCCGGCCCACGGACCGAGGACGTTCTCAAGCTCGCCCGCCAGGTCTGGTTTCGGGGGGCGGCAAGGGGCGTTCTCGAACCCGACGACATCCGGGCTGCTCTTTCCGACATCGTGAGGGGGGACCGGGGAGTCTTCGAGAGGCTCTGGTCCGACCTTTCTCCTCATCACCGGGATGTGCTCCGTGCCGTAGCGGCCGGTGCACGGGCCCTGACCTCCGGAGAGGTACGCCGGCGTTACGGGCTCCGAAGCGCCTCAGCCGTATCCCAGGCCGTGGACACCCTGATAGGACGAGGTCTCCTGGCCAGACGGGCCGGAAGGGTTACCTTCGACGATCCCTTCCTCGGCGCCTGGGTCCGGGAGGAGTCCCCCCCGGGACTGTAGGTTCGCCACCACCCCTCCACACCTGCCAGCCGTATACGGGCAGTCCGGCCAGGAGGAGGACGAGGCCCCAGAAGAGGGTCCGGGGCCCGGCCCCCACGGACGCCCAGACGGAGTAGGCCAGAGCCAGCACGGCCAGCACCACGCGGCCCCTCAAGGCTGCCCCTCGGGCCGAGGCTGACTCATGGGCCCGTGGTCTCCCACCCTCCGAGGTAACGGCTCCGGTCGGCGACCTCGCACCGCCCGGATCCTCCGCTTCTCCTCGTCTCCGGGTCCGGCGTTGCCTTGCCACCATGGCCAGCTCCGCCAGACTCGAGAAGATGTAGGGGATGAGGGTGCTCAAGGTGGCCAGGAGGATGATGAAGGTGAACTGGTCCACCAGGCT
>CAZZEL010000058.1:0-24902 GCA_964652625.1 uncultured Gemmatimonadaceae bacterium
GGACCAAGTCCGAAGCCCCAAATCCGTCAATAGGCGGATGGGACAGTCGCATGGAAATCTGGGACGCCGCCGGGAGACGAAGCCCGGCGGCGCGAAAAGGAGGGGCCACACTGACAGAAGAGAAAAGTCGTCCACGTTTCACCTGAAACGTCCAGCTCGCTTCTCCGCCTCCGTCCCATCCCTCTCCCTTGCTTCCGGCCGTGATCCCAACCCATCCTCCCTGAGCTCAGAACGGGCCGCGGA
Organism: uncultured Gemmatimonadaceae bacterium; assembly: GCA_964652625.1. GTDB lineage: Bacteria > Gemmatimonadota > Gemmatimonadetes > Longimicrobiales > Gaopeijiaceae > CAZZEL01. The sequence continues at coordinate 244 of CAZZEL010000058.1, forward strand.
TCGGGCCGGACCCGAATCCCCAAACCAGAGCTCGGCTTCCGCGCCACACTTTTCCGCGCCCATGCACAATTCCTGGAGACCCATCCATGACAACCGATCTGACTCCTGGCTCCACCCGGATTCGGCAGATCCCTCTCATCGCGACTCTTGCCATCCTCCTCCTGTCGGCTCTTCCAGATTCAACGGCCGCCGCGCCGCCCCAGACCCCGGAGGACACCCTGGGCCGAATGGCCCCTCCGGACACCACTGCCCAGGGACTGAAGCGGATGACGGTAGACGATTACGCCCTCTGGCGCTCCGTCGGCGAGACCGCCATCTCTCCGGACGGCCGCTGGGTCACCTACGCCTACTCCCAGTGGGAGGTGGACGATTCCCTCTTCATCGCCCCGGTGGACGGAGGCGATCCCCACGTGGTGGTCCGGGGGAGCGACCCGGAGTTCAGCGCCGACACCCGCTGGGTGGCCTACTTCATCAACCCGGAAGAAGACGAAGACAGGGGAGGCGGAAGCGGAGGATCTTCCGGAAGCCCTTCCAGCGGTTCCCAGAACGAAGAGAGTGATGACGAGGAGGAGCGGGCCCTGGAGGTCCGGGAGCTGGCCACCGGCGAAAGCCGCCGATGGGAGAAGGTCGAGACCTTCGCCTTCGCCGATGAGGCCGGGGTGCTGGTGGTGAAGAAGACGGCCACCGATTCCCATGCCGAGCACGAGGGGACGGACCTCATCGTCCGGCATCTCTCGTCGGGAGAAGAAGAGATCCTCTCCTACGTGGATGAATGGGAGCTGGACGAGAAGGGGGCCCGCCTGGCCTACACCCTGGACACCCCGGACGGGGAATCCAACGGCGTCCATGTCCTGGACCTGGCGACCCGGATTCGCCGGGTCCTGGACCAGGAGCGGGATGCCGTCTACGCCCGTCTCACCTGGGGGGACGAGAGGGATCACCCCGCAGCTGATGCCCTGGCCGTCCTGAAGGGAACCGAGGACGAGGACCTGGTGGAGACGGAGAACGCCCTTCTTCTCTGGCCGGCCCTCTCCGAGTCCGACGAAGAGGTGGTCCTGGATCCTCGCTTGGCCCCTTCCGAACGTACTCCGGACCCTTTCCCCGAAGACTGGGTCCTGAGTGAGAAGGGCTCCCTCCGCTGGTCTCCCGACGCCACCAGGATCTTCGTGGCCACCCGGCCCCAGCTTCCGGCGCCGGGCACGCTCTGCAAACCGCCGAAGAAGGGGCAGACCCCGGGCGACGAAGAAGAGAGCCCGGGCGACGAGGAAGAGAGCCCAGGCGAGGAGGAAGAGACCCCGGAAGCGGACGAAGGCAAAGAGGGGAAAGACCAGCAGACCCCGGACAGCACCGACGCCGACGGCCCCACCATCGTGCGCATGGCCTCCCGCTACGGCCCCGACGGTCGGCCCCTGGGGCCGGAGGAGGTCCTCAACGGCACCTGCCCCGAGTTCATGGCCGACGTGGACATCTGGCACGTGAAGGACGATCGCCTCCAGTCCGTCCAGATGGTCCGGGCCCGCAGGGACCGGAACCGGACCTACACCGCCGTGGTGCACATCGACCAGGGGGCCAGGGGCGACTCCCCGGACCAGGACCCGGCCCTGGCCGGGGCCCACGGCTATGGCACCCCCAACACCCAGGCACAGCGGGCCCGCTTCGTCCAGTTGGCCGACACCACCATGGAACGGGTGGAGATCAGCGCCAACGGCCGTCACGCCATGGGCCGAGACCACGACCCCTACATCTCCGACTGGAAGCCCAACTACGCCGACTACTACCTGGTGGACCTGGAGACGGGGGAACGGACGCCGGTCCTGGAACGACAGCTCCGGACCCTGGGGTTCAGCCCCGACGGGCGGCACTTCCTCTACTGGAAGAACCGGCACGTCTGGAGCTACGACGTGGCCGACGGAGGGCACCGGAATCTCACCGCCGGCCTTCCCGTCACCTTCGAAAACGAGCAATACGACCGCATGGGGGAAAAGCCGCCTCACGGGGTCGCCGGTTGGACGGCGGACAGCACCGGCGTGATCCTGGAGCACCGCTACGACCTCTGGCACCTGCCCCTGAACGGAGAAGACGCCACGGACCTCACGCAGGGCACCGGCATCGACCGGGAGATCCGCTTCCGGATCGTGGACCTGGAGCCGGAGGAGGAGCTGGTGGATCTCTCCGAGCCCCTGACCCTCTCGGCCTTCGGTCAGTGGACGAAGAAGGCGGGCTTCTACCGCCTCGAGGATGGGGACCTCCGGGAGCTGGTTCTGGCCGACGCCCGCTTCGGCCGGCCCACAAAAGCCGACTCCACCGACCTGGTCCTGTTCACCCGTGAGGACTTCGAGACCTTCCCCGACTACCACGTGGCAGGACTGGACTTCCAGGAACCGCAACAGGTTACCGACGCCAACCCCCAGCAGGCCGAGTTCAACTGGGGCCGGAGGATCCTCTTCGACTACGAGACGCAGGACGGAATCCGACTCCAGGGCACCCTGGGCATTCCCTACGACTACGTGGAGGGGGAGAAGAGGCCCATGATCATCAGCTTCTACCAGAAGCTATCCCAGAACCTCCACGACTATCCCATGCCCATCTTCCGGGATACCCCCATGTTCGCCGAGTACGTGAGCGCCGGGTACCTGGTCATGAACCCGGACATCCACTTCCGTCTGGGAGCCACACACCAACAGATGCTGGAGTGCATCAACCTGGCCATCGACAAGGTGGTGGAGATGGGCTACGCGGATCCGGACCGGATTGGCCTGCACGGCCATTCCTTCAGCGGACAGGGAGCGGCCTACATCGCCACCCACTCCGAACGCTTCGCCGCCATCGTGGCCGGGGCCGCGGCCTCGAATCTGGTGAGCGACTTCAACCAGCTCTGGAAGAGCTCCGGGACGAACCAGCACGGCTATGATACCTACGGGCAGGGGCGATTCGGGACGAGTCCCTACGACGACTTCGAGCTCTTCGTGGACCAGTCCGCCACCCACAACGCCGGAGACATGGACACGCCTCTGCTTATCCTCCACGGCACCGCCGATGGAAGCGTGGAGTGGCTCCAGGCCGTGGAGCTCTACAACGGGCTCCGCTGGTTCGGGAAGAACGTCATCCTCATGTCCTATCCCGGAGAGCCCCATCACCTGAGGGTGTGGGAGAATCAGAAGGACTTTCAGATCCGGATGCGCCAGTTCTACGACCACTACCTCTGGGACAAGCCGGCCCCCCGTTGGATGGAGAACGGTCGCAGCTTCCTGGAGAAGGAACGGGACCGGGCCATGGTTCGGGAGGCCGGTACGAAAAACGAGAAGGAATAATCAGGCGGGCCAAGTCGAATCAGGCGGGCCGGCCCGAATCAGGCGGGCCACGGGAAATCAGACAGGCCAGTCCCGGAGGATCCGCTCCGTCTCCTCGGCGTGGGTGCTCTCGTCCCGGATCATGTCCTCGAGCTGGACCACCAGACCCGTGTCGCCGAACTCCTCGGCCTGCTTGGCCCGCTCCTTGTAATCGACGATGGCCTGCTTCTCCGCCGCCAGGACGGCCTCCAGCATCTCCCGGTTCGTTCCCGGGGCCGGCTGCTCGTTCGGGGTCGTGGTGGGCTCGCCGCCCAGGGCCACGATCTTGTTGGCCAGGAACTGGGCGTGGCCCTGCTCGTCGGCGACCTCCTCCTCGAAGAAGGCGGCCAGCTGGGGACGGTAGGGGCCCGTGGCTTTCGCCGCATAGGTGAGGTACTGGATGATGGCTCCGAACTCTCCGGCCAGATCCTGGTTCAGTCCCTTGATCAGGTCTTCCTTGCTCATGGCGTTCTCCTTCGCGTTGAACTACGTGATCGCTTCGATTCCACAGGTCCTGCTACTTGCCGCATACCTCCACACCCGGAGAAACGGTTCGTACGGAGGGGACTCATGGGCTCCCACAGATGACCTTCCCGGATGAGGAGGGTTATTCCCTGCAGAGACGGCGGGCGAACCGCACGAGCCGTTCCCGGAATTCGGGATCGAACACAGATCGTGGATGAATCACAGATCAAGGAGCGGGTGGAGGAGCTGACGGACCGGGCGCCCAGGGGCAAGCTCCGGTTCTTCTCCGATACCTCCAGGTACATGGACATCGGCGCCGGGGACGTCATACGCCTGGCGGACCGGCACTACTTCGTCTACGGCGAGGAAACCGAGGGTCGGTTCGGAATCGACGAGCAGCCGAAGTTCTGGGTGAAGCGGGCCTGGGACCTGGAAGAGGGAGAGCGGAAGATCCTGAAGCTGGCCTTCTTCGAGACCTTCACCATGGATGTGGGGGACGTGCCGGTGGAGTGCTTCCGAAGTCCCCGGAAAGAGGCTCGGATCCTGGAGAAGACCCGGGGAGACCCCAGCTTCATGCAGGGCATCACCCGGGAGGATGAGGTGGGGAACGTGGTTCGGATCCTGGACCGGATCCGGGGAACCTCCATCTACAAGCGCATCCAGAACGTCACGTCGGATCACGAGACGTACTTCCGGGAAACGTTCCCCCCTCTGTTCGACTCCCTCCTCACCGCCTTCCGGGCCATCCGGCGGCTTCACGAATCCGGGGAGATCCACGGCGACATCCGGAACGACCACCTCTGGTTGGAGAGGGAGACCGGACACTGGCGATGGATCGATTTCGACTACACCTACGAGTGGACGGAGAATCCTTTCGGGGTGGACCTCTATGGACTGGGAAACATCCTTCTCTTCACAGCGGGCATGGGGTTCTACAGCCTGGAGAACCTGGCCTACCGCCTCACCGAGGAGCACATCGAACGGCTGACCCTGGCGGAGGATGATTTCTCCCTGTTCTTCGCCCACAGGATCATGAACCTCCGGAAGCTCTTCCCCTACGTCCCCGACAGCCTGAACCGGGTCCTCATGCGCTTCTCCCGGAAGGTGGAGGTGCTCTACGCGGATCTGGCCGAGATGATGGAGGAGCTGGATGAGGCGGCGGAGGAGCTGGGAGTGGAAGGCGGCGATGCATGAGGCGAGAGGAGGGGCCTGCAGCCCGGAGCGGAGGCCCGGAAAGCAAAGATCCTGAGGTCAGTCCAGGAGAACCAGTGGTCTTCCAGGAGGAATCACATGGCGGCGGACGCGACAAACAAAGACGACATGAACAAGGAAGAAGGACCCGAGGTAAGGCCACCGGGACGACCCCTGGAATGCCCCCAACCTCACAAGCTCCTGGCCGCCGTGGACGAGTCACGGAACAGCGTCCGGGCCGTGGACTACCTGTCGGTCTGGGCTGCCTGCAACGAGGCGGTGGAGGTGATTCTGGTCCACGTGATCAAGGAGCCCAGCACGGACGTCCTCCCGGACCAGGACGAGCGGGATACCTACATTCGGCAGAAGAAGGAAGCGGCGGCGTCCCTGTTATCGAAGATGAAGGAGAGGCTGGAGGCCACCGGTGTGCCGGACACCCGCATCCACACCAGGACCCTCTCCTGCAGTCCCCCGGCCACGGTGGTGGAGGCCCTCCTGGAGGAGAAGGACCGAGACGAGTACGACACCATCATCCTGGGCCGCAGGGGCATGAGCAAGAAGGAGGAGTACATCTTCGGCAGCGTCACGAACCGCCTGGTCCGGGAGATGGCAGACATCAGCGTGTGGGTGGTGGCGTGAGGACAGTCCTGCAGCGCCCCGGGGCCGATCCTACCTCTTCCCCAGACGGTAGTGCCCCACCATCCACTCCTTCCCGCCCCGGTACCCGAACAGCTCGCTGCACGCCATGAAGAAGATCCGCCATCGCTGAAACCAGCGGGCCGCGTCCTCCGAGCCGTAGGTGGACGCGAAGACGGGCATGAGCTCCTCCCGGGCTGCGTCCATCTCCTCGAGCCAGGCCTCCAGGGTGCGCTGATAGTGGAGTCCGCTCCAGCTCCAGCGCTCCTCCACCACCAGGTCGTCCTGGAAGTGATCCAGGAGATCGGCGCTGGGCATGATACCCCCGGTGAAGAAGTGGCGCCCCATCCAGTCCGCCGTTCCCCGGGTCTCGAAGGGGTAGGCCCGGTTCCGGTGACAGAAGAAGTGCAGGAAGAGCTGCCCGTCGTCCCGCATCCACCCGGCGATGCGCCTCAGGAGGAGCTCGTAGTTCCGCATGTGCTCGAACATCTCCACGGACACCACCCGGTGGAAGCGCTCCGCCACGGAGAACTCGTTCATGTCGGCGGCTACGACCCGAACATTCGCCAGCCCCCGGTCCGAGGCCCGGGACTCGATGAACGTCTTCTGGGCCCGGGCGTTCGTCACCGCCGTGATGCGGCTTCCGGGAAAGGCACGGGCCATCCACAGGGTGAGGGAGCCCCACCCGCAGCCCAGCTCCAGGATGTCCTGACCGTCCTCCAGGAGAGCCCGTTGAGCGGTGACGGCCAGGGCTTCCTCTTCGGCTTCGTCCAGCCCCTTCACCCCCTCGGGCCACAACCCGGAGCTGTACTTCAGATGACGTCCCAGAACCCGGGCGAAGAACTCCACCGGGAGCTCGTAGTGTTGCTCGTTGGGCTTCTCCGGTATGGGAGCGATGGGCCCCGCCTTCATGACCCGGGCGAACCGGTGGGGGGAGGACTCCGGAGCTGCGGCCTCCCGGAGCCTTCGGGCCACCATCCGGCGGATCCCCACACGGATCAGGGCGTCGGGCAGGCGCCCCTCTTCCGCCCACCCCACCGCCCGGGCCAGGAGGCTTTCGGTCAGGCCCCGGGCCTTGCCCTGGCCATCCCGGGCTGTGGTCTGTTCCTCCGTCATGACGGCCCCAGCCGTACGTAGTCCAGCCCCATCCCCGCCGCAGCGGAGAGCTCGTTCTTCCCGGCTATGCGGAAGGTGAGGGCGTTCCGGCCCTCCACCAACGCGGCCTCCTCGAGGGTTATGGTTCCCGTGGACGGCTCCGGAGCGTAGAGGTCCACCAGAGCCAGCCGGGCGTCGTTGAGCCAGATCTCCACGGCTCCGTGGTTGGGCGCCCGGGTGAACGCCACCGTCAGCGGCCGCACCTCCGGCTCCCGGACCTGGAAGAGAAAGCCCAGCTCCGCCTCCGGCGCCACGGGATAGACCCGGAGGTGGTCGTGCTTGCTCCATCCCGATCCCAGCTCTCCCGTCTTGGCGTCGGCCCCGTTGAATCCCCGGACGAAGGACACCTGGGAGCTCAGGGCCTCCACCAGGAGGGGGGAGCCCGGAGACAGGGAATAGACCCGGTCCCCCGCCGCCTCCCATGCCGGGTAGGGAAGGAGGCGGTAGTCCTCGAAGGCGTAGAGCTTGTAGAAGCGGCGGCCCGGGAAGCGCTCCATCACGGCCCGGTTGCCGTCCAGACCCAGGTCCCGGGCGTAGACGGTGGAGGACTCCAGGAGGGGGTCATTCCGGGGAAAGAAGCTGGGATAGTAGAAGGGCGGCACGAAGACCACCGCCTCCTCCGGGGGGTCCGCCTCCACAGCCTCCACCGCGGCGGTGTTTCCGTCGAAGTAGCTCCGGGAGTAGAAGTCGGCCAGGGACGGAACGTAGGCCGTCCATGCCCAGACAGCGGAAAGGCCCAGGCCCAGGTAGACGGCGTGGCGCAGCGTCCCCCCATCCCCGAGGCTCTCCATGGACGCCAGAGCCCCGGGGAGGGCACGAAGCCCCCGGGCCGTGAGGAGGACCAGGGGCCCCACCGCCGAGTAGTAGAACCGGGGCCCCAGGGCCCAGTCCTGGTACCAGTAGAAGAAGTACGCCAGAGCCAGGAGGGTGAGGGAGGCCAGGAAGAGGCCGTCCCAGGCTTTTCGACGCCCCCGGCCCACCAGGGCCAGACCCAGGAAGGGGAGAAGCAGGGAAGGGAAGGGGAGGCCGAAGAGAAACTGGTTCAGGGCGTTGAAGTTCCGGAGGGTATGGATCCATCCCAGTCGGGGCGTGTGGGGCGTGTCCCGGAATCCGCTGTGGCCGAAGCCCGGCCGGGCATCCGCCCCGTGGAGGGCCTCGTAGCCGAACAGGAGGGGATCCCCGTTCGTGGCCTGGTTGAAGGCCAGGAGCCCTGCCACGGGGAGGGCGAAACCGATGAGGGCCACCAGCCCCGAAAGGAGGGCCCGGCCCCCTGGGCCCCGAGCTCGGCTCTCCTCTCCGGCCCCGTCTCCCCGTCTTCCGCCCCCGGCCAGTCGGCGTACCAGGACCACCAACACGTAGGCCGCAAAGGGAGCGCCCACCGCCGCCGCCGTCAGGGGCCGGATGGCGAAGGCGTAGCCCAGGGCCAGGCCGGCCAGAGCCGCGTTCCCCACCCCCCTCCTCCGGACCCAGCGGACCACCCCCAGGACGAAGAGGAGGAGGAAGAACCCGGTGGTGGTGTGGTTCATGAACTCGGTGGACATGAGGAGCAGGAAGGGAGAGAGGGCTCCCAGGAGCCCGCTCAGCCTGCCGGTGGGCTCGTCGTAGGCCTCCCGTCCGATGAAGTAGAGGAGCAGGACGGAGAGGGCCCCGAAGAGTGGGTTCACCACCCAGGGAATCCCCAGGAGCTGGCCGGCGGCCAGGAGGAGGGTGTGCCCCGGGGGGTACTGGGAGTACCACGCCCCGTCGCTGATCATGTGGGTCAGGTCGAAGGACTCCAGGAGCACCGGTGGCGGTACCGCGATGCGGCCCAGGACCATGATCCTGGCGTGGAAGAGCTGGACGATGCTGTCCACGATGTGGGGCTGGTGATGGAACAGCACGCCCCCGGCCGTGACCGTGGCACCGAACACCCACAGAAAGAGAATCCCCAGGAAGGCCCACGTCGGCGCCCCGTAGATCACAGAGAGAATCCGTCGGCCCCCTCTCTCCACGGCCGGCCCCAGGGTCGGCCAGAGGCGCACCAGACCCACTGCCGCCAGGACCACCCCCAGGGAGCCCAGCACCAGGTTCAGGATGATCTCCCATCCCTCCTCCGAGGGCAGGAGGGTCAGCAGCAGGTAGGCAAGGAGAGCCAGGAGAAGGGGGCGGGTGAGGCCGTGGGCCGGACCCGGCTCCGTTCCCCGTCCCCCACCCCCCTCCGGGGGGCTCGGCCCGTCGTGTCCACTCCCACGCCTTCGCCGCACAAGGGCCAGCGCTCCCAGGAGGAGAGCCAGGAGCAGAAGGAGGGGAAGGGAGAGGTCCACCCCCGGGCCGAAGATGTCCAGCCGGAAGGAACCCCAGACTCCACGGCTGTGGACCCGGGTCATGTCCCACGGGTTGGTGTGGGGGGCGATGAGAACCAGCAGGCCGATGCCCACCAGGGCCGAAGCTGCCCCCGCCAGGCGCCCGACCCGTGGGCCACGGTTCCAGGCGTCCCCGTCGCCTACGCCGCCAGCTTTCCCACCGGAGACCGTCTCGTCCATGGACAGGGGGTTACCTTCCTCTGAGGTTCTCCGTGGTGTCTCGCGGCCGCGCCCACCCGCCCTCAGGGCTCCTCCAGCTTGCGCCGCGAGCTCATGGGTGCCAGAACAGTCCAGAACAGAGTGAATAGGAGGGCCCCGGCGGGCAAGCCGAGGGAGGATCATCTCGGAATGCCACGCCAGAGGGCGTTCACCCTCTTCCCACGTATCCTCACCGGAGTCAGCCATGTCTCCTCGCCGAAACGTGCGTCGGCCAGCCGCCCTCGTTCTGGGTCTCTTCCTCCTGGGGTCCGCCCTCTCCACGGCTCCCCCTCCCCTGGACGCCCAGCTGGCGGCCTGGCCGGAAGCTCGGGGGAGCGGCCAGGAAGAAGCCCTCACCCTGGAACGCCTCTTCGCCTCCCCGGAGTTCTTCGGGGAGCGCTTCGGGCCCGCGCGCTGGCTGGACGGGGACCGCTACACCACCCTGGAACCCTCCCGGGAGCTCCGGGGCGGCAGGGACCTGGTGGCCTACCGGGCCGCCACGGGAGAGCGGGAGGTCCTGGTCTCCGCCTCGGACCTGGTGCCGCCGGGACGGGACCAGCCCCTGGCCGTGGAGGGCTACCACTGGTCCGACGACGGATCGAAGCTGCTGATCTTCACCAATACCCGGCGGGTGTGGCGTACGAACACCCGGGGGGACTACTGGGTCCTGGACCTGGAAGGGGATGGCCGGGACGGCGAGCCCCTCTACCAGTTGGGCGGGGACGTACCGGAAGCCACCCTCATGTTCGCCAAGTTCTCCCCCGACGGCAGGCGGGTGGCCTACGTGCAGGCCAACGACATCTACGTGGAAGCCCTGAGGGACGGTAACATCACCCCCCTCACCACCGACGGCTCCCGCACCACCATCAACGGGACCTTCGACTGGGTCTACGAGGAGGAGTTCAGCCTCCAGGACGGCTTCCGGTGGAGCCCCGACGGCAGCCGCATCGCCTACTGGCAGATGGACGCTTCCGGCGTGAGGGATTTCCTCCTCATCAACAACACGGACTCCCTCTACTCCTTCACCGTCCCCGTCCAGTATCCCAAGGCCGGCACCAGGAACTCGGCGGCCCGGGTGGGGGTCGTGTCCTCCACCGGGGGAGAGACCGTGTGGATGGAGTTGGAGGGAGATCCCCGGAACCACTATCCGGCCCGGATGGACTGGGCCGCTTCCTCCGACCAGGTGGTCATCCAGTACCTGAACCGCCTCCAGAACCGTCTGGAGCTTCTCCTGGGACGGGCCGAGACCGGTGCCGTCCGGGCCGTGATCACCGAGACGGACGAGGCCTGGGTGGAGGTGGTGGACGACCTGGTCTGGCTCGATGAGGGCCGGAGCTTCACCTGGGTCAGCGAGGCCGACGGATGGCGACGGGTCTACCGGGTAGACCGGGAGGACGGAGACATCCGGGCCCTCACCCCGCCGGATGAGGACATCCTCTCCGTGGTGAAGGTGGACGAGGAGGGTGGGTGGCTCTACTTCACCGCCTCTCCCCACGATCCCAAGCGAGCCTACCTCTTCCGGGCTCCCCTGGATCCGGCGCCGGAGGCCACGGAACGCCTCACCCCTGCGGATGCCCGGGGCGTGCACGGCTACCAGGTGGCTCCCGGAGCAGGATGGGCCATCCACACCGTCTCCACCTTCGACTCCCCTCCGGTCATCTCCCTGGTGGCCCTCCCCAATCACCGGGGGGTCCGGACCCTGGTGGACAACCGGAGCCTCCGGGAGCGGGTCGCCACCGTGCGCTCCGGCTCCGTGGAGTTTTTCCGGGTGGCCATCGACCAGGAGCTGGAGCTGGACGGGTGGATGATGAAGCCCGCCGACTTCGATCCCGACCTCACCTACCCGGTGCTCACCTACGTCTACGGCGAGCCCGCCGGCCAGACCGTCCGGGACCGGTGGGGTGGGACCACCATGCTCTGGCACCACTACCTCACCCAGCAGGGCTACGTCGTGGTGAGTCTGGATCCCCGGGGCACCCCGGCCCCCCGGGGTCGGGCCTGGCGGAAGGTCGTCTACGGGGAAGTGGGCACCCACGCCTCCCACGACGTGGCCATGGGCATCAGGGCCCTCCTGGAGGAACGCCCCTACCTGGATCCGGACCGGCTGGCCATCTGGGGATGGAGCGGCGGGGGATCCCAGACCCTGAACTGCCTCTTCCGCCACCCGGAGATCTTCGGCACCGGGATGGCCGTGGCGCCGGTGCCGGACCAGCGTCTGTACGACACCATCTACCAGGAGCGCTACATGGGCCTCCCCCAGGACAACCCCCAGGGCTACGCCAAAGGCTCGCCCATCAGCTATGCCCACCAGCTGGAGGGCAACCTCCTCCTGGTCCACGGCACCGGGGACGACAACGTCCACTACCAGGGCACCGAGGTCCTCATGAACCGTCTCATCGAGGCGGGCAAGCCCTTCGACATGATGGCCTACCCCAACCGGACCCACGGCATCTACGAGGGGCCCGGCACCACCCTTCACGTCTACAGCCTCCTGACCCGGTACCTGACGGATCACGTGGAGGCGGGAGCCCGCTAGCCCGAGGCTCCGGCGCCGATTAGGATTCTCATCCCACACTCCAGACACGGTCGCTCCAGGAGGAGGAGACACCATGGCACAAGCACGGGAAGCACCTTCCATCTCCATGGCGAACACGAAGAAGGAGATGCTGGCAGCCTACCAGGAGATGAAGACCATCCTGGAGGAACAGGGGCAGGAGCTCCTGGATGCCGACGCGGAGAAGGAGGCCTGGCGAAGAAAGGCTGCGGAGGAAGCGGCGCAGCGGACGGAGTCCGAGGATCCGGTCCGGAGGATCCACGACCTGCGCTCGGACATCGGACGACAGCTCACGGAGCTGGCCGGGAACTTCGAACGAGAGAAGGAGGAGTACGGGCGGCTGAAGCAGGCGGTGGAAGACAAGACCGCCGAGCTGGACCGGATCTACGAGGTGGAGACGGCCGCGGCGGACCTGCGGGCCCTCCTGGAGGCCCACAGGAGGGAGAAGGAAGCGTTCGAAGAGGAGATGGCCCAACGGCGGCAGGAGTTCGACCAGGAAATGGAGGCCCGGAAAACGGCCTGGGAGAGGGAGAAAGAGGACTACGAGGAGAGGCGGGAGGAAGAGAAGGCCCGGGCGGAGCGAGAGCGGAAACGGGATGAGGAGGAGTTCCAGTACGCCCTGAAACGGGAGCGGGAGCAACGGCGGAACGAGCTCGAGGACGAGATGGCGGCCCTGGAGAAGGAGATCGCCCGGAAGCGGGAGGAGTTCGAGCGGGAGAGGGCCGAAAGGGAGGAGAGCCTGGCCCGCCGGGAGGAAGCGGTGGCGGAGCGGGAGAAGCAGGTGGAAGAGCTCCAGGCCGCCGTGGACGGATTTCCCGCTCGCCTCGAGGAAGAGGCCGCCCGTGCCGTGGAGAACACCACCGAGCGGTTGCAGGCGGAATTCGCCAGTCGGGAAGCCCTCCTCAAGAAGGAGTTCGAGGGAGCACGAAACGTGCTTGAGGGCCGGATCGAGGCGCTGGAGAACCTGACCCGGAACCAGGAGAAGCACATCGCCACCCTCACGTCCCAGCAGGAGAAGGCCTACGAGAAGGTGCAGGAGATCGCCAGCAAGGCCGTCTCCAGCGCCGGGGAGCGCTTCGCCGGCTGGGGGGCCCCGGAGCGGCCGACCCGGGCTTCCGGAGAGGACCGGGGCTGAACGGAAGCTCCCCCCGGGTTCCTGAACCCCTTTGTTGACCCGCCCCGAAACCTGAATTAAAACTACATCGTATGGAATAGCGAAGGCTTCTTCGAGGAGGCTTCCGGGAAGGCGCGGCTCGGGGAGCGCCTCTTGAGAATGGCGGAGACCCACGTATGTCCACGAGCGTACCCGGCGATTTCGAGCAGCAGGTCCTCCTGGCCGTGTGGCGCCTGGAGGAGGACGCGTACGGGACCACCGTCCGGGACGAGCTGGAGGAGCGGACCGGGCGCCCCGTGTCCCAGGGCGCCGTCTACACCACCCTGGTCCGCCTGGAGAAGAAGGGGCTGCTGACCTCCCGAATGTCCGATCCCACCCCGGTCCGGGGGGGCAAGGCCAGGCGGTTCTTCCGGATCACGGCCCGGGGCCGGGAAGGGCTGGAGAAGGCCCGACACGTCATGGACCGGCTGTGGGAGGGGCTGCCGGCGCCGGCCACGGGAGATGGATGGAGATGAGGCTGGGGAGGAGGAGCCCGTGAAGGACCGCCGTCCCCCCCTCCTGGCCCGCCTCCTTCTCGGGCTTCTCCTTCCTGCCTCCGTCCGGGAAGCTTTCGCCGGGGACCTGGAGGAGCGATTCCGCCGCCAGGTGCGGGAGGACCCCCGGGGGGCTCGACGGAGCTACTGGCGGGACGTTCTTTCCCCCTCCCTCCTGAAGCTTCGCCGGGAGGCACGGGGGATGCCACTACCCCCGGGATCCAGTCCCGGGTCAGCCACGGGAGACGGTTGGATGAGCGCATTGGCTCAGGACCTGAAATTCGCCCTGCGGATGCTCTGGAAGGCGCCGGGATTCACGGCCGTAGCCGTCCTCTCCCTGGCCCTTGGGATCGGCCCCAACACCGCCGTCTTCACCCTGGTGGACACCCTCCTCCTCACCGAGCCCGGCGTCCGGGAGCCGGAGCGGGTCATGGACGTCTACTCCATGACCGACGACGGTCGGTACTTCTACACCTACTACTCGATCCTGGAGCTGGTGGAGGAGGGGGCCGGGGACGTCTTCACCCAGGTGGCGGCGTCCACCCAGTACATGGGCAACATCGAGAGAGGGGGCCGGGGAGAGCTGGTCCTGGGAGAGATGGTGACCGGCGACTACTTCTCCGTGGCCGGGGTGGATGCGGCCCGGGGCCGGACCTTCCTTCCCGAGGAGGATGCTACCCCCGGGACCCACCCGGTGGTGGTCCTCTCGGACCGGTATTGGCGGACCCGCTACGACGCGGACCCGGGGCTGGTGGGAGGCGATATCCGTCTGAATGGACGGCCCTACACGGTGGTGGGGATCGTTCCGCCCGCCTTCCGGGGCCGGGCGGCTCCGGGCCTGGGCACGGACTTCTGGGTCCCCGTGAGCATGTATCCCCACCTCCGTCCCGGCCAGATGGGCAACGGAAACCTCCTCATCACCGGCCGTCTTCACCCGGAAGTGACCCCCGGCCAGGCCCGTGCGGTGCTGGACGCCGTGGCCGCCCGCTACAACGAGGAGCGTCCCGAGTCCCGGAACCGTCTGGAGCTGGGGGCCGTGGTCCTGGCCGACGTTCTCTTCAACCCCAACTACGACGGCTTCCTCACGGCGGTGGCGGCCTTCCTCTTCGTGGCCGTGGGTCTGGTTCTCCTGGTGGCCTGCGTGAACCTGGCCGGCTTCCTCCTGAGCCGGGCCACGGATCGCCGGAAGGAGATGGCCGTCCGGGTGGCCATGGGAGCGGGCCGTGGCGCCATCCTCCGGCAGCTCCTGGTGGAGGCCATTCTCCTGGCTTCCGTGGGGGGCGCTCTCGGGCTGGTCCTGGGTCTGGGGGTCATACGGGCGTTCCTGGGCCTGGACCTTCCCCTGGGGATTCCCCTGAACCTGGAGGTGGGGCTGGACGCTCCCCTCCTCCTCTTCACGGCCCTGGTGACGGCGGCCGCTGCCGTGATCTTCGGTCTCACTCCGGCCCTGGAGGCCACCCGGGCGCCGGTGGCGTCCACCCTCCGGGACGAGACCGGCGGGAGCGGGGGAAAGAGGAAGGTGGGTGCCCGGGGCCTCCTGGTGGCGGCCCAGATGGCCCTGGCCACCGTCCTCCTGGTGGCAGCCGGCCTTTTCGCCCGGAGCCTGGATCACGCCACCAGCATCGATGTGGGCTTCAGCACGGATCCGGCGGCCCTGGTCACCGTGGAGGCCTGGGCCAGCGACCTCACCGTGGAGGAGCGGGAGGTGTTCGTCCGGGACCTCATGGAAGGAGTCCGGGAGATCCCGGGGGTGGAGCGGGCCGGCATGGTCAGTCGTCTGCCCCTGGATCTGGGCACGGTGAACAACACCTTCGCCATTCCCGGTGTCCCTCCGCCTCCGAACCGGGACCGACACCTCCTGGAGCTCACCTACGTGTCGCCGGGCTACTTCCGGACCATGGAGATCCCCCTGGTGGAGGGTCGGACCTTCCGGACCACCGACGTCGGGGAAGCGGCGCAGGTGGCCATCCTCAGCCGGGCGGCGGCGGAGGCCTTCTGGCCCGGGGAGAGCGCCCTGGGCCGGGTCCTGCATCGCCAGGGAGACCCGGAGGACGAGCTCGTGGTGGTGGGGGTGGTGGGCGACGCCAAGATCTGGAGCCTCACGGAGGCTCCCCGGCCCTACCTCTACCTGCCCCTGGCCCAGGCTTCCTCCTTTGGCCGGTACCACGTCCTGGCCCGGGGACCTCGCTCCCCCCTGGCCCTGGCGGGGGAGATCCGGGAGCGGGCCCGGTCCCTGGAGCCCGGGATCTTCCTCTCCCGGGTGGGGACCCTGGACGACCACCTGGGCTACATCTACTTCTTGCCCCGGATGGCCGCGGCCCTGCTGTTGCTGGTGGGAGGGCTGGCCGTTGTCATGGCGTGCGTGGGACTCTACGGGATGGTGAGCTACGCCGTGGCCCGGCGGACCCGGGAGATGGGCATCCGGCTGGCCCTGGGGGCGGAGCGAAGAAGGGTGGTGGGGATGATGGTGCGGAAGGGATTGGTCCTGGTGGGAGCCGGTGGTGCGGTGGGCCTGGCAGCCGCCGTGGCCCTGGGCTCTCTGGTGGAGCAGTTCCTCATGGGCGTGGATGCCCGGGACCCCCTGGCCCTCGTCCTGGCGCCCCTGGTCCTGGGCATCATCGGAGCCCTGGCCGCCTACCTTCCGGCCCGACGGGCCGCCCGGGTGAATCCGGTGGAGGCCCTCAGGAGGGAATGAGGGGCACCCGGACCTGCCATGATCGACGGGCCTCTTGCCGCCTCCGGGGCTCTCCATCTAGGCTGTCTCTCTGAGCCCGGCGGCGAAGGGGGCGGCTTCCTTCCGTCTTCCTCGCCGCCCGGACTCCCGGATTCGTAGCCCGCGAACCTTCGGAGGGTCCCATGCATTCCCGTCCCAGCCTTCGCTCCCCCGCTTCCTTCTCCTTCCTGCCCTCTCGAGTCCTTCTCCTGGTCCTGGCGCTGGCCCTGGCCCTTCCGGCCTGGAGCCCGGCTCCTCTCCGGGCCCAGGACATCCCGTCCCCGGAGGAGTTCTTCGGATTCCGCATGGGGGCCGACCGGAAGCTGGCCCACTGGGACGACATGCTGGAGTACTACGATCTCATCAACGAGCGGAGCGACCGGGTCCTGGTCCGGGACATGGGCCCCAGCACCCAGGGCAATCGCTTCCTCAGCATCTTCGTCTCCAGCCCGGAGAACCTGGCACGCCTGGACGAGCTCAAGCGGATGAACGCCGTGCTCCAGGATCCCCGGGGACACTCGGAAGCGGAGATCGACAACGCCATGGAGAACGGGAAGGTGGTTTTCGTCCAGACCTACGGCCTCCACTCCTCGGAGGTGGCGGCCAGTCAGGCCATCGTGGAGATCATCTACGACATGGTCACCCGAGACGACCAGGTGATGCGGCAGATCCTGGACAACACCGTGGCCATCATGGTTCCCTGCCTGAATCCCGACGGGGAGATCATGGTCACGGAGTGGTACAACCGGTGGGTGGGGACGGAATACGAGGGGGCCAGCCTTCCCGTTCTCTACCATCCCTACATCGGCCACGACAACAACCGTGACGCCTTCATGACCAACACGGTGGAGTCGGAGTACGGCGCCGAGATCCTCTTCCGGGAGTGGGTGCCCCAGGGCTACATCGACCACCACCAGATGGGCAGCACCACGGCCCGCATGGCCATCCCTCCCTACGCCGAGCCCATTCGGCCCGAGGCCGACCCCCTGGTCTGGTGGGAGATGGACTGGTGGGGAGGGTTCATGGGATACAGGATGGACGAGGCCGGGCACTCCGGGGTCATCGGCGGAGCCATCTACTCCGGCTGGGGCCACTTCGGCTTCCACTGGATCACTCCCTTCCACAACATCGCCGGTATGCTCACCGAGGGAGCCAGCACCCGCCTGGCCACGCCCATCTACATCCAGCCCGACCAGCTTCGCGGCTCCCGTGGCTTTCCGGAGTACGAGGCCCAGGTGACCTTCCCGAACCCCTGGCCCGGTGGCTGGTGGCACAACCGGGACGTGGTGGACCTCCAGAAGATCGCCTCCCTTTCCCCCCTGGAGCTGGCCTCCAAGCACCGGGAGACCCTCCTGAGGAACGCCTTCCAGAAGGCCCATCGTCAGACGGAGCGGGGGAGGGAAGGGGAGGTGAAGGCCTACATCATCCCCGCCGACCAGCACGATCCCCTCACCATGAAGAAGCTGGTGAACAAGCTCCTGGGGCAGGGGGTGACGGTCCACAGGGCCCCGTCGGAGTTCGTCCACGAGAACCGGGTGTACGATGCCGGCACCTACGTCGTCTCCATGGCTCAGCCCAAGCGGGGTCTCATCCGCTGGGCCCTGGGGCGGACCTTCTACCCGGACAACACCTTCACCCGGAACCGGGACGGCAGCCCCATGCGGCCCTACGACCTCTCCACGGACAACTTCGCCGAGTTCATGGGCGTGGCCGTGGAGACGGCGGAGGCGCCGGTGGAGATCCGCTTGACGGAGGTGACGGATTGGATCGATCCCCGGGGCTCGGTGACCCCGGGTTCCGAGGGCTACGTCCTGGACGGTCGGCTCAACGACGCCTTCCACGCCATGAACCTCCTCTACGAGGTCGGCGCCGAGATGCGGCGGGTGGATGAGGACGGCCGCGGCGTGAAGACCGGGGACTTTGTGGTCACCGGTGGCGTGTCCGGGTCCGACGCCGCCCGCATCGCCCAGGAGACCGGTGTGGACTTCATGGCCCTGAACGAAGACGTCACCGCCATCAGCCATCCCATGACCCAGCAGCGGGTGGGGATGTACCGGCGCTACTGGGGCGGGAACATGGACGAGGGCTGGACCCGTCTCATGCTGGAGGACTTCGCCTTCCCCTACACCAGCCTCCGGGACGAGGAGATCCTCAGGGGCGAACTCCACGAGCGCTGGGACGTCATCATCCTCCCGGAGGACTCGAAGATGATGATGATGGGCCCGGGAGAGGGGGGCGCGTCCGGCTACTACTCCCGCTGGGATCCCAGCCGTGTCCCCCCGGACTACCGCTCCGGGTTCGGCCAGGACGGCGTGGAGGCCCTGGAGGACTTCGTGGAGAACGGGGGCACCCTCATGACCTTCTCCCAGGCCGGAGAGCTCCCCATGGAGGAGTTCGGCCTGCCGGTGAGAAACATCGTGGAAGGGGTCTGGGGAGAGGAGTTCTGGGCCCCGGGATCCACCCTGAGGATGAAGGTGGAGACCGACGATCCCTTCGCCTACGGCATGCCCGACGACGCCCTGGGACTGTTCCGGGGCGGGGGCCAGGTCTACGAGACCATGGCCGGCCCGGACAGCGAGGAAATCCACCGCATCGTCACCTATCCGGAGCGGGACATTCTCCAGAGCGGATGGCTGTTGGGGGAGGAGGCCATCGCCGAGAAGGCCGCCGTTCTCTCCGTGCCCCACGGGGAGGGCATCGTGTACCTCATCGGCTTCCGGCCCCAGCACCGCCACCAGACACACGGCACGTACAAGCTCGTGTTCAACGCCCTGGTGAACTGAGAATGAGAACGCGGAGACCCTGGAGCACCCTCGTGGTGGTTCCCCTGGCTCTCGCGGCCCTGGTCAGCGGATGCACGGGAGGGGGCCAAGAGAACCAGACCGTGGACCGGGACACCCTGACCCGACGCCAGAAGGACAGCATCGTCAGCGAGATGCCCCTTCCCGGAGCCGGGGCCGTGGGACGGGCCATGGACGCGGCGGACGCCGCCAGGGCTCGGGCCCAGGCCCACGACACCATCGGGTAGCGGGGGACGAGTACGGGGCGGAACTCCCTCGCCCGAACGCGCGTCCGACTGCGAATCAGAGAGCCGAGGCGCCCTCTCGGGAATCGGCGGCGTCCATGTGCGGATCCTCCCGGCCCGGACTTGTCCGTATCCTGGTTCCGTGGACCACGCTCATCTGAATCTCCTCGGGGGAGACGTTCTCGGGGAAGTAGGCCCCGGCTACCTTGGCGTTGTGCAGAGAAGCACCCTCCAGGTCCATGTGCCTCAGGTCGCAGCCCCGGAGATCGGCGTCCCGGAGGTACGCCCCCCGGAGAATTACCCTCTCCAGATCCGCCTCCCTGAGATCCACGCTACGGAGATTGGCGTCGCTGAAGTCCACCTCCCGGCGGTTGATGACGGCCAGGTGGTAGCCGTCGACATCCTCCACCCGGAGGCAACGGTACGCTTCATCGTCCAGGTACTTCGGCTCGTCCATGGCCTGCTCCTGGTCCCGGTGACTCCCCATTCGGCGATGATCCTCCACCTTCGAGGATCGACCCGGGGAGCCCGGGACTTGAGGGGCCTCACTCCGCATCCCGCCGGAGAGCCAGGACGAGGCTGACCCCCATGAGGGTGAGCCGGTTGTCCAGTCCCGGACCTCAGCCACGGGTCCTGAAGACCCGGCGGCGTCCGGCGACCCAGCCCACGGCCACGCCCACGATCCCCACCAGCAATCCCCCGATGAAGAGCATCATGGCTTCCCCGGAGGTGGTGGATCCCCTTCCCATGACGCCTGCCCGTCCGGCCGTGGGGGCCAGGACGGCCCGGATCAGGCTGTCCGAGGCCGACGGGGCGTAGCTTCCGTGTCGCCGCGGGTAGTCGGCGAGCCCCTCCCGGAAGCATCGATGGTACGTCCGGCCCGCCCGTCGGGTCATGGATTCGCTCTCGGGTCGCCAGGTCGCTCCCCGGGGTACCTCCGTGTCCGGCATTCGGATCCCGAACCGTTCCCGGGTCTCGGCCTCTACCCTTTCCACCAGGGCTTCTCCCAGCTCCAGGGCGTCCAGGAGGCGAACCCGGGTGTAGCGGGTGAGGACCGTCCGGGCCGAGTCGGCCTGGCCGGCTTCGTAGAAGGCCCGGGCCTCCTCCTCCAGGGCTTCCTGCTCCTCCAGGAGTCGGGCCTCGAAGCCCTCCAGGTCCGCGGTGACCGGCTTCAGGAAGACCTCCGGGTGCTGGCAGGCGTGGTAGAGGAGGCGCTTGTGGACCCGGAAGGCCGAGAGGGTCCCCTCCAGGGGAGCGTACTCCGGGTCCAGGAAGGCCCGGTCCGCGTCCTTCGTCATGTACCGGTGCTGCTTGTACTCCGGGGGGAGGTCCCGGACCCCGATGCGCACCGGCACGAAGGGGCTGGCCACGGCTCCGGTGATGGACATCCAGAGGGTGCCGAGCTCTCCCGGGAGACCCCTCCGGAGATGAGCCACCTGCCCGTAGCCCGAGCCGTCGTTGGACCAGCGGGGATCCCGGACCAGGGCCATCATGTCGGCCAGGCTCAACGGGGTCAGGGCGGCGATCTCCTCTTCCAACCGGGGGGGGTAGCGGAAGACGTTGTGGGGATCCGACTGGCCCGGAGCGCTGGGGAAGGTCTGGCCATAGACCCGGTGCAGGTTGAAGGGCTCGTCTCCGTCCGGGTCCCACCACCCCTGTTCCACGGCGAACCGGACCAGGTGCTCGGAGCCCATGTAGCCGGGCCGGTCCTGGAAGTCCGTGGGGAAGTCCCCCACGTAGCCCGGGTACAGGACCCGGACCTGGTCGGGTCCCAGTCGCTCCGCCGCCCAGAGGCCCTGCCCTCCGGCGTAGTCGATGAGGACCCATCCCTCCTGGGCGTCGGCGAAGAGGTGGGAGTTGCCCCCGTAGGTGGCGTAGCCGTGCTCCTCGATGAGGTTTCCCACGATCTCCACCGCCTCCCGGGCGCTGGTGGCCCGCTCCATGGCCATGCGGGAGAGATCGCTGTAGTTCAGTCCCGTCTGGGGCCGAGGCGTCATGGCCCTGAGCTCCGGGCGTGAGGGGGACCAGACGTCCCGGGCCGCCACGCCGTGCTCGTTCAGCCCCCCGTTGGTCAGGGGAGGGGGAAAGCCGGCGAACTCCGAGTAGTTCGTGGTGAGGAAGCGGGCGGTCCGCTCCACCTGGGGGACCCGGATGCGGCGCCCGGGAATACGGGCGTCCTCCGTCACGCCCACTTCGATGGTGGTTCCCCGGGGAAAGGTCCGGGCCGGTGTGATCTCGTACCAGTGGCTGGAGGGCTCGTGGCCGAAGCCACCCAGGAGGACGGAACCGTCGGCGGTGAGGTCCCGGCCCACGTAGATGGCGATGCTCTTGGCCGGGGGAGGAAGGAGGGTGGTGTCCTGGGACACCGCCGCTGCCCAGGGGGCCGCCGGCGAGAGGGCCGCCGCCAGAACGGGAAGGAACAGAGCGGCAAGCCGGCGTGGGACCGGGAGCCCGGCCGGGAGGGATGTGGGCTTGGACACGGGGGTCCCCTTTCTGTAACGGGATCGCAGCCGTACGTGAATGATCGGGGCAGCCAGCACCGGTCCCCGAGGGTAGAGTAGAGACAGGGGGACGGGCAAGACGAAATATGGGGTGCTAGGACCCCAGCTCCGCCAGCACCGCCGACATCAGGGCATCCCGGGCCTCACCCAGGTCCACGCCTACGTCGGTGTTCGTCTGGAAGGACACGGCCATCTCGTGGTCCGGATAGTAGGCCAGGATCGTGTTGTAACCGGGAAACCAGCCGCTGTGTCCGTAGGTGGTGCCCAGGGCCGTCTCATGGATGGAGACGCCCAGCCCGTAGCGGGTCCCCTGGCCCTGACCGGTGGGAACGGCGGAGCCCAGGAGCTCCTGGAGGTAGTCGCCCTCCATGGCTCGTCCCTGGTAGAGAGCCCGGCCCCACCGGACCAGGTCCTGGGGGTTCGATACCAGTCCGCCTCCCGTGTACTCGGTCCAGGGATCGAGAACCAGGGCTCCCTCCTGCACCATTCTGGCCGGAAGGCCCAGGGAGTCGTCCGGGTCCCGGTAGCCCACGGCCAGCCGCTCCATCCGGGCTCGCTGGGGCTCGGTACGGACCAGGTCCAGGGGCTCCAGGAACCGTTCCCGGACAACATCCCTGTAGTCCCTCCCGGTGACCGTTTCCACCATGAGCCCCAGGAGGACATACCCGGTATCCGTGTAGGCCCAGCCATCTCCCGGCCGGAAGAGGGGCTCCTCGTCCAGGACCAGGGCCACCAGCTCCCGGGGAGACAGGTAGGGGGTGGCGTCTTCCCGAGAGAGGAGGGTGGAGGCGAAATCCGGATCCCCCACGTGGTCCGACAGCCCGGAGGTGTGGGTCAGGAGGTGGCGAACCGTCATGGAGGCCCCGTTGGGGAGGTCGGCGAACCATGGCTCCTTTCCCAGGTGCCGGGCCACCGGGTCGTCCAGGCCCAGAGAGCCATCCAGGGCCAGGGAGAGGACGGTGGCGGCCACGAAGGTCTTGCCCACGCTCCCGGCCAGAAACCGGGTCTCCGGGTTCATGGGGGAGCCGGCCTCCGTGTCCGCCTGGCCCGAGGAGGCCGCGCCCACCCGGCCGTCCGGGAGGACGAAAGCCGCCACGGCTCCGGGTAGATCGCCCTCCTCCACCAGGGTCTCCAGGGTGGCCCGGAAGGCCTCCGTGGCCCGGCGGAAAGGGCTCCACCCGGCCCTGGGCTCGTCGGCCGTCACCTGGGCGTCGTCCCGGGCCTCCCCGGAACCCCCGGTGCCGTCGCAGGCCAGGGGTGCCGCCAGAGCGAGGAGGACCGGGAGAAGGCGTGCCCCGGGTAGCCGGCCTCCGGGGCTCCTGGAGTTGAGACGCTCGGACATGGGCGATGATCCGTCAACGGAAACAGAGAAAGGTGAATCCTGCTCCCGGAAGGTGGTCCACTCCTCTCCGGAGGGGCAAGACGCCTTGCCCGGTTCACTTCTCTCCGGCCGAGCCCTGTGGTAGAATGCACCCGACATGATTCCGCCTCTTCAGTACCTGGAGCGTTACCGGAACGGGGGGACCCGGGACTACAGCCCCCACGCCGACTACACGGAGGCCCGGGAGGGCTACCGCCCGGACTCGGCTGCGGAGGCCTTCCAGGTCGCCGTTTTCCGGCTCCCCCGGACGGCGGTGAACGTCTACCGGGCCGGCCCGGGTCCGGAGCTGGAAGCCTGCTACCTCACCCCGGACTCCGCCCTCTTCTGCGTGCATCCCCAGCTCGTGGAGCTCCGCCCCCAAGAGCCCTACCTGGCTCGGGCCCGGGAGGTGGGCCAGGCCGCCCCGGGCATCCGGGTCACGCCCAGCTCGTCCACCCGAACCCTCTATGTGCTGGACTCCCTGGACTCGCTCGGCTCTCTGGGCTCCGAGGCTCCGGAACCGGATCCGGGAACTCCCCACGCTCTCAAGGTCCACTTCCCCTTCCGGATCTCCCGCTACGGGAGGAAGATGCGGGACGAAGTGGTGGAGCAGGCCATTGCCGTGTCCCGTGAGCTGGAGAGCGTGGTTCGGCGGTCCGGGGCGAGGCTCTTCCCGGACTTCGCCTTCATGAGGGAAGTGCTGGGCATCACCCACCGGAACCTGGATCCCACCACGCCCCGGGGGGAGAACTGGGGATACCTGATCCGGGAGACCACACCCTTCCCGGCCTCGTCTTCCGAGGCTTCCCTGGTCCCGGGCTTCGCCCTCTACGGCAGGGATTACTTCGATCCCCAGGCCTCCCCCCTGTTGTGGATGCTCATGGGAGAGTCGGATCCGGCATCCTTCGTCCTGGAATCCGTCTTTCTTCCGGTGATCCGGCACTGGGTCACCTGCTTCCTGGAGACCGGCTTCATCCTGGAACCCCACGGCCAGAACGTGCTCCTGGAAGTGGATCGGGAGGGAAAGGTCCGACGGATCGTCCACCGGGACATGAACGTGGGAATCGACATGCGGAGGCGCCGGGAGCTGGAGGCCCCGGATTTCGGGGACAACACCTACAACCTCATGGAGACGGGGGAGTTCGCCAGCATCGCCTTCGACAAGTTCATGGGCCACCATTTCTTCCACCGGGTGGTCCTGGCCCTGTGTCAGCGCTTTCCCCAACTTCGTCCGGAGGATCTGCAGGAGCCCTGTCGCGAGGAGTTCGCCCGCCTCTTCCCGGATCACCGCCGCTACCTGCCCCGGACCGTTCGCTACTTCAGCGAAGAGCGGGACGCCTTCGGAAAGCCCCTCTTCCAGGATACGGGGACCGAACCGGTGTGGAGGCCGTAGGGTCGGAAGCCCCTGGCGTCCAGGGGCCGCCGGGCCCTACCGGATTCGCATCCAGGCTTCCACGGTGGTGCCTTCCCCCGGCACCGAATCGATCCTGATGTCCCCGTGGTGCCGCTTCGCGTGCTCTCGCATGAGACGTCGGCCGTGGCC
>CAZZEL010000059.1:0-22868 GCA_964652625.1 uncultured Gemmatimonadaceae bacterium
CCCGGTCTCCAGGTCCAGGAACACCAGGTCCTGGGCGTACGTGGGTGAAGGCCGCCGCTCCCGCATGAGAAGGGCCTCCGTACCGGCGGGGGAGAGAGAGTGGAATCCCACGTCTCCCTCCGCCTCCATCACCAGCTCCCGGGAGCCGTCGGGGAAGAGCTCCACGGCAACGGGGGCATCCTCTCCCCCGATGACCGTCCCGAACCAGCGGAGGCTACCCTCCGGGGTTCGAAAAGGCCCCCGGACCTGGGAGACTGGAAAGCCCCGGAACTCCGGAAGGGTGAGGACCGTCTCCCTCACCTCCCAGGCCTCCCCCGCTCGAGCCGGGGGAATGAACTCCAGTGGAGGCTCTCCCAGGAAGAGGACCCGGCCCCGACCGAAGGGATAGGTGGCCGGGGGAGGATCCCCGGAAGGACCCACGAGCTCCAGTCCTCCCCACCCAGCCAGCACCAGGAGGACGATGACCGCGGCGGCCGCCAACCTCCCCGGGGTCTCCCGAAGTCCACCGGCGAAACGCCCGAGGGGCCCCTCCTTCCTCCCTTCGTACCGGAAGCGGCGAGCCGCCGCCCCCCGAAGCTGGTCGTGGGCGAAACCCAGGCGGTGCTCTCCCATCCACACCACCACCTCCCGGTCCAGGAGCTCCCGCATGGCGCGGGTGAACTCCTCCTCCTCCAACCCCGACTCCCGGAAGAGGTGGGAGGCGGCCACCTCCCGATGGGCAGCGGCCAGGGCGCCGGCCACGACTCCCGCTTCCCTGGACAGCCGGGCCAGTCGATCTCCCACCAGGGTCCGGAGGGACTCGGGCAATTCCAGCTCCGAAGGCATCTTCCCGGCCTTCAAGACCCACCCGTCCTCCTCGTACCGGCAGGCCCCGGCTTCCACCAGGGCCCGGAGAAGCTCGGCGATGAAGAGGGGATTGCCTTCGGAAGCCCGGTGGACCTTCCGTACCACCTCCGACGCCTGCTCGTGAGGCCGGACCTCTGCCAGGAGGGTGAGGAGCTCTCCCACCTCATCCTCGCCCAGTGGATCGAGACGAAGGATCCGGCCTCCCATCTCCTCCACCGGAATCCGCCCCCCCTGCTCCCCGTGTCCTCCGGTCCGTTCCGCCAGGAGGAAGAGGACGGGCACGTTCCGGGTCCGACGAATGACGCTGAAGAGGAGGGCCCGGCTCTCCGGATCCGCCCACTGGACATCGTCCACGAAGACCGCCACGGGACCCTCGAAGCCCACCGCGCCCAGGAGATCGGTGACGGCATCGGTGAGGGCCGCTGCCGGTGTTTCCACGGATGTGGGGGGGCCGCTCTCCCCGGAGGAGAGACTGGGCACGATGCTCCGGAGGAGGGCGTCGGAAGCCGAGCTGACCCCTCCGGCTCCGGGAAGGCCCAGGAGCTCCCGGACCAGATCCACCAGCAGGCCCTGCTCGATGGTGTCCTCCCCCCGGTAGCCTTTCGCCCGGGCTACCCGTCCCCCGTCCATCCTCACCCAGCGGAGGAACTCCTGGGCCAAGCGACTCTTTCCGATCCCTGCCGGTCCCACGATGGACGCCACCTGGGGCCGACCCACCGCCACCCTCCTCCACAGCCCCTTCAGGTCCGCCACTTCCTCGGACCGCCCCACCATCTCCATGCTCTCGCCCAGACGTTCCGGCTCCCGGACCGCTTCCCGGGACCGGAGGGCCTGCACTCGCTCCTCCACCTCGGCAAGAGCCTCCGGGGCCCCCTCCACCTCTCCCACCTCCCGCCGGGCTTCCTCCAGGGCCAGGTGAAGTGCGGCACCGCTCCCCAGTTCCAACAACGCCTCCAGATAGAGAAGCCTTGCCTCCAGGGAGTGGGGATTCTGGGCGATGGCCTCTTCCAGGTAGGCCCGAGCCTGCTCCTGCCCTTCCCTTCCCTCGGCCATGAGAAGACGGCCGGCTTCCAGCAGGCTTCGAAAGAACCGGCCCCGGAGGATTTCCCGGTTCTCCTCCAGCCAGTGTTCCCACTCCCGGCAGTCCGACAGGGTAAGCCTGTCCAGGAGAGGGCCCCGCCACAGAGACCGGGCCCGGTCCACGTCGCCCCGGGCCAGGGCTGCCTCGAAATCCTGGAGGTCGGTGGAGAGGGCTGTCGGGGAAGCGGCGATGGGATCGTCGCCCTCCACCACCGCTTCTCCCAGGGTCTTCCGGACCAGCCAGACGGCCTGGCGGACCGAGTGTCTGGCCCTGGACGATGGCGATCCGGGCCAGAGGAGGCGGCCCAACTCCTCCCGGCTCACCGGTCGTGCCTCCACGACCAGAAAGCTCAGGAGGGCCAGGGGCTTTCCCAGGGAGAGGGAGGCTTCGGGCGTGCCCTGTTCCGGGACGATCCGGGGAGGGCCGAGGACTTCCAGACGGTAACCCATGATGGCCGGGAGCTACAGGAGAACCGCGCCGAGTCCGGCTTGCCCACCGGCTCGGCTCCGAGCTTTGGCGGGGCCGTGAGGATGGAAGCGTCAGCCGCACGGGGCCACCCTTCTTCTCCTCTCCTCCGGCCCCCATGGGGGGGTGGCGCCCAATCTAGCCCGGGGCCGCCGGGGTGGGTCAAGGCCCCATGGAGAAGCCCCAGGGCGGAAAGAGTGCCCAAATTAAAGCTTCTCCCGCCCCTTCCGATACTGCAGATTGGATGAAGGAGACGTTGCGATAGTCGCAGAAGGCGTTGGGGTCGAAGCGGATCAGACAACGACAAAAACGACCTTTCCAAAAGAGTCCGGCTCTCGACCCAGCGTCCTCTCGAAAAGCCTCCTCCCGGCCAGACCGGGAGGGGGCTTTCGGGTGTGGGGATCGTGTCGGGGGCTCCGGCCCCCGGTCCGGTGGGAAGGAAGGCGTCTCCACCCTGCCCTTCCCGACTTCCTCCGGAGAGCCCCCGGAAGGGACCTCCTCCCGGGATGCTTTTGACTTCGCCGCCGGCTCCGTAGGTTGAGACAGGCCCCCGATGTCGGGGCCGGGACGTGATTCGCGTCTCACCTCCCGGATTCCTCCGGAGCTCACGCCATGACGACGATCGCCGAGCTGGACCGCATCGCCATCACCGTGAAGTCCCACCGGCTTCTCCACCGCCTCCTGAAGGAGAACCCCACTCTGGAAGACATCATGCGCCAGGCCATGAACGAGACCGAGGCCCTGGTGGGGGTGAAGAACTGGGTCCTGGAGGAGATGGCGGATCGCCCGGCGGCCCGGGCCTTCTACGAAGCGGAGCACGCCACCCGGGACTCCCTGGCCGCCCTGGAGTGGCGGGACTACGCGGCCATTCGGATCCTGGACTACGTAGACCACGCCGGACGGGAGTTCGAGGATCTCAACCTCCGGGGCGAGTTGGCGGTGAGCAATCCCTTCCGCCTCCTGTGGCTGGCGGTCCACCAAGGAACCGGAGGAGCCAAGCCCGGCTTCTTCGAGGACATGCTCCACCTCTTTCGCCAGTTCTCCGGCAAGGAGGTTCGGCGCATGCCCGGTCGGGAGGAGGTCCTGAAGTGGATGGAGCGCTATCCGTCCGGGCTGGATCCACGCATCGTGGAGCTCAGGCGAGAGAACCGGGACCGGATCCTGGGCCTGATCCTGGACCGGATGGAGCGGGGGGAGATCTCCAGCCGGAGGTTCCAGCTGGAGGAGGGCATGAGCCGTGACGAACAGATGAGTCAGGCCCTGGAGTGGTGGCAGGATTCCCGCTTCCACCTGGCCTTCGCCATCCGCTCCCCGGAGCTGTTGAACGAGATGCTGGGCAACTCCCTGGACCCGGATACCATGAAGGTCCTCTACGAGGCCCGGGAAGCAGGGATCCCCTTCTTCGTGAATCCCTACTACCTCTCCCTTCTCCACGTCCGGGTTCCCTACTTCGCCATCGGCGCCGACCTGGCCATCCGCTACTACATCGTCTACAGCACCCAGCTCGTGGAGGAGTTCGGCGACATCGTGGCCTGGGAGAAGGAGGACCAGGTGGAGCCGGGCAAGCCCAACGCCGCCGGCTGGCTTCTGCCTCCCTACGACAACGTGCACCGGCGCTACCCCGACGTGGCCATTCTCATCCCGGATACCACGGGACGGGCCTGCGGCGGTCTCTGCTCCGTGTGTCAGCGCATGTTCGACTTCCAGCGGGGACGCCTGAACTTCGACCTGGAGAAGCTGGAGCCCACGGCCACCTGGTCCGAGAAGCTGCCGGAGCTCATGGACTACTTCCGGGAGGACTCCCAGCTCCGGGACATCCTCATCACCGGGGGCGACGCCCTCATGAGCTCGAATGCGGCCCTGGAGAGGATCCTGGACGCCGTGTATGAGATGGCCCGGCAGAAACGGGAGGACAACCAGGCCCGCCCGGACGGGGAGAAGTACGCCGAGATGGTCCGGGTCCGCTTGGGAAGCCGCCTGCCCGTCTACCTTCCCCAGCGCATCGACGGGGAGCTGATAAACCTGCTCAGGAGCTTCAAGGAGAAGGCCGGGGAGGTGGGGATCCGGCAGTTCGTGATCCAGACCCACTTCGAGTCTCCCATGGAGGTCACCCCCGAGGCCCGGGAAGCCGTGGCCCGGCTCATCTCCGCCGGCTGGACGGTCACGAACCAGCTCGTCTTCACCGCCGCCGCTTCACGACGGGGCCATTCCGCCAAGCTCAGGAAGACCCTGAACGACGTGGGCGTCCTGCCCTACTACACCTTCGTGGTGAAGGGCTATATGGAGAACAACTTCAACTACGCCCCCATCGCCCGGGTGGTGCAGGAAGAGCAGGAGGAGAAGGTGGTGGGGGAGGTGCCGGAGGCCTTTCACCAGCGGATCAGGGAATTCCCGGAGCACGCCGAGGAGATGCCGGAACAGGTGGAGGCCCTCCGGGAAGAGGCGGGGCTTCCCTTTCTGGCCACGGACCGGAGCGTCCTGAACCTCCCCGCCGTGGGCAAGAGCCTCACCTTCCGGGTCATCGGCATCACGCGCTACGGCCGCCGTATCCTGGAGTTCGATCACGACCGGACCCGGGCCCACAGCCCCATCATCGACAGCATGGGGAAGGTGGTGATCATCGAGTCCAAGTCCGTGAGCGAGTACCTCCGGCAGCTGGACGAGCTGGGAGAGGACGAGTCGGAATACCGGGACGCTTTCGGGTACTCCCTGGGCGAGACGGAGCCCAGGATGCCCATCTTCGACTACCCGCCCTACGACTTCGACGTGACCGAGGAGTTGACGAACCTGGAGCTCCGCCCCCAGGGGGCGGCGGGGGAGCGCTGATTCCAGAACCTCACGGGTCAGGCCGATCCAGTCCGTACATCCGCACGTACTCCACATCCAATTCGTCCCGCACGAGACCCATGACGTAGTCGGAGCCAATCTCCAATAGCTCCATCTCCCGGGGCAGCTCCACCCATCCCACCACCCTCCCCTCCGGGTCCAGGATGTCGTAGCGAGGAGGTTCGTCTTGAAGGGGGCCGCGGAACCGCTCCACCCAGAGGTAGCCTTCCGCGTCCGCTACCAGATTCCCGAAGGCGGGCATGACGTCGGGGGTGGGCATCTCCCGGAATTCCTCCCGGAAGGACGGAGCGGACGAGGGGTCCTCCAGCTCCTCCAGGCGCCGCTGGAGAAGGGCGTCCAGGTCGGGAGGTCGCACGGGTCTCGGTGCCCGGTCCCATCGGATGATTCGACCCAACTCACCTCCGGGTCCGAAGACCTGGACCTCCCAGTCGTCTCCGGAGCCGTAGTGAAAGTGGTCCGGGGACACCGCTGTCCTCGGTGCCCTTCCGAAGGGGATCTGGCGAGCGAACATCATCATTCCACTCCCGCTCCGGGAGACGTTCATGAAAAGCTCCGAGCCCGGGAACTCCCCGAAATCCGTCACCAGCGAACCTCCCAATCCCACAGCCGCGTACCCCGTCGGGGGACGCGAGTATCCGTTCTTCAACTCCGTGTCGTCTCCGCTGCTGAAGTAGAAGCCTCCCCCCACGAGAACGGAACGATCGCTGAAGACCCCCCGAGGGAAGAGGTTCCCGCCCACGGACTCGTCCACCGGGGAAGACCGGACGAAGCCCTCGTCGGGGTGCACCAGAGAGATCCGTCGCAACTGGAAGTCCACCACCACGAGAGTGTCCCCGGGCAAGTGGCCCGCCAGAGCCGGGCGCTGGAATTCCCCGGGCCCCTCCCCCTTTCCTCCATGGCTCCGAAGAAACGAGCCGTCGGGGCCGTAGATCCGGATCTCACCCGACCCCTCGTTCACCAGAGCGATGCCACCGGTGGCCAGTCGGCAGGCTCCCCGGACCCGGAAGAGCTGATAGAGAGAATCACCCTGGAAAGTCCCGATGGAGAGGACCGGCTCCGCCGCCACCGCCCACCCACCCCCGTCCCCAGACGGATCCCCCGTGTTTTCCACCACTCTGATACCGGCGGAGTCCCGGACGCTGACCCTGATCTCCTCCGGGGCCTCGCCATAGGAGCACCCGGTCCCCACTGCGGCCACAGCCAACCCTGCGGTGAGGGGAATCCCTCGAATGAACCAACGCATCCACACTCTCCGTTTCTGGTTGTCGGACTTCCTCATGTTCCGGTTCGAAACACCCACTCTGCGGGGGCCACCGCTCCCGGGCCACGGTCGTCACTCGCTCTTTCTTGCCACTCTTTTTTAGAGAGAACAGCCCACAGAGGAGTTGCCGGCTCTTGAATCGCCCCCTCCCGGAACGTAGGGTGAAGCTGTGCAGGCATGCTCCCCAAAGAAGAGTACGACCTCTGACACCCCACCCTCCAGCCGAGCAGCCCCAGGTTCCCCCCGGTGCTGGCAAGCCCCGGTGGACCGGCCTTCTCCTTCTGGGGGGCTTCCTCCTCCTGTCGTTTCTCATCTACCGGAGTGAGCTTCCCGTTCCCCTGGGGAGCGACGCCCGCTTTCTCACCTATCAGAACGAGTTCGTCACCGCTTCCGACGGGCTGGCCCGGGTGTGGACCGCCGACATGTTCCAGGGGGCCCGGACCCACGGAGTGGAGTACCGGTCCGGCTACTACCGCCCCATCCTGAACGCCTGGTTCTGGGTGGAGTACCGGTGGGCCGGGACCCGGGACGTCCTCTACAACCTCTCCCAGATCCTCTTCCACGGCCTGGCGGCCTTCCTGGTGGCCCTCCTGGTGGGACGGATGAGCCGGGAACGGTGGGCGGGTGTTCTGGCCGGGCTCCTCTTCGTGGCTCACCCGGTGCATGCCTTCGCCGCCACGGAGCCGGCGGCCCGGGGCGACATTCTCTTCGCCGTGTTCTACCTGGGGGCCCTGATCCTCTTCGACCGGGCCCTGATGAGGTCCCCGGAAGGGAACGTCCCCTGGGGGGCTCTGACCGCCGTCACCCTGCTCTACCTGGCCTCCATGCTCAGCAAGGAGATGGGGGCGACCCTTCCGGCGGTCCTGGTTGTCCTGGTCCTTCTCCGGGCCATCCGGGACGGCGTGCCCTTCCGTCGCCTGGCCTGGACCCTTCCCGTATGGGGCTCCTTCGGGGCCTACCTGGTCTGGCGATTCGGGATCCTGGACCTGGCCGTGTTCCAGGTAGGCTACGGCGCAACCCACGGCAGTGGTGAGATGCTCCTGGCGGCCCTGAAGACCATCCCGGTCCATCTCTCCAGGATCCTGGTGCCCACGGGTCCGGGGTTCCCGGAGCTCAATCCATCCATGGTGAGCACCGTGGGGCCCGGCCTGGCCGATCCCCTGGCCTGGGTGGCCCTGGTCCTGGTGGCCGCCCTTGGGGCGGGAGCCCTCCTTCTGTGGAAGCGCAACCCGGAAGCCGCTTTCTGGTGCGCCTTCTTCGGCATCTCTTTCACCCCCCTCCTTCGGGTGGAGAACATCGCCGGGACCCTGGACACCCAGGTGATCCTCACTCAGGAGCGATGGATCTATCTCCCGGCCGTGGCGGTCCTGGGCGGCGTGGCCTCCGGGGCCCTGGCCTGGATCCGGGGCCGGGGTCTTCTGAAGACGGGCCGATGGAGGCTCGTTCTGGCCGGGGCCGGAGCCGTGGTGGTCACCGGGCTGGCCCTCATGGCCTCCCACCACGCCGGAAAGGCTGAAGATCCCTTTGCCCGCCTGCGCCGCCTCTACCTTCTCCCGGACGAGGCCCTGAGCCGCTTCGACCAGGCGAACCGTCTCCTCCTCTACGCCCACTTCGTGGCCATCCCCCGTGGGGAGATGGAGGACGCGGAACGGCGGGCCCGTGACGCCCTGGAGCTCGTGCCCGACTCGCCCTTGTCGGCACGAAGCGCCGCGGAGATCCTGGCCCAGCGGGAAGAGTGGCAGGAGGTGGTGGATCTCCTCCAACCCTGGATCCAGCCGGATCCGGCCTGGCTCCAGGCCCGGGCCGAGACGAACCCCCGGGTCTACGACGACTGGAATCGGGTGAACCCCCGGGTGATGCTCCTCATGGGACGGGCCCTGGCCCACCTGGACCGAGGAGACGAGGCCCGGGAATTCTTCTGCGAGGCTCGCCGGAGAGGCGTTGCCGGGGATGCGTGGCACCAGGCTCTACGGGAGGCTCCCGGCATCCCCACCTCCCTCACCTGCGACCCCTTCTGACCCCTCTGGGAGGGAATCATCATGACCCTGCATCGTCGCGATTTCCTGAGAGGTGCCGCCCTGGCGTCCCTGGGCGCTTCCCTGAACCCCGAAGACGCCGGAGGCGGGCGGGCCGAGGCCAGGACCGGAGCCCTCTCGGGCCCCGGGGGTGCGCCTCAGCAGGTCCACGGGAAGGCCACCCACTCCGTGCTGGAAGAGGACCATCCCTACATCTTCGTGGACGCGTGCATGCAGATGTGGCCCGACGGGGACTTCCACCACGCTCATCGCCACGGCGTCACCACCTATGCCGTCACCGCCTGGGATCCCCACGCCACCCCGGCCTCGGCCATGGAGGGCATCCTCTACTGGCACTGGCTGAGCCGGGAAAATCCCCCTCTTCCCATCGTGAGGACGGTGGCTGACATCCGTCGGGCCAAGGAGGAGGGCAAGGCGGGACTCCTCCTGGCGGCTCAGGACGGGGACTGGATCGGGCTGGAGCTCCACCGGCTGAAGGCCTTCCATGACCTGGGCCTCCGCATGATGCTCCTGACCTACAATGCCACGAACCAGCTGGCCGACGGCTGCCTCGATCGGACGGACGGGGGCCTCACCCGATTCGGTGAGCTGGTGGTGGAGGAGTGCAACCGTCTGGGGATCGTCCTGGACCTGAGCCACACGGGAAGACGGGCGACTCTGGAGATGGCGGAGAGAAGCGCCCATCCTTGCGTGTTCAGCCACTCCAACCCCGCCGCCCGGGTCCCGAACCCCCGGAACATCGACGACGAGCAGATCCTGGCCTGTGCTTCCCGGGGTGGCGTCGTGGGCCTGTGCTCCTGGGGGCCCCTGGTCATGAAGCCCGGCACCCGGGCCCGCCCGGACGTGGACGACTACATCGACCTCATGGACCACGTGGCCCAGCGGACCGGGGGGACGGAGGCCATAGGCATGAGCACGGACCTGTCCATCGGCACCTACCCCCAGCATGAGGCCGACGTGTGGGGCACCATCCCCTTCCCGAACATCACCGAGCAGTACGACCGACACGTGACCGCCGACATCACCTCGCCGGAGCGGAACGTGGAGGGGTTCGACGACTACGCCGAGATCGTCAAGGTAGCCGAGCGGCTCTCCGAACGGGGCTTCTCCGATCTCGACATCCGGAGGATCCTGGGCGAGAACTTCCTCAGAGTCTTCCAGGAGGTGTGGGGTGCCTGAAGGCGATCCCGGAAGGAGCGACAGGGACCCGACGCCCCCACCGGCGGAGAAGAAGGAGGCCGACAGCCCCCGGGTCTCCCTCACCGCCCAGGTTCTCGCGGGCCTGGTCCTGGGCCTGACGGCCGGGATCCTCCTGGCCCCGGCGGAGACGGGCTGGGGCGCCACGGTGATGGCCTGGGTGGAGCCCGTGGGAGCCCTCTGGGTCAACGCCATCCGCATGACGGTGATTCCCCTCCTGGTGTCCCTACTCCTGGCCGGAATCACCTCCACCGGGGCCGGCACCGTGGCCCGTATCGGGGGCCGGGCCCTGGCCTGGTTCATCGGGCTCGTGGCCTGCACCACCTCCCTGGCAGGCCTGTTGGCCCCGGCCCTCTACCGGATCCTGGGAGCCGACGAGGTGACGATCCCCGAGCTCGCCACTCCCGACGCCGTCTCCGACGTGACCCTTCCCCCCTTCCGGGACTGGTTTGTGGGCCTCCTTCCATCCAATCCCGTGCAGGCGGCCGCCGAAGGAAACATCCTTCCCCTGGTGATCTTCACCGTGATCTTCGGCCTGGCCGCCACCCGCATCACGCCGGA
Organism: uncultured Gemmatimonadaceae bacterium; assembly: GCA_964652625.1. GTDB lineage: Bacteria > Gemmatimonadota > Gemmatimonadetes > Longimicrobiales > Gaopeijiaceae > CAZZEL01. Next base: position 10,295 of record CAZZEL010000059.1, read on the forward strand.
GTACCGGGAGTTCATCACCCGGGCGGCGGAGGCGGTCTCCAGGGCCATCCTGGTGGTGGTGGAGTGGATCCTGGCCACGGCCCCCATCGGTGTCTTCGCCCTCACTATGGACCTGGGGGCCCAGACGGGACTGTCCGTCCTCCGGGCCGTGGCGGGGTTCCTGGTGGTGGTGGCCATCCTCCTCACCCTGGCCATCCTGGCTCTCTACCCCCTGGTCCGGATCGTGGGAGGAGTCCCCATGGGACTCTTCGCCCGAGCCTGCCTGCCCCCCCAGGCCGTGGGCTTCAGCACCCGATCCTCCCTGGCCTCCCTTCCCCCCATGCTGGAGGAGGCGGAGACCACCCTGAAGCTGCCGGAAGAGGTGAGCGGACTGGTCCTTCCCGCCGCCGTCTCCGTCTTCAAGTACGCCTCCCCCATGACCCGGATCGCCGGCACGTTCCTGGTGGCTTCCCTCTTCGGTGTGGAGCTGGGGGCTCTGGAGTGGGCTGCCCTGGCCGGGTTCATGGGGCTGCTGAGCTTCTACTCCCCGGGCATTCCCAGCGGCGGGCTGTTCGTCCTGGCTCCCATCTACCAGGCCTTCGGTCTGCCGCTGGAAGGCATCGGCATCCTCATCGCCCTGGACCTGGTTCCCGACATGGTCCTCACGGCGGCGAACGTCACCGGGAACATGGCCGTGGCCACCATTCTGGGAGGCCGCTCGGGACTGGGCGGCCGCTCAGCAACGGTCGCAGCCGCCGGGGAAGCGGAGCCCTGATCTCAGGATCCCCCCGGCAGGTTGGGCCGGAGGCCTCCCGGAGCCTCGCCGGAAGCGGCGGCCCACCTGCGGAGCGGGGCGGATCCAGCGCCGAGTCGAAGCTCAGCCCGCCTTCGCCCGCATCCCCCGGATGACCTCTTCCACCTTCAGCCCCGTACGCTGGGTCATGCGGACGAACATCTCCGTGGTGGGGTGGGATTCCATGGGCCCCGGGCAGTGGATGTCGCCCACGGTGGTCCACCAGTCCCAGTACGTGTTGGATGCCTCCCGGGATGCCGCACGCATGGCCCTCCGGTCCTGGAACCAGGCGTCGGCCGTCAGACCGATGGCCATGAGCCCTCCGGTCAACAGGCCGCAGAGGTCCCCCCGGGCGATCCCGCCCCCGAAGACGCCGGCGGCGCCCACGTGGTTTTCCGGGAGCCCGTAGACCCGGAGCACGGCCAGGAGCATCATCTCCGAACAGGAGTAACCCTGGCCGTGGAGGCCGGCGATCTCCCGGGCCAGGGGAGACGCAGCCACCGCAGCCTCCTCCTGGGGGCTGAAGGGACCGGCGAACCCGTGTTGGTCCACCTCCTGGACTCCTGCTTCACCCCCCCGGCCGGGGCCGCCAGAGAGGACCGACGGGTTCATGCACGGGGGAAGAGCTTCGTCCGGGGCATCCCGGCCCAGGGCCCCGGAGAGGCCGGCCGGTGTGGCCAGAACCGTGAGGGGAAGGGCGTTCACAAAGCTGCGGCGGCTGATCTTCGACGGATTCATGGTGTCCCCTGCGAAAGAACGAGACAGAACTGGCTCCCCTCCCACCTTTCCCCGGCGCTCCCGTGTGCTAGGTTGTGGGCATCCAACCTAGTCAAGGAGGCTCCCCTTGAGAAAGCTCTTGCCGTCCGCCGGGCTCCGCCCGGGGATCTCGCGCCCGGTGTCCAACGCGACAGCCGCCCTGCTTCGCACCACGTTCCTCTTCGCCCTCAACGCCATGGTCTTCACCGCCTGTGCCGACCAGGCCGGGATGACGCCCAGCGACGTGTCCGGGCACGACAACCCCCTCCTGGCGGAATGGCACACCGAATTCGGAGTGCCGCCCTTCGACCTCATCGAGAACGAGCACTACGAACCCGCTTTCCGGGAGGCCATGGCCGAGCACAAGGAGGAGATCCAGGCCATCGTGGACGACCCGGATCCCCCCACCTTCGAGAACACCATCGAAGCCCTGGAGATGTCGGGAAGCACCCTCACCCGGGTGGGCAACGTCTTCGGAGCGGTGAACGGGGCCCACACGAACGACACCCTGCAGCAGGTGGCCCGGACCATGGCCCCGGAGCGATCGGCCCACTACGACGACATCATCCTGAACCAGGCCCTCTGGGAGCGGGTGGACGCCGTCTTCCAGCAGCGGGAGGAGCTGGAGCTGTCGCCGGAAGCGGACAAGCTCCTGGAGGAGACCCACAAACAGTTCGTCCGCAGCGGTGCGGCCCTGGACGACGAGGCCAAGGCCCGCATGAGGGAGATCAATGCCGAGCTGGCCGAGCTCTCCCAGCAGTTCGGAGAGAACGTCCTGGCGGAGACCAACGCCTACGAGCTCCACGTCACGGACACGGCGGATCTGGGGAACCTGCCGGCCAACCTGGTCTCCCTGGCCGCCGCCGAAGCCCAGCGCAGGGGGCATGACAGCGGGTGGTCCTTCACCCTCCAGAGGCCCAGCATCAACCCGTTCCTGGAATCCTCCCCGAACCGGGAGCTCCGCCGGGACATCTTCATGGGCTACGCCATGCGGGGGGACAACGACAACGAGCACGACAACAAGGAGATCCTGGCCCGGATGGCCGCCCTGAGGGCGGAGCGGGCCGATCTCATGGGCTACGAGACCCACGCCCACTTCGTTCTCTCCGACAACATGGCCCGGACGCCGGATCGGGTCATGGACTTCCTGGACGAGGTCTGGGCCCCGGCCCTGGACAAAGCTCGCCAGGAGCGGGACGACCTCCAGGAGATGATGAACCAGGAGGGCGTGGAGGGCGAGCTGGAGGCCTGGGATTGGCGCCACTACACGGAGAGGGTGCGCAAGGCACGGTTCGACCTGGACCCGGCGGAGCTCCAACCCTACTTCTCCGTGGAGGCGGTGCGGGACGGCGTATTCTGGGTGGCCAACAACCTGTTCGGCATCACCTTCCACGAGCGTGAGGACCTGCCCCGGTGGCATCCGGCTCAGCAGGTCTTCGAGGTGCGGGAGGCGGACGGCAGCCACCTGGGGGTCCTCTACATGGACTTTTTCGCCCGGCCCAGCAAGCGGGGCGGCGCCTGGATGAACAGCCTCCGGAAGCAGAAGAGGCTGGGCGAAGAAACCACGCCGGTGGTCACCACGAACTTCAACTTCCCCTCCCCTTCCGGGGACGAGCCGGCCCTCATCACCTTCGACAACGCCCTCACCCTGGCCCACGAGTGCGGGCATGCCCTCCACGGGCTCCTCTCCGACGTCCGGTACGCCTCCCTGGGGGGGACCTCCGTCCCCCGGGACTTCGTGGAGATGCCCTCCCAGATCATGGAGAACTGGATGAGCGAGCCGGAGGTGCTCCAGCACTACGCCCTCCACTACGAGACCGGCGAGGCCCTCTCGGACGAGCTCATCGAGAAGCTGGACGCGTCGGGAACCTTCAACCAGGGGTTCATCACCGTGGAGTACATGGCCGCCTCCTACCTGGACATGGCCTGGCACACCCTGGCCGAGCCGGCGGAGCACGACGCCAGAGCTTTCGAGGATGAGGAGATGGCCCGGATCGGCCTCATGGACGAGATCATCCCCCGGTACCGGAGCACGTACTTCAACCACATCTTCAGCGGCGGCTACTCTTCAGGGTACTACGCCTACCTGTGGGCCGAAGTCCTGGACAAGGATGCCTTCCAGGCCTTCAAGGAGACGGGAGACCTCTTCGCCCCGGAGGTAGCCCAGGCCCTCCGGGACGAGATCCTCTCCCGGGGCGGGACCCGTCCCGGCATGGAGCTCTACAGGAATTTCCGGGGCCGGGAACCCTCCATCGACGCCCTCCTGGTGGCCAGGGGGCTGGTGAGCCGGTAGGGAAAGCCAGAAAGGGCTACGGAGGAAGGAGGCCCTGAAGGAGGCCCTGAAGGAGGCCACGGAAGGAGGCCTCGAAAGGAGGCTCGAAAGGGAGGCCCGGAGGGGCCTCGGAACCAGGGGAAAAGACAGGATGCCGGGGATCCTTTTCAGGGGCCCGGTGAACAAGAGGCCCGGGTCGGGTTGCCCCCCACCCGGGCCTCCCTGTATTCCGCATGGGATTGGGCCCGTTCCGGGAGCCATGGGAAACGGAATTTTACCGTTGCCACCGCCAGACCCTTTCGCAAAATTGAAGCACTTCATCCACAGCCTCCATTCCGAGTTTGGGATTTTCGGGTTTTTCGACGAAAGGACCGCCATGAGCACCCGATCGTTTTGGGCCCTGGTAATCGCACTCGTTCTCCTCATCCCTCCCTCCCTGGCCTCGGCACAGAATACGAAACCCGCCGACCGGGGTCCCTGGGAGATCTCGGCGTTCATGGGTAGTTTCGACGACGACTACGAGTTCGATCCGGACGAGGGCGTCTACTTCCTGGACCCGGACCGGAACATCCAGTTCGGGGCCGGTCTGGCCTACCACTTTCCCCTGGGCCTCTCCGTGGGACTCGACGCCCGCTACTTCCCCTGGGACATGCGGCCCACGGGCGGAGGGGTCATCGACCTGGACAGCTACTACTTCAGCGGGCTGCTGGGCTACACCCTCCCACTCCACGACCGGGTGGACATCTATGCCGTGGGGGGAGCGACCTCCGCCTACTGGAGCCCGGAGGTGGGCGACTCGGAGATGGACTTCGGGTTCACCTACGGGGCCGGAACGCGGCTCTACCTCCTGGAGAACCTTGCCCTGATGGGTGACTTCCGGATGTTCCAGATCCCCTCGGCCCTGGAAGACGTGACCCAGGAGGTCACACAATACTCTGCGGATGAGACCTTCTGGGGCTACTCCTTCTCCGGAGGCATCTCCTACTTCTTCGGCTCCAAGGACGCCGATGGCGACGGGGTTTCCGACGGGGACGACGCCTGTCCGGATACGCCCCGGGGTGTGGAGGTGGACGCCCGGGGTTGCCCCGTGGACTCGGACGGTGACGGTGTGGCGGACTACCAGGACAACTGTCCCGACACTCCCAGCGGCGCCCGGGTGGATTCCCAGGGATGCCCCACGGACGGTGACGGGGACGGAGTGTACGACGGCCTGGACCGATGCCCCGACACCCCCCGTGGTGCCGAGGTGGACAACCGTGGCTGCGCTCTGGATTCGGACAACGACGGGGTGCCCAACGGGATCGACGAGTGTCCCGACACCCCCCGAGGCGACCGGGTGGACAGCCGCGGCTGCACGATTCCGGAGCCTGAGCCGGAGCCGGAGCCCCGGACCTTCACCTTCGAGGACATCAACTTCGAGTTCGACTCCGCCGTCCTCACCGAGGATGGGAAGGACAACCTCCAGGCCATCGGCGACACCCTGATGAGCATTGAGGGAGCCCGGATCCTGCTGGAAGGGCACACGGACTCCATCGGCACCGATGAGTACAACATGGATCTGGGCCAGCGGAGAGCCGAGTCGGTCCGGGACTTCCTGGTGGAGACCTTCACGCCCCTGCAGGCCAGCCAGTTCACCATTCGGAGTCAGGGCGAGAGTCAGCCCATCGCCACCAACGACACGGACGAGGGCCGTGCCCAGAACCGGCGGGTGGAGATCGAAGTCATGCGCCGCTAGTCGCGCCGCCGGCTTCCCGGGAGAACTCTGTGTGTCGAGCCCTCCCGGTGGCAGCATGAGAGAGGGGAGGGCCGCCGGAGCCGGCGGTCCTCCCCTTCCTTCGTCCGGGCCTGGAGAGCTGCCGAGCCACAGGGGGGAGCCCGGACCGCCCCCTGGTTCAACAGCCCCTCTACTGCCTGACCACGGGTACCCGGATCCGGGAAGGATACCGGGCCGAGTGGTGGATGACGTTGCGGGCCACCACGCCGTCCGTCTCGTCGTAGTTTGGGCCCCCGGTGTTCAGATTCCGGGTGAAGCGGGGGAAGTTCGAGCTGGACACCTCGATGCGGAGACTGTGGCCAGGGAGAAACGTGTTGGAAGTGGACATGGGGCTCACCTCCACTTCGTAGACCTCCCCCGGCTCCATGAAGACCTGCCGGTGGTAGCCTTCCCGGTAGCGCACCCGCTGGATGGTCTCGTCCAGGTTGAAGGCCCGTCCGTCGGGATAGACGTCCAGGAGCTTGACCGTCAGGTCCGTGTCCTTCACGTCGGAAGAAAGGTAGAGGGTCACCTCCACCGTGCCGCTCACCTCCGTCGCCTCCGTGAAGGGCTCCGTGGTGTAGACCAGGATGTCCTCACGGTCCGCCTCGATGTCGCTCTGGTCGAAGGAGCCGGCGTCGATGGCCCCGCCGATGCAGCAGACGTTGCCCCCGTAGGAGACCACCGGATCCATGGGATCGTAGGTGAAGCGGTCCGGAGGGGAGTCGTCGTCGGGGCGCTGCCGGACCAGAACCCCGTCCCCGGACAGGGTGTTCGCCTGTCCTCCGGAATCCAGGTAGTAGGTCACCATCTCCGCCGCCGGGGGCGGCCAGGCCGACGCCGTGCTCCACTCGTTGGAGCCCATGGTGTAGAAGCGGACCCGGGAAAGGGTGTCGGGGAGGGCGTTGGGTTCACCTTTCAACCAGTGATCCCACCAGGAGTAGATGAGCTCGTCGTAGTCCCAGCGGGCGTCCCCCACGCTCCGCTCCCCCACCACCGTGTTCTCCCGGGCCCGGGTGTAGGCGCAGTGGGTCACCGGGGCCACCACGGCGAACTGGTTCTGTCGGGTCTCGGCGTCCACGCCGTTCTCCCGCACGTGATTGAAGATGGCCAGGTTCGGGCCGATGGAGACGTCGTACCAGGACATGAACCACAGGCTGGGAACGCCGAAGGGCTCATCATCGTGGTAGAGCCCCCCCTTGTACCAGGCCGAGTCGTTGGGCGTGCGCTGGATCATCTCGCCCCCGGTGGCCACCGGGGCGGGATCGGCGAAGATCCCCTTGGGCCCGTCCACGTTCCGGAGCATGTCCTCCACGGGCAGGTGCCACAGGGCCTCGGTCCAGTCCACCCCGGGCATCTCCGGGGCCAGGTCGAAGTAGCGGGAAAGACGGATCAGGTCCTGCCGGGGGGTATCCCGGTGGAAGCGGGGCCGCTGGGTGTTCTGGACCCCGTAGAGCCAGGTGAAGAAGAGCATCTGCTCGGCTCCCCCCCGGTACCAGTTCCCCTGCTCGTACCAGTCTCCGATGCGGCCCACCCCGGCTCCGAAACCCATGGGAACCATAGCTGCGTGAGCCGGGTGATCCAGAGCCGCCAACCCCATCTGCCACTCGGCCGTGGAGGAGCATCCGTAGGTGCCCACCTTGCCGTTGGACCAGGGCTGATCGGTGATCCAGGTGAGGGCGTCGTAGCCGTCGGTCTTGGGGGGACCCAGGATGTCCCAGTTCCCCTCGGAGTAGTAGCGGCCCCGCTCGTTCTGGTTCACGTAGGCATAGCCCCGTCGCACCGCCTCCAGGATCGCCCCGTAGCGCCGTGTGAGGTGCTGGCCGTCCCTCCACATGTTCATGTTGTAGGGGGTCCGGACGAAGATCGTGGGCACCGGCTCCCCCTGGGAGCTCTTCGGCCGGTAGATGTTCGTGGCCAGGCGGATGCCGTCCCGCATGGGCACCATCACCAATTCCTCGATGATGGCGATCTCCTTCAGGGCTTCGTAGCTGTCCTGCTCTTCCTGGGCCTCGAGACCGGGAGCGAAGGGCGCCCCGGCGGTGAACGCCAGAGCGACGGCCAGGAGGGGCCAGGCGCCGAAGCAACGGACGAGATGTCTCATTCCTGAACTCCCTGGAGAGAAGAAGTGGGTGAGGAGAGAACCTGAGGTGGGGGAAGGATACGGCGGTGTCCCGGAGCCTGTCCATGCAGTGGGGACGAATCGCGGCGGGGAGGGATCGCGGCGGGGACGGATCGCGGCGGGGACGGATCCGGCCCGGGCTGGTCTGGCGGCAATCCCGCTACGCGCCGGACTCCTCCTGGAGAAGCTCCTCCACCTGCTGCTCCGACAGAACCCGGCCCGAGGACCTGACGGCGCCGTCCACGGCCAGGGCTGGCGTGGTGAAGACCCCCATCCCGGCGATCTCGCCCACATCCGTCACCTTCTCGATCCGAGCGTCCAGCCCCAGGGCCTCCACCGCCGTCCGAACGTTCTCCTCCAACGCATCGCAGCGAGGACATCCGGGTCCGAGAATCTGGATCCTCATCATGCTCCACCCCCTGTCTCAAAGGTCCGCGGAGCCAAGCCCGCCGGAGCGAACCGGTGGGGGCGCCCCGGTGGTTTGTCTTTCCGTTTCCCTTCCCTTCTCAGCATCGCATGGCCTCTGTCCGGTGTCAAAAGGCCCCGTAGATGAGGCCGGTGACGGTGGCCATGATGGCCACCAACACTACGAAGACCGCCGTCTTCTTCCCTCCGATGACGCTCCGGATGACCAGGATGCTGGGCAGGGAAAGAGCCGGCCCGGCCAGGAGGAGAGCCAAGGCCGGACCCTGGCCCATCCCGCTTCCCAGGAGTCCCTGGAGGATGGGCACCTCGGTGAGGGTTGCGAAGTACATGAAGACGCCCGCCACCGAGGCGAAGACGTTCGCCGCCGGGGAGTTCCCCCCCACGGCCCCGGCAATCCAGTCCGAGGGGACGATCCCCTGGTGGCCGGGTCGGCCCAGGAGGAACCCGGCCACCAGGATGCCCGCCAGGAGGAGGGGCAGGATCTGCTTCGTGAACCCCCAGGTGGCGGTGAACCACTCCCCCAGCTCTCCCCCCGACCGACTCGTGATGATCGAAAGCCCCACCGTGGCCGTCACGAAGGGGGCCTCGGGCACACCGGGCACGAGAAGGGCCGCCGCCAGGGTGCCCACCGCCACCAGAGCCACGGCAGCCAGCCTCGCCCGGAAGACCCGGACCAGAATCACCCCGAGGCCCACTCCGAGGATGGCCGTGACCCGCCACTTCCAGGTGTAGATCCCGTACCAGAGTCCTTCGGCCGACTCGGGACGCCCCCAGTTTGCCATGACGAGGATCCCCACCAGGACACCGAAGAAGGCGAGGCTTTGCCACAGGGGTCTTCCCTCCTCTTCCGGCTCCCGAAAGGCGGCAGCCCGTGCCCTCTCCGCCTCGCTCTTCCGGAAGAAGAGATGCATGAGGAGGCCGATGACGATGGCGAAGAGGACGGCCCCCACGGCCCGGGCCAACCCGATCTCCACGCCCAGAACCCTGGCTGTGAGGACGACGGCCAGGACGTTGATGGCCGGGCCGGAGTAGAGAAAGGCCGTGGCGGCCCCGAGCCCGGCCCCGGTGGTGTAGATACCGGCGAAGAGGGGAAGCACGGTGCAGGAGCACACGGCCAGAACCGTCCCCGCCACCGAGGCTACCCCGTAGGCCACCGGTTTGGGGGCCGCCGGTCCCAGGTACCGGAGGACGGTCTGCTGGTTCAGGAAGACCGAGATGGCCCCAGCGATGTAGAATGCCGGCACCAGACAGAGAAGAACGTGTTCCCGGGCGTAGTCCCGGGTCAGGGCCAGAGACTCCGAGAGAGCGCCCTGGAGCCGATCCGCCCCGGCCGGCACGAAGTAGGCTGCCAGGAAGATCCCCACGATCCACGCCAGAGGCTTCCACTCCCGCCTCCAGTCCGTGGCGGGAGGCTCGGCGGGAGAAGCCGCGGCACCGGCCGGCGATGCCGGGGAGGGTGTCCCTGACGAGGCAGTGTCTCCCGTGGTCATGACGACGGTGAGACTCCCGACGGCACGGCACAGGTCGCCACGCCGCCCACCTCGCCTTCGCTCTCGGGGAAGTATCTCCTCTTCCACCGGAGAGCCACGTTCACCAGGGCGATGAGGACCGGGACCTCCACCAGGGGTCCGATGACAGCGGCAAAGGCCGCCCCGTGGGCAATCCCGAAGGTTCCCACGGCCACGGCGATGGCCAGCTCGAAGTTGTTGGAGGACGCCGTGAAGGAGAGGGTGGTGGTCTGGCGGTAGTCGGCTCCGGCCGCCCGGCTCAGGAAGAAGGTCACGGCGAACATGGCCAGGAAGTAGATCAGGAGGGGAACCGCCACCCGGAGCACGCCCACCGGCTGCTGGATGATGGCCTCGCCCTGGATGGAGAACATGACGACGATGGTGAAGAGGAGAGCCACCAGCGTCAGGGGGCTGATCCTGGGCACGAACCGTTCCTGGTACCACCGCTTGCCCTTCGTCTTCAACAGCACGAACCGGGTGATCATTCCTCCCAGAAACGGGATGCCCAGATAGATGAACACGCTTTCGGCGATCTGGCTCATGGTGATGTCCACCACGGCGCCTTCCAGCCCCAGCCAGGCCGGAACCACGGTGATGAAGACCCAGGCGTAGAGGGAGTAGAACAGCACCTGGAAGATGGAGTTGAAGGCCACCAATCCGGCAGCGTACTCCGAGTCGCCGCCGGCCAGGTCGTTCCAGACGATGACCATGGCGATGCAGCGGGCCAGGCCGATGAGGATGACCCCCACCATGAGCTCCGGGTAGTCCCGGAGAAACAACACGGCCAGAGCGAACATGATCAGGGGCCCGATGACCCAGTTCTGGAGGAGGGAGAGCCCCAGGATCTTCCAGTCCCGGAACACGTCCCCCAGCTCCTCGTACCGGACCTTGGCCAGGGGTGGGTACATCATGAGGATGAGTCCCAGAGCGATGGGAATGGAGGTGGTCCCCACATGGGTCATCTGGTTCAGGGCCCCTACGGGCTCGGGCCACAGGTATCCCATCCCCACCCCTGCGGCCATGGCGGCGAAGATCCAGACGGTGAGGTAGCGGTCCAGGACGTTCATTCGTCCGGCCACGCCCTGCTCGTCCTCACGGGAGCCCGGTGTAGTCACGCCCGGGCTGCCACTCTTCTCTCGCCCCTCTTCCCCCTCAGGGCCTCCCTCGTTCCTCACGTGTCCCCCTTCGGCTTTCCGCCGGTCTCCAGGAAGTCGGCGAACTCGTCCGGCAGATCGCTCTTTCGGACGGCCGAGGTCGCCCGTTCCAGGTCGTAGGCCACCCGGTGGAACTCCACCACCGGCTCTCCCTCCCCCATGGCCACGGTGACGTAGCCGGCCCGCCAGTCTCCGTCCTTGGGGCGTCCCACGGAGCCGGTGTTCACGAAATGGATGCCGTCCACCACCCGGTGCCAGGGCTTGTGGGTGTGCCCGAAGGCCACCACGTCCCCGGATCTGGCTCCCAGGTGCCCGGCCATCTTCGTGCAGAAGGCATCCGATCGGTCCTCGGTCCAGTAGACCGTGTTCAGGACGGGGTTGCCGTGAACGAGGAAGAGTCGAGGGCCGGAGACATGGCCCCCGAGGGGCCGGAGGTCCAGACGGAAGGGGAGTGTCCCGAGCCACTCCTTCGTGGCCCGGGAGGTGTGAGCCCGGGTCCACTCGTAGGAGAGATGGCTCAGCTCCTCCTGCCGGGGGTCCTCGTACTTGCACCCGCAGTGCTCATAGTCCGTGGCCGTGGTGGAGTCGTAGTTCCCGGCCACCCCGGGAATCCCTCGCTCCCTCAGGAGGTCCACCACCTCGTTCGGCCAGGGTGCATAGCCCACCAGGTCGCCCAGGTGGTAGAGGGCCTCGGCGCTCTCACCGTCGACGGAGCCGGGCTCGGCGCCCTCTTCCCTTCGCCGATCCAGGTCGTTCAGCACGGCCTCCAGGGCCGGGAGGTTTCCGTGGATGTCGCTGATCAGGGCGTAGCGCATCATTCCGCTCCCCGTTCCGGCTTCCGGGCTCGAACGAAAGCAGCCATGATGCCTCCCTCCAATTCTGAACGAAAACCGTCCGGGTCGATCCCCGCCGCCTCGAGAACACCCCGGACATCTTCCAGGCCATAGATCCTGGTGGGCTCTATGGTCGGATCCCGGAAGCCGACGTCACGGAGCAGAGTCAGGAACTCCTCCACCTCCAGAGCTCCGGCCACGCACCCGGCCCACAATTCCAGGCTTCTGCGAAGTCTCGGGGGAAGGCTCCTACGGGTCACCATGTCGGATACGGCGAACCGGCCCCCTGGTTTCAAGACCCGGAAGCCTTCCGCGAGAACCCGTTTCTTGTCCGTCGAGAGATTGATGACGCAGTTCGAAATGACCACATCCACCGATTCCGTGGGCAGCGGGATGTCCTCCATCTCCCCCTCGAGGAACTCTACATTTCTCGCCCCTGCCTTCTGAGCGTTCCTCCTGGCCAACGCCAGCATCTCCCCCGTCATGTCCAGTCCGTAGACCTTCCCTGTCGATCCCACTCGCTTCCCGGACAACAGAACGTCGATTCCCCCGCCGCTTCCCAGATCCAGGACCACCTCTCCCTCCCGAAGCTCTGCCAGTGCGGTGGGATTGCCGCATCCGAGGGAAGCCAGAACGGCCTCCTCGGGCAAGGAGCTCGTGCTCACCGCATCATAGAGATTCCCGGTTATGGGCCCGGAGGAGAATTCCCCCTTGTCGCCGCTTCCGGTGATTCGGCCTCGGTCGCCACTCCCCGTGATCAACCCCGGATCGCAGCACCCGCTTCGAAGGCCGACTTCTTTCTCTCCACTCTCTCCGGTTCCCCGGGTTTGCCCGCAGCAATCCTCTCCCCCGGCACCAGCACCACCATCCAGAATGGTCAGGGCAGCCGCTCTGTACTTCCGTCGAACAACATCTTCCACGCTCGAGCTTTCACCCTGTGCGCTGGGGCTTTCATCCTGTGCGCTGGGGCTTTCATCC
>CAZZEL010000059.1:22968-24837 GCA_964652625.1 uncultured Gemmatimonadaceae bacterium
CCTGTGCGCTGGGGCTTTCATCCTGTGCGCTGGGGCTTTCATCCCCCACGCTCGGGCTTTCATCCTGCACGCCCCGGCTTTCATCCTGCATGAGTGAATTCCTCGTATCAAGATTCGTTGATGGGTCATGAGAAAAAAAGGGCCGCCAACCACCCCTTCCTCAAGCACAGCACGTCCCGTCTCTCCATCCCTCCTCCTCCGGTCCCACGACCTCCAGGAAACCCCGGATCTCCTCCAAGGCCTCCGGCACGAGAGCATAGTGGACCCAGCGCCCCTCCCGGCGATCCGTGACCAACCCGGCGTCCTTCAACTTCTTCAGGTGGAAGGAGAGGCGGGACTGGGAGGCGCTCAACTCCGCCTGGAGCTCGCACACGCATCGCTCTCCTCCTGACAGAAGCTGCACGATGCGGAGACGGGTCTCCTCGGCCAGGGCCTGGAAGCGTCTCAGGGTGAGCTCGGTGTCTACTGCAATCTCGGACATGGAACCAACATATCAACAACTGTTGATGTGTCAAGATCCGAGACAGGTCCTGCACCGGTCCCCCCAGCAGTCTCCGACAGAGGCCCGGAGCCAGGCTCGGAGGCGAGCCCGACAGGGGGCCGCTGTGGACAGCCCGAGCCCCGGGGGGCACCTTCCAGCACCATGCTCATCGAGACGGTGACTCCGGTCTTCGGCATCATCCTCCTGGGCTTCCTGGCTCTCCGCTTCGGGTGGTTCAGCGAGTCGGCGACCCGGGGCCTGGTGGCCTTCGTCTTCAACTTCGCCATTCCCTTTCTCCTCTTCCGGAGCCTGGCTCAAACCGAGCTCCCCACGGACATGCGGTGGGGCTTCCTGGTGGCCTTTTACGGGGGATCCTTCGTCACCTACGGCCTGGGCATGGCCCTGGGACGCTGGGTATTCCACCGGAGACTGGACGGGCAGGCCATCTTCGGCATGTCCGCGGGGTTCTCCAACACGGTACTCCTGGGGCTGCCCATCCTCCTCACGGCCTACGGCCCGGAGGCCTCCCTGCCCACCTTCCTCATCATCGCCTTCCATGGTCCCACCCTCATGCCCCTGACCACGGCCCTCATCCAGGTGGGAAAAGGGGGTCGGGTAAGCCCCGGGGAGCAGGCCCGGGTGGTTCTCCTGGAGCTGGTCCGCAATCCCATCATCATGGGGATTCTGGCGGGGCTGGCTGCCAATTTGGTGGGACTGAGCCTCCCGGGGCCTATTGACAGGGTCGTGGAGCTCCTGGGATCCGCCGCCGTGCCCTGCGCCCTCTTCAGCCTGGGGGCATCCCTGGGGACCTATCCCCTGACTGGGGACGTGGCTCCGGCCCTGGCGATCCTCCCCCTCAAGCTCGTCCTCCATCCTCTTCTGGTCTGGATCCTGGCCGTCCCGGTCCTGGGACTCACCGGGATCTGGGTCCCCGTGGCCGTGACCATGGCGGCCATGCCCAGCGGGGTGAACGCCTACCTCTTCGGAGCCCACTACGACGCCGCCCCGGGTGTGGCGGCCCGTACCCTCCTTCTGGGGACCGTGGCGTCGGTAGGAACCATTTCCCTGATCCTGTTTCTATTCACACGGGGATGAAGGCCTCTGCCTTCGCCCCGGCCCCTCGAGCCTTGACGGGGCCCCCTTGCCATCGCCTCCAACCAGGACTGCGAGCCATGTGCACAACCAGGCAGGCCTTCGCCGTCGTTCCCCTCCTCATCCTGCTCGTTCTCGTTGAGCCTCCCCAGGCCCGTGGCCAGGAGGTCATCGCCGCCGACCGGCCGGGGCTGGGCAGCGGATCGGCGGTGGTGGACCCGGGCATTCTCCAGCTGGAGGCCGGAGCCCAGTGGGCCCAGCAGGGAGAGGAGGACCTCTACAGCCTGGGGCAGGTC
>CAZZEL010000060.1:0-2633 GCA_964652625.1 uncultured Gemmatimonadaceae bacterium
ACGTCTTCATGTAGTGGGGAAAGCGGCTGGAGCACCCGATCCCCGACACGAAGACGGTTTCTTCAGGCTTCAGCTGTTCTTCGGTGAGGAGGCGCTGAACGGCCGTGAGAATCGAGTGGTCGCCGCATCCCGGACACCACCGGGCCAGGGCGGCCTCGTAGTCGGCCATGGCAAATACACGGTCCTCCTCCTTCTCTGCCAGGTGGAGGAGAGAACAAGCAGTGCTCACGAAGCACCTCCTTTGGGCATCTTCTGACGGATCGCTTCGTGGATGGCCCCGGGCTTCAGGGGCTCACCCAGGACCCGTGTCCAACAATCCACGTCGACAAGGGTGGAGGCCCGCAGCATCCAGGCCAACTGTCCGTAACGACGGTTCTCCTCAGTGATGTAGGGCTGACCGATCTCGTCGCTGTAGTTGATCTCCACGGTCATGACCTTCCTGAACCGACTGAAGATCTCCTTCAGTCCCGGCTCAAGAGGGCTCAGGAAGGTCAGGTGCACGTTGGACACCTCCAGGCCTTCCTCCCGGGCCCTCTCCACCGCCTCTTCAATGGCTCCCCTGGTACTTCCCCAGCCCACCACGAGGAGGTCTCCCTCGTCGGGGCCGTTCACCACCGGTGGCTTCAGGGTGGACTGGAACACGGCCATCTTCCGGCTCCTCATGGTTCCACTCCGCTGAACCACGTCGGTGGTGTAGGCCACCTTGCTTCCCTCGTCGTGGGCCAACCCCGTCACCGTGTGCATCCCCCCGGGACTCCCCGGGATGAAGCGCCGGGCCAGTCCCGTCTCCGGATCCCAGTCGTAGGGCCTCAACCCCTCGGGAATCGGGGACAGATCCGGCGGAGAAGCCACCCAGGCCTCGTCCAGCTTCGGCCGGGGGAAAGGAGACACCCCTGTGGCCAGGTTCGTGTCCGTGAGGACGATGACCACCGTGCGGAAAGCCTCGGCGATGCGCCGGGCCGTGATCATGGCGTAGAAGCACTCCTCGATGCTGGCCGCCGCCATGACCACGTGGGGCGCGTCGCCGGGCTGGCCGTAGGTTGCCGCCAGCAGGTCCGACTGCTCCACCTTCGTGGGAAGGCCCGTGCTGGGTCCGCCTCGCTGCACGTCCACCACCACCAGTGGAATCTCCGTCATGATGGCCAGGCCCAGGAACTCGGTCTTCAGGGCCAGGCCCGGTCCCGAGGTGATGGTGAAGGCCACCTTGCCGGAATAGGAGGCACCCACGGCAACCCCCGCCGCGGCGATCTCGTCCTCCGCCTGGTGCAGAATGCCTCCGAACTTGAGAAAGATCTCACCCAGGTGATGCGAGACGGATGTGGCAGGGGTGATGGGGTACATGGCCGCCAGGTCCATCCCGGCGGCGGCCCCCCCCACGGCCACGGCCTCGTTGCCGTTCATGACCACGTGGGGTCGATCATCGCCTGTGGGCGGAATGTCGAAGCCGAAGCCCAGGTTGTCCTGTGCCCAGGAGTAGCCCAGCTCCAGGAGTTCCACGTTCCGGTCCGTGATCTCCTGGGCCTTCTTCCGGAAGGTGTGGGCGATTTGCTCTTTGGCCAGCTCCGTGTCCCGGTCGTAGAGGTAACAGAGCATGCCAAGGACGAACATGTTCTTCCCCCGCCGGGGATTGTCCACCACCGTGAGGCAGATCTCCTCCATTGGGACCTCCACAAGGCGGTAGCCCTTGTCGGAAATCTCCTCCATGGCATCGACCCACTCCTGTCGTATGTCCTCGTCGGAGTGGTCCTTCCACATGTTCTCGACAAGGATGATGGCGTCATCCTTCAGAGCATCCAGGCGGTGCCGGGCCAAAAGGACCTGCTCGTTCAGCGCCACGAGAAGATCCGCCCGGTCTCCCCAGTTCGTCACCGGCACGGACCCGATGCGGATCCGGTTCCCGGAGGCTCCGGCGGGGATTCTCGGCGGCGGCTGGATCTCGGCGGGGATGATCTCCACCGTCCACACGCCGTTTCCCATCTTGGCGGAGATGGCGCCGAAGATCTGCGCACATTTCTGGGCACCCTCTCCGGGATCCGACACGATCTCCACGGTCTCGAGCTTGGACCGGGTCACGCGCTTCTCTCCGGCAGAGGCCTTGTCTTCTTCAGAGGCGTCGGCCCCGACTAAGGGCAGCTTCGTCTCCATGGATCAACCCTTTGGTCTCGGTAATTGAGCCCCCGAGGCCTGGGATGGGCCCCAGAGGCAGACAACCCCCGATATCCTTCAGCGTGTTTCGTGCCAGGAGGATTCCCGGGGGCGCACGCCGGTAAGGTAAGAAGAATCGGGGGGATCAGCCCAGGGGTGGGGGGCTCCGTGAATGGGACCCGGAATCAACCGTGACAATTTGTCCCCTTATCGGACGAGGGAGAAGGTCCGGCTCCCCGAGGGCACCGGCCGATGGCCTGGGAGGGCCGCACGGGAATCCGCAGCCGTGGCGCCGGGAACCCGGCTCGCCCACCTTGTCCAGCAGCCTCCGTGGTTGGAGTCCGCATCGGACCATGGCAATGGCAACCCAGAAATCGGAGGAAGAGGTGCAGGATGGAGCCAACTCCAGCAGGACGCCGGTGAAGATCTGCACGGCGTTTTCTCCCGGGTCCATCGGCAACGTGGCCTGCGGCTTCGACGTCATGGGG
>CAZZEL010000060.1:2733-24620 GCA_964652625.1 uncultured Gemmatimonadaceae bacterium
CGGTGCGCCCTGGCCGGGGAGAAGGTGGCCGCCGGGGATGCCCACACCGACAACGCGGCTCCCTCCCTGCTTGGGGGGCTGGTCCTGGTCCCCCGCTGGCAGCCCCTGAGGATGGTAGAGCTGGAGGTGCCCCGGGAGCTCACCGTGGTCCACGTGCATCCCCACGTGGAGGTGGAGACGGCCACGGCCCGGCGAGTCCTGGGCGACCGGGTCTCCCTGTCCGACGCTACGGCCCAATGGGGGAATACGGCGGCTCTGGTGGCGGGCCTCCAGCGGGAGGACTGGGATCTCATCGCCAGGGCCGTGGAGGATCGGATCGCCGAGCCTCTCCGGGCGTCGGCGGTCCCGGGATTCCACTCGGTGAAGGAGGCTGCCCTGGAGGCCGGGGCCCTGGCCGCCAGTCTCTCCGGCAGCGGCCCCTCCCTTTTCGCCCTGTGCCGGGGGGAGGCAAGTGCCCGGGAGGTAGCCCGGGTTATGGCCCGGGCCTTCCGGGAAGACGCCGGCCTGGAATCCGACATCCTGACATCCCCGGGACGGGCCCCCGGCGCCCGGGTCACGGAACGATCCTGACGTCGGCGCCTCATTTCCAGGTGTCCGACACCGCCGAGGTCGCCGGAATCCTCTGCCGTCCCCAGACCATCCCGACGTCGCCGGTACCCACGGGGACGTCGGACGATCGGAGGGAATCCAGCGTATGAGGTTCATCAGCACCGAAGGTCGGGCCCCGGCCACCGATCTCCCCACGGCTCTCTTCCGGGGACTGGCCCCGGACGGGGGGCTCTACATGCCACGCGGCCTCCCGTCCCTCCGTCCGGAGGAATTGGAGGAGATCCGGGGACAGCCCTGGTCCCGGGTGGCCCTGGAAGCGGCAAAGCGCCTCCTGGGCCAGGACCTGGAGGGTCCCCGCCTGGATACGGTGGTGAAGGAGGCCCTGGATTTCCCCGTCCCCCTGGTGTCCTTGCGAGAGAACCTGTACGTGCTGGAGCTCTTCCACGGACCCACCCTGGCCTTCAAGGACGTGGGAGCCCGCTTCATGGCCCGCCTCATGGCTCATTTCCGGGACACCGACCAGGGCCCCCTCACCGTTCTCACCGCCACCTCCGGGGACACGGGAGGAGCCGTGGCCCAGGCGTTCCGGGGTTTGTCCGGGATCCGGGTGGTGATCCTCTTCCCCGACGGGAAGGTCACGCCCCGGCAGGAGCGACAGTTCTCCACCCTGGGAGGAAACGTCACGGCCGTGGCGGTGCAGGGGGATTTCGATGACTGCCAACGCCTGGCCAAGGGAGCCTTCCGGGACCCCCGGCTCCGTGACGAGATGGCTTTGACCTCGGCCAACTCCATCAACGTGGGCCGGCTCCTGCCCCAGAGCTTCTACTACTTCCTGGCCTGGGCCCGGAACCCCACCCCTCTTCTCTTCTCCGTCCCCTCCGGGAACTTCGGCAACCTCACCGCCGGTCTCATGGCCGGGGCCATGGGCCTGCCGGAGGTGAAGTTCCTGGCAGCCACCAACGCCAACGACGAGTTCCCCGAGATGCTCCGAACCGGGGTCTTCACCCCCCGGCCCTCCCGCAAGACCCTGTCCACCGCCATGGACGTGGGCGACCCCAGCAACCTGGCTCGGATCCTTCACCTCTACCGGGACGATCTGGATGCCCTTCGGAGGGACGTCTCGGCCCGAAGCGTCTCCGATGCCGAGACCCGGACCTGCATCCGACGTGTCCGGGACGAGACGGGCTACGTCCTGGATCCCCATACCGCCGTGGGGTACGTGGCCCTGGAAGAGGCCCTGGAAGGGATGCCGGAGCGGACGGGGATCCTCCTGGCCACAGCCCATCCCTCCAAGTTCGCCGAGGTGGTGGAGCCGGTGCTGGGCACCGAGCTGCCCATCCCTGCCCGGCTGGCCCGTTGTCTGGAGAAGGAGAGGAAGGTCACACCCCTGGAGCCGGAGCAGGATGCCTTGCACGCACTCCTCCGGGGCCTCGAGACGGTGTGACCCCCGGGGTGGGGCCGCGAGCGGGTCATCGTTTTCGCATTCCACGGCGGTGTCATCTTGCCGATGCCAGGCGGCCCAGCAGCCCTCTACAAGAATGCCATGACCAGGTTGTTGGCCAGGAAGGCGCCCACATAGGCCAGAATGCTCATGTAGGCGAACTGGAGGATGGGGATGGTCCACCCCCCGGTTTCTCGTCTCACCGTGGCCACGGTGGACATGCACTGCATGGCGAAGGCGAAGAACACCAGGAGGGCCACGGCCCCTCCCAGGGTCAGGTCCTGGCGCAAGGCCTCCTGCAGGCCCATGGACTGCTCGTCGCCCTCGATGCCGTGCAAGGTCCCCAGGGTCCCCACGATGACCTCCCGAGCCGCCAGGGATGTCACCAACCCCACACCGATCTTCCAGTCGAAGCCCAGGGGCTCGATGACGGGTTCGATGGTCCGGCCCAGGGTCCCGGCCAGGCTGTCGCCGATCTCCGGGGGCTGCCCGTTGACCAGAGGCAGGTGGGCCAGGATCCACAGGGCCACGGCCACCCCCAGGATCACCGTTCCGGCCCTCTTCAGAAAGACCTTGGAGCGATCCAGGAGCCGGAGCCCCAGAGATTCCAGGGTGGGCCAGCGGTAGGGAGGAAGCTCCAGGACGAAGGGCGTCCGGTCACTCTTCAGGATCGTGGACTTCAGGACCCGGGCTGTGACCAGGGCCGCCACGAAGCCCAGGATGTAGAGCCCCAGAAGGGCCGCGGCCCGGGTGCCCAGGAAGGGCCCGAGGAGAGGCTTGCTGGGCAGGAAGGCGGCAATGACCAGGGTGTAGACCGGGAGGCGGGCCGCACAGGTCATGAACGGCGCGATGAGGATGGTGGCCAGTCGGTCCCGTTGGTTCTCGATGGTCCGGGTGGCCATGATGGCCGGAACGGCGCAGGCGTAGGCGGAGAGAAGGGGAATGAAGGATTTCCCCTGGAGTCCCACCTTGGCCATGGTCCGGTCCGCGATGAGGGCAGCACGAGCCAGGTAGCCCGAGTCCTCCAGGATCCCGATGAAGAGGAAGAGAAGGAGGATCTGGGGCAGGAAGACCAGGACCGACCCCACACCGGCCCACACACCCTCGATGAGAAGATCCTTGACGGGAGATGCCGGCAGGTTCTCCCCCAGCCAGCCGCCGGAAAGGGTCACCAGGGCCTCCACCCCGTCCATGAAGGGGATGGCCGCATAGAAGATCACCTGGAAGACGGCGATCACCACCAGGAGGAACAGCAGGGGGCCCAACCAGGGGTGGAGAAAGACGCCGTCCAACCGCCGGGTCCACTTCGGGGCCACCGGCGGCCGGTAGGCGGACTCGGCGGCCACTTGCCCGGCCCATTCCCGGCAGGAAGGGGGACTCTGGAGGACGGGCAGCTCCACGGGGGTGGGAGCGTGGAAGGTGTCCTCCAGGAACTCGTGGATCTCCCCGATTCCCTCTCCCTTGGCCGCGCTCACCAGGACCACCGGGGCCCCCAGGCGCTGGGAAAGGGCCTCCACATCCACCTCGCCTCCCCGGCGCCTGAGCTCGTCGGCCATGTTCAGAACCACGAGGATGGGCTTCTCCAGGGCCAACATGGGAGCCGCCAGGACCAGGTTCCTGCCGAGATTCGTGGAATCGATGACCAGGATGACAGCGTCCGGCACGCACACCTCGGGCATCTTGCCCCGGAGGAGATCGTCCGTGATCCGCTCGTCCTCGGAGCGGGGGGTGAGGCTGTACGTCCCGGGAAGATCCAGGAGCTCCAGCTCCTTCCCGTCGGTGAGGCGGACCGTGCCATGGTGACGCTCCACCGTGACCCCGGGGAAGTTCGCCGTCTTCTGCCTCAACCCCGTGAGGCGGTTGAACAGGGTGGACTTGCCGGAGTTCGGAGGGCCCACCAACGCCACGGTGGCCGCTACACCCGGCCCGGGCTCGCAAGCGGGAGGCTCTTCCAGAGCCGTGGCCCGGGGATCCACCACCTCCCCCGCTTCGACGGAGCCCATGGACTTCCTGACCTCATCGTTTCCCGCCATCACTCCACCTCATCCTCGTCGTCGGGCCCGGACCCCCCGGGGGTCCGGAGGAGAAGCCGCTGGGCCGTCTCCCGCCGAAGAGCGATCTCGCTCCCGTCCACCCGGAACACCCGGGGATCCCCCCCCGGTGCCGTCTTCCCGGCCTCGATCTCGCTTCCGGGGATGAAACCCAGCTCCATCAGGCGGTGAGACACCTCTGCGGGAAGCTCCAGGGACTCGATGATCCCGGACTCACCCTCCCGGAGATCCGCCAGGCTCGAGGGCCTGCGCCGCCGCCTCCCCCGGCGCTTCCACCGGCGGCCCCGACGTTTCCCCTTGCCCCCTGAGAATCCCCGACCTGGCATGTCCGACGTATCCTGGATGCGGCCCGGAAGCCCTCCGACAGCCGCTAGATGAGAACGGTTTTCAACCCAAACAATCTCGAAGCATGGCGTGGTGAGGTCAAGCAGGAAGAACCATGCCAGAGGGGCCGTACCCCCAACCCCTTCCCCTTCTCCCGGCTTCTGCCCGGCTGACCCTACCCTTGGGAACCCCGAGCCCCGTAGTTTGGTACCGTTGCCCCCGGTCCTTCGTTCGCATGACCGGGCACGTCCGGCATTCCCAGGCGAGCCCTTCAAACGAGCCTTCAGTGGATTGGGAAGAACCACATGGAATCGGACAGTCACAAGGACAGTCACTCGGACCGTGACTCGGACAGTCGCTCGGACAGTCCCAAGGACGACCGCGGCGGGTCCCCGGAGAGCCCGGAAGGAGGGCCCCGGGACCAAGGCTCTCTGGCGCCGAGCTCCGAGCAGGAGCGAGCCTCGGCCATCGCCTCCGTCCTTTGGGACCAGGAGCAGAAGGCGCAGGTCCGGGGAAGGATCCGGCCTCCGGGAGACAAGCCCCTCCTTCCTCAATTCCTCTACCTGGCCCTGGCCACCGCCGTGTCCGTCTACCTGTGGTTCGGGTCCCCGAGCTGGCTGGAGCCGGATGCGGTACCGCCTCCGCCGGTGAGCGTGGAGGAGGCCTCCGTGCGCCTGGCCATCTTCCTCCAGGCCCAGCGCATCGAGGCCTACCGGGAAGAGAACGGTCGTCTGCCGGCCTTCCTGGAGGAAGCGGGGCCACGGGCACCCGGTGTCAGCTACCGGCGCATGGACAGTCGAACGTACCTGATTCGCGGTCAGGGTGAACGCGTGGGTCTCACCTACACATCGGATCAGGCCCCCGACCTTTTCCTGGGCCGAGGGGAAGACATCCTGGCCCGGGCGTTGGGGGACCGATGACGACGGGGGATCCCCACGGAAAACGGCGTGGATTCACGCTCATCGAGGTCTTCACGGTCCTCATGGTCGTGAGCGTGGTGGTGCGCATCGGGATCCCCAGCTACCAGGAGGTGCGGACGAAGGCCATGGCCGCCCAGGTCGTGGCGGACCTGAAGGCCATCCGGGTGGGAGTGGTGAACTACAACGCCGAGACCCACGGCTGGCCCGGGGACGTCGGTCCGGGCCAGGTTCCACCTGGACTGGAACCCTTCCTGGAGGGGGTCTCCCTCAACCGGGGGTATTATCAGCTGGACTGGGAGCACTGGGCCCTCCCGTCGGGTCTCCCCAATCATCCCGGAGTTGGTACGGTCCTGGCCATCTCCCTGGAGACGGAGAACCGGGCCCTGGCGGCAGCGGTGAAGGACCTCCTGGGATCATCCAGGGCTCACTTCAGCGTGGGAAACAGCCACACCTTCGTCCTGGACGCCTTCTGAGACCGCCCGGTCCCCATGGCGTGACAGGACCGCCTTCCCCATTCTGCCCGGGTGGAAAGCACGTGTCTCGAACCCCACTCGAGAGGAAAACCGATGGATCTCGCCCGTTTCCCCCGACGCCGATACACCGAGGGCCCCACGCCCCTGGAGCACCTACCCCACCTCACCCGCCACATGGGCGGCCCCCACGTCTTCATCAAGCGGGACGACCTCCTGGGGCTGTCCGCCGGAGGCAACAAGACCCGGAAGCTGGAGTTCCTGGTGGCCGACGCCCTCCGGTCCGGAGCCGATACGCTCATCACCTGCGGAGCCGTCCAGTCGAACCACTGTCGCCTGACCCTGGGAGCCGCGGTGAAGGAGGGAATGAACTGCCGTCTGGTCATCGAGCAGAGGGTTCCGGACAGCTACGATCCTGAAGCCAGCGGCAACAACTTCCTCTTCCGCCTCCTGGGAGTGGAGAAGATCACCGTGGTGGAGGGGGGCGTGGACCTGGCGGCGGCCATGCAGGCCGAAGCCGACGAGCTGGAGGAGGAGGGCCGGAAGGGCTACGTCATTCCCGGAGGCGGATCCAATCCCCTGGGGGCCCTGGGCTACGTGTCCTGTGCCCAGGAGATCCTGGGCCAGGCCTTCGACAGGGGCATCCAGTTCGACCATGTGGTGTGCGCCAGCGGGAGCGGGGGAACCCACTCGGGCCTGGTGGTGGGGTTGGGGAGCATGGGAAGCCGGATCCCCGTCACCGGAATCAGCGTGCGGCGACCTGTGCCGGAGCAGGAGAAGCTCATCGGGGGTCTGGTGGCCGAGACCCGGAAGTTCCTGGGACTCTCCTCCGACCCCCTCCCCGGGGAGTTGACCATCTTCGACGACTACGTGGGCGGGGGGTACTCCATTCCCACCGAGGAGATGGCCGAGGCCGTGCGGACCTTCGCTCGCCTCGAGGGGATCCTCCTGGATCCGGTCTACACGGGGAAGGCGGCGGCCGGCCTCCTGGACCTCATCCGGAAGGGTCGTTTCAAGGAAGGGGAGAAGGTCCTCTTCCTCCACACCGGAGGCTCCCCGGGCCTGTACGCCTACCAGGACGTGCTCCTGGACTGAGTTCCGGGTCGGCTCCGGAGCTCGCCGTTACGGCGAGCCCATCAGGACGGGAGGCGAGCCCGGGTGCCGGGGGTGGCAGCGGCCAGCTCCCTGTCCGCCTTGAGAAGGGTCCGGAGGAGGACGTTCCCTCCCGCCTCCACGTCTTCGGGGCGGGAGTACTCGCCCGGGGCGTGACTGACGCCATCCACTGAAGGAATGAAGATCATCCCCATGGGTGCGAAGTGAGCCACGCTCTGGGCGTCGTGGCCCGCGCCGCTGGGCATACGTCGACGGGAAAGGCACAGCTCCTCCGCCGCTTCCGCCACCCAGCGGCGGAAACGGGGGTCCGAGGGTGCGGCACGACTCAGGTAGAACTCCTCCAGGTGGATTGGCGTATCCAGCTCCGCCTCGATCTCCTCGGCGGCACCCTGGATCTCTTGAAAGACCTCCCGGATCTCCTCCATGCTCAGGGCTCGAATCTCAACGGTCATTCGGACCTCCCCGGGAATGACGTTCGGAGCCCCTGGAAGAGCCTCGATCCTGCCTACGGTAGCCACCTGACTACCCTCCCTGGAGGCGGCCGCCCGGTTCACCGCCTCCACAAGGCGGGCCCCACCCAGGAGGGCATCCCTCCGCTGATCCATGGGCGTGGTCCCGGCATGGTTCGCCGCTCCCACGACAGTGGCCATCCAGCGGCGGATGCCGACGATCCCCTCCACCACTCCGATCCGGGCCCCCGTCCGGTCCAGGATCCCTCCCTGCTCCACGTGGAGCTCCAGGTAGCCGGCCACGGAGCCGGGGCGGCGGCGAGCAGCCTCCAGGCGTCCGGGGTCGCCTCCGTACCGCCGGATCCCCTCCGCCACGGTGTAGCCGCTGGCCGTCATCCGAGCCAGGTCTTCGGACCGAAGCTCCCCGGCCATGGCCCGGCTTCCCGTCTTGCCGTCCTCCTCGTTCACGAAGGACACCACCTCCAGGGGATGGCGGGTCCGACCCCCACGCTCCTCCAGGGTGGCCACGGCCTCCAGAGCCGCCAGGACGCCCAAAGCCCCGTCGTAGTTGCCCCCGGCGGGAACGGAGTCGATGTGGGATCCGACGAGGAGGGGTGGAAGCCCGGCATCCTCGCCCTCCCTCCTTCCCAGGAGGTTTCCCACCGGATCCACCCGAACCTCCAGACCCAGCTCGTTCATGAGGCACCGCAGGTAGGACCGAGCCTCCCGGGCGGCGTCGCTGAAGGCCAGCCGATCCACGCCCCCGTCCTCCCTCCGCCCGAAGCGACTGAACTCCTTCAGCCAGCGGTTCAGGCGAGCTCCGTCGATACGCAGGTCTCCGGCTGCCTGAGGTCCTGAATGCTCCTCGGGGTTCGGGGCCTGAAGCATGCGCCCGGGCCTCCGGGGACGGGTCCCTCGGGTCTCCCCCTCCAGGGACCGGAGAGGAGCACCCGCCAGAGCCCCGACCCCCAGGGCCCCGAGGATGGTTCGTGAGAACCCTCGCCGATTCATCATGAAATCACTCCTCTTCCTTCCCAGACACGGAAGCCCCCGTCTTCCGCCAGCATCCGGACGGCCTGGAAGTGGGCCCCCAGGGTGCTTTCGAGCTTCAGACGGCACTGGGCCACCAGCACCAGAGCTCCCTCCGGCTTCAACATCGACGGGGCCCGCCGGATGAGCTCCAGGATCATCCCCGGCTCTTCGGCCTTCCCCCGGTGAAAGGGGGGATTCGTGACGATCCAATCGAAGCGATTCCCATCGTCCGAGGCCGGGAGGCCGTCCCGGAGGTGCAGGGTAGCGCCGGGCACGTTCTCCCTGGCCGCTTCCAGGGCGAGAGCGTCCACATCCAGGAGGTGGAGCTCCACCCCCGGGGTTCGGGAGCGGACCCCTCCCGCCAGGGGACCGGATCCGGAACCATAGTCCAGAACCCGGCTCCCTTCCGGAATCGAGGGAAGAGTGTCCAGGAGAAGGCGGGTGGCCGGATCCAGACGCCCATGGGCGAAAACCCCCGGGTATGAGACCCAGGGCCCTGGAAGGTCCGGATGATCCAGATCCACCGTCTCCCGCCAGGCCTCGTGGGAGCCCTCCAGCTCCGGGAGATCCTCCTTCCGGATCCCCATCACCAGGCGACACCGCCCCCCGGTGGCCACGGTGTCCACATCCCTGAAGAGCCCTTCCATTCGCCGGAGGGAGGAGCCGATCCCCTCGTCTTTGGCGCCGTAGAGGATGAGAGCACCCCCGGGAGCGAGAACCGAGGCGGCGGCGTGGAGGTCCATCTCCAGCTCACCTCGGGTTCGGGGCAACCGGAGGAGGGCGGACCCCCAGGGACCGGGAGGAGGCCAGGGGGAAGCCGGGCGTCCTTCCAGGGCCCGCCGGTGCCACACCCCCACCTCCCGCCCTGTCCTCCTCACCTCTTCCTCCACCTCCCCGCGGGGGTCCTTGGCCACCAGGACCGGCGGCTGCAGGGGAAGGGTGGAACGATGCCGCACCACCAGGGCGGCCGCCGCCTCGTCCCGCCACCCGGGACGGCTACGCCTGGGCAAGGACCTGCCTCAGCTCGTCTCCCCGAAGTGGCCCAGGACCGGCTCCCATCCCGTTTCGTATTCCTTCCGGGCGGCTGGAGCCCGCTCTCCCAGACGATCCCATCCGTCGTGGACCAGGCTCACCCGGGTGCCATCCTCCACGGGCTCGAAGGTGACCTCCACCGTCTGGGCCGTCTCTTCACCCTCTCCGGGGTGCCAGGAGAACCGGACCCGCCGGGGCGGCTCCCAGACTTCCACCGTGCCCCAGAGGTGTTCCCCTCCGTCCTTCAGCCTCTCGAAGATCTTCCCCCCCTCTTCCTCCTCGAAGACGACGGTCTCGGTCCTGGAGCGGCCAACGGAACGGGTGGCCAGGGGCCACCAGTTGGCCATGTCCACCGTGAACCGGCGAAACGCCTCTTCCTGGGGAACAGCGATCTCCACGCTCTTCACTACGGCATCCTCAGCCACCGGCCTCAGCCTCCTTCTTCCGTCGTCCGTTCAGCGAGTGGTCACGTTCCCCCGCTCCTCCGCACCGGAACCTGGATCTCCAGGGGGCCGGAGGTCTGGAACCGGAGGGTGAGGGGGATCGTGTCCCCTTCCGCCAGGCTCCGTCGGAGGTCGATGAGCATGATGTGGAGCCCCCCGGGCTCCAGGTGGGCCTCTCCCCCGGCCTCTACCTCAATGGCCTCCACCGGACGCATCCGAGCGACCTCTTCCTGGGTCCGGGTCTCATGGAGCTCCACCAGCCTGGCCACAGGCGTGCTGCCGCCTACCAGGCTGTCAGCCATTTCCCCTTCGTTGCTCAAGACCAGGTAGACCGCCGAGTTGACGCCACTTCCCAGGGTGTCCGGGGGACTCTCCTCCGGCACCGCCATGGGCCGGGCCCAGGCATCTCCCACCGAGAGCACCGGGGGGGCTGGCGCCCGGTCCCCGGAATCACCGCAGGCGGTGAGAAACAGGGACCCCAGGACCACTCCGGACAGCGGGATGGACAGGAAAGAAGGAAAGCGGAACCGGCCCAAAGGAGCGTTGGCCAAAGGATGATTCATGGGCGAGCCTCCGGAAACAGAGGATGTCAGGAGCGGAGAAGGTAACGAAGATCCTCGGCCATTTCCTCCCCGGTCATGTCGAAGGGCCACAGAAGGCGCACCCGTCCCTGAGGCCCCAGAACCGTGACCGTGGTGGAATGATCCACCAGGTAGCCTGCGCCGGTGGAGCTCGAGGCCCTGCCGTAGTAGATCCCGAAGTCGGAGGCCACGTCGGCGATCTCCCGGGGAGACCCGCTCAGGCCCAGGAAGTCAGGATGGAAAGCAGACGCGTAACGCCCCACCCGCTCCGGGGTGTCCCGGTCCGGGTCCACGGAGACCATGATAACCTGGATCTCCTCCTCTTCCTCACCCAGGAGCTCCATGGCCCGGGTAAGACGGGACATAGTGGTAGGGCAGTAGTCGGGACACGCCGTGTATCCGAAGAAGAGGACCACGGTCTCGCCCCGGAAGTCTCCCAGGGCCACCGGTCCGTCGGCGGAGGACAGGGTGAATCCCGGGACGTTCATGGGGGGATCGATGAGGGTCCCGTGGAGACTGTCCTCTCCCCCGGCGTCTCTCAGGAGGAAGACGTATCCTCCGAACACCAGCACCAGGAAGAGAACCACCGGGGGCACCAGGGATTGCCAGCGCATGATCCTCCTGCTTTCTTCCGGCCTCCGGGCCGGCTCACTCCCACGCCCGGGAGTCAACCATCCCATCTCGCATCCACCTCGTGGTCGGGCTTTCGGGCCTCAGGTACCCCCGGACCCGGAATCCGTTCGAGGAAGCTGATCGGAGGGGGCCGAGTCCCTGCCCGAACCGTTTCGGCCCCCGCCAACCGGGGGCCCGAAAACCGGCCCCGGGGGCTGCCCGAGCCTTCGCGCCATGGTACTGTAATGGTACTGTATGCGAGCGCAGACTTCCGCGACGGATCTTCCAGGGGA
The DNA here is from genome assembly GCA_964652625.1 of uncultured Gemmatimonadaceae bacterium. Taxonomy (GTDB): domain Bacteria; phylum Gemmatimonadota; class Gemmatimonadetes; order Longimicrobiales; family Gaopeijiaceae; genus CAZZEL01. Next base: position 14,044 of record CAZZEL010000060.1, read on the forward strand.
CACACATAGGGGAACCACGGTCATGATTCGCCAGAACAATCGACCCCCAGCCTTCCGTACGTCGCCCGTGCGGCTTCTCCTCACTGTCTTTCTTCTCCTCTTGCCGGCGATGCCGCTCTCGAGCCAGCTCCGGGGAGTGGATCTGGATACGGTCCGGGCGGGACGCTTCGACATGGGCAAGATGTGGACCTTCGAGTATGCCCCCATGGAGTACTTCACCGAGACCTATGGCTTCCAGGCGGACCGGACCTGGTTCGACGGCGCCCGCCTGGGAGCCCTCAGGATTCCGGGCTGCTCGGCGGCGTTCGTGAGTCCCCACGGCCTGGTGGTCACAAATCACCACTGTGCCCGGGGGGCCGTGGCCCGGGTTTCCGGCGAGGGGGAGAACCTCCTGGATCGGGGATTCTACGCCTCCGATCTGGAGGAGGAACGGCCCATCCCGGACTACTACGTGGATCAGCTCATGGCTGCGGAGGACGTGAGCGACGAGGTGTTCGCCGCCACGGATACGGCAGCGAGCGAGGAGGGACGACGACGGGCTCGCCAGGAGGCCTTCCGCCGTATCCGGGAACGGATTCGGTCCCGACACCAGGTGGAGGACGGGGAGGTGCGGGTGGAGATCACCGCCCTCTACAACGGGGGCCGTTACTCGGCCTACACCTACCGGCGCCTCCGGGACGTCCGCCTGGTGGCCGCCGCCGAGCTCCAACTGGGTTTCTTCGGGGGGGATCCGGACAACTTCACCTATCCCCGCTATGCCCTGGACTTCGCCTTTCTCCGGGTCTACGGAAATGACGGTCAGCCCCTGGAAACGGAGCACTTCTTCACCTGGAGCGAGGAAGGGGTGGAAGAAGGCGACGTGATTTTCGTCATCGGCAATCCCGGGCCTACGAACCGCCTGAATACCGTGGCCCAGCTCGAGTTCCAGCGAGACGTCTCGGTCCCGGCCCAGAAGGCCTTCCTGAGCAGCCGGCTGGACGCCATGCGCTCCTGGTACGCCGAGAACCGGGAGAGGGGCGAAGAGCTGGGTCTACGGAACCGAATGTTCGGGCTGTCCAACTCCCTGAAGGCCTACACCGGACGCCTGGACGCCCTCACGGACCAGGTCATCATGGCCCGCAAGGCCCACGGAGAGGAGGTCTTCCAGGACTCCCTGAGCCAGGATCCGGCCCTCCGGGAACGCTTCGGCGACCTCATCTCCGACATGGCCGCCATCCAGGACGAGAAGGAGGAGTTGGGCCCCGAGTATTCGGCCTACGTCGGGCTGGGCTCCTCCACAATCGAGTCGGGGTTTCTCCTCCGCTCCCTCAGCGCCGCCATGTACCTGAACGCCCGGCGAATGGACCTCCCGGCGGACACCGTAGCCGCCATGGAAGAACGGCTCCTGGCCGTGGAGAACCACCCCCAGGAGCTGGAGGAAGCCCTCCTGGCCGAGCGACTGAGGGACTTCCAGCGCTACCTCGGTCCTGACCATCCGGTGACGGAAGCCGCTCTGGCCGGCCGGAGCGTGGAGGGCGCCGTGAGCCGGATCCTCCGGGTTTCGGTTCTGTCCAGCCAGAAGGAGGCCCGGGACGCCCTGGCCGACGATGTGCTTCCCGGCGACGATCCCGGGCTTCTCCTGGCCGAAGCCGTCCTGTCGTCCTACGGGAGCTTTCAAAACAGGTACAGCAGCCTTCTCCGCCAGGAGGAGGAGCTGGCGGCCCGCCTGGGTCGGGCCCGGTTTCAGGTCTACGGGACCGACGTGCCCCCGGACGCATCCCGCTCCCCCAGGATCACCGACGGGGTGGTGAGACCGTACGAGTACAACGGAACCAAGGCCCCGGTCTACACCACCTTCTTCGGCCTCTACGATCACTACTTTTCCTATGGCGAAGCTTCGGACTGGAACCTGCCGGACCGTTGGCTTCCGCCCCCGGAGGGCCTGAACCTCACCACCCCGTTGAACTTCATCTCCACCGCCGACACCTACGGTGGGAACTCGGGCTCCCCGGCGGTGACGCCGGGACTGTCCATCGTGGGATTGAACTTCGACCGGAACATCGAGGGCCTGTCCCGGGACTTCATCTACCTCCCGGACCGGGGACGGAACATCATGGTGGACGTCCGGGCCATCCGTGAGGCCATGGACGTGGTGTACGACGCCGATCGAATCGTCCAGGAATTCCTCACCCATGAGCTTTTCCGCAGCGAGTCGGAGGCCGACGCGGCCGTGGAAGGATCAACAGGAGGGAAGGAGTCCCGATGACAGCGGAGAGACCATCGCAGAGTGAACACCCGGACCCGGCGTCCCAGGGCGGACAGGAGGAGCCGTCCCGTGCCGGACCGCCCGTCCCGGACCTCCGGGCCGCCCGCATTCTGGAGGCCCGGGATCATCCCAACGCCGACCGCCTCATGGTCATGGACATCGACCTGGGAGAGGAGACACGGCAGATCGTGGCCGGGATCGTGGGGCACTACGAACCGGAGGAGCTGGCCGAGAAGTCCATCGTGGTGGTGGCCAACCTCCAGCCGGCCAAGCTCCGGGGCGAGAGGAGCGAAGCCATGCTCCTGGCAGCGGAGAACGAGGAAGGGCGAATGGGGTTGCTCATGGCCCCGGAGGCCCCTCCCGGAACGCCCATCCGGACCCCGGCACAGTCGGAGCCCGCCCATGAGATCACCTTCCAGGAGTTCCACGAGAACGAGCTGGTGGCCCATCCCGACGCCGTCACTCTGAACGGCGAGATCCTGGGTGGAGCCCCCCTGGCCATGGACCGGGACGTCTACGGCAAGCTCAAGTAGGAAGGGACAGAGGATCCGCTACTCCGGATCCCCCGCGAACCGCCAGCTCGCCTGAAAGTCCCGGGGCAGGAGGTCGCCCCGGAGGCGGGCCCGGACGAGCTCCATGGGCATAATGCCCCCCTGGAGAACGGCGTCGTGGAACGCCCGGTCCGTCATCCCCCCGGAGTCGACAAGCTCCTCCCGGAGAGCCATGAGCTGAAGCCCTCCCAGCATGTAGGCCGCCTGGTAGAGGGGCGAATAGGAGCCGTTGAAGGAACGTCGCACCTCCGCCCGGGCGTTGGCCCGCTCATGTCCCACCCGCTCCACCAGGAAGTCGATGGCCTCCTGGGGAGACATGATTCCCAGGTGAAAGGAAAGGGAGAAGATGATCCGGGCCGCCCGGTGCATGCGCCAGAAAAGCATGCCCACCCGGTCCTCCGGTCCTCGGGGGAATCCCAGATCCCACAGGAGCATCTCCCAGTAGAGGGCGTTGCCTTCGATCCAGAAGGGCGTGTAGAAGGCCGTGCGGTGAGGATTGTACCGGGCGTACATGAACTGCTGCAGGTGGTGGCCGGGGATGAGTTCGTGCTGGACCGTGGCCCGGGAGAAGTGCTCGTTGTTGCCCCGCATGCTCTGGAGCTTCTCGTCGTGGGACATGGTGTGGGTCGGAAAGGACACCCGGATGACCTCTCCGCCCAGAAAGAACGGGCTCACCTTCTGGGCCTCGGGGCTCATCATCTCCAGGCGCCAGATCTCTTTCGCCAGGGGCGGAATCGTCAGGAGACTCCGGGCCTCCACGAAGTCCACAGCCTCCACGGCCAGCCTTCGGACCAGGGCCGGCTGCTCTCCCGGGGACACGTGCAGGGTCTTCACGTGCTCCAGGGCGGCACGCCAGTCCTCCCCGAAGCCCAACTCCCGGGACGCCTCGAGCATCCTCTCCTGGCACCAGGCGAACTCCGCTTCCCCGATGGCGATGAGCTCCCGAGGGGTGTAGGGGATCATCTCGTAGGCCAGGTCCGCCGCCATTCCCTCCTCTCCGATGGGATCTCCCACGATGGGCTCGTCCTGCCCCGGCTCCTGTCCCACCACCCCCTCTCGGAGGAAGTCGGCGTAGTCGTCCAGGGTCCGGACCGCTTCCCCGAAGGGTGCCTCCGTCCACCAGGTGAAGAGGGGATCGTACCCGTGGTAGTGCTCCTGCCAATCCGCCAGCACACGGCCCAGGCGCCTCACCAGGCCCTCGGCCCGGAGGGCGACGATGCGAGACACCCCCGCGGGATTCCTCTCCAGGCGTTCCCCCAGACGTTCCCGGGCCTCCCGGGTGTCCCGGGCGAGATCGGACAGGCGGGCGGCAGCGGCCCGGGGATCCACATCCTCGAAGCTCCTGCGTTCCTCCTCCATCTCCATGATGGAGGTGGCGAAGGGGACCATGGGCTCCATCTCGCCCAGGAGGTCCTCGTCCCGGTCCAGGAGCTCCAGCCGGTACGCCGCCTCTTTCCGGAGGAGGTGGAAGTCGATCCTCCCCTCCACGCCAAGGCTCTCGTAGTCCATGGTCTCCAAACGGTCCCTCCACCCCTGGTAGAAAGCTCGCATCCGGGCCCGGCGGGCTGGAGAGAACGGCACCCGGTACCGGCGGAGGAGGGCCTCCCGGTCCAGGGTATAGCGTTCCACGTCGTGTCGGAGGCTGCTGGACGGAGGGGCCGTACTCCGGGGGCGCTGGCCAGTGCCCTCCTGAGCCCCCAGGCCTCCGGATGGGAGAACGCCCAGGGAGAAGCAAAGAACCGGGAGGACCAGGGCCGATGGAAAAGCAAGAGAAGAACGCACGACAAGGCTCCGGACTGAGGACAGGGCTCCAGCCAGGATGTCCTTCCGACCCCTCCCGGGCAATGGGATGGGAAGCCAGCTCCCGGTCAGGTCACCGGGACCCTCCCACTCGTCCTCAGGCCCCGGTCTCCTCCGCCGTCGGTCCGTAGATGCCGGAACAAAGGGGCTGGGGACAAAGGGAATGAGGGGAACCCATTGCCCCCGTGGCCGGGGTATCTCATGGTGATGCCAGAGTCGCCCATGGAGGAGCAGGACCGAGAAGGCGGATAGGATTAGGGTGCCTCCCGCCACCCGGCTGCTCCCGCTGCCCGGTGCCCCTTCCCGATGCCGAGGGTAGGTAGAATGCCAGCCAATCTGACACCCGTATATCGCCAGGCAGAAGCTCGATTCCGGGCTGCCGTGACCCGGGAAGAGAAGATCGAGGCCCTGGAGGAAATGCTCCGGGTGATCCCGAAACACAAGGGAACCGAGCATCTCCAGGCTGATCTGCGTTCCCGGCTATCCAAGCTCAAGAAGGAGCCGAAGAAGAAGCCCGCCACCAAGGGCCCGAGTCACAAGATCCCCCGGGAGGGGGCGGGCCAGGTGACTCTGGTGGGAGCCCCGAATGCGGGCAAATCCAGTCTGGTGAGCACTCTGACCCACGCCTCGCCCAAGGTCACCACCTATCCCCTCACCACCCGGGAGGCCACCCCGGGGATGATGCCCCACGAGGACGTGGCCTTCCAGCTCGTGGACCTCCCCCCGCTATGCGAGGAGTATGTGGAGTTCTGGGTCTACGATCTCATCCGGGCCTCGGACCTGGTCTGGCTCGTGGTCTCAATCCAGAGTCCCCTGCAGGGCGAGGAAACGGTTCGGGAAATCCTGGCCACCAAAGCCATCGGCCTCTTCCCCGCCGACACCGGGGGCCCGGAGGATCCCCGGCCAGGCTGGACGTACAAGAAGGCGATCCTGGTGATCACCGGCATGGACCTCCCGGGGGCTGCCGGAGACCTGGAGGCCCTGGAGGAGCTCATGGAGACGCCCTGGCCCCGGGTAGCCGTCTCCACCACGGAGGGCCTGGACCTGGAGGAGCTTGGGGAAGCCACCTTTCGGGCCCTGGACATCATCCGGGTCTACAGCAAGGAGCCCAGGAAGGAGCCGGACATGAGCCGCCCCTTCACTCTTACCCGGGGGGCCACCGTGGACGACTTCGCCCGGGCCATCCACAAAGAGGTGGCCCAGGATCTGAAGTTCGCCCGGGTCTGGGGTCCCAGCACCTTCGACGGACAGTCCGTGAAGGGACATCACGTCCTGGAGGAGGGAGACGTGGTGGAGCTCCACTCATGAGCTCCCTCCTGGTCGTCGTCAATCCGGACGCCGGCGCCGCCCGGAAGGACCCGGGCCTGTTGACCCGCATCCGGGCTCATCCCGTCCTGGTAGAGGCCCAGGTGGTCCTCACGTCTGACTCCCGGGAGGTCCGGGACCTGGCAGCCCGGGCTCGTCGGGAGGGGAAGGAAGAGGTCATGGTCGCCGGTGGCGACGGGACGATCCACCATGCCATCAACGGGCTCCTGGGGAGCGGAGATCCTCCTGGCTCCACCCCGGACCGCCCCCTTCCCACGGTCTCTGTCCTGCCTCTGGGGACCGCCAACGACTTCGCACGCTCCCTGGGTCTTTCCCCGGATCCGCTGAAGGTCCTGAGGCAGCGAGACCCGGATCGGACTCGGGACCTCGATGCCATCCGGGTGGAGGGTGCCGGGGACCGGTGGTGCGTGAACGTGGTCACCGGGGGCATGGCGGGAAAGGAGGAGTTGGCCCCTGAGACCGACGCCAAGGATTCCTGGGGAATGCTGGCTTACCTCCGGAAGGGGGTGGAGGCGTTGGAGGGCGACCTGCCCGTCTACGAGATCACCCTATCCCTGGAGGGCGGCGAGGTGTTGACGGTCCGGGGCCACACCCTCGTCCTGGGCAACGGCCGCTACGCTGGAGGAGCCATCCCGGTCACCCCTTCGGCCCTCCTGGACGACGGCCTCCTGGATCTCCTCCTGGTGCCGGAGCTCGAGGCGGCGGAGATGGCGGTGCTCACCCCCCTTCTCCTCCTGGGAAAGCACACCGGGCATGACGCCCTGCCGTTTCGCCGGACCCGACGAGTGCAGCTCCGGGCCCACCCCCCCCTGGACCTGAGCCTGGACGGTGAGCTGGCCCGGGCCGCGGAGGCGACGTTCCGGGTCAGCCCCGGAGCTCTTCGGGTCCTGGTCGGGGAAGACCCGGACCGGGCCTTCCGGGAGTGAGGCGGGCCCGGCAAAACTCCAGGGCCCTATCTCTCGTAGGGGCATGCTCCGTTCATGGCTGTTGAGCGAGGGGGGCGCTGCCGCTCCACTCCTTCAACAACCTCGTTCAGGCTAACGAGAGCGAAGGCCTGTGGAAGGCCTCTGACAGATCTGAAAGGTGGCCTCGTGAACACACGAATGACGAAGAAGACGGCATCAACGGTGGTGGGGACGGTCCTGGTCACACTCCTGTCTGTCCCGGCGAGCGCACCGCCGCCGGTGGACGCCCAGGAGGGCCAGGAAGGGCTCCAGCCTGCAGAAGACACGGCCCTCCTGGCCACCCTGGATTCCCTGGCCCGGGCCCACATCGACCACGAGCGGGTGGCCGGAGTATCCGTAGCCGTAATCCGGGGGCCGGAAACCCTGCTCATGGGGGGCTACGGAGAGGTGGACCTGGAATGGAACGTGCCCACGCCTCCGGACGGCGATGCCACCTACGAGATCGGCTCCATGACCAAGCAGTTCACCGCCGCCGCGATCCTCAGGCTGGTGGAGGACGGCGCCGTCGATCTGGAGGCCGACATCACCCGATACCTCCCGGACTACGACACCCGGGGCCACGCCATCCCGGTGCGGCGGCTGCTGGACCACACGTCCGGGATCCGGGGCTACACCGAGATGCCCTTCTTCGGGGAGATCTCCGTTCGGAAGCTGCCCCGGGACACTCTCGTGACCCTGGTGGAAGCTCATCCTCTGGACTTCGAGCCGGGCACAGCCCTCATCTACAGCAACTCGGCCTACTTCCTGCTAGGTCTCATCATCGAGGAGGCCTCGGGGAAGACCTACGCCGAGTACGTGGAGCAGGAGCTATTCGAGCCCGCCGGCATGGCCGACTCCCACTATTGCAGCGAGCGGGCCGTTCGGGAGAACCGTGCCCACGGCTACGACAGCGGGCCCGACGGGCTCCTTCGGGCAGCCTATCTGGATCACACCTGGCCCTATGCCGCTGGATCCCTCTGCTCCACTGTGGCCGACCTGGTGCGATGGAACCAGGTCCTTCACAGAGGCGAGATCCTCTCGGAGGACTCCTACCGGGCCATGATCACCCCTCGACCCCTGAAGGACGGCACCCCCATCCGCTACGCCATGGGTCTGCTGGTGACGGGGGAGGGACGGTATCGGGTGATCTCCCACGGGGGCGGCATCAACGGCTTCCTCTCGGACGGCCGCTACTACCCGGAGGAGGATCTCATCGTCGTGGCCCTCCAGAACTCCACAGGCCCCCGGGGCCCCGGAGCCCTCACCCGGGAGCTGGCCCAGGCCGTCCTGGGATCGGCGCCGGAGCCCCCTGCCACGACCTTCCGGGGGGACCTGGCCGAGCTGACGGGTCGGTACACCGGAGCCGCCCGGGGCCGGACGTTGACCCTGGAGGTCAGGATGGATGGAGACGCCCTGGTCTTCGCCGTGGAGGGCACGGACCAGGAGATCCGGCCGTCCCACCTGGAAGGGCTCACCTGGGGGCAGGGTCTGCTGCGTCTGTGGTTTATTCGCAAGAACGGTGAGATCGCCGAGCTTCGCCTGGACGAGGGATCCGGTCACCTGGTCCTGGAGCGGGAGGAAGGAAAGTAGAGGACGGGATCTCCACCCCGTCGGAACCACCCCGGGCCTCCGGTGTGTTCTCCTCTTGGCACTCTCACCAACAGGAGGAAGCAATGGATCCGGACCCGGGGACTCGGTCCTTCTTTCGGGAAGCCGTAAGCGTCGGCCTCCTCGGCGCGGCCACAGTGGCCTTGTGGTTCTTCTTCGTGGACCTGTTGAACGGGACCCCCCTCCGGACGCCAGGCATCCTGGGATCGGCTGTCTTCCTGGGGATCTCGTCTCCTGACGATGCGGTCCTGAACGCAACCACGGTGGGGTTGTACTCCCTTCTCCACGGCGCGGTCTTCTTCCTGGTGGGCGTGGGGACAACGGCTTTGATCCGGGCTGCGGACCGAACCCCCAATCTACTGGTCCTCTTCATCCTTCTGACCGTGGTCCTACAGGCGCTCTTCGTGGGAGCAGTCGCCATCATCGCCGAGTTCCTCCTGGGCATTCTGGCCTGGTGGGCCGTGCTGGTGGGGAATTTCCTGGCATCCTTCGCCATGGGCTCCCTCCTCCTCTACTGGCATCCCGACACAGCCGAGCGGCTCAAGAATGCGAAGGGTATTCCCTCGTCCTGAGCCCCCGGGTCCGGAGACCCGGATGGCAACCCTCGGCGGAATGCGGCTCCTTCGTGCTCCGCCGTCGGCGCACCGACGCTCAAGGCCATGACCATCCAACTCTCGCCATGACCGGGTATACGAAGCGGGCCCGAGGGCCCGCAGTGAGGAACGCACCCCGGGTCGGAATCATCGGGGCGGGCCTTTCCGGGCTCATGGCCGGCCGGGTCCTCCAGGACCGCGGATTGCACGTGACCCTGTTCGACAAGGGGCGGCGCCCTGGAGGCCGGGCGAACACCCGGGAGCACGGCCCATTCCTGTTTGATCACGGAGCCCAGTTCTTCACGGTGCGGGATCCGCTGATCCGCCCCTTTCTGGACTCCTGGCTTCGAGAGGGAGTCGTGACGGAGTGGAAGAGCTCCCTGGTTCGGATCCAGGGCAAGGAGGTGGAAGCTGCCCGGGACTCCACCCGGTACGTGGGAGTCCCGGGCATGATCGCCCTGGCCGAGCACCTGGCTCAGCATCTGGACGTCAGGGTGAACCACCCCGTGGAACGCCTCCGGAAGATGGAGGGGGGCTGGGCCCTTCACACCGCCGACCCCACTCACCACGATCTCTTCGACATTGTGATCGTGGCCGTCCCCGCTCCCCAGGCAGTGCCCCTCCTGGCACCCGCTCCAAGAATCCAGGACCAGGCTCGGGGGGTGGAGATGGCCCCCTGTTGGGCCGGGATGTACGTCTTCGCACAACCCCTGGACCTTGCGTTCGACGGGGCGTTCCTGAGCGGACAGGCGCTCTCCTGGGTCGCCCGGGACTCCAGCAAGCCTGGACGTCCCGACGCCGAGAGCTGGGTCCTCCACGCCGGCCCCGAATGGACCCGGGACCATTGGGACCGAGACCGGGAGGAGGTCGCCGAGGCCCTGGCCCAGGAGTTCGGGGAGATCTTCGGTCCCCTCCCGGAGGTTGTTTTCTCCAGGGCCCACCGCTGGGCCTACGCCCTGGCCTCGGATCCAACCCCCGGTGGAGCCCTCTACGACGCCGAGAGACAGATCGGAGCCTGTGGGGATTGGTGTCAGGGCGGCCGCATGGAGGGAGCCCTGGTGAGCGGCATGGCGGTAGCGGACCGGATCTCGGGGTAGGCCCCGTCTCCGCACCGGGCAACCCCCGGGGATACCCGGCCAGGGACGGACCGTTGTCTCGACAAGACCGCCCCCCCTTTCCAGTCGGGGGATCCGTCACCCCGAATCCCCGAGGATCCTCGCGGCCGTCCTTGCCCGGGCTCCGATGGAAAGAACAATCCGGGTTCGAGGGATCCGGACCGAGCCCGGATGGGCGCTCCCGGGGGTGGTGGAAGGCGGAGGACGAGTCCCGTACCGCCCTCCTCGGCCCTATGCTCTGCGGGGAGCTCGTTCAGGGTGGCCATGCACCTCCCGGAACCCGGCCCACGTCTGCAAATCCAGGAATTCACACCGTCTTCGCAGCAACGAATGCCCTTCACCCCGTCTGTTGCTGCAAACACGGTGATTATTGCCGTCTTCGCAGCAACGAATGC
>CAZZEL010000061.1:0-24582 GCA_964652625.1 uncultured Gemmatimonadaceae bacterium
ACGGGCTGAGCGAATCGCCCGTGTTCATCAGCCCTTTTTTTCGGGACGAGGCGGCGGTGCCTTTTTCAAGACTCCCCCAGGGGAAGACATGATTCGTGCGATTCGCGTTGCGTTCGTCTCAGCCGTGTGCATCATCCTCGTGGCTTGCCACCTGAACGAGACACCGATCAAGTACGATTGCGACTGCGATGTGGCCTGCCTGGAGACGAGTGGCGAGGTGTCCGAGATGGGCTGGTGGAGTGGTACCGTGAAGGATCCTGGACTGATCCCCGACGCGGAAAAGAAGGCAGAAGGAAACTGTGAGTCCGTGCACGAAGGGGATTGCAGCGGTCAGCCCATGTGCGACTGTGATTGCTGGGTGGCGGAGCCCGGCGGCTGACGGGGAGAGATCCCCTTTTCCTCGGAGATGGCCGTGTAGAGGGCACCGCCGGGAAACGGAGGTCCACCCGCGGCCGCAGGGTCGCCCATAGTCAACCGCCCTCTACGGAGATCGGGTCTGCCTGCACCGGTCCACGATCTCCCGGGTGGATCTCCGGGGATCATCCAGGATCCGGTAGAACTCCTCCAGGTACTCCCGGGCTTCCCGGGCTCCCCGTTCCGAGAACCCGGGGATGATGTCCGGCAGGGAGAGGATGGCCTCCCGCCTCTCCTGGAAACGGAGAAAGATGGCCCCGTAGTCGATGTGGTCCGCGCAGGCGCCCCAGTAGACCCGCTCCCGCACTGAGTCGTGGAGGTGCACGGTGAGCTCGTTGGGACCGGCGTAAGGGGCGTTCACCAGGCCGGACCAGTCGAAGTCGTAGGGAATGGGATAATGATCCCGATCGACCCGGAGGATCTCCACGTTGTGGGGGGTCGCGGTAGACCAGTCCACGTTCCCGATGAGATACTCGAAGACGTACAGGGTCCCCACCGCCTCTCCCACGAAGTCGTTGGCTCCACCCCCCCGCCCCTCCAGGATGATCCCCCCGGTCCGCTCAGCCAGGTAGTCGTCGTCCTCCAGGAGGAAGCCCATGCGGGTGAAGGGTTCCCTTTCCCCGCTGGTGTCCACGTACGTGATCTCCGCCAGCTGGACCCGGAAGCCGTAATCGGTGAGCTGATTGTAGATCCGGTAGGCCAGGTACTCCTCCAGGACGTTCTGCCGGTAGTCCTCCCGGTCCCGGCAGTGGGTCACCAGCTTGAGCTTGTCCTGGCCGTCCAGGACCGTTCCCAGGGTGTCGGAGGCGGGCAGGTCCAGCCGAAGGGGTGGAAAGGAACAGGTGCTCCTCTTCAGACGGAAGTTTCCCCGGGTTCTGATCTCGATCTCGATCTCCGTGGGGCTCCCATCCCGTCCCCGGATGAGGATCGTCCCGGGCCCCTCCTCGCTCTCCTGCCTCCGGTCGTCCTCCAGCCGTTCGAAGTCCGCCTCCAGGGCGAACCGAAGAGGGGTGTCGGAGGTGAAGATCTCCTGGGGACCCGGGGGGGCCTCCTCCAGACCGGCCACCAGGCTCTGGCGGGTCTGGGGGTTGGACAGATCGGGCACGGGCCCCTGGGGAGGGGGAGGGCCGCAGGCCAGAAGTGGACCCGCAGCCAGGACCAGGAGAGCAAGCTGGCGGCGCATGGTATGGTTCCTGACAGGATGTTCTGAGAATGCTCCAGGATACAGTGCCCCACCCCTGAATGCCAAGGCTTGTTCCCTGGACAGGAAGACTTTCCCTCCGCAGCTTCCCGGCATGAAGGAGATCCTGTTCGAGCCCATCGGAGTCATCCGAACGCCCTTCACGAACCCGGAGGACATGCCCATCCAGCCCGTGGGGGCCCGGGGGATCCAGGGGACGGTGGAGCTCCGATCCGAGCTCTCGCAGGGTCTGGAGGACCTGGACGGGTTCTCCCACATCGTGCTCCTCTATGCCTTCCACGAATCCCAGGGCTACGAGCTCCTGGTGACCCCGTTCATGGACGACGTGCCCCGGGGGGTGTTCGCCACCCGGGCCCCCAGACGGCCGAACGCCCTGGGTCTCTCCGTCGTTCGTCTTCTGGCCGTCCGGGGAGCAACGCTCCGGGTGGAGGGAGTGGACATCCTGGACGGAACCCCACTCCTGGACATCAAGCCCCACGTGCCGGACTTCGATAGTCCCCCGGCGGAGCGGACGGGCTGGCTATCGGAGAACGCCCGGAAGGCCCGGCGTCTGAAGTCCGATGACCGTTTTCGCTGAGATGGCTCAACGTTTGGGCAGCTTCGGGTGACAACAAAAGGAAGTGTCTTCCGTTCGCATCTTCTCTCACCGGTCTCTCTTCCACAGGTACGGCCCCATGAACAGACTTCTCCGATTCGCTTTCCTCCTGGTGCTGGTCACGATCCTGTTCCCATCACCTCCCGCCCTGGCCCAGAGCGGGCCCCGGCTGGACGAGGAATGGATGGAGGGTTTCCGGTGGCGCTCCATCGGTCCCGCCAACATGTCCGGCCGGGTCACGGACATCGAGGGAATCCCCAGCCCCTCCCGGACCTTCTACGTGGCCGCGGCAGCGGGCGGCGTGTGGAAGACCACGAATGACGGCATCACCTTCCGACCCCTCTTCCAGGACGAGCGGGTGGTTTCCCTGGGAGACCTGGCCATCGCCCCCAGCGACACCCTGCAGATCTGGGCGGGAACCGGGGAGGAGGATTCCCGGAACTCCATCTCTCCCGGGGGAGGGATCTACAAGTCCACGGACGGGGGGCTCACCTGGGAGCTGAAGGGACTGGAGGCCACGGAGCACATTGGCCGGATCGTGGTGCATCCCCAGGACCCGGACGTGGTCTGGGTGGCGGCCCTGGGGGCCCTGTGGCGCCAGAATCCGGAGCGAGGCCTCTACAAGACCACGGACGGGGGCGACACCTGGGACCTGGTGAACTTCGTCAGCGAGAAGGCCGGCTTCGTGGACGTGGCCGTCCACCCCGAGAACCCGGACATCCTCTTCGCCTCCAGTTGGGAGCGGATCCGGGGACCCTACTTCTTCCATAGCGGGGGACCGGGAAGCGCCCTCTGGAAGAGCACGGACGGCGGGGACACCTGGTCCAAGGTGGAGGGGGGCGGTCTGCCGGAGACGGAGCTGGGTCGCATCGGCATCGCCTTCGCCCCCAGCTATCCCCGGGTCATGTACCTCATGGTGGAGGCGGCCCCCCGGGAGACGGAGGACGGGGAGGAGGAGACCCTCTCCGGCCTGTACCGCTCCATGGACGGCGGGGAGACCTGGGAGCACATGAACACCTTCAACACCCGTCCCTTCTACTACTCCGAGGTCAGGGTGGACCCGGAGGACCCGGATCGAGTGTACTTCTCCTCCTTCCGCTTCACCACCGATGGGGGCCGGACGGCGGCACAAGCGGCCCGGGAGAGCCACGTGGACTTCCACGCCTTCTGGATCGACCCGGAGGATCCCCAGCGGGTGATCGTGGGCAACGACGGGGGCATCTCCATCTCCCACGATCAGGGAGGGAACTACTGGTTCCCCAACACCTTCGCCATCGGTCAGTTCTACGCCGTCAGCTACGACATGGCCGAGCCCTACAACGTCTGCGGCGGCCTCCAGGACAACTACTCCTGGTGCGGACCGAGCCGAAAGGCCCGGGGCCCCATCACGAACCACGACTGGTTCAGCATCAGCGGGGGGGACGGCTTCGTGACCCAGCAGGACCCCCGGGACCCGAACATCGTGTACTCCGAGTCCCAGCGGGGCAGGATGGGGCGCTCGAACCTGGCCACCGGGGAGCGGACGTCCCTGGGCCTTCCGGACTGGCAGGAGGGGTACCGGGAGATCCAGGACTCCATCGCCCTTCTGTGGCCGGACACCACCCAACCCATACCCCAGGAGCATGTGGACCGGATCGCCCAGCTCCAGGAGCGGGCTTCGGCGGATTCCGCCGCTCTCCAGCTCCGCTACAACTGGAACACCCCCTTCTTCCTTTCACCCCACGATCCGGACGTCCTCTACGCCGGGGCGAACCGGGTCCTGAAGTCCACGAATCGGGGCGACGACCTGGTGCCCATCTCCCCGGACCTCACCAGGCAGGACCAGGAAAAGATCCGCATCAGCACGGAGGAGACCGGAGGAATCACCCCGGACATCACCGGAGCCGAGACCTTCGCCACCATCGTCTCCCTGGCCGAGTCCCCCCTCGAGGAGGGCCTCCTCTACGCCGGCACCGACGACGGGAACCTCTGGGTGAGTCCGGATGACGGTGGAAGTTGGGAGGATGTGACGCCTCATCTGGGAGACCTGATTCCCGACGGGACGTACGTGAGCCGTATCGAGCCCTCCCATCACAATGCCGACAGGGTCTACGTCACCTTCGACAACCACCGGAGGGGGGATTTCACCCCCTACGTCCTGGTGTCCGAGGACCGGGGAGGTAGCTTCCGGTCCATCTCCTCCGATCTCCCCACGGGCAAGCCGGATTTCGCCCACGTGATCCGGGAGGACCCGGTGAACGAGGACCTCCTCTTCGTGGGCACGGACGTGGGGGTGTACGCCTCCCTGGACCGGGGCGGATCCTGGCAGCGGTTCATGAACGGCCTACCCACGGCTCCCGTCCGGGACCTGCAGATCCATCCCCGGGACGGTGAGCTCATCGCCGGAACCCACGGCCGCTCCATCTGGATCGTGGACATCACTCCCCTGCAGCAGCTGGACGGCTCCGTCATGGCGTCGGATGTGCATCTTTTCCAGCCCTCTCCGGCCTTCCATTTCGGCACCCGACCCACCGGCGGGGAGTTCACGGCCCAGGCCTACTTCGAGGCCCCCAACCCGCCCTACGGCGCCGTCATCCGGTACTGGTTGGCCGAGGACGTGGATGCGGACAGCGTGGCGGTGGTCATCCAGGATCCCCGGGGCGACACGGTTCGCACCCTGAGCGGGCTGGCCCGTGACGGGTGGAACCAGGTGGTCTGGGACCTGGAGGGAGAGCGAATCACCCTTCCTCGCTCTCCCTCGGAGCGGCGGGACAGCATCGCCACGGAACGGCGTCTGGCCGTGGTGGTGGATTCCCTGGCAGAGTCAGGGGTGGATCAGGAGGAGCTCGACGAGGCGGTGAAGACCCTGAGGGAGGGGTCCGCCGGCAGCTTCCGCTCCCGGGGTGGAGGCGGAGGATCGGCTCGGGCCGAGCGCTGGGTGGAGCGGCCCGCCGAGGGCCGGCCCATCTCCGGAGAGGGGCGTGAGCGGGGAGACAACCTGGCCCTGGACATCCTCCGGGCGGTTCGAGGAGGCCAGGGCGGCCAGTGGTGGCGTTGGGGGGGTGGGTCTCTCTTCCCCACCCGCTCCGAATCGGCTCCCCTGGCCGAGCCCGGCACCTACACGGTGATCCTGACGGCAGGAGACCGGACGGTCAGCCAGTCCCTGGAGGTGAGCCGAAGCGCCACGGCTCCCGAAGGCTGAGATTCCGGAGCGCCCGGCGAAAGCCTTCTCCTCTACCGGAACGACCCCCGGGGCTGCCTCAGAGTCTCGAACTCATAGGCCTCCGGGGGGTCGGCCCCCATGAGGTGGTCCACGAAGTAGTCCCAGCGCCGGCGCATCATGTAGGGTTCGTTTCCGAAGCCGTGGCCCCGGTTCGGGAAGAGGATGAGATCGAAGTCCTTGTTGGCGGCGATGAGGGCGTCCACCACCAGAAGCGTGTTGTAGGGAGGGACGTTGGAGTCCGTGGTGCCGTGGGCCAGGAGCAGCTTCCCCTCCAGCTGATGGGCCACCAGCTGATTGGCCTGGTTGTCGTAGTTCGTCGTCCCGTCGGGGTAGGTCTCCAGGAGCCCCTGCCACTTCTCGCCCCAGTCGTCCTCGTAGTTCCGGTTGTCGTGGTTTCCGGCCTGGCTCACGGCCACCTTGAAGAAGTCCGGGTAGCGGAGGATCCCTCCGGTGGAGGCGAAGCCCCCTCCGGAGTGGCCGTAGATCCCTGCCCGGTCGATGTCGATCCACGCGTGATGCTCCGCCAGCTGCTTCATGCCCGCCACCTGGTCCGGGAGTCCGTTGTCTCCCATGTCGCCGTAGTAGGCGGCGTGGAAGGACTTGGAGCGCATGGGCGTGCCCATGGCGTCGATCTCCACGACGATGAACCCCAGCTCCGCCAGGGCCTGGGTGTCCCCTCGGGACGGGCTGAAGCGTCGACTACCCACACTCCCGGTCTGGGGACCCGGGTAGATGGCGTTGATGATGGGGTACTTCTTCCCGGGATCGAAGTTCGTGGGCCTGTAGAGGAGGCCGTAGATGTCCGTGACGCCGTCCCGGGCCTTCACGCTGAAGGGCATGGGGGGCTGCCAGCCCGTCTCCACCAGGCGGGAGATGTCTCCGGTTTCCAGGTGTACCAGCTCCCGGCCCTCCAGGTCCCGGAGGACCGTGGCCCCGGGGTCCACCGGGGTGGAGTAGCTGTCCACGAAGACCGAGGCGTCGGGGGAGAGGGTGACGATGTGGTTCGCGCTGTCCGGGGTGAGAAGCTCCACCTCGCCCCCGTCCAGGCTCACCCGGTAGAAATACTGGAAATAGGGGTCCCCGGGCTCCCGGCCGGCACCGGTGAAGTACAGGGTCCGGCTCTCCCGGTCCACGTGTCGGACCTGGAGAACGTTCCAGTCCCCTGACGTGATCTGCCGTTTCAGCTCGCCCGTATCCAGGTCATAGAGGTAGAGGTGTCCCCAGTCGCTGCGCTGGGAGTACCAGAGAACTTCGTTCGTCTCGGGCAGCACGTGCCAGTTCACCATGTCGTGGCCCGACTCGAAGAAGGTCTCCACCCGCTCCTCCATGACGTCCCGAACCTCGCCGGTCTCCGGGTTTGCCACCCTCAGCTTCGCCTCCTTGTGGTCCCGGGAGCTGGACACGAAGGCCAGGAGGGAGGCGTCCGGGGACCACTCCACGTCGGAGAAGGTGCCGTTGCAGTAGATATGGTCGCAGATGGTCGATCGGTGCTGATCCGGAGCCATGTCCAGGCGGACCACCCGAGGAGCGTCAGGACCGTCCACGTGGATGACCACCCGCTGGATGCGGAAGATGACCGTGTCTTCCGGCAGGGGGTACTTCCAGGCCTCAAGCTCCGGATGGCCCACGTTCGTGGAGGTGAGGTACATCATGCCCACGCCCCGGGCGTCGTGCTGGAAGGTGGCGATCTTCCGGGAGTCCGGGGACCAGAGGAGAACGGGGCGGTCGCTCCGCACCCACCCGGCGTTGTTCGTGGCGTATCCGAAGTCCTCCACACCGTCCGTGGTGAGTTGGATCTCCTCGTCCGTGGCCACGTCCCGGACCCAGAGGTCGTGATCCCGGATGAAGGCCGCCTTGCTACCATCGGGGGAGAGGACCTCGGCGAAGCGGCCCCGGGACTCGGCAGGGTCCATGTCCCGCCGGTCCCCCTGGCAGCGGTAGGCCTGGAGGTCGCAGGTGTAGGTTCGGGCGCCCACATCGAAGACCATGGTCTCCCGGTCCGGGCTCATCTCGAAGCTCCGAAACGGCAGGGAGAGGGCCTCGTACGTGGTGTCCGCCGCCCGGGACAGGGCCGAGGCCAGCTTCTCGTGATCGAAAGCCCGTTCCCGGCTTTCCTCCCTGGGGTCCACCAGGACGAACTCCGTCCCCTCCGGAATCTCGTTGCGATACCAGAAGCGGTGGCCGTCCAGCCAAACCGGGTACACCCCGGTCCCGAAGACCAGCTCCCCCGTGGTCTGCCGGAGCATGGACTCGGCCCGGGCGTAATCCTGGGCGGTCACGGTGGCGGGGCGGTGGGGGCCAGGCTCCTGGCCGGCAAGCCCGGCACTCGGTCCGGAGAGTGAGGCGCAGGGCGTGAGGGCGAGAACCAGGGTCAGGACGGCAACCGGGAGGAATCGCATGGCTCACCTCTGGAGTTCGTCGACGTCGGCACGATGCGGGACGGAGGCCGCAGGAAGCATCATCTTGGTCCCGGCCGTGGCCTGGGGCAACCGACGGGAACGGACCGGTGGGATCTCCGGTATTGAAATTCCGGGGCTCAGGAGAAAGGATGACCACATGAAGCGACCCGATTCCCGCATCTCGGATGAAGGTTCGGATGCCGCCATCCGCAGGGCCGAAGCCCGGCATGAGCGCCGCCGGAGACGATCCCGGTTCATCTACGGCATGGTGGACCGGGGAGTGCTGGTGGTTCTCCTGGCGGCGGCCGTCTTCCTGGTCATGGCCTTCGTGAGACTGGTCTATCCGTACATCGCCGATCCCTGGAGCGCCTTCTGAGCGGCCGACGGATCCGCTGGGTGAACCGGGTTCTCCTTTTGGGAATCCTGGCCTTCGCCCTTTGGGCCTGGCCTCGTCTGCCGGAGCGGATCCCGGTCCACTTCGGGATCGACGGCCGCCCGGACGCCTGGGGCGAGCCGGGCCTCTGGTCCTGGTTCTTTCTTCCGGCCCTGGCCGCTGCCCTGACCCTCCTCATGGACTGGCTTCCCCGATTCATGGCCCGACATCCCCGCTGGGTGAACCTGCCGAACGGGATTCGCCTTGAGGATCTCCCCTCCCGAGCCCGCCGGCCCGTGCTGGATCTCCTGACCTGGTTCCTGGCCCTGGTCCAGATGGAGATCCTGATCATCTTCGCCCTCATCCAGCTCGCCACCTACCGGACCGCTTTCGGTGAGGAATCCCAGGGGATCATGATCCTGGTCCTCGTCCTGGCCGTCACCGCTTCCCCTCTCTTTCTCGTGGTGTTCTTCGTGAAGCTCCAGGGGGTGATGAAGAAGGTGCGCAGGTGGAGGGCCCGGGAATCCGAGCCCTCTCCCCCTCGTTGACCATGGGACGGGGAGCCGGACCCCGGGGAGGGGAGGACCGCGGACGCCCTCCCTGGATCTTCCCGGCACTCGCCGTCTTCGCCGCAGCGTTGCTGCTGCGCATGCCGTTCCTGGATTGGCCCATGATCTCCGATGAAGGGGGGTACGCCTACACGGCCTACTGGTGGGGACAGGGCCTGACCCTCTACGGATCCCACCTGTGGTTCGACCGGCCCCAGGGCATTTTCCTGGCCTATCAACTGGGAATGGCCCTTCTCGGGGAGGCGACCTGGGCCATCCGGCTCTGGGGGGGGCTGTGGACGGCGGCTACCGCCGTGGTCGTGCTGGGGTTGACCCGGGAGCTGCTGAAGGGGGCCGAGAGGGGTTGGATGGTGCCGGTTCTGGCCGGGCTGTTGACTGCCGCCCTCGCCGTTCAGCCCGGCATCGAGGGGTTCACGGCCAACGCGGAGGTGTTCGGCCTTCTGCCGGCTACCGCCTCGGCCTGGATGATTCTCCGAGGGCGTTGGGGGTTCGCCGGTCTCCTGGCTTCGGCCGGGTTCATGCTCAAGCCTTCCGCAGGAAGTGTGGTGGTCTTGGCCCTGGTCTGGCTCATCCGTGAGCGGGCTTCCTGGAAGGAGTGGGCGGCCTTTGGCCTGGCGGCCCTCTCCCTGCCCCTGGCGGGATTCCTCCACGGCTGGGCCACCGTGGGCGCGGGCCCCTACCTCCATGCCGTGGCCGGTTTCCGCATGGGTCTCCCGGAGGCCACGGGGTTGGGCCTTTGGGAGTCCGCCGTGGACACCCTCCACGTCTGGTTACCGCCCCTGGTCTTCGGTGCCCTGGGCCTTCCGGAGATGAGTCCCCGGACCCGCCTGTTCCTGGGAGCGTGGCTCCTGTCGGCCTTCCTGGGAATGGCCCTGGGGGGAAACTGGTTCTGGCACTACTTCATCCAGTTGGTCCCGCCCGTGGCCGTGGCGGCGGCCTTCGGATGCCGCTGGCTCTGGAGCCGTGGTAGCATCGTGACTCGCTGGGCAGCGGCGTTTCCCCTGGCGCTGACGTTTGCTCTGGCTCTGCCCTGGGCGCTTCGGGCCCCGGAACGAGGCGCCCTGGAGCTGTACGGTCGCCCCGGCTACGCCCTGGCGGACGACGTGGCGGCCTACCTGGTTTCCCGGACCCGGGAAGGAGACCGGATCTACGTGGCGTTCGCCGAGGCGGAGATCTATCACCTGGCCCGGCGGCGGAGCGCCTTCCCCTACCTCTTCCGTCTGGAGATCCTCCATATGCCCGGAGCCTATCCGGCCTTGCTGGACATGGTTTCGGAACGCCGGGCCAGGTATATCTTCCTGCTGGATTCAATTTCCCGGGAGCTGGATCCGGAGAACCGGTTCCGGACTCTCCTGGAGCGGGGCTACGTGGCCGACACCGTGTTCGGTGGTCGGCCCCTTTACCGACGTCGATGACCGGCCCGGACTTCGGGACGTGCATCGACTCCGGGCCGGAATTCTCCGGGTGTCCGGTGAGCCCGGGGCCAAGCCTTCGGAACGTCCGTTGAGTTCCACCCCGGGCCTCCGGCCGCCCTGTTCAGCCGCCCGGGAAGGGGCGGAGAACGAAGCTATGGACGAAGAAACCGCAACCACCGGCCAGGAGGAGGATTCGGGCCGGGCCGTGCCCAGGCTCGGACCGCCGGTGCCGGGGCCATCCCTGCCCCGGCCGGGCCCCCTGGGCCAGAACGTTCTCCGGACGATGCTGGTGGTGGGGAGCCTCGTCACCCTGGGATTCGTGAACACCCCTGCGGTGGTCTACCTTCCCATCATCGTCCTCACCGCCCTGGTCATTCCCCTGACCTTCGTGCTGGAGCCGACCGGGAGCAACTTCCGGATCTGGATCCTCTACTTCGTGGGATTCGTCCTGTTCGCCCACCTGCGGACCTTCGCCGACGAGACGGGCATCCCGGTGCGCGTCCAGTACGTCATCGACCTGGAGAGGTTCGTCTTCGGAGGGATCATTCCCACGGCCTGGCTCCAGGAACGCTTCTACTCCGGGGGTACCGGAGTGGTGGAGGTCCTCATGATGGCCGTCCACCTGTCCTATTTCTTCGTTCCCCACGCCATGGCTCTGGTGCTGTGGATTCTGGCTCCGGCCCATCTTCGGCGCTACGCCGCCGGTGCCCTCATTATCTTCGCCCTGGGGCTACTGGGCTACTTCCTGGTCCCCACGGCGCCGCCGTGGCTCGCCACCTTGAAGGGGGCTCTCCCGGGGACGGTTCGGGTCATCTCGGATCTGAATCAGTGGGTGAGCTACAGCGCCTACTCCAGGCTCTATGACCTGGTGGGAGGTCCCAATCCCGTGGCGGCCATGCCCTCGCTACACACGGCCCTGACGGTGCTGGTGGCCCTGTCCCTGACTCGTTGGATTCCTCGATTCGCCTGGCTCGGGTGGGCCTACGCCGGGAGCATGGGCGTGGCCCTGGTCTACCTGGGAGAGCACTACGCCGTGGACATCCTGGCGGGATTGGGGACGGCGCTGGTGGCCTGGGTCCTCTCCCGGCGATGGGACGCCGAGGCCCCGGCGGGGAGCCGGACTCCGGACCCCGTGGCCTCGGAGGCGGGTGAGCTTCCTGCGTCTCGCCCCTCCGTTCCCGGCGGGATCTGAGGGGACTCCTGGCTTCTCGTTACCATACGACGATCATTGTTTCCTCCCGTGGCTCATGTCCTTCAAGCTGGGAGTATCGGCTGAACAGATGTTTATCTTTAGGATCGGGCCGGAGAACCGACGGGCGGGCCCCTGCCCGGGGCCGCAACCGGGGTCTGGAGCCGTGGCCCTGGTAACGCGATTCGCCCCCTCCTTTCACAGCTCGTGAAGGGACGGCTGGTCACCGGGGCCTGGTTCGCCGGGTGGGCTCCGCCTCCAGGGGATCGTCCGGCCAGTAGTGCTTGGGATAGCGACCCCTGAGATCCTTGCGGACCTGGAAGTAGGCGTCTCGCCAGAAGCTTTCCAGGTCCCGTGTCACCTGCACCGGCCGCTGGGCCGGGGAGAGGAGGGTCATGGTGAGGGGGACCCGGCCCCCGGCGATCCGGGGGGTCTCGGTGAGCCCGAAGACCTCCTGCAGGCGCACGGCCAGGGTGGGGGCCTCCGGATCGGAGTAGTCGATGGGGATCCGGGATCCGCTGGGTACCTCCAGGTGGGTGGGGGCCATGCGGTCCAGGGCCTCCTGCCGGTCCCAGCCCAACCAGGTGAGAAGAGCCCGGGCCAGGTCCACCTTCTTCAGGTCGTCCAACCGCTTCATCCCGGCCAGGAACGGTAGCAGCCACTCCTCCAGGGAAGACATGAGGGCCTTCCTGGAGGCCTCCGGCCATCTGTCCGGGTCGTGGCGCCCCAGGAACTCCAGGCGCTCCTGGAGCTGGCGGGTTCTTCGGGACCACGGTAGGACCTCCCAGCCCCGGGCCCGGATCCCCTCCAGGAGGGCCCGTGCCACTCGTTGCGGATCCGGGTCGGGGAGGGGGGCCTCTTCCACGGTCAGGTGGCCCAGCATTCGGCGTCGGCGGGCCACCACCCGGTCCTTTTCCTCGTCCCACCGGACTTCCTCTTTGTCTAGCATCTGTCCGGCGAAGTGCTCCTGGATCTCGCGGAGCTCCACCGGGGCTGCCCGGAAGATCCTGGCGTCCCGGCCCCGACCCTCCACCTCTGCCGCCACCAGCCAGTCCTGCCCTTCCAGAGCCTGGGCTTCGGCGAACCGCGCCCCCCGGCCGTTCCTCAGCAGGAAGCGTCCCCGCTCCCCCTCCCGGCGTCGGGCGATCCGGTCCGGGTAGGCCATGGCCGAGAGGATTCCGGTGCGGTCCAGATCTTCCCGATCCGGCTGGGGCGGGGGTGTCGACGGTTCTCCCATTTCCCGCAGCAATCGGTCGGATTCCCTGATCCCTCGCTTCAGTCCTCCTCCATGGATTCTGTGCCCCCGGATGCTCCCGGGGAGTCCTCCGCCCGGCCTCCGGGCCCGGCGCATGGCCTCGACTCTCAGGCGCAGGTCGGCTTCCGGCGCCCGGCCCTGGCCCCGGAGGATATCCCGATCCGAGAGGATGGCGGCCAGGTCCGCCGCCAACCGGGCGAGGCCCAGTTCCCGTCCCCGGAGGAGCATGTGGGCCAGACGGGGATGCACGCCGATGTCCGCCAGGGCCCGCCCGTGCTCAGTGGCTCCTCCTTCCGGGTCCAGGGCCTCCAGCTCCCGCAGGAGCTCATGGGCCTGGGCCAGGGCCGCCGTGGGGGGAGGATCCAGCCAGCGGAGCTGGTGGGGAGAGGCGCCCCATACCGCCAGCTCCAGGGCCAGGGGGACCAGGTCCGCGTCCAGAATCTCCGGAGAACGATGGGGAACCAGGCCCCGGTCCTCGGCCCGGGTCCAGAGGCGGTAGCAGACACCGGGAGCGGTCCGGCCCGCCCGCCCCCGCCGCTGGTCGGCGGCGTCCCGGGTGACCCGCAGGGTCTCCAGCCGGGTCATCCCGGTTCCGGGATCGAACCGGGGGACCCGCATTCGGCCACTGTCCACCACAATCCGGATCCCCTGGATCGTGAGGGAGGTCTCGGCGATGGACGTGGCCAGAACCACCTTCCGCCGTCCCGGAGGGCTGGGGGCGATAGCCCGGTCCTGGTCGCTCCTGGAGAGGCTCCCGAAGAGGGGGAACAGGGATACGTCCTTCGGCAGAGGCGCTTCCTGGAGGCGGTCCGCTGTCCGGCGGATCTCCCCGGCTCCGGGTAGGAAGACCAGGATGTCTCCTTCCTTCTCCTCCAGGGCTCGAAGGACCGTGGCTGCCGTGGGGGGCTCGATCCACCCCCGCACCGGGTCCCTCCGGTACCGGGTCTTCACCGGGTGGGCTCGGCCCTGGCTGGAAACCACCGGAGCACCGTCCAGGAGCTCGGCTACCGGGGCGGCGTCCAGGGTGGCGGACATGACCAGGAGGCGGAGGTCCGGGCGGAAGAGACTTCGGCTCTGGAGAGTCAGGGCCAGGCCCAGGTCTGCGTGGAGAGACCGTTCGTGGAACTCGTCGAAGAGGACGGCGGCGACTCCCTCCAGCCCCGGGTCCGACTGAAGCATCCGGGTGAGGACCCCCTCCGTGACCACCTCGATCCGGGTCCGGCGGCTCCGGCGGGTATCCCCCCGGATCCTGTAGCCCACTGTCTCTCCGGCCCCCTTCTCCCCCAGGAGGTGGCTCATCCGGTCCGCCGCGGCCCGGGTGGCCAGACGGCGTGGCTCCAACACGATGATCCGTCTTTCCCCCACCCAGTCCGCCCTCAGGAGCTCCAGGGGCACCACTGTGGTCTTCCCGGCTCCAGGGGGAGCCACGAGGACGGCCGCGCCGGGCCCGGAGAGGGCCTGCTGAAGCTCCGGCAACGTCTCCAGGACCGGGAGATCCCGGACCTCGGGATGTGTGGCGACGGAAGACATGACAGTGCAGGATGGCGTGGGGTCGGTGTGGGAGACAAGGCGGCAAGTAGTGGCGAAGCTTCCAGGCCGGGGCGAGGTTGTGGAGACGGATTCGAGCGCTCCCGCATCTCCTTCGCGCATCTCAAAGGACCTTCCCGCTTCTCATGAGACCCGCCGTTTTCCTGGTAGCTCTCTCCGTGCTCCTTCTGACGGGCTGCCACGACAGCCGAGGAGGGCAGGACAGACTCCGGGACCCGGGGCAGATCGGGCCCCCGGCCTCAGGCAGGGAGATCCCTCAGCAGTCGGGCGTGGGGAGCGCCGACTCCCTGGTCCGGCAGGCCGTGGAGGATGGGCTGATTCCCGGGGCCGTTCTCCTGGTTGGGAAGGATGGCCGGACCCTGATTCACAGGGCCTACGGTCACTCCCTCCTCTACCGGTGGGAGGACCCGAGAGCAGGGTCGGCGGCCTATCCACCCAAACCCGAGCTCCTCCCCGATCCCGTGCCCATGACCCCCGGGACCGTCTTCGACCTGGCTTCCGTGACCAAGGTCATGGCCACCACCATGGCCTTGATGCTCCTGGTGGATCGAGGAGACGTGGAGCTGGACGCCCCGGTCCGGACCTATCTTCCTCGTTTCCGCGGTCCGTCCAGGGACTCCATCACGGTCCGACACCTCCTGACCCACACTTCGGGGCTTTCCCAGTGGCTTCCCCTCTACTACGACGCCGGCTCAAGGGAAGAGGCCTACACCCGAATCCGGGAGCTGCCCCTGGAGTGGGGGGTGGGGGAGGGACGCCACTACAGCGACCTGGGGTTCATGCTTCTGGGATACCTGGTGGAACGGGTCGTGGGTCTGCCCCTGGACCGCTTCCTGTCCAGGGAGCTTTACGAGCCCCTGGGGCTGAACACTCTCTCCTTCCGACCCCTCCACGGACCGTTCGCCGCCACGTCCCACGGCAACCCCTATGAGCGTCGTATGGTCCACGACTCAGCATTTGGTTACCAAATCCCGGGAGACCCGGGACGGTGGGACGGCTGGCGGACACAGACCCTGGTGGGAGAGGTGAACGACGGCAACGCCCACCACGCCCACCAGGGCCTGGCAGGCCACGCCGGCCTCTTCGGGACGGCCCCTGACCTGGCCGTCCTCCTGGATCTTCTTCTGAACCGTGGCACCTTGAATGGCCGTCGGTTGCTGAAGGAGGAAACGGTGCGGATCTTCCTCAGGCCCGGTCCTTCCGGCCAGGCCCTGGGATGGCAGGCGCCGGGCTGGGCGCCCCTGGGCAGCTTCTCCCATTCGGGCTTCACCGGTACCTTCGTGCTGGGCGTTCCGAATCGGGACGGGGGCCCGAAGGGTGGCCTGGCCCTGGTTCTCCTCACCAATCGCCAGAACATGGGAACGGGCCCGGACGGGCGGTACGCGGACCTGGGTCCCCTGCAGGAGGCGGTGGCCCGGGCCGTCCTGGGGCTGCCTCTGAATTCACTGACTTCGAAAGGACTCCCGTGACGCCCAAGACCCGAACATGGACTGTCTTCGTCTCCCTTCTCCTGGCTCTTCCGGGGTGCTCCGAGACCGATCTCCGCTGGACCGAGGCTCGGTTCCGCACCGACTTCGAAGCGGGGCTGAACGCCGACATGGGGTGGGCGGAGCCTGCCGAGGCCCAATCCGGGACGGTCCCCACGGTCCATGCCGATCACCCCTTCCGCCTGCGGGTCGAGGTGGAAGCCTCTTCGCCCGGCAGCGCCCTGGGGCTGCAGGTTCGGCGGAACGACGGCCCCTGGACAGACGTCCTGGCCCGGGACTTTCCCTACCCGGACGAGATCTCCACCCCTCCCGTCAGTATCGTCTCGCCGGAGGCGTGGGCGCCGGGAACCCCCACCCGGGATCTGCTTCAAACCTCAACTGGGGAATTCCGGGGGGGTGCCGGCCTGGGCCTGGACAGTCTTTCCGGCCCCGTCCCGGCAGGCCAGAGCGAGTGGGAGTGGCCCCTGGTGATACGGCGATGGGCCGATGGAGCCGTGATGATGGTGTCGGGCGACACCTTCGAGTTCCGGCTGGTGGACGAGGAGGGGAACCCTGTGGCCGGCGTCGGTCCGGCCGCGGTCCGGCTCCGGGTCCCGGAAGGACACCTGGGGGGGACCTACCCCGAGACCCCGGGGCGCCTCGGCCCGTGGCAGAGCTCCGACGGTCGTCTCTGGTTCCCCATGGAACCGGCGGAGACCTACAACGTCCTGATGATGATGTCTTCGGACGATGGTGGCCGAACCTGGACGGAGGTGGACGGCGACAACAGGCCTGGAACCGACGATTTGGAGGGCTTCGCCACGGCCTACCGGGACGGGACCATCCACATCCTCCACCAGATCTCCGAACGAGTCGTATACCATGCGTTCTCCACGTCCGATGCTCCTGGGGGGTCCGCAGGATGGAGCATCCGGGACGAGCTGGTGGCCGAGCATCCGGAGCCGCCGGTGCAGGCTGCATCCCTGGAAGCCCTTTCCGACGGAAGCCTCGTAGCGGTGTTTGCGTCGGGGAACCGCATCGAGATCCGCACCAGGGCGCCGGGGGGCGGCTGGACGCCTGCGGATACCCTGGTGGGGGGCTCGCCAGAGGGATGGATCCTCTCCGGTCCCCAGACGACCGTCGTCCCGGAAGACGTGGTTCACGTGGCGTGGACCGAGACCAACGGCTCAACGGGTCGGGTCCACCATGGGACGCTCAGCCGGGAAGGTGTCCTGGGCCCACGGACGGTGGTGGCCCAGAACCTGGCCGGGAGCGAGGCCGACGTGGGGTCGATAGCTCCCCTGGTCTACCTGCCGGAGACCGGAGAGGTGGTGGTGGTCTGGCGTCAGGCAGACGGTCGATTGGCGGAGCGGAGAATCACCTCCCAGGGCACCCTGGCCCCCATGGCTTTGGTCAGCGACCACGTGGTGACCCAGAATGCCGTGGACTCGGATCAGGTGGGGGCCGACCTGGTGGGGTACCAGGGCCGGGTCCACCTGCTCTTCCTGGACCAGGAGACGGGCGGCATCTACCACACGGAAAGCCCCGGGGCAGGGGTCTGGACCCCGGCGGAAGCCGTGGTGACCGGGATCCGGGGCCAGTGGGTCCGTGGCCAGCCCGTGAGCACGGAGGATGGGCGCACGGTCTATGGGTTCGTCTACGACGCGGGCTCGGACGGGGGGTCGGGGATGAACCGCTACGGGGAATACGATGTCGGAAGGGAGCCTCCCTGCCCCTGAGCCCCTCCCCGTGTGTATGGAGTCCTCCAGGGGGTGAGGTCAAGAAAACGTTGCTCCGAGGGAAAGCGTGCTGTAGAATAGTTTAAGCATCGTATTTTTCGTTCCAAAGACATCCCAGGCCGCATTCCCCAGGGGTCCGCGCCCTTACGCCGACTCCCGTCCCCCTTCCTCGTCTTCCCAGGATGGCCCATGGCAGACCAGAGGCTTCTCAGGCTCACGAATCTCGGTGCCGTACCCCCCGCCCGCCTGAATCGGGTTCGGGTGCGGGTGACGTTCGATCCCACCGGAAATGGGAAGGAGAAGGCTACGCTGTCGGCCTCGTTGAACGACGACGGCACCGTGGTATTGCCCGAGAACATGACCACCTCTGCCAAGCCCCTGTCAGCGCAGGTGGTGGACGTCCGTGGGGGTGTTCTTCAGGAGATCGATCTCTCCGGCGTGGAGCTGGAGGGAGAGGCTGGCCCCCTTGGCGTGGAGGCTCTGGAGGGTCTCCGGGAACGACTGAGCCAGGCGGGTCCGGTCCCGGTTCGCCGTTGGACCCGGAACGGACGAATCACCGTCCTGGGTCAACCGAACTACTCCTTCGAGGGATTTCAACTCTTTGTGGCTCCGACCTCCCAGGACGCCGCCCGTGCCACCTACCGGGGTCTTGGTGGCTCCGGCGACATGCCGGGCCACTGGAATCGTCCGACCCGGGGCGACTTGAGTCGGGTTCCCGTGCACGAGTTCCAGCAGGCCCACCTTGGATTCGACGGACATTTCGACTTCCAGACCAAGGTTCCCGGCGACTCTGCAGGATGGGTGTGGATGCTCTCGGGACCTGTGAGCTTCATGGGATTCAGGGCGGAAGAGGCGGAACGCAGCAAGGCCGGCAGCGTGGCCCTGGTGCTGGAGCTTCCGGAGGGGGCTCCCGATCCCCCGACGACCCCGGAGGGAGGGCAGCCGGAAGCCGGGAAGACGTCCCGGACCCCACCCATGGACGCCACCGAGGCGGAGATCCTGGAGAACGCCGAGTTGTTCAGTGACGACCCGGGCCCGTTCTGCCGGCCATTCCAGAACCCTGGAAGGACCCTGGGAGAACGTCGGTTTCACACCGTCCTCCGGGTAGAGCAGCCGGAGATCGCGGCTGCGGCCGGGATTCGATTGGAGGCCGCCGCCGACCGGATCCGGGAGGCGGGAGAGAGGATTGTGGAGGAGGGGGCCAGCTTCGAGTTCGATCCGTCCCACATGGTGGATGGGATCCTTCGAGACCGTCCGGGATCCACGGGAGCCGCTCTCTTCGGAGGGTTCCGGTCTCCCCTCCTGGATCCGGCAGGGCCTGGCCGGGGCCGGACGGTAGCAGGGGCTGACAACCTCATCGATTGGGAGGGAGACACCAGTGGCCATCAGGCCGTAACGGTCTCCGGCGGACACATTCTGGAGTGGCGGGTCCGGTGGCGGTCGAACGGATATTCCCTGGGCAACGTCAACCACACACTCACCCTGGCCCCCAGACAGATCAAGCGGATCATGAAGGTAGACTGGGAGCGCCGGGAAGCGTCGGCCCGCCGGGAGGAGCTTCGGTTCGAGGAGGAGGCCGAGCAGTCCACGGAGGCCTCCCGGGACTACCGGGATTCCGTGGCCGCCAATCTGTCGGAGTGGAGCCGCGGCTCCTCCAGCAGCAAGACCCGGGGAGTGAGCGCGGGTTATGGGCAGACCGCCAGCGTATCGGCTCCCGTGGCCCCGGGCGTCATCGTGAGTGGAGGGAGCGCATCGGGAATCGGGGCGGGCATGTCCCAGGCCGACGCCGAGGCGGAGCAGGAGGGTGAGCGGAGTGTCTCGGCTTCCGAGGAGCAGAAGCTCCGGGACGCCATCCGGCAGCATGGCGAGGCTCTTCGCCGACTGGAATCCACCATCATCACCGAGACCCGCCAGGAAGAGAGCGTCGAGGGCGTTTCCGAGGTCATCGCCAACCCGAACTACTGTCACGCCCTGAGCGTGATCTACTACGACATTCTCCGACACCTCCGGGTGGACACGGAGCTGGCCGGGGTGTCCGAGTGCCTCTTCGTGCCCTTCGCCATCACACCGTTCAGCAGCGATGTGTTCACGGTGAACGGACGGCGGATCGCCCCGGGTCTGGATCGGGTCCTCCGGTACCGACAGGCCCTGGAGGCGGGATTGAAGGACCGCTCCCTGGGGTGGGTATTCCGGTACCTGGACGACTACGCCCGGAACGGAAACCAGGACATCCCGGATGAGCGGCGCGTAAAGCAGCGGCTGGTTGGCCTCTCAGGTGTGCTGGATTTGGAGATGTTCATGGCGTCCCCCCTCAAGGGCGACGAGGACGAGCGGGCCTCCGAGCCGGAGAACGGTGACCGACCGCCGCTGGAGCGCATCGCCGCCAAAACGGTCAACCTCATCCACAAGGCTTTCAAGCCCTTCAAGAAGGCCCTGGGCGGCTTTGCCCGATCGGCGGCGAAGCTCGCGGGGCTCCCGGTGGCCGAGCGCGAGAAGGCGTTTCAGCGGGACTTCGCTCCCGCCCTGGCCCGCCACCTGGTGGACCGCCTTCGTCTCACCTACGGTTCCGGCGGCGAGGTCCTCACCGCCGACTTCACCCTGGACGGCAACTACCAGCCCGGGGGGACCCACAAGGTGTATTTCCGTATCGACCCCCGGACCCTGGAGGATCTGGGAGTCACCAGGGAGGACATCACGACCCTGAAGGTTCATGTCCAGGGCGACCCCGTTTCTCCGACTCTCCTGGAGGATTTCATGGAGTTGATGGGCGGGGAGGTCGGAGAAGACGAAGACCCGGATGTGGAGTTCCTGGCAGTTCCCGGCAGCTCCTACGCGAACGTGAAGAGGATCCGCGTCCGGTATCGGACCGAGGAGTACGAGCGTTCGAAGCGGTCGGCCGGGGGAGCAGGAGACCTCCTCCGGACGGCGGTGACGAAGGAGGACATCTACCTGGCGGCCATCGATTCCGAGGGCGCGATCCTGGATCTTCCGCCCGACGCCTACGAGAACCGGAATCTGAGAGAGGAGATTCACAAGGGCGTTCTCGCCCTCCTGGACCACCTGAACGGGCACCTCCACTACTACCACAAGCAGATCTGGTGGAGGATGGACAGGGATGAGCTGTATCAGCTGTTGGACGGGTACATGCTTTCAACCCGGGATCGTCGAAGCATCGCCTCGGTGGTGGAGCGGGAGCCGCTGGCGATCCTTGGAAACACGTTGGTCTTCCGGGTGGCTCCAGGGGCCTTCATCGGTGTGAACGGGTACGATTCCCTTGCCCAGGCCCGGGCCGAGTACGAAGAGGACGCCGCGAAGTCGGATCCCATGCGGATCAGCCTGCCCACCGGCGGTGTGTACGCTCAGGCTCTGAAAGACCCTTGTAACGCCTGCGAGGAGCACTACGGGAATACGGATTGGGTCCTGGAGCGGGACGAGCTTCTTCCCCAGGAGATCGAGTCGGGTCTCCTGGCCACTCGCCGAGCCGAGCCCTCTGGCTTGAAACCCACGCAGCTGCCCGAGACCCTCATCAACCTGCAGAATGCCCCGCCTCCGCCTGCCCCCGGTGGCACCGAGGGCATCCTTCGGTCGGTGACCGATGCCGGGGCTTTTCGGGACATGGCGGATCTGGCGGGCACCCAGGCCAACGCCAGAGCTGCCCTGGAAGCCTCCCGTCGCCTGGCCAGCGAGTTCGGGAACCTGGCGGCGAAGGAGGCTGACGCCAATCGGGCAGCGATGGAACGGATCGAGAGGGCGCGCATCTCGGCCGAAGCCAAGGACATTGCGTCCAAACCCCTGAGAGAGACGGACGAGGGCGAGGACGTGGACCGGGGCGGGCGGGACCCTTCCGACCGAGACCCTGACAGTGGGGACTCGGACGACAACGGGGGCGGCGCTGCCGAAGGATCGAACGGGGGTTCCGGAGACGGTGACGACTCCGGCGAGGGCGACCCCCGGCGGCCCCGGCCCCGACCCCGCACCAACGAGTACTTCCGGGTTCTTTCTCCAACCCACGTGCTGTTCCTGAATTTCCCGGTGGGTGAGCACGAGCCGGCAAGCCAGCACCTGCCCCACATCCGAGCCACCCTGGAGCGCATCGAGGGAGCTCGGAGTGTGCGGCGTATCCAGGGGCATGCCAGCCGAACGGGCTCGGAGGACGACAACCTGGACCTTTCGCAGCGCCGTGCCATGGCCCTGTTGGAGATCTTCGAGGATCACTCCCAGCAGAGTTGGCCCCGAGCCCTGGTGGAGAGCTTCGGGGAGAGCGAACCCACCATCCGATCGACCTGGGGAGCCAAGGTCCAGGACATCCCGGGACAGGGACATTCGGAGGATCCGGTGGAACGCTCCGTCCTGGTAGAGTTCATCGGCCACACATTTGAAGAGGAAGACCGGCCGGATCCCGCCCCCGATGCAGGCATCATCTTCATCGACGATCTGCACATCCGGATCGGGGACACGGCCATCGACGTCTCCTCGAACATCGTTGTCCAGATCGTGGAAGGTGCCTACTTCATTGTAGGTGACACCTTACATGAAGGGGATACCATCGTCTACGAGGGCGACACCCACATTCGGGAGATCCACGAGGGTACCACGGAGGTCATCAACCAGACCGTCAACGTCCAGGTTCTGGAGGGGGGGAACACCGTCATGGTGGATGGCCATGAGATCCGGATCGTGGACGGTACCTTCCGTCAGCGGCCCAACGGGGTCGGCATCGGCGGCGATCCGAAGACGAAACACTGGGATGTCACCTTCAAGACGCCGGAGCTCGGCGAGGGCGAGAGTCTCTTCGATGTGATTCGGCGTTTCGCCCGGGAGATCCTTCTGGAACGGGAGGGGGAGGAAGCGCCCCCGGAGGGTGAGCCTTCCTTCTTGTCCGCCGTTCTACCGGAGACCATTGATGTCGTGACCGGGGAGTTCGAGGATCTGGTGGATCACGTGGTTGATGAGATCTTCGAGAAATTCCTGGAGAAGCTCCCCAATCCGGCTCTGCAGTTGGCTCGAGTCCTGAAGTTCGGGTCTGCCCGCGTGCCGGTCACGATCACGAATCTGGCCAGCGGCGAAATGCAGGACGGCACGCTGAAGGGGCAGGCTCTCATCATGGGCACGGGAGGACCGGCCGACCTCAAGACCCTCAACATGGAGGAGAGGGGGTATACCACCTCGGAGGCTCGGACGTTGGCGAGTTGGGACGGGGAGACCATGGAGACCTGTGCGCTGGTGCTTCAGCCGGTATCACAGATGGTCTCCCAGATTTTTGGTACCCTGGAGTTCGTGGCTCAATGGGCGGAAGACGCCCTGGGTCTCGATTGGATTGACCGCCTATCATCCCGGCTCGACGAGTGGTTCCAGAGCGCTGGCCTCGATAGAGCCCGGGACTCCCTGCAGGGGGGGCAGATCCAGTTCCGAGCCGACGTCGGAGAGCAGGTGCATCACTACCCGGCCACGGCTCCGTCGGTGGATATTACCGCCGTCTTCTACGGCTCGGAAAACGCCTCCTTCGAGGCGGACTGAGTCGAGGGAGGAAGAGTTGGAAGGCTACCGCTCGTCCACGCCCTCCAACGCCCCCAGGATGAGGCGGTAGGCCGCCTTCCTGGAGAGCTCTCCGGGATCGTCTTCGTAGGCCGGCGTGGAGGCGATGCCCAGGGCCGCCACCCGGGGATACCGGAAGATGTCGGCCAGGGCGGCGGCCAGCTCCCGGCTGGTGGGCCCTCCTGGAACCGTCAGCCCGTGTCCCGAGACCTCCTGGGGATCCAGAACGTCCATGTCCACGTGTACGTAGATGAGATCCGTCGTCCGGGACAAGCCCTCCATCTGGGCGTGGAGGGCCCGGGATCGATTCTGGAGGTCTGCGGTGGAGAGTCGGGCCAGCTGGTGGCGTGCCACCAGCTCCGCCTCCTCCGGGTCCAGATCCCGGACCGCCGCCATGACGATATCCTCCGTGGCCACGGGAGGATCCAGGTGGGATTCTCTCCGGAGGCGGTGGAGGGCGAGGCCGGCGGACACGGCCACGGGCATGCCCCCAAGCATTCCGCTCAGCGTGGTCTCCGGCGTGTTGAAGTCCCCGTGTGCATCGATCCACACCAGGCCGATCCTCCGGGGTTCCCCGGGATTTCCGGAGTCCTGGAGCCCCCCGAGCATTCCCATGAGGGCGTTGCAGTTGGCCAGGAGTCCCACGGTGAGGTACCCCTCCCCCTCGTTCCCGGCCGTGGCCTGGGCCAGGTGCCCGTTGGCCAGCCCCAGCCGGTGCCATTCCCCGTAGTGCTCCTCCTCTTCCGGAGTCAGAGCGACGGTCTGCACGTGTCGCAATTCCACGTTCCGGGCTTCCAGGGAATCGGCGATGCCCCCGGCCTCCAGATACTCCGGATTCCGGGAGAGCTCGGGGACGTTCCGGCCCCCATGGTAGGGCATCTTGACCAGGGCTACCCGCAGCCTCCCACGGGCGTCCCGGTACCGCTCCGGGTCGATCTCCCGGCTCTCCTGGAGCTCGGGTCGGCCCTGGGGAGGCGCCGGGTGAAAAGACTCGATTGCGGAAAGGGGGGAGTGCGCACCGTTCGGGGACGTGAGAACGGCCAGGAAGAGAAGAACGCTTCCCAACGCTGAGTGACAGAGCAGGCGGGCAGGGGTGAGACCCATGTCTTGGCTCCGGGACAGGATTTGGTTTTGGTCTCCCCACGGTCTGGCAGGGATGGCCTGTGGCCTCACTCTATGGCCCCGGCGCCGGGAGACACCAGGGGAAGGGGTGTGGCCGGTCCGGTACCGGGCTTGTGCGCCCGGCGTCCAGGCCTCTGGCTCCGCCGAAGCACTGGAACTTTCTTCGAGCTTCGGTAAATTTCTTGCCGGAAATGATGACGGGCCTGAAACAAGGTTCCGGAGCTCAGCAACAAGGGGAAAGAGGTCGTGCCGCGATACGACTACCGATGCCAGAAATGTGGACATGTCTTCGAGGTGAAGATGTCCATGTCCGAGTACTCGGAGGGGCGCAATCCCCCCTGTCCGTCCTGCGATTCCCTGTCCACGGAGCGGAGCTTCAGCGCCGTGAGCGTGCTCACGGGCTCCAGCCGGGGCAGGGGCTCCTCCTCGTCCGGAGCAGGAAGTTGTGGTCCGCCCAGCAGCGGCTTCACCTGAGCGTGACTCCGCCGCCCGGTTCGGGCGAACGACCGTTTCGATTCACAGGAGGGGCTCCCCGGGATTCGGGGGGCCTTTCTTGTTGG
>CAZZEL010000062.1:0-22121 GCA_964652625.1 uncultured Gemmatimonadaceae bacterium
TGCTGCGAAGACGGCGATTATTACCGTGTTTGCAGCAACAGACGGGGCGGGAGGCATTCATTGCTGCGAAGACGGCGATTATTACCGTGTTTGCAGCAACAGACGGGGCGGGAGGCGTTCATTGCTGCGAAGACGGCGCAAGTTCACAGACGTGCTCCCGGAAGCTGCTCCCTCACGGCTGTCCGTCTCCTCCCTGCTCCTTGTTCCAGCTTTTCCGTGCCCCGAGAGCCATGCAGAGTCGCGCCAGGACCTTCTCGGGCTCCCTCTGGATCTGCCGCCAGGTAAACCGGATGACGGAGAGGTTATCGGCGGCCAGGATGCCGTCCCTCTGACGGTCGTTTTCGAATGCCCTGCGGTGGGAGTGATGGGCGAAGCCATCGACTTCAGCTACCACACCCCGATCGGGCCAGAAGAAGTCCACCTCCAGCCCCTTGACTACGGCATTGACCCGAGGACGTGGCACGCTCCCCTTCCGAAGTAGCTTCAGGAAGCGGATCTCTGCCTCGGAACGGGTGAAGGCTGGTTCGGCGGCGTCAAGTAGGTGACGGAGTGTCGTGCGGCCCTCCCGGTGGCGGTGGCGGAGCAGCATCGTCTCAACCGAATCGCAGGAGACGATCTCCTGTTTCAGAGCCCGAGCCAGAGCTCTCTCCAGCTCGTAGGGGCCCAGGCAAGAGGCGAGGTCGAGAATGGTGCGGGCCGGACTGGTCAGCGGAAGGCCGTGCCGGTGGGTGACCTCGTCGGGTTCGAGACGGTCCGTCCGATGCAGGCGGACTCCGGATGAGGGACCCCGGCGGCTTTGTGGTCCGATCACGTCAATCGGCGCCTTCGGTTGCCCCGAGGGCAGTATGCTCACTATACCGGCGGCCGTCCGGTGGCTGAGGGCCGTCTCGGGACCACAAGCCAGCACGGCCGCCATCTCTGGTTGGAAACGGCCCGTCAGCGGCCCTGTGCGGTAGACACCCCGGTGAACCCTTCGGAGGGTTCCTTTC
Source organism: uncultured Gemmatimonadaceae bacterium (assembly GCA_964652625.1). Taxonomy (GTDB): domain Bacteria; phylum Gemmatimonadota; class Gemmatimonadetes; order Longimicrobiales; family Gaopeijiaceae; genus CAZZEL01. The sequence goes on from CAZZEL010000062.1 coordinate 990, forward strand.
TTCAACCGGTAGTCGATGGCGTCGACGGACATGCCGGCTCCCAACAACTGGGATCGGCTCACCACACCGTGCTGCTGCGCCGCGATTTCCTGGATTCGGACGTCGGCATTGGAATGACCCATTTGAGGAGGGTCGCAGGCGGTTCGGGGCGCGACCATGACCGGACCGGCCGAGCTCGGGCGAGGCTGGTCCAGGAACCTACGGCGAATCCCCCGCCGTGACCCCGACCCGGGTCAGAGCCGGCTGCTCTCCCTCACCGTCAAGTCCACCCGCAGGCTGTCGCCGGGCTCCTGGAGACGGACGACGATGGGGAAGGTCCTCTGACTTCCATCTCCCAGCGTGTACGAGGTATTCGGGTTGACTTGCACGCCAGCACAGAGCCGGGCGGAATCCACCCAGACATTCGTGATCACGATGAAGAGGAAAGGCCCGGACCGCGCCGGCGACCCCCGGGAGGGGAGGCTGGCCAGGGCCCGGGTGTCCCGTGCGATTGCCGCGGAGAGGGCATAGGTTCCCCGGGGAACTCGTCGACCCCAGAACGGAGGAACCAGAATGGCGGCTGTGGTACTTGCTTTGTTGGTGGCGCTGGCTTCGGTGACCGTCCAGCAGGATGTCACGCCCGTTCGTTACAACGGTGACCGCCTGGTCAAACAGGCGGCGCAAGGGTTCATCGTGCCGGGGAGATTCTCCAGCGATCCAGTGAGGATCGATCCCGATGGTGGGACCCACGCCGTCCCGGGCACTGGCAGCATCACGTACAACTTCCGGAGCGGCGATAACGCCGTGAACCTGGCCGGCGATCACGTGGAACCGGCGGTGTCCCTTTACAATCTCGGTCGTGAGGGAAGCCGTTCCAGCAGCGAGAGCGCCGGACTGAATACCCTCTCCTGCATCGGCAACCGGGTGAGGGTGCAGACGGGCGAGGCAAGGGGTGCCATGGGATACGTCATCGGCAAACACGGCGGTGCCGAGCACGTCATGGTGGACTTCCCCGACTCCACCGTCTTCGAGAAGCTCACCCTGGACGACAAGATGCACGTGTACACCCACGGTCTGGGCATGGAGCTCACGAACTTCGATGGCGTCAAGTTGTTCAACATGAGCCCCACCCTCATGGATGCCCTCACAGATGCGGGAATGGGCGTCACCCCCGACGGTAAGCTGAGGGTACCGGTGGCCAGGCTCGTGCCCGCCAGGGTCATGGGATCGGGCCTGGGTGCCAGCCAGGTCTACCGGGGCGACTACGACATCCAGATGTTCGACGAGGCTGCTGTGGAGGAGTACGGGCTCCATGAGCTGCGATTCGGCGACATCGTGGCCATCGTCAACGCCCATCACGACCACGGCCGGGTCTTCCACGAGGGCTCCGTTGCCATCGGAGTCATCGCCCACAGCAACAGCTTCATCGCCGGTCACGGCCCCGGCGTCACCTCCCTCATGTCGTCGAAGGACGGCAACATCGAGCCCATGCTCACGGACCGGGCAAACCTGGCCTACCTGCTGGGCATCCGGTAGCGGAAAGAGGATCGGGCAGGCGCCGCTCGCCCACACTCCCGGCGGGCGGCGTCCGGGCCCCTACCCCTCTCGGGGACTGAACGCCGAGGTCAAGATCATGAAGACCATGATCACCGAGAAGGCCAGGCCCACCGATATGGATGCGGTCTGAAGGGCCGTGAGGCCACCGACCACGAGCAGGACCGCGGCGATCAGACCTTCCGTCACGGCCCAGAAGAACCTCTGGAACTTCGGAGCTTCCGGACCCCCATCGGCGGTGATGATGTCGATGACCAGGCTGCCGGAGTCCGAGGAGGTGACGAAGAAGGTGACGATGACGAGGATGGGCAGGGGGGAGATGGAGAGGCCCGGCGGCATGAGGGCCAGCATGGCGAAGAGGGCGACGCTCTCGTCTTCCGTGACTCGACCCTCTTATCACCACCGCTTCCGTTTGGGTCGGAATGCCTCTTCCATCATCCGGGCATCGAAGTGCTCCCCGGGGTCTCCTGTGGTGGCGAATCGGTAGAGGGCCGTGCAGTAGATGCCGTTCAAGGCCGAGCTCACCAGGGTCAGAACCATGATGCCCCCCAGGAAGGAGACGATCACCACTGCCACCAGGGCTCCGCTGATGGAGCTGGCCAGGATGATGAGGGGAACCATGACCACCGCCATACCCAGAGCCAAAAGGAACGTGGCCAGGCCGATGCCGGCATTCCCCGCCACCTGCTCCCCCCAGGTCCTCCTGAATGTGGATGCGCTCTCCTTGATGGCATCGAAGGCCGACACGTCCTTGGTGACGAGAACCGGAACCGTCAGGTAGGTGGTAAGGGTCCAGGACAGGCCGATGATCCCCAGGACGATCCGCCCGATGAACCCGGCCCGTTCTTCCAGGGCCTTGAGGATCATCCCCACGGTAGCGGCGATGGCGGCGTATTCCAGGATCGTCCCGAGCTTGCTGAAGGCGATGTTCAGGCCGTCTCTCACCGTGGGGTCCCCGCCTTCCAACCGTATCACGGCGGCTCCCACCAGGGCGGTGTTGAAGAAGAACATCATGGTATAGATGACCAGGTAGTAGAGGAAGCCCACGGCATATCCCAGGTACCCCACGCTCTCCATGTCTTCCAGGGCTCCGAAGCCCTCTCCCAGGACGGTGAAGGGAAGGATGAAGGAGAAGGTGACCAGGATCACCGCCACTCCGGAGAGGAAGGGAAAGACCATGAGCTCGGGATCCATCCTCAGGACCCGGGCGCTGGCCTTCATCATGCTCCAGCTATTGGACAGCTTCGACATCGTGGGGAGCCTCCTGGTCGTCGGGGATACGAGGCCGTGACTATCATTGCCATCTACGGCCCGGGGGCCAAGAACCTTCGCTTTGCCGCCCGGGATCTTCGGTCGCCCGGGGCCTGCCGTTACGGCGCCGAGTCGTTGTCCTCGTTGGAGGCATCGGTCCCGACCTGGCCCGGGTTCTTCTCCACACCCATGAGCATACCGCGGGCTTGGCTTCCCAGGAGGTCGTCAAATCTGCCCGGGTTCCGTCCGATACTCGAGAAGGACCGAGATGGAGAAGTACGTCCAAGGCGGGGAGTGGGTTCGGATGCAAAGCATGTGCGCGTGGTGTGATCATCCCCTGGGTAGCCGGGAAGGTGGAGCCGACGAACAGCACCCCATTACCCATGGAATCTGCCGGACCTGTTCCGAGGCCCTGTGGCAGGAGGCGGGGGGCGTCCCTGTCCTGGAGTTCCTTCAGTCCCTGGAGATCCCGACTCTTCTGGTGGACGGTGATGGGAGGGTGGATGAGGTGAGCCCCCATGTGCTGTCCCTCCTGGAGAAGACTCAGGAGGAGGTGGCGAATCGCCTGGGTGGAGAGGTTCTGGACTGCGTGAATGCGGAGCTTCCGGGTGGGTGTGGAAAGACCGAACTGTGCTCCGCATGTACCGTGCGGAACACGATCACGGACACCTACAGGACCGGCGAGAGCCACGTCCGGGTGCCGGCGGCCCTGACAGTCCGGGGGGACGGCTCATCTCGCGAAATGTCCTTCCTTCTGACCACGGAGAAGGGCGGGGATCGGGTTCTGGTTCAGATAGAGCCGGCATAGCCGGACATCCGGTCCAAGGAGAGCGGGCGGAAGGACAGACGACAGCCGATATCGGCACGACGGCGCGGCGGCGCGGAGGCCCGGAGAATGGTGGACAGCGGTGTGGCGGTGAGGGGAAGCACGCCGGGCGCCAGCGGCCCCAGAGGGACTGAGTGACGCCCGGCCCGCCTCGGTCCCGCGTCTCGCCAGCGGGGCGCATCGGCACTCCTCGGTACATCACCGGATTTCCGGGAAGGAGCACCTGGAGGCTGGCGACCGATGGGCCCCTCACTCCTCCCGGTTGTGGATCTCCGGGTCCACGATGAACGTCTTCACCGGGCCGTCGGGGGCACCGGAGTTGTAGTCCACGTACAGAAGGAACTTGTAGTCCTTCAGATCGTTGTGGTGGTCTTCCACCGTAAAGGGATTCGTGGAGCTGATGGTGAAGGGAACCGCGGGCCCGTTTGGATCGGGGCTCTCAGCCCGGGTCCACTGGGCACCGCTGTTGTCCTTCTCCCGGTAGACAAACTGGGTGATCCGGGGGTTGTCCATGTTGCCGGGCACGTCGTTCAGCGGGAAGGTGATGTTGACATCTTCCGTCTCGTCGTGCGTGGCGTCGATCTTGTATTCGATCTTGTAGTCCTTGCCGGGAAACAGACCGGTGGGATCGGGTTCGGGTGGCGTGACCTTGTTCGTAGCGGTGAGACTGATGGGGAACGAATCGGAGCCGGGCATGATGCCTCCTCGGGAGTTATGAAGACGGGAGGGCGGATCCCTCCCGTGCAGGTTCGGACGGCGATTCGCACAGCTGTGAATCGTTCCCTCCGGTACAGATCTGTTTCCTGATGGAGCTCTCCAGGGTGGGGTCTGCGTAGCCCGACGCCTGAAGCAGAGCGAACTCCTCCTGGGCCTCCTCCTTCCGGCCCAGGGCCAGAAGGGTCTTCACGAGAAGTGGGCGGAGCTCAGTGCGATCGGGTCCCCGTAGGAAGGGCTCCAGGGCGGACAGGGCACCGGCCCTGTGGCGCCGGGCCTCCTCCGGGCGCCGGAGAGCGTCCAGGGCCGAACCCCGGACAAGCAGGGCTGAAGCCACTTTCATGGCCCGCCCCACGCTGGAGGTCGGTTCGCCATCCATGAGGGACGTGGCGGTGGTGGCCTGCGCCAGGGCTTCCCCGGGCTGCCGCCTCGCCAGGGCCAGCTCGGCCTGGAGCGTGTGGACCGCTCCCAGATCGAAGCGCCACCCGAACCCGGTGGAGTCCATGGCGACGAGCTCCGCCAACTGGCCTCTTGCCTCCCCGAGACGCCGGCTGGCCTCCGGGAGGCGTCCCAGCCCCATCAACGTTTCGGCAGCCGCCCGCTTCGACACGGCCAGGTCACGCTTCCAGTCCTTGTTCGTCGGATCATGGCGGACCAGGCTGTCCAGCAAGGCCACCTGCCGGTGCCGGAGCGCCAGAGCTTCGTCCACGTGCCCCGTGACCTTCTGCACGTCTGCCAAGTAGGCCAGGGCGAAGGCGAACCGGTACCGCCAGTAGGCGTGATCCGGATCCCGCTCCCGAATGATCTGCTTCAGGACCAGCTCTCTCCTGTGCTGGCCGAGCGCCCCGGCGTAATCCCCCCGCTTTCGACTCAGCACGCCGAGCTTGTTGTGGGTCTCCGCCAGCTCGCCGATCCATTCCACGTTCATGAAGTCCTGCTCCACCAGCGCTTCCTTGGCCTCCAGCGTTCGCTCATACGCCGCCGCGGCCCCTTCCAGGTCCCCCCGGGCTTCCCGGACCGTCCCCAGGTTGCTGTGGGCGAAGCCGAGCTCCATACGGTAGTCCGGGTTCCCCGGCTCCAGCTCCACGAGGCGCTCCGCGGCGGCCAGGTAGCCCAGGAACTGGTCTTCGGCGTCTGCCAGATCCCCCTTGAGCCAGGAGGCGTACCCCACGTAGAAGTAGCTCTGGGAGAGGCCGAACAGGCGCTCGGGATCCTGGGGCGCCCGCTCCGACAATGCCCTGGCGAGGCGGAGGGACTCGGTGAAAGCCCCCACGGCTGCCTCCGAATCTCCTTGTTCCAGCCGTACGCTCCCGATCTGGTACAGGGCCCGGGATCGGCTCATGAGCTCCTCGTCGCTGAGCTGGGACTCCGGAATGGAGGCGAAGTACCGAAGGGCCTGGCTTCCCACGTCATCCAGGATCTCCAGGCGACCCATGGGCTCGAGCTTGTCCCGAAGATCGCTGAGCATGAAGTCGATGAGGTCCTCGGCCTGACCTCTTCTCGCCTGGGCTTCGTCCCTGGCCTGGGCGATCCTGCCGGCCTGGATGGCGGTGACGAGGGAGAACCCCAGGAGCCCCGCGACCACGGTCGCCCCGAAGGCCACGCCCATACGGTTCCGTCGGACGAACTTCCTGAGCACATAGGCTGCCCCCGGGCCCCGGGCCCGGACGGGCTCGTCGGCCAGGAATCGCTCCAGGTCCACGGCCAGGCCATTGGCCGTCTCGTAGCGAAGATCCCGCTCCCGTTCCATGGCCCTGGATACGATATGCTCCAGGTCTCCGGCCAGCGCCCTCCCCAGCCGGGGCACCGAGGTGGACCGGGCTTCGGCCAGAGCTTGTCGGTGGCCGGACAGTCCTTCGAATCGCCGACGGAGAGTCGGGGGATCCCGGTGGAGAGCCACCATGATCCCGGCCCATCCCCGGTAGGCACTGTCCTCGTAGGGGAGGACTCCCACAAGCAACTCGTAGAGGAGGACCCCCAGGGAGTAGACGTCGCTCCGGGTATCGATGTCGGTGGTGCTGTCGATCTGCTCCGGGCTCATGTAGGCAGGGGTGCCCACCACCTCGTCCACCCGGGTGAGACGGGTCCCATCGAACTCCTCGGCCTCCACAGCTTTGGCGATGCCGAAGTCGATGACCCGGGGAACCGGCCGGCCGTCCACCTGGGAAACCAGCACGTTGGAGGGCTTCAGATCCCTGTGGATCAGACCCTTCTGGTGCGCGTGCTGCACGGCCTGGCACACCACGGTGAACAGGCGAACCCGCTCCCGGACGGTGAGGCGTTCCTCGTCGCAGTAGACGTTCAGGGGGCGGCCGTCCACCCGCTCCATGACGAAGTAGGGCCTGTCATCCCCCGTGACCCCGGCGTCGAAAATCTTGGCGATGGACGGGTGGTCCATGACCGCCAGGGCCTGTCGCTCCGCCTGGAACCGGGAGAGGACCTCCTTCGAGCGCTGGTCCGTCCGGAGGAGCTTGAGGGCCACCGTGCGCCGGACCGGCTCCCTCTGCTCCGCCAGGTAGACGACTCCCATGCCCCCCTCTCCCAGAACCTCGGTGAGGGTGTAGGGGCCGATGGCCTCTGGAGCGTCAGGTCCGGACAAGCCGACTCCCTGAGTGAGGGGAGTGAAGGGGAAGAGGAAGACGGCTCCCTGGCGCTCACTCCAGGTGGCGCCTGCTCCCGCATGGGTTGGAATAAAAAGTACGAAGCTTAAAGAAGGTCGAGGCCGGATGATTTGTCAAGAAAGTATTTCCCGGCGAAAAGAATGGCGCGAAGACGCGAACAACGGACGAGCCGGATGCCCCTTTCCGCTGGGCCACCCCGGAACCCCGGACCCCTTCCGGGGTCTTCCAGGCCTCTCCCACATCGAGCAATGCGGCATCCTGTCGAAGGAGATGGAAATGGTTCGGAGCGTCCTTGCCCTGGCCCTGTTGGGGGCTGGCCTCGTCTTGACCGGCGCCGTCGTCGTCGGCACCTCGTCGGCTCGTGAGTCTTCAGACTCGGCGTCCGCCTCGGCCTACCGGGTGGTGACAGTGGCCGAGGGGTTCGTGAACCCGTGGGCCGTGGCCTTCCTCCCCGGGGGGGACATCCTCGTCACGGAGCGGCCCGGGCGCCTTCGCATCGTCCGCGACGGCACCCTCCTCCCGGACCCGGTTCCCGGGGTCCCGGAGGTCCATGCCCGGGGACAGGGAGGGCTCCTGGATCTGGCCCTGCACCCTGACTTCGAGAACAACCGCCTGGTCTACCTGAGCTACTCCAAGCCCCTGGAGGATGGGAAATCCACCACGGCCGTGATCCGAGGCCGGTTCCAGGACGACCGGCTGGAGGGAGCGGAAGAGATCTTCCTGGCGGTCACGGAGGGACGGAACGGCCACTATGGCTCACGTCTCGCCTTCGACAGAGCCGGCTACCTCTTCATCACGGTGGGAGACCGGCAGATTCGGCCCGCCGGGGACCTGGAAGCCCACCCGGCCCAGGACCTCTCGGATCACCACGGCACGGTCATCCGTCTCCATGACGACGGCCGGGTCCCTTCGGACAACCCCTTCGTGGATCGCCCCGGGGCCCTGCCGGAGATCTGGAGCTACGGACACCGGAACGCCCAGGGCCTCACCTTCCACCCGGAGACGGGGGACCTCTGGCTCACGGAGCACGGGCCACAGGGAGGGGACGAGCTCAACCTCATCCTACCGGGGAAGAACTACGGCTGGCCCGTCATCGGATACGGGGTGAACTACGGGAGCGGCACCCCCATCCACGAGGACACCCACCGGGAGGGCATGGAGCAGCCGGTACACTACTGGGTCCCCTCCATCGCCACCTCCGGGCTTCTCCTCTACAACGGGGACCGGTTTCCGGACTGGAAGGGGAACCTGTTCGTGGGCGGGCTGTCCGGAGAGCAGGTAGCCCGGCTGACCCTGGACGGTCGGGAAGTAGTGGACGAGGAGACCATCCTCACGGGCCACGGCAGGGTCCGGGACATCCGGCAGGGTCCGGACGGCCTCATCTACCTGGCCATCGATCACCGCCGGGGAGAAGCCATGAACATCCTGCGGGTGGAGCCGGCGGAGGACTGAGGAGTCAGCCTCTTGGGGCTCCGGGAGGGAAAGGAAGCTCGGGAACGTGGGCGCGGATATCCGGCCCGCATTCCCTTCGGGCCCTCCTCGACCGGGGCAGCTACTGCCGGTAGGCCCTTGTGATCCGACTGACCTGCATCCAGGTCGCAACCCGGTTCTGCACGGCGAACCGGTGCTTCAGTCCCTCGGCTTCGTGGTCCCGCAGGAGTCGCAAGCACTTTGCGTGCTCGGACCGTCCCGCCCTCTTCCTCTGGCTCGGCGAGACGTCCTCATACCTGCGCTCGTATACCTCCTCGGCGGTGTCGAGGAAATCCCGGAAGTAGTGATCCGGTCGGGTGCCCAGGGCCTGCAGCACGCCCGGGGCCAGGTTCCGGACCTGCTCTGTGTTCAGGAGCGTCTGCCAGAACTTCGTCAGGCCGTCTCCCTCGAAGACCTCCTGAAGAAGCGACCCCCGGGCGGCAGCCAGGTGCTGGCCGTAGGCCTCCGCAGCCCGGAGCGCCACGGAGTAATGGGTGCCCACAGCTTCACCGAAGTAGGTGGCTGTCGTTTTCGGATCATCGAAATGGGCGTCGATCGCTTTCGTTGTGGGAAGAGACACCGGTGCTCTCGATGGAATGTGGGTGTTTTGCGGAGTCCGGCGCGTGTCCGGAAAACTCCGACAGGCCTTTCTGAAAACTATGACATGGTTCGGTGATCCTCCAAGGGAGAGAATCAAACCGTCCTCTCGTCGGCGCCGTGCCCGCCTCCACTCCAACCCGAACGGCCCGGCAGTAGGAGCGATTCGGCGAACCTTTCCCGGACTTCTCTGTACGCCGTTATGAAGCTCTGTGCGCCAGAAGTGAGACTTCGCCGAGGCCAGCCCGCCCCGATCCCGATCGTGATGTAGGGGAGTCATGGACCGGAAACAGAACGTCCTCATCGGCGTATCCGCCGTTCTCTTCCTCGGGTCGTGTGTCCTCTTCTGGCCCGTGGCCAGGACCCTCCTCTTCGCCGCCACTCTCTCGGTGGTGCTCGTGCCTCCCATGACCCGCCTGGAGACACGGCTCTGGGGAGCGGAAGGGCGTTCGGGCCGGCACGCCTTCATGTCTCTGGCCGTCACCCTGGCCACGTTGGCGGCCCTCCTCCTGGCCGCGGCTCTGGTGGTCTTCATCTTCGTCCGGAACTTCGAGGTCCTGGAGGACTTCGGCACCCAGGTGGCCGCCAGGGTCGAAGAGACGGCCCAGAACCTCCTCGGGACACCCTTCGATCTTCAGGCCAGGGCTACCGAGAGCCTGGATCAGCTCCTGGGATACGTGCAGGGGACCTTCGTGGTGGCGGCCGGCATGCTGGTGGATCTGGTCATCTTCGCCTCGGCCCTCTTCCTCTTTCTACGTCACGGGAACCGGATCCGGGAGGCGTTGCGAGAAGCGCTGCCCGGCCCTCGGCAGCAACTCTTCGACCGCTTCGCAGGTGTCACCCACTCCTCCCTCTTCGCCATCTACGTCGTCCACGTGGCCACGGCTCTCATCACCGTGGTCCTGGCCGTTCCCTTCTTCTATCTCATCGGCTTCGGCGAGCACGTCCTCTTCTGGAGTTTCCTTTGCGGCTCGTTCCAGCTTGTGCCCGTCCTGGGCCCGAGCCTGATCATGGTGGCCATTGCCATCTACGGCTTCTCCCAGGGAGACCCCACGACCGGGCTCCTCGTCCTCTTCGTGGGATATCCGGTGGTGGCGGCGCTTCCGGACTTCTTCTTCCGACCCTTCCTGCTCCGGACCCGCATGAAGATGGAGGCGGCCGTCCTCATCCTGGGGTTCTTCGCCGGAATCGTCTCCGTGGGGATGATCGGGTTCGTTCTGGGTCCCCTGATGCTGAAGCTCCTGGTGGAGGCCCTGAGGCTCACCCGGGAGGAGCTGGCCGAGTCGCCTTCCTGAGGGCCTCCCCCCACGTTGAGATCGGGCCAGCGGCGCCCTAGCTTGCCCCTGTTCGACCTTGATCCGGGCCCGCGGCCCGGTGCCGCCTCTGTAGAGGAGGGGAATAGGACCATGACGCGACCGCATCGGAATCTGACCCGCTTGTTTCCCGTTCTCCTGGCCCTCCTGCTGGCCGTCCCCGTCTCGGCCCAACAGGAAGAGCAGCAGGAAGAAACGAAGACCTTCACCGACGTCCACGTCTGGGGCCACACCTCCATCAAGGACCAGAACCGCACGGGCACCTGCTGGTGCTTCTCCGCCCTCTCCTTCCTGGAGTCCGAGCTCATGCGCATGGACCAGGGGGAGTATGATCTCTCGGAGATGTTCGTGGTGAACAAGGTCTACGGCGACAAGGCCCGCTACTACATCCGCATGCACGGCCACAACAACTTCGGCCCCGGCGGCCTGGGCCACGACGTGTTCAACACCATCGCCGACCACGGCATCGTCCGGGAGCAGGACTACTCCGGCCTGTGGGAGTACGAGGACGGCCACAGCCATTCGGAGCTGCACCGGGTCCTGTCCGGGATCGTGGACGGGGTCCTTGGGAGCCGGGGGCCCAGCCCGAAGTGGGAGCCCGCCTACCAGGCCGCTCTGAACACGTACCTGGGTGAGATCCCCGAGGAGATCACCGTGAACGGGGGCACCCTGACTCCGTTGGCGTTCCGGGACCGGATCCTGGAGCTGGACGTGAGCCCCTACGTGGAGATCACCTCCTTCTCCCACAAGCCCTTCTACGAGACCACGGCCTTGCTGGTGCCGGACAACTGGGTGCGCTACGACGAGACCTGGAACCTGCCCGTGGACGACGTCATGGAGATCCTGGAGAACGCTCTGAGCCACGGCTACACGGCCGTCTACGGGGGTGACGTCAGCGAGCGGAGCTTCGACCAGAGCCGGGGCTGGGCCGACTGGCGGGAAAACGAGGTCGTCACCCAGGCCGACCGCCAGGAGACCTGGAACAACTGGACCACCAGCGACGACCACGGCATGCACATCGTGGGCATCGCCCGGGACGAGGGCGGCGCGACCTACTACAAGGTGAAGAACTCCTGGGGCGAGACGGGGGCCTATGACGGCTACATCTACATGTCGGAGAACTTCGTCCGGGCCAAGTTCGACCTCATCACGGTGCACCGGGACGCCATTCCCCAGGAGATCCAGACCAGGATGAACCTGAACTGATCCGAGCCCCGGTTCATGTCGGGGCCCGGTGCGTGCCAGAGGCCCGTTTCACCGGTGAGGCGGCGCCTCCGCCACGAAGTGCTCGTAGACGATGCGTGAGAGATCCCGGAGCAGGACGTAGCCTTCGTTGTCCTCTTCCCAGCTCCGGTCTTCCTGGTTCTTCGTGATGACGCACAGGACGTAATCCCCCGTGGGGGCGTTCACCAGGAGGACCTCGGAGCGGGAGGCGGACACGGCTCCCTGCTTGGAGGCCACCTGCACCGTGGGAGGAATGGCCGACAGGGCTTCGTCGTCCCAGTAGATGTCGGTGAGGGTGCGATACATCTCCTCCGAAGCCTCGGGGCTCACGGCCCGCCCCTCCCGGATCATGACCAGCAGCTCGGCCATCTCCCTGGGGGTGGTCTGACCCCACCCGTACACCTCCCAGTCATCCCGGCGGCCCTCCACCCGGGAGTTCACCCGGGTGCCCCGAAACCCGTGGTGGGCGAGCCAACGGTTCACGTTGGCACCCTCCACCAGACCCTGGATCCAGAGGCTGGCCGTGTTGTCGCTGATGGAGATCATGAAGAAGGCCAGCTTGGAGAGGGTCACCGTGGTCCCCGGACGCATCTTGTTGACGATGTCGTCGTCGTCCTCGTCCCCGTAGAACAGGGAGTCATGGTAGGTGAGGCGACGGTCCATATCCAGGATGCCACGATCCACCTGGTCGTAGAGGGTGACCAGCAGGGGCACCTTCACCATGCTGGCGGTGGGAAAGAGGGTATCGGCGTTCAGCATGGCCGACGCCCCGGTCTCCAGGTGTCGGACGTAGAATCCCACGTCGCCCCGGAAGTCCCGGACCCGGGCTTCCAGCTTCTCCCGCAGCACGGCGTCGGAAACCTCCTGGCCGGTCCCTGATCCCGGCCAGATCAGACCGGCGGCCACCGCAAAGCAGATTACCAACAGCATCGATCCCATGGAACTGGAGTCGAAGCCCCTCTGCGTCCGTTTCATCTCACTCTCTCCTTGGGACGTGGAACGTGTGCACGACCTGAAGCTCTGATTCCATGATCCTGCGGCGCTACCGGACCCTCCCTACAGAAAAGTGGAGATGCCAGCGTGCAAGGGACTCTTCTTCCACGGTGGCCAGATCTCGGCCGGCATCCAGGGCCCGGGCCACGGCTCCGGGACTCCGTATGTCCAATAGGGAGGGATTCAGCTTGTAGCCCAGGTCCACCTGCAAGGGGCCCACGGGCGTGGCGAAGGATACTCCCACTCCGGCTCCGAAGCGGGCGTCGTTCCCCCGCTGATCCGGTATCAGGGGCTCCTCCGTGGGGAGGAACCGCTTGTCCGGAGTCCAGATCCGGCCGCCGTCCAGGAAGACATGTGTGCCGTGGGGCCAGCCCAGGAAGGGAAAGGGAACCTCCAGCTGCACGGAGCCCGTCCACCGGGCCAGACCCCCCAGGGGAATGTAGTGCCCGGCCCCCAGCGTCTCTCCGTCTCCGGAGACCACCCGGAAGTCCGGGATCTTCGGCCCAAGGAGCTCCGGCGTCCAGCCTCTCACGTCCCGGGGCCCCCCGGCTGTGAGGGTGGCGTCCCGGAGCTTCAGGTAGGTCTCCAGGCGGTTTTCCCCTCCGGAAGAGGGCACGGAGGCGCCGTAGGGAAAGACCCGACCGCCTCCGGCCCGGAGATCGAGGCGAAGCCAGGGAAGGAGGAGCCGTCCGGCGGAGGCCTCCAGGACCAGCTTCCCGTACTCCACGGTGGAGAGCTCCGGGGGGCCGGCGACCTCCACCGTCCCCCGGGCGTCCCACCCCCAGGATCTCTGGCCGCCGCCCTGGCCCCACCGGGCGGTGAGGCCCAGGCTGCTGGTCCGGCGATCCAGGTCCAGAGTGTCCAGACCCTGCAGGAGGTCCACCAGGTTCTCCCCGGCTCCGATGGCACCCCCGGGACGGGGATCCAGGACGTGGCGCTGGGTGATGGCGTAGCGCAGGCTCACGCTTCTCCGGGGTCCCCGCTGCAGCAGTAGGGCGCTCTCGAAGCCACCCTCCACCGACCGGTCCCGGACGTCGTCCCGGTACTCGGCGAAGGGCCGGAGGAGCCCCGCCAGGCGGCGGTGGAAGAAGTGGGGTTGCCGCAGGAGGACGGCGAGGCCGTAGAGACGGGCCGGCAGGGGTTCCGGATCCAGGAGCCCCGTTCGGGCCGTGGCGGAGATCTGCAGGACCCGGGCTCCACCCCGGAAGTTCCGGTGGCTCCAGGACCCGTCCGCCGATACCCCCGAGCGTGTGGTGTAGCCCACCTGGCCGGTGAGCAGATGCGGCAAGCCATCTTCCACCCGGATCCGGAGATCCACCGTGGAGTCCGGCGGAGAGCTTTCCACGGCCCCGGCCGAGGCAAAGCGGACCATGTCCAGCTCCAGGATCTCCCGCTCTCCGTCCGCCAGGGCGGCACCGTCGAACCAGTCTCCGGGGCTCAGGGCGACCTCTCGAAAGAGGACCTGGTCGGAGAGGGCGTCGTTGCCCTCAACCCTTCGCTCTCCCACCCGCATCCGGCGGCCCGGGTCCACGGCGAGGATCAGGGTGGCGGACATGCCGCTGCCCTGGACCTCCCCGGAGACGGAGGGGAAGGGGTAGCCCCGGTTCCGGAGCCAATTGCTTACCTCGTCCTCCATTCGGATACGCAGGGACGAGCTGAGACGACCGCCCCGGTGTCGCCGAAGCCTCTGCTCGAGTCGAGGCCATCGCTCCCGGAGCTCCGCCGGGAGCTCTGTCGTCAGCGAGCCTCCTCCCGCCCGGATGACCCGAACCGAGTCCAGGGTCCTGGCTCGTCCTTCCCGGATCTCGAAGGTCACGTCCACCCTGTTGGGTACGGTGTCCAGGACCACCCGGTAGTCCACCTGGACGTCCGGAAATCCCTGGTCCCGGTAGAAGCGGATCAGGCGGATCCGGTCCCGGAGCAGATCCGGAGGATGAAAGGGCGGATAGGAGGGGGAGGGCACCAGGGGGAGGAATCCCACCCACCCCTGGAGCTGCGTTCCCATGCCCGGTTCCCGCAACAGGATCTGGTCTCTGAGTCGATCCTCGTCCAGGGACCGGCCCTCGGGGAAGTCCAGGGCCACGGAGGCCACGCCGGTCTCGGAGTTCACGAGGAAGAGAGGGGGTGTCTGAGCCGGCGCCGGATGCGGGAGAGCCAGGATCAGGCCCGCCAGGAGAAGAAGGCCGGCAAGCCTCAAGCCTCCGGTGGCCGGAAGGGAAGCGGGGGAAGCCAGGCTGCTCACCCTGGGCAAGGGACGAAGATCAGTCATACGCCACCCGGGAACGGACGAAGAACTCCACCCCCGCCCGACCCCCCGCCTGGAGATTCAGGAGGAGCCAGCGGATGGCCTGGAGCTCCACCTCCACCTTCGTGTTCGCTGCCTGCTCCGAGGCCTCTCCGGCCCCCCGTTGCAGGGAAACGGGTTGGCGGATCCCCAGGTAGAGATCCGGCGACACGTACCGTCCGGCCAGGAGGGTGAGCCCCTCCACGCCGTCCGTAGCGATCTCCACCACATCCAACCCCACCTGCTCCCGGGCGTAGGCCTCCACGGCGTTGCTCAGCTGGCCCAGAGCCACGGCCCCCCCGGTCTCGGAGAGGGATCCCCCCTCCCCACTGCCCAGGCTTTGACCGGCGGGTTGTCCCACCACCAGGTAGGAGACCATGTCCGAGGCTTCCAGGGGAGGGGAGGAGGAAAGCTCCAGGCTCAGGTCTTCCGGGGTGCCGGTGATCTCCAGGGCGATGACGACTTCCGGAGCGTCCGGGTTGTCCCGGGAGGGGACGTCGTACTCGGCCCTGAGGTCCAGCCGGGTGGTGGCCGGAGGCCCCTGGAAGACGACGGTGCCCCGGGCGAGGGAGAACCGCCGCCCGAACTGCTCAACGTAGCTCCGGGCGGGGACGGCCTCCACGGATCCCACCAGGCGAAGGGAGTCCTGCGATTCCTTTTGCACCGAGAAGTCTCCGGTGAGCTGCACGGCCATCTCCGGGTTCGACCGTTGTCGGATCCAGATGTCCCGCCGGAGGTCCACGGTCACGTCCAGGGCCATGGCTTCCAGGAGCTCCGACGTGGCCCTGGGGTCCGGGGCCTGGTAGTAGCCGAAGACCCGAGCCAGCTCCCTGTAGTCCTCCTCCGTGAGGGTCACCTCTTCCACGTCCGGGGCCGTAGCCAGATCGCCCAGGTAGAGGTCCGCCCGGAGGACCTGGAGGTCCCCGGCCACCCTGGGCTGAAGGGCCGCACCCGACACCTCCAGGCTTCCAGACACGGTGGCGTTCATTCCGCCGGTTGCCATGGCTTGAAACTCCCGGGCCCGGGCCGTGATGGCGTATTCCGGCTCGTCCAGTCGGGGAGCCGTCACCGACCCCGATGCCCTGAGGACTCCATCCCCGGAGCGGATCCGGAGACTGTCCAGGACGGCCCGGTCTCCCTGGAAGTGAAGGTCCGCCACCCCCTCCCGGTATTCGATGCCCATGGGAGGTAGCCCCAGCCGGAGCTGCCGGAGGGCCAGGGAGCCGTCCAGGTTCGGGGCCCCGGGCTGGCCGGTGAGACGGACGTTTCCATCCACCACGCCCCGGAGGTCCCGGATGGCCTCCGGAGAGAAGAAGGGTCCCACCCATTCCAGGGGGAAGGAATCCGCCGCCACCTCCATGGTCACCTCCTGGTCGTCCAGGAGGAGGCCTTCCCGGCCGGTGAAGGAGAGGTTCAGGGGCAGGGTGCCGTCGAGACGTAGATCCCGTCCGTCCTGGATGTCTGCGGTGGCTTCCATGGTCAGGGCTCGGTCCTGGTACCCCAGGGACACCTCCAGGCGAGAGGGAGGAGCGTCGTCCGGCTCCAGCCGGCTCCGCAGGGTGGCGTCCAGGCGGGGAGCTTCGGCGGTTCCGGCCAGAGCCAGCGACCCGCTCATCCGTCCTTGTAATGAGGGGACCCCGGCAAGGTCCGACACCGTGCCGATACGGAACTCAGAGACCCGGGCGTTGAAGCTCAGGGGACCCTCGCTGGCGAGGCGCCCTTGAAGCCGGATCTCCTGACCCTGGGCTCGGAGAACCAGGGAGTCCACCTCCAGCCCCCCCTGCAGGGACACTCTCCCGGGAGCCTGGAGGGTCCACTGGTCCTCGTCAGCCCGGAGGTCAAGGCGCTCTACCCGGAACGTGGACGGTGCCCTGACGTCCTCCACCCGAATGGCCAGCCGGGTCTCCCGGGTGTCGTCGATGATGGCGGAGACCCGGAGAATCGCCTCGTCCCCTTCTTCCAGGGAGAGCTCCGCCTCCAGGCTGCGTACGGGAACCACCGGCGTGCGCAGGCGGTCCAGCGTGAGGCGGACGTCCCCGGCCGTGAACCCCTCCCTTTCGTTTCTTCGGCCTTCCCCCCGTAGCTCCAGGCCCTGCAGCCGGATTTCGTCCATGAGAAGGGCATTCACCCGGGCTTCGACTTCCAGGCCCAGGTCATCCAGGGCCCCGGTGGCCACGGCTTGCATCTCCCCTTCTCCTACGGCCAGGACCCGGGCTCCCACCAGGCCCGCCAGCATGTCAGCCCGGTGCACGGTTCCCGTCAGACGGAGCTGTCCCTCCCCAGGCTCCTCCCCGCTCCCTCCGGAGTCCGGCGCGGATGCCGAGGTGAAGGGAAGGCGACCGCCGCCGGAGAAGGAGACGGCCTGGGACTCCAGGGCCAGGGTGTCCAGCCGGATGGCGCCGTCGGAGACGGCCAGGCGAAGGCGTCCCTCCTCCAGGGCGATCTCGTCCCAGCTCGCCGAGTCCACGTCCGCCCATGCTTCGACCTCCATGGTGTCGGGCTGGAGGCCTTCCCCCTCCAGGCCGAAGCGAACGTGGACGGAGCCTCTGGGGCCTTCGTCCCCCGGCCCGGAGCCGAGTCTGGCGTGGTCGATGGTCCCCTGGGCCTGGTAGGTGAGGGGGTCCTGGCCCAGGTCGCTCGAACCTTCCAGACGGAGGTGGCCCCCGGGGACCCTGCCCTCCAACCGGCCCGTGATCCGCCCCCCGCCGGCCTCCACCACCAGGTTCGCTGCGGACACGTCCACGCCGGCCACCAGGGAGGAATCCAGAGCGAGCCGGCCCTGTCCCGTCAGGGTTCGGGGGTTCGTCCCCCGGATCTCCCCCTCCAGTGTTCCGGACAGGTCCATGGCCGGGCCCCCGGCTCCGGCCAATCCCGCCGGATCCAGGCCCTGGAAGCGGATCTCCGGGACACTCACCCGGAGCTCGGATGTCCAGTTCTCCACCCTCGCCTCTCCCATGACTCCTCCCTCCTCCAGGGTGAGATGGAGATCCAACTCCGCGCCGTCGGGAGTGGCTCGGGCGTTCAGGGTCCCGTGGGAAATCGCCTCCGTTCCCACCCGGGAGGAGTCCAGCACCAGGGTCCCCTGGGTCTCCCAACCGTCGTCCGTCCTGCGGGCCGACGCCCGGATCCGGCTGGCCAGGCGCAGCCGGGTGGAGTCCTCCAGGAGAAAGGCCCCCCGGGCCTGGATTTCCTGGCCGCGGGCCTCCAGGCGCATCCGGGCCGAGTCCACCCGGATCCCGAAGCTCCGAACCGAATCGAGCCGGAGAGACCCGGAGGCCTGGAGCTCGGGAAGGGCCCGGAGATCGACTTGGCCCTCACCTCTCACCGGCCCCCCGCCCAGGGATGCGAGCACGGTGGCCTTCCCCGCTCCCTCCTGGATCTCTCCTTCCAGGATCAGGCCCCGGAGCAGCTCCTGGAGGGGGGTGGCCACCGTGTCAGGAGACTGCAGCTTCGTCCTCACCTCTCCCCGGGCCCGGAGGGAGTCCAGGGTCGTCCCTTGCCCTTCCCAGTCGAAGGCCACCTCGAGGACCGATTCCTCCAGCCCCGGCAAGGGGGGAGCACCCCGGGCGGGATCGTGGGCGAGCTCCCCGTCCAGCGCCCAGCCCAGGACGGCGCCGGGAGTGAGGCGGCCCCGGCCGTCTCCGGACAGTCCCGGCGACCGAGAGGACCATTCCCCGGCCCAGGGAGCGCCCATGGAGTCGGCCCGGGCCGTGACCGATAGGCTGACAGGCGTGAGCTCGCTGGCGACACCCCATGCTCCCGGATCCAGATCCCGGACATGAAGATCCACCTGGGAAGGGCCCCCCTCCCGACCTTCTGTCAGTCGCCCGGTGAGCTCCACGCTCCCGGCCCCCCGGCTGTCGGCCTGCAGCCTGACCTCCAGCCCGTCCTCGGCCCATCGGGAGGACGCCTCGGCCCAGAGTCTGAGGGAGTCGCTCAGGGTGGGAGGAAGGAAGGGCCCCAGGTCCCGGAGGTGAAGAGGGCGGGCCCTGAGCTGGAAGGCCAGGTCCCGGGGAAGCTGGTTCCGAACGTCCATGGGCAGGAAACCGCTGGCGTGGAGCACGCTCTCGTCGGACTCCAGGAGGAGGGTGTCCAGCTCCATTGCGCCATCTCCGATTCGGCCGGACAGCAGGAGGCGCCCCCGGGGGCGCCTCTCCCTTTCGGGGTCGTCCGCGGCCCGGTCGTCGGCTCCCCCTTCCATGGGGCGGGCGGATCGGTCGAGGCTGTTCCTCGCCTGCCCGGAGACGGCACCAATCTGCCCGGGGTCGACGGATCCTGGCCTGTCTCCAGCATCCAGCCCTGGACGGAAGCGCCCGGCGAGGGTGTCCACGATTCCCGAGAAACCGGGGCCGATCCTCAGGTCCCTGACCAGGATCCGGGTGTCGGTGAGGGTCCAGGAGTCGGGCAGCTCCCCGGTCTCTTCCCCCTTTCCAGGTACGGAGGCCCCCTCCCTCGCATGCCCGGCCCCCTTGCCGACGACTCCCCCCCTCCCTCCACGACCTTCCTGACCGGGAGTCGCCCCACTGCCAATCCGGACGGCGCCTCTGCGTACCCGGATGCCATCGGCCTCGAAGGACCAAGGCTCGCCCGGGTCCTGGGACAGGGAGTCTTCCGGCGTTTGGGCCGTGTCGGCTCCCAGACCGAGACCGAAGGCGATGCCCGCCCCCTCCACCTCGCCCAGATCCACGGTCCGTCGGAGGAGGGAGGTCAGACGATAGGACACCCGGAGGGTATCGGCGGAAAGTTCCCAGCCCCCCTGGCTCACGTCGGCACCGGATGACACCCGGAGATCCGTGACCTGCAGACTCCAGAGCCAGCTTCCCTCCACCTTTCCCACGCTCAACTGGAGATCCTTCGAGGAGACGGTGCGGGTTGCCCAATGTCCCACGGCTGTGGATACGGCATCCAGCTGGAGAAGGAAGACACCGCCCAGGAGTAGGGCGACCCCCAGGGAGAAGGTCCAGACCGCCACCTTCAGGATCCCCCTCCAGGGAAACCCCCTGCCGTTCCGGCGGGTGGACCGCTCCATGAACCTCCGTTCCTGTCACGTGGGGATTCGTCCGAGTCTCACTTCACTATGGTCCGATGGAAGGAAATGGGTCCCCGCTTGACCTCCCGACCCCCCTTGCCGGATCTTGACCCGGATCCCCTCGCCCGATACCGGCCTCGTCCCTTCCCCAGGTTCTGGAGGTTGCCGTGCCCGAGACCATTCGATTCCGTCTGAACGGGAGTCCCGCCCGGGTCACCACGGACCCCCGGCGGATGCTCCTCTGGGTCCTCCGCTCCGACCTCGGCCTCACGGGAACGAAGTACGGATGCGGCCAGGCCCATTGCGGCGCCTGCACCGTTCTCATGGACGGGCAGGTGGTCCGCTCCTGCATCACGCCCCTGGAGAGGGTGGAGGGAGCCGACATCACCACCATCGAGGGTCTCGCCCTGGGGGGCGAGCTGGATCCGGTGCAGGAGGCCTTCGTGGCCCACGAGGCCCTTCAGTGCGGCTACTGCACGCCGGGCATGATTCTCGGCGCCCACGGCCTCCTCCGGAGAAACCCCGACCCGTCGGACGACGAGATCGTCCAGGCCATGGAAGGCCACCTCTGCCGGTGTGGGACCTATCCCCGGGTGGTGGATGCCGTCCGGGACGCGGCCACGGCCATGAGTGGAGGTGCCCCATGAGCGAGGATTCCAGGGCGAAAGACCCGGTGAACGACGAGATGCGCCAGGGCCCGGTCAGGAGCGAGATGCGTCGGGACACGATGGAGGATATGGCCGGGGAAGCGAGCGGCCTGGACCGGCGACGCTTTCTCCAGGTCATGAGCGGGGGCATCACCGTCTTCTTCACCGTGGGCCTCCCCGGTGGATCGGCCATGCTGACAGGGGATGGGAAGCCCCGGTACCAGTCCCGGTATCCGTCGGATTTCAACGCCTACCTGCGGGTGGGAGAGGACAACCGGGTCACCCTCCTCACCGGGAAGATCGAGATGGGGCAGGGGGCTGCCACGGCCCTGCCCCTGATCCTGGCCGAGGAGATGGATGTGTCCGTGGACTCGGTGGACATCATCCTGGGAGACACCGACCTCTGCCCCTGGGACATGGGGACGTTCGGCTCCCTCACCATCCGGATGTTCGGTCCGGCCCTGAGGCGGGCGTCGGCGGAAGCCCGGGCCGTGCTCATGGAGCTGGCCGCTGAGGAGCTGGGGCTCCCGGCTGACCGCCTGATCGTCGATGACGGGGTGGTCATGGACATCCGGGACGCCGAGCGGTCCGTGAGCTACGGAGCCCTGGCCCGGGGACGGCGCATCGAGC
>CAZZEL010000062.1:22221-23818 GCA_964652625.1 uncultured Gemmatimonadaceae bacterium
GTGGCGGGCAGGTGGCCGAGGCCGCCCGGCTGGCTCGCCTGGCGGGCCGGCCGGTGCAGGTGGCCTGGACCAGGAAGGAAGAGTTCTTCTACGACACCTACCGGCCCGCGGCCCTGGTGAAGTTCAACGCCGGCGTGGACGCCGGCAACCGCATCGTCTTCTGGGACTACGACAACTTCTTCGCCGGCACCCGGAGCTCGGAGGTCAAGTACGACGTTCCCCATGTCCGGGTCCTCTCCCGGGCGGGCTGGCGGGAGGATCACCCGGCTCATCCCTTCGCCGTGGGAGCCTGGCGGGGTCCGGCGTCGAACACCAACGTCTTCGCCATGGAGTCCCAGGTGGATATCCTGGCCGAGGCCGCCGGGATGGATCCCCTGGAGTTTCGCCTCCACAACCTCGGCGACCAGCGGATGCGCCGGGTGCTCCAGACTGCGGCCAACGCCTTCGGCCATGCCTTCGAGAAAGGGCCGTCGGGGAAGGGGTACGGGCTGGCCCTCACCGACTACCACGGCACCTATGTGGCCGCTGCCGCCGAGGTGGCCGTGGATGCCGACGACGGATCGATCCGGGTGAAGCGGGTGGTGGTGGCGCAGGATATGGGCGAGATCGTGAATCCAGCCGGGGCCCGTCTGCAGGTGGAGGGATGCGTCACCATGGGCCTGGGCTACACCCTCGCCGAGGCTCTTCGTTTCCAGGGCGGCAAGATCCTGGACGAGAACTTCGGAACGTACACTCTGCCACGCCTCTCCTGGACGCCCGCCATCGAGGTCGTCCTGGTGGAGAACCCGGAGGTGCCGGCCAAGGGTTGCGGGGAGCCGGCCATCACCGTCATGGGAGCCGTCCTGGCCAACGCCGTCTACGATGCCTCAGGGGCCCGGCTCTACACCCTGCCCATGACGCCGGAGCGGGTTCGGGGGGCGTTGGGGGAGTGACAGCTCTTACCCGTCCCCACGGAAATCGAGGATCATCTCGGCCGACATGCTCGCGGCCACGGCGCAGACTCCCGGACACTTCTCCAGTCCGCCGTCTTCGTACCAGGCTTCCCGGTCCTCTTCGTCGAAGAAGTTGTAACGACGACCAAGAAGCTCCTCCTGGATTTCCGTGCACCTGACCGTGCCGTAGCGGTCCTCGAAGGCTCGGAACAGGTCCCGGGAAATGCGCATCGTGTCGGTGTAGCGGGGAAACTCCGAGAGCTCTTCCGAGCCGAGCTCCAGCCCCAGGGCCATGACGCCCCCGAGAAGGGCGCCGCAGATTTCTCCCATTCTGGCGACTCCGGCGGAGAGCCCGGTGCTGGCACGGATGCACTGGTTGAACCCCTCGGACGGTGCGAGGCGCAGGTGTTCCTGGAGAGCGGCCAGGACACATCGGGCACACCCTTCGTACGTCCGGTTGTTGTTGAAGGCAGAGAGGGAAACGGCTTGGACGAGCTTCGTCCGACTTCCGGGAGGAATGTCCCGGGTACGGTAGACGGAGCTGTCTCTCTCGAATGGATTCGGGTCCGGATGGCTGTTCATGGGTTTCCTCTTTTGTGGCCGCAGGCGTCTGGCGACTCAACTCCTTCCTGCTTTGCCCTGGCTCACTCGACGCAGAGTGGTTC
>CAZZEL010000063.1:0-23790 GCA_964652625.1 uncultured Gemmatimonadaceae bacterium
TCCACCTCCATGACCATCAACGCCACGGCGGCCATCCTCCTGGCCTTCTACGTGGCCCTGGGGGACGAGCAGGGGGTGGACAGGAAGGACCTCCGGGGGACGATCCAGAACGACGTCTTGAAGGAGTACATCGCCCGGGGTACCTACATCTATCCCGTGGATCCCAGCCTCCGGCTCATCTCCGACACCATGGCCTTCTGTTCCCGGGAGGTGCCCCGCTGGAATACCATCTCCATCTCCGGCTACCACATGCGAGAGGCCGGATCCACTGCCCCCCAGGAGGTGGCCTTCACCTTCGCCAACGGCCTGGAATACGTGGACCGGGCCCTGGCTGCGGGCATCGGCCTGGAGGACTTCGCCCCTCGCCTCTCCTTCTTCTTCGCCGCCCACAACGACCTCCTGGAGGAGGTGGCCAAGTTCCGGGCGGCCCGCCGTCTCTGGGCCCGCCTCATGCGGGAGCGGTACGGGGCCAGTGACCGCTCCTGCCGGCTCCGCTTCCATACCCAGACCGGGGGCTCCACCCTCACGGCCCAGCAGCCCCACAACAACGTGGTCCGGGTGGCCGTCCAGGCCCTGGCGGCTATCCTGGGAGGGACCCAGTCTCTCCACACCAACGCCTTCGACGAGGCCCTGGCCCTTCCGTCGGAGGAGTCGGCCCAGCTGGCCGTCCGGACTCAGCAGGTCCTGGCCCACGAGTCCGGCGTCACCCGGACCGTGGACCCCCTGGGGGGGAGCTACTACCTGGAGTCCCTCACCGATGCCGTGGAGGCGGAGGCCCAAAGCTACCTGGAACGGATCCAGGAGATGGGTGGAGCCGCCAGAGCCGTGGAGTTCATGAAGGACGAGATCCACCGGGCCGCCTACCGCTACCAGCTCCAGGTGGAGCGTGGAGAGCGGAAGGTGGTGGGCGTGAACGTCCACACCGAAGGAGGAGCGCCTCCGCGTATCGAGCAGCCCGATTTCCCGGCCCTGGAGGCGAGCCAGAAGGCCACCCTGGAGGAACGGAAGGCGGAACGCCGGGACGAGGAGGTCCGGGAGGCCCTGGAAGCCGTCCGGAACGCGGCCCGGACCGGTGACAACCTCCTTCCCCCTCTGATCCGGGCCGTGAAACGGGAGGTGACCCTGGGGGAGATCAGCGACACCCTCCGGGAGGAGTGGGGGACCTACGACGAGAGGACGTGAGGGTGCCGTCCTGACCCCGCACCTCCGGTTCGACTCTCCGGGAAGCCCCTGCGGCCGGCCGCAAGGTGGGTGGTGAGCCCTTCCCTCCATGATTAGCTTTTGCCGGCTGGGAGACCCGACGGCCTGGAGGTAGCCGAAGGGGGGTAGGGGAGGGAGTGAACCGCTGAAGCGAGGGTTGCAGGGCCATGCCCACCTATGAGTATGAATGCCCCAACGGGCATCGTTTCGAGCTCTTCCAGAAGATGAGCGACGAACCCAGGGCCGAGTGTCCCACCTGCGGGGCCGAGAGCCGACGACTTCTCTCCGGGGGCGGGGGCCTCCTCTTCAAGGGGGAAGGGTTCTACATCACCGACTACCGGAGCGAGTCCTACAAGAAGCAAGCGTCCAAGGAGACCGGCGGCGCCGAGAAGGAGGCTCCCGCCGAGACCTCCGGTTCTCCGGCGGGCTCCTCGAAGGCGGGTTCCGGAAAGACTGCCTCGGGCAAGACGGGTTCCGGAAAGACGGACTCCGGTTCGACCTCGGGCTCGGACCAGGCCTCCACGCCCTCCTCCGGAACCTCTTCCAAGGAGTCCTGACCCCTTCATGTCCGAAGCTCGCATCCGGACCGCCCTGGCCCGGGTTCTCCGGGAGATGGGCGTGGAGGACGCCCAGATCCGCCTGGAGCGGCCCAAGGATCCATCCCACGGAGAATGGGCCACGAACGTGGCCATGACCCTGGCCTCCCGCCTGAAACGGTCTCCCCGGGACATCGCCCAGGAGGTGGCTGAGCGGCTGGAGCTGGAGGAGGTGGGAGCGGAACGGGTGGACGTGGCGGGCCCCGGCTTCTTGAACTTCCATCTCTCCTCCGGTGCCATTGCCGGCGTCCTGGAGGGGATCCTGGAGGAGGACCAGGGCTTCGGCAGGACGGATGCAGGCCGGGGCCGTCCCTTCATGGTGGAGTTCGTCTCGGCCAACCCCACGGGGCCTCTCCACCTGGGCCACGGTCGCCAGGCGGCGCTGGGAGACGCCATCTCGGCCCTCCTGGAGGCCACGGGGTGGTCCGTGCATCGGGAGTACTACTACAACGATGCCGGGAAGCAGATGGACCTCCTGGCCCGGAGCGTGTGGGCCCGCTACCAGGAGGAGTTGGGGGAGGAGGCCGGCCTGCCCGAGGGGGGGTACCGGGGAGCCTACGTCCGGGACGTGGCCCGGGCTCTCCTGGAGGGCCGGGGAGACCGTTACCGGGGAGACGAGAGCACGGAGGCCCTGGAGTCCATGCGCCGGTTCGCCGTCCAGGCCCTCCGGGAGGAGCAGGACGAGGACCTGGCCGCTTTCCGGGTCGTCTTCGACGAGTACTTCCTGGAGTCCTCTCTCTACGAGGAGGGCCGGGTGGAGGAGACGATCCAGGCCCTGAGAGATACGGGGCTGGTCTTCGAGAAGGACGGGGCCCTCTGGCTCCGGACCACGGAGTTCGGAGACCAGAAGGACCGGGTCATGGTCCGCCAGGACGGCAACCCCACCTACTTCCTCCCGGACGTGGCCTACCACCTGACCAAGTGGGAGCGGGGGTTCCGGAACGCCATCAACGTCCAGGGGGCCGATCACCATGGAACGGTCCACCGGGTACGGGCCGGGCTCCAGGCCCTGGGCCTTCCCCCGGGCTATCCGGAGTACCTGCTGCACCAGATGGTGTCGGTGGAGCGGGAAGGCAAGGAGGTCCGCTTCAGCAAGCGGGCCGGAAGCTACACCACCCTCCGGGAGCTCTTCCAGGAGGTGGGCGTGGATGTGGCCCGCTACTTCTTCCTCATGCGAAAGCCGGAAGCCCACCTGGTCTTCGATCTGGACGTGGCCCTGGATCAGTCGGAGAAGAACCCGGTCTACAAGATCCAGTACGCCCACGCCCGCATGTGCTCCATCTTCCGGAAGGCCGGCCGGGAGGAAGCCTCCATCGGGGCTCCGACGGGAACATCCGGCGATGCCCCGGGGGAGGCCTCCCCGGACCGCCTGTCCCACCCCCTGGAGCGGGACCTCATGACCCGCCTGGCCGACTTCCCGGTCACGGTGGAACGGGCGGCGGAGAACCGCACGCCCCATCTCCTCTGCGAATACCTGGAGCAGACGGCGGGGGCGGTGAACTCCTGGTACCACGCCGGCAACCCCACCCGGAATCCGGAGCTGGCCGTCCTGGTCCCGGACCGGGACCTCCGGGAGGCGCGACTGGCCCTGGCCCGGGCCGTGAGGATCGTCCTCCGCAACGGCCTGGAGATCCTGGGGGTATCGGCCCCCACCCGCATGGAGAGGCACGAAGAGGAAAGCGAAGAGGAAAGCGAAGAGGAAGGACAGCATGCCTGAGAGCGAAGGACTCAGCTACCGGGCCTCCGGGGTGGACCTGGAGGCGGCAGCCCGGGCGAAGGAAGGGCTGAAGGAGCTGGTGGGACGGACCCGGGACGAGCACACCCTGTCGGAGATGGGACTCTTCGGCGGACTCTACGCCGTGCCCCCGGGCGTCTCCAGCCCTGTCCTGGTCTCCAGCGCCGACGGGGTGGGGACGAAGCTGAAGCTGGCCTTCCTCTCCGGTCGTCACGACACGGTGGGCCAGGACCTGGTGAACCATTGCGTCAACGACATCCTGGTGCAGGGAGCCGAGCCCCTCTTCTTCCTGGATTACCTGGCGTCCGGACGCATGGAGGAGGGAGTGGTGACGGAGGTGGTGAAGGGTGTGGCCCAGGCCTGCCTGGAGAACGGATGCACCCTCCTGGGAGGGGAGACGGCGGAGATGCCCGACTTCTACCAGCCCGGGGAGTATGACCTGGCGGGGTTCATCGTGGGGGTGGTGGAACGGGAGGGCATCCTGGACGGCTCCCGGGTGGCCGTGGGGGACGCCATCCTGGGCCTGGCTTCCTCGGGTCTCCACACGAACGGCTACTCCCTGGCCCGGAAGATCGTCTTCCAGCGCATGGGGCTGGAGGTGGACGATCCCTTGCCGGGCCTGGAGGCCACGGTGGCCCAGGCCCTCATGGCCGTTCACCGGAGCTATCTGCCCTCCCTGAGAGAACCCCTGGCCCGGGGCCGGATCCACGGACTGGCCCACATCACCGGGGGAGGGCTTCCCGGGAACCTGTCCAGGACCCTGGGTCCGGGTCGGGGGGCCCGGATCCGGAAGGAGAGCTGGGAGGTGCCTCCCCTCTTCCGGATCCTGCAGGACGCCGGCGGTGTGGACGAGGAGGAGATGTACCGGGTTTTCAACATGGGAGTGGGCATGGCCGTGACCGTGGCTTCGGAGGACGCCGACAGCCTGCTGGCGGAGCTGAGGGAAGCCGGGGAGTACGGCTGGGTCCTGGGTGAGGTGGTGGAGGGTGAAGGAGTGGAGCTGGCGTGATGGTTCCGGTTCGTGGCCCGGCCGTCCTGGGCCTCCTGACGGCCCTCCTCCTCTCCCCCCCATCCCTCTCCTCCCAGACCCTCCAGGAGCTGGCCTTCCAGTGTGGGGGCGCCCAGGGTGGGGGAGTGGAGGCCTGGTGCTACGAGACCGTCCTTTCGGCCCAGGCGGCCCGGGGTGGGCTGGGGCTCGCCGGGAGCCTGGGAAGCCCCATGCCCGGGACGGCAAGCACCCTGGGACGCAGGCTGCGGAGCTTCCCCCGGCTCTCCCTGGGGCTCCGGGGTGGGGTGAGCCGTCTGACCCTACCCGGCCTCTTCCACGGCGGGGACCGTCCCCGGGGGGAGAACACCTTCTACGTGCCCACCGCCCACCTGTCGGCCTCCGTGGGCGTGTTGAACGGCTTCTTCCTGGCCCCCACCGTGGGGGGCGTCTTCTCCGTGGATCTCCTGGGCTCGGCCAGCCTGGTCTCGGCTCCGGGGGGGGAGGGGTTCCGGGACAGGGTGACGGGATTGGGGGGCGGCGTACGTGTGGGCCTCCTCCGGGAGTCCTTCACCCTTCCGGGAATCTCGGTGTCGGCCATGTACCGGTCCCTGGGACGGACGGGGCTGGGCCGGGTGGAGGAGGGGGACCCCTCCCAGGCCCGGTTCGATGTGGACGTCACCTCCCTCCGGGCCTCGGTGGGCAAGGACCTCCTGGGCCTGGGGCTGCTGGCCGGCATGGGGTGGGAGCGCTATGGAGGGGACATGGCCGTGCTGGTCCGGGATCCGGTGAGCGGTGACCAGGGAGGAGCCACGGCCAGCGACCTCACGTCGGACCGGGTCCTCTTCTTCCTGGGAGGCTCCATGACCTACCTCATTCTCCAGCTCTCCGGGGAGGTGGGATGGGCCCAGGGCTTCGAGCCCGACCTTCCCGGACGCCCAGGCGGGGACTTCGACCCGGACACCCGCTCCCTTTTCGGGTCCCTGGCGCTCCGAATCACCTTCTGAGGGGAGAAGACCCGAGGGAATGGAGGAGCAGTTGCCTTCCGGAGAACGGCTCACCTCACGGCTCACCTCACGGCTCACCTCGGAGGACCGGCGCTTGCTGGACCGGGCCGTGGAGCTGGGCCGCAGGGGCTGGGGACAGGTGCACCCGAATCCCATGGTGGGATGCGTCCTGGTCCGGGATGGCGTGGTGGTGGGGGAGGGGTGGCATCGGGCCTACGGAGGGCCTCACGCCGAAGTGGAGGCCCTGGAGGAGGCCGGGGAGAAGGCCCGGGGAGCCGCGGCGTACGTGAGCCTGGAACCCTGCGACCACTACGGGCACACACCACCCTGCTCCCGTGCCCTCCTGGAAGCCGGGGTGGGGCGGGTGGTCTACGGCGGCTCGGATCCTGGAACCGTCTCCCGGGGAGGAGCACAGACCCTTCGGGAGGGAGGGGTGGACGTGGTGGGGCCGGTCTTCGGGAAGCGGAGGGCCCGGGTGGAGAACCCGGCTTTCTATCGCAACGCCGAAGGGGAGGAGACCTTCCTGGCCCTGAAGCTGGCCCAGACCCTGGACGGGGCCATCGCCGAGGCCCGGGGCCACCGCACGACCATTACCGGACCCGAAGCCCACCGGGAGACTCACCGCCTCCGCAGCGGCTTCGACGCGGTCATGGTGGGATCCGGCACGGCCCTGGTGGACGACCCCCTCCTCACGGTCCGGGAGGCCCCCTCACCCCGGAAGCCCCCGGTCCGGATCATCCTGGACAGCCGGGCCCGCCTCTCCCCGGGGGCCCGCCTCTTCCAGGACGCCCCCCACACCCCGGTCCTCCTCTTCGTGGGCCGGGACGCCGAACCTTCCCGCCTCCGGGAGCTGGAGGAGGCCGGGGCCATGATCCGGCCCGTGGAGGTTGACGCCGGGGGTCTGGACCTGGGTCGGGTCCTGAGGACCTGCTGGAAGGAGGAGATCCGATCCGTGTTCTGCGAGGGAGGCGGTACTCTGGCCAGCCGGCTCCTGGCTGAAGGGCGGGCCCATCGGTTGTATCTTTTCATGGCACCGTTCGTGCTGGGAGGTGAAGCGGTCCCGGCCTTTCCGGGGCTCCGGGGCCGGAAGGCCTGGGAAGGGTGGGAGCCGACCCTGGCTCCCCGGATCCTGGGTCGGGACGTCCTCCTCACCTTCGACCGAAACGCGGAGGGAAAGGACTGATGTTCACGGGAATCATCGAGGCTGTGGGGACCGTGGAGTCCGTCCGGGAGCGGCGGGGAGCCCGGGAGTTCGTGATCCGGGCCCCGGAGCTCTCCGGCGAGTTGAGCCCGGGAGACTCCATCACCGTGGACGGGGCTTGCCAGACGGCGGTGCGGAACGATGAGGAGAGCTTCGCCATGGAGACCATCGGGACCACCCTGTCCCGGACCATCGCCGGTGAGTATCGCCCGGGGAGCCGGGTGAACCTGGAACGTTCCATGGTCCTGGGGGGACGACTGGACGGGCACCTGGTGCAGGGGCATGTGGACGGGGTGGGTCGGGTGCAGGAGGTGCGCCAGGAGGGGGAGTTCTGGCTCCTGGACTTCCAGCTTCCGGAGGTGGTGGAGGCCAACACCATCCTCCACGGCTCCATCGCGGTGAACGGGGTGAGCCTGACGGTGAATGCCCTCCCGGCCCGGTACCGTTGCCAGGTGGGGATCATCCCCTTCACCTGGGACCACACGAACCTGGGACGCCTGAAACCCGGGGACCGGGTGAACCTGGAGGGAGATCTCATCGGGAAGTACGTGGCCAAATCGCTTTCGGCCCTGACGGGGGAGGGCACTGCCACCCTGGAGAAACTCAGGGCCATGGGATACGGAGGGGACGCGGGATCATGTTCCACAAAGTAGAAGACGCCATCGAAGACATCCGCCAGGGCAAGATGGTCATCGTGGCGGATGACGAGGATAGAGAGAACGAGGGAGACCTGGTCTGCGCCGCGTCGGAGGTGACGCCGGAGACCATCAACTTCATGACGAAGTACGGTCGGGGTCTCATCTGCGTGGCCATGACGAACGATCGGGCCGACGAGCTGGGTCTTCCCCTCATGACGGACAACAACACCGACCCCCAGCGGACGGCCTTCACAGTGTCCGTGGACGCCGACGTCCGCTTCGGGGTCACCACGGGGATCAGCGCCTACGACCGGGCCAAGACCATCCAGGTCCTCCTGGATCCGGACAGCCGTCCCTCGGACCTGCGCAGACCCGGGCACATCTTCCCCCTTCGGGCCCGGAAGGGAGGGGTGCTGCACCGGGTGGGGCAGACGGAAGCCGCCGTGGACGTGGCCCGACTGGCCGGGCTGCCCGCCGCCGGCGTGATCTGCGAGATCCTGAAGGAAGACGGGACCATGGCCCGTCGTCCGGAGCTTGAGGAGTTCTCCCGGAAGCACGATCTGAAGTTCATCACCGTGGCCCAGCTCGTCTCCTACCGCCTGGCCCGGGAGCGGTTGGTTCGCAGGATCGCCGAGGCGGACCTGCCCACGGAGTGGGGGGATTTCGTGATCCTGGGCTACGCCAGCCTGGTGGACCACCAGGAGCACGTGGCCCTGGTGAAGGGAGACCTGGAAGGCAAGGAAGACGTGCTGGTCCGGATGCACTCGGAGTGCCTCACCGGAGACGTCTTCGGGTCCCAACGCTGCGACTGTGGAGAGCAGCTCCACGCCGCCATGAGACAGATCGACGAGGACGGCCAGGGGGCCGTGGTCTACCTGAAGCAGGAGGGACGGGGTATCGGGCTGGCCAACAAGCTTCGAGCATACGACCTTCAGGACAGGGGACGGGATACCGTGGAGGCCAACGAGGTCCTGGGGTTCAAGCCGGATCTGCGGGAGTACGGCATCGGCGCCCAGATTCTCCTGGACCTGGGGCTCACGTCCATCCGCCTCCTTACGAACAACCCCCGGAAGGTCGTGGGCCTGGAGGGCTACGGGTTGAAGATCACGGGCCGGGAGGCCCTGAAGGTGGAGCCCGGGAAGTTCAACCGGGAGTACCTGGCCACGAAACGGACCAAGCTGGGGCACATTCTGTAGCTACACCATCGCCGAAAGGGCAGGGCGTGAACGAGTACAACGGAGAACTCAAGGGAGCCGGAAAGCGGTTCGCCGTGCTGGTGACCCGCTTCAACAGCCTGGTCACCGAGCAGCTCGTCCAGGGAGCTCGGGACTGTCTCCTCCGCCACGGGGCCGAGGAGGAGGCCATCGACCTCTACCGCATCCCCGGAGCCTGGGAGCTCCCGGCGGCCGCGGCCCGGATCGTGAAGATGGAGAGGTACGACGCCCTCATCGCCCTGGGCTGCGTCATCCGGGGGGGCACGCCCCACTTCGAGTACGTGGCCGGCGAGGCCACCCGGGGACTGGGTGTGGTGGCCCGGGAGGCGGCCATTCCCGTCTCCCTGGGAGTCCTCACCACGGACACGGTGGACCAGGCCCTGGAGCGGGCCGGCACCAAGGCAGGCAACAAGGGTTGGGACGCCGCCCTGAGCGTCCTCGAGATGGCCGATCTCTACGGCCAGATGGAGTAGCCGTTGCCTCCCACCTTCCCGGCCCGGAGCGGTGACCATCCTCGAGATCGAAGCCGGGCCCGAGCCTGGGCCCTTCAGGTGCTGTATCGCTGGGAGAGTGCCGGGGGAGGGGAGACCATCGCCCAGGCCCTGGGCCGGGTGCTCCAGACCCGGAGGGTGGCTCCTCAGCGCTTGGACTACCTGGAGGAGCTCCTGGAGACCCTGGAGGACCACCTGCCGGACATCGATCGAGCCCTGCAGGCGGCCCTGGAGAACTGGCGGTTGGAGCGACTGTCCGTCATGGATCGATCCATCCTGCGCCTGGCCGCTGCGGAGATCCTCTTCATGGAGGAGATCCCCCCGAAAGTCTCCATCCAGGAGGGGATCCTCCTGGCCGAAGCCTACGGAGGAAAGGACTCCCCCCGTTTCGTGAACGGGGTGCTGGACGCCCTGTACAAGCAACCTCACCCCCTGGATTGATTCCGGGGCAGCCAGAAGGACCCTCTCGTTGAGGATTCTCGTGGTGAACTGGCAGGACCGGCTGAACCCCCAGGCCGGGGGGGCCGAGATCCACCTCCACGAGGTCTTCGGGCGTCTGGTCCGCTGGGGGCACAGCGTCACCGCCCTGGTTTCGGGCTTCCCCGGCGCCCCGGCCCGGGAGACGGTTGACGGTCTGGAGGTGCACCGGGTGGGTGGCCGCTACTCCTTCGCCCTCCGGGCGGGACCGTACCTGAAGACGGCCCTCCGCTCCCGGGATTTCGACGTGGCCGTGGAGGATCTGAACAAGGTCCCCCTCTTCCTGCCCCTGTGGCTTCCCCGGACCCGGACCGTGCTCCTGGTCCACCACCTCTTCGGGGGCACCGCCTTCCAGGAAGCCCCTCTGCCGGTGGCTCTGGCCACCTGGCTCCTGGAGATGCCCGTGCCCCGGGTGTTCCGGGACTGCCCGGTGGTGGCGGTGTCACGGAGCACGGTCCGGGACCTGCAGCGTCGGGGGTTTTCCGGAGCCGGCATGGAGGTGGTTCCCAACGGTGTGGACCTGGATCACTACGCTCCGGATCCCCGGGTGCCGGAGTTCGACGTCCCCACCCTCCTCTACCTGGGCCGGCTCAAGCGCTACAAGGCCATCCACCTCATCCTCCGGGCTCTGGCTCGCCTCCGGGACCGGGGGGTGGAGGCCCGACTCCTGGTGGCGGGCAAGGGGGACTACCGATCTGGGCTGGAGGGGATGGTGGAGAAGTGGAACCTGAGGGACCGGGTGGAGTTTCTTGGATATGTGGATGAGGAGGTCAAGGTCCGGCTCCTCCGGCGGAGCTGGATCCACGTTCTCACCTCGCCGAAGGAGGGCTGGGGAATCGCCAACCTGGAAGCGGCGGCCTGCGGCACCCCCACGATGGCCAGCGATTCCCCGGGCCTCAGAGATTCGGTCCGAGACGGCGAAACAGGCATGCTGGTACCCCACGGCGACGTGGAGGCCCTGGCCGAGGGCCTGGAGACCCTTGTCGGCAGCCCGGAGATGCGTCGGAGGATGGGTGGGGCGGCCCGGCGCTTTGCCGAAGCCTTCACCTGGGATGCATCGGCTCGACGAATGGAAGCGGTTCTGGAGGGGCGGGTGGCTTCCGCTCCCCCGCCGGAGTAACTTTTTCTTTCCTCCCACAGGCACGCGGGCATGGGCCCGCCTTCGTAGGGAGGAACCCTGTTTTCAAGGGAGGACGCATGAGAGTTCAGATCGCGGCCCGGCATTGCGACATCCCGGACACGGTGAGGACCCGGACGGAAGAACAGCTGGAGAAGCTCTCTCGTTACGAGCCCCGACTCTCCGGAGCCGAGGTCGTCTTCGAGATCGAGAAGCACCTCAAGAAGGCGGACGCCGTGTTGAGCGTGGATCGGGGGGAGCCGGTGGTGGCCGGTGGGGAAGGGCCGGAGTTTCGAGCGGCCCTGGATCAGATGGTGAATCGGCTCTCCCGGATTCTCCGACGTCGCCGCGATCAACTTCGAGATCACCAGGGCCCCAGTCTCTCCGAATCGGTGGTTCCGGAGGAGTAGCCCGGAGGAGCGACGTACACGAGTGAAAAGACAGATCACGGTAGCCGAGCTTCTCCGGGAGCGGGAAGAGACCCTGGGCCTGGAGAAGCTCGCCTCGGAAAAAGGACTGGACCGGACCATCTCCCACTCCGGTCCCGCCAGCCCGGGCCTGGCCCTGGCCGGGTTCGTGGACCGGGTCCGAGCCGGACGGGTCCAGGTCTTCGGCGAGACGGAGATGGCCTACCTGGCCACCCTGGAGCCCGACGTGGTGGAGGAACGCCTCCGGGAGCTCTTTCAACACGATGTGCCCGTGGTGTTCATCACCAAGGGCCTGGACGTGCCGAAGGAGTTCATGAAGGTGGCCCGGGACTACGACATCCCGGTCTTCCGCACGAGCCTGGGCACGGGGATGTTCTTCCAGCGCCTGAACCCCTACCTGGAGGCTGCTCTCGCCCCCACGGTGAGTCTCCACGGCTCGTTGGCCGATGTCTACGGCGTGGGGCTCCTCTTCGTGGGAGAGAGCGGCATCGGGAAGAGCGAATGTGTGCTGGACCTGGTGGAGCGGGGACATCGGCTGGTGGCCGATGACCTGGTCTTCGCCACGCGCCGGGGCCACGACATCATCATCGGACATGGGCACGAGTTCCAGAGGCACCACATGGAGATCCGGGGGGTGGGCATCATCGATGTCCGCACCCTCTTCGGGATCCGGGCCATCCGACAACAGAAACGCATCGAGGTGGTGGTGCAGCTGGAGGCCTGGGACGACGCCCAGCACTACAGCCGCACCGGCCTGGAGCGAGAGGACACGGAAGTGCTGGGGGTGACTCTCCCCAAGATCACCATCCCCCTGAACCCGGGAAAGAACATCACGGTCATCGCCGAGGTCATCGCCATGAACCACCTCCTCAAGTATGCCGGCGTGGATCCGGCCCTGGAGTTCGACAACAAGCTCCGGGAGGCCATGCGGCCGGTGAGGGAGTACCTGGAGGAGGACTATGAGTGAGGAAGAGGCGCTCCGGGGCGTCGTCCTGGCCCACGGCGCCATGGCCCGGGGCCTGGCCGACGCCGTGGCCAAGATCGCCGGGCCTGGGGAGGACGTCCTCATTCCCCTGAGCAACGAGGGGAAATCCGGAGAGGCGCTGCAGGAGGAGTTGGAAGGGCTCCTGGGCAAGGGCCCGGGGATCGTCTTCACGGACCTCACCTCCGGGAGCTGTGCCCTCTCGGCCCGGCGGTGCTGCCGGTCGGGGGAGGGCCGGGCCGTGGTCTTCGGGGTCAACCTCCCCGTGCTCCTGGACTTCGTCTTCAACCGCAACCTGCCCATGGAGGAGCTGATTCCCCGCCTCCTGGAGAAGGGCCGGGCGGGTCTCACCAGCATCCCCGACTATACCACCCATGCCGATTCTCCTGTATCGGGTTGACGAGCGACTCATCCACGGCCAGGTGGTGGTGGGGTGGGGAAGCAAGCTCCACCCGGACCGCTACGTGGTGGTGGACCGGACCGTGGCCCAGAGCGAGTGGGAGCAGGAGCTCTACGCTCTGGGCATCCCTCCGGGCACGGAGGCCATCTTCTGCACCGCCGAGGAAGCGGGCCGGCAACTGGACGCCTGGCGGGAGTCGGAGCTCAGGACCGTGCTCCTGACCCGGGACGTGGAGACCATGCTGGAGCTGGCCCGGGAGGACGACCTCCGGGGAAGGGAGGTGAATCTGGGGGGCATCCACTTCCGGAAGGGCCGGGAGGAAGTCCTGTCCTACCTCTACCTGGATGAACAGGACCGGGAAGCCCTCCGGGAGCTGGCCGCCCGGGGGGTGCACGTCTCCGCTCGAGATCTTCCCGGCTCGCCGGAGGTTGACCTGGACGACCTGACGGGCTGACGAGGTACAGGAGCGTTCGCCATGGATCCCGCCCTCGTCCCCGCCCTGACCCTTCTCGGGGCTCTGCTCGCCCTGGACGGTACGGCCCTGGGACAGTTCATGGTCTCCCGGCCCCTGGTGGCCGGGACGCTGGCGGGTTGGATCCTGGGCGATCCTGTCCTGGGTCTCACCGTGGGGTGCCTCCTGGAGATCTACCTCCTCCCCATCTTCCCGGTGGGGGGGGCCCAGTTCCCGGAAGGGGGACCGGCGGCCGTGGTGGGAGTGGTGGCGGCGGTGGTGGTCCCGGGCCCCGGCGGACTGGCCCTGGGCACGGCCCTGGGTCTGGCCTGGAGTCAGTTGGGGGCCCGTTCCATCCGGTTTGTCCGGAAGATCAACGGCCGCCTGACCCCGGACCCCAGCGAGGGTGAGGTGTCCCCGCCTCGGGTCGTCTGGGGCCATCTGGGAGCTCTGGGCCTGGACTTCCTTCGGGGAGGGACCCTGACCCTGGCGGGCCTGGGTCTGGCTGGTGTTTTCGCGCCCCTGTTGCGAGGTTCCTGGGGTCTGGGCATGCCGGCCACCCTGGCCCTGCTGACGCTGGGAGCCTCGATTCCCGCCGGAGCCCTGCTGACCTCCCTGGGAGGATGGAAACGTCGGGGATGGGTGGCCGGCGCCGGGTTTCTGGGGCTCCTCCTGGGGGGGGTGCTCCTGTGAAGAAGACGGGCACCGGCAGCAGGCTACGGGCGTTCCTTCGCTCGTTCATCATCCAGGGCTCCTGGAACTACAGGACCATGCTCGGGGGTGGCTTCGCTTTCGCCATCCTGCCGGTGCTGAAGCGCCTCTATCGGGACGATCCGGAGGGCTTCCGACAGGCTCTGCAACGACACTCGGAGCACTTCAACGCCCATCCGTACCTGGCGGACCTGGCCCTGGGGGCCACCTGCCGGATGGAAGAGGAGGGGCGGGATCCGGAGGAGATCCGGCGCTTCAAGGTGGCCGTCCGGGGTCCTCTGGGAAGCCTGGGCGACGCCCTGGTCTGGGTGGGCTGGCGTCCGGCCACGGTCCTGGTGGCCCTGGCCCTGGCCCTGGCGGGTGCCCCGCCCTGGGTGGTGGTCGTCACCTTCCTGGGGATCTACAACGCAGGCCACCTGTTCCTGCGCATCTGGGGGTTCCGTCAGGGGTTGGAAAGAAGCAGTCGGGTGGGAGACGCCCTTCGGTACCTCGCCCTTCCCCGGCAGGCCGACCGTCTGGCCGGCCTGGCGGCTCTCCTCCTGGGAGGCGTGGGAGGCCTGGCTCTGGCCCGGGGCCTGGAAGAGGGGCCCCAGGCCCTCCTCTGGGCCGGGCTGGTCGGTCTGGGGTTGTGGGCGGGGAGCCGCATGGGCGAGCGGGGATGGTCTCCGGGCCTGTGGGGAACGGTGGCAGTCACGGGAGTGATCTTTCTCTTCGGTTGGTTCGCATGAGCAGCCACGACGGAATTCGGCAACAGAAGGTGGAGGTCGTGAATCGGGCCGGGCTCCACGCCCGCCCCGCGGCGGAGCTCGTGAAGCTGGCCGGATCCTTCCGGAGCGAGATCCACGTGGAGAAGGACGGGCTGCGAGTGAACGGCAAGAGCATCATGGGAGTTCTCATGCTGGCGGCAGAGCAGGGATCGGAGCTGACCTTGACGGCGGACGGACAGGACGCCGAGGAGGCCATCCGGGCCCTGACGGAGCTGGTGCGACGAGGTTTCGAGGAGGAGTAAGGCGTGCCCATCGTCATTGACGGTTTCGGTGTATCCGAGGGAATCGTGGAAGGCCGCATCCACCTGCTGAACTGGGGTGTGCCGGAAGTGGCCCATCGCAGGGTGGAAGCGGAGCGGGTGGAGGAGGAGGTGGAGATCTTCCAGGCGGCCCGGGAGCGGACCCGGGAGAAGCTCGAGGACCTGAAGGACGCCACCACCAAGCGTCTGGGGGAGATGGAGGGGCGGATCTTCGAGCCCCAGATCCTCATGCTGGACGACCCGGAGGTGGTGGATCAGACCGTCCGCTACATCCGGGAGAACATGCTCACGGCGGCACAGGCCTTCGAGTGGCGCTTCCTGGAACTCCAGGCCCAGTGGACCCGAACCTTCCACCCCATGGTCATGGATCGGTTGAACGACCTGGAGGACATGCACACCCGCCTGCTCCACGAGATCATGGGTCTTCCCGATCCCTTCGCCCCCCAGGACCCGGACGAACCCTCCATCCTCGTGGCCCGGAACCTGACGCCCAGCATCGCCGTCCAGATCGATCCGGAGAAGATCCGAGGGGTGGCCACGGACCGGGGCACCCGGACCTCCCACTGGGTGATCCTGGCCCGCTCCCTCTCTCTGCCTTCGGTGGTGGGTCTGGGCAACATCACGACCACGGTGGAGGAAGGTCAGGAGGCCATTCTGGACGGGCGCATCGGGCGCCTCGTCCTGAATCCGGACGAACGGGAGCGGAAGGTCTTCCGGGGCCGACAGGTCCAGCTCAAGGAGTGGGAGGAGGAGATCCACCGGATCGCCGACCTGGAGGCCGCCACGAAGGACGGTCAACCCGTGGCCCTCAGGGCCAACCTGGACCTTCCCTGGGAAGCGGAACACGCCCGGAGCCATGGTGCCGACGGCGTGGGACTCCTCCGCACGGAGTTCCTGGTGGTGGGCCGGGCGGCCCTCCCCGGTGAGGAGGAGCAGTACGTGAGCTACAAGCGGGTGGCGGAGACCTTCCCCGGCGGGGCCGTCATCATCCGGACCTTCGACCTGGGGGGGGACAAGTTCCCCATGTTCCTGAACATGCCCCAGGAAGAGAATCCCTTCCTGGGCTGGAGGGCCATCCGGGTGTGCCTGGACGAGCCGGAGCTCTTTCGGCCCCAGCTCCGGGCCATCCTCCGGGCCACGGCCCACGGGGACGTGCGGATCATGCTTCCCCTGGTGAACGACGTGGAGGAGGTCCTCCGGGTCCGCAACCTCCTCCGGGAGGAGGAGGATCACCTCACCGCCGACGGTCTGGACTTCAACTCGGGTTATAAGCTGGGTCTCCTCATCGAGACGCCGGCGGCGGCCCTGGACGCCGTGGAGCTGAGCCGGCATGCGGACTTCTTCTCCATCGGCACGAACGACCTGGTCCAGTACACCCTGGCCGTGGACCGGACGAATACCCGCCTGGCCTCCCTGTTCAATCCCTTCCATCCGGCGGTGGTCCGGCAACTCCACCAGGTCTCCCGGGTAGCCAGGGCGGCGGGCATCGAGGTGAGCGTCTGCGGAGAGCTGGCCGCCAACCCCCTGGGAGCGTTTCTCCTCCTGGGTCTGGACATTCATTCCCTCTCCGTGGCCTGGCCCTCCCTGCCCGAGATCAAGAAGGTCATCCGGGACTTCCGCATCGAAGATGCCCGGCGGGCGGCGGCCAAGGCCCTGGCCGCGCCCACGAGCAAGGAGGTTGTGGGACGGCTCGTGGAAGGAGTGGGGGGCTCGGTGGACCTGTCGGCCTTCTCGGGGCGGTGGAGCCTTCCCCTTTCCTAGCGTCCTCCCGTGCCGGGGGCCCGGCCAGCGGGACCGGGACCCGGCCTCCGGCAATCATCCACTCAGACCAGGAAGATCCTTGAGCCTACGACTCTTCACTTCCGAATCCGTCACCGAGGGCCATCCGGACAAGATCGCCGACCAGATCTCCGACGCCATCCTGGACGAGATCCTCCTGCAGGACCCCCGCGCCCGGGTGGCCGCCGAGGTTCTCGTGACCACGGGCATGGCCCTGGTCTCGGGAGAGATCACCACGGAAGCCTACGTGGAGATCCCCGACGTGGTGCGCCAGACCCTGAAGGACATCGGCTACGTCCGCTCCGACTTCGGGATCGACGGGAACACCTGCGCGGTTCTCACCACCATCGACCAGCAGGCCTGGGACATCGCCCAGGGGGTGGACACCGGCGGTGCCGGGGACCAGGGCATGATGTACGGCTACGCCACGGACGAGACCGACGTTTTCATGCCCGCCCCCATCACCCTGGCCCATGCCCTGACCCGGCGGCTGGCCAGGGTGCGGAAGTCCGGGGACGTGCCCTGGGTGCGGCCCGACGGCAAAGCCCAGGTGACCCTGGAGTACGACGGGGACCGGCCCCGACGGGTCACAACGGTGGTCCTGTCCACCCAGCACGACGAGGAGATCGAGCAGGAGGAGCTGGAGGAGGAGATCCTGGCCAAGGTCATCCTGCCGGCTCTTCCCGCCGATCTCCTGGATCCGGATCACTGCACCTTCCACATCAACCCTACAGGCCGCTTCGTGGTGGGAGGTCCCCACGGAGACACGGGCCTCACGGGCCGGAAGATCATGGTGGACACCTACGGGGGCCTGGGCCGGCACGGCGGAGGAGCCTTCAGCGGCAAGGACGCCACCAAGGTGGACCGTTCCGGGGCCTACGCCGCCCGCTGGGCTGCCAAGAACATGGTGGCCGCAGGAGCCGCCCGGCAGTTCGAGATCCAGGTGGCCTACGCCATCGGGGTGGTGGAGCCCGTCTCCGTGCAGGTGGACACGTACGGAACCGGCGTTCGGCCCGACGAGGAGCTGGCCCGGGCCGTGGCCCGGGTCTTCGATTTCCGGCCGTCCGCCATCGTCGAGCGTCTGGGGTTGACGGACCCGGTCTTCCGCCCCACCTCAGTCTATGGACACTTCGGCCGGGACCCGGAGCGGATCCAGGTGGGCGAAGGGGAGGAGACCCGGGACGTGGACGTCTTCCGCTGGGAACGGACGGATCGAGTGGAGGAGATCCGGGATCTGCTGGGTCTGTAACGGACTGGAGGGTCCTGGAGGTAGGAAACCGGGCACCGTAAGGTCCGGTGAGGATGGAGAACCCGGGGCATCAACGACGAAACCAAAGGACGCCATGAACTACGATATTCGAGACATGGAGCTGGCGGAGGAGGGTCGCCGCCGCACGGAGTGGGCCGGACGCACCATGCCGGTCCTGAAGCAGATCCGGGACCGCTTCCGGGAGGAGAAGCCCCTGGAAGGGACCCGCATCTCCGCCTGCCTCCACGTGACCACGGAGACGGCGAATCTGGCGGTGACCCTGAAGGCCGGGGGAGCCGACGTGGTCGTGTGTGCATCGAACCCCCTGAGCACCCAGGACGACGTGGCCGCTCACCTGGTGGCCCATGAGGAGATCCCGGTCTTCGCCGTGAAGGGGGAGGACGACGAGACCTACTACCACCACATCCAGGCCGCCCTGGCCCACCGCCCCCTCATCACCATGGACGACGGAGCGGATCTGGTGGGGTCGCTGCACATGCTGGCCCTGGATCGAATGGACGATCTGGCCGGGCCCGTGAAGGCTTGGGCCCAGGGCCTGGATGCCGACGCCCGGACCTCTCTGGTCCAGGAGATCCTGGGCTCCACGGAGGAGACCACCACCGGGGTCATCCGCCTCAAGGCCATGGCGGCGGACGGAGTGCTCCAGTTCCCCGTCATCGCCGTGAACGACTCCCTGACCAAGCACCTCTTCGACAATCGCTACGGCACGGGGCAGAGCACCCTGGACGGGATCCTCCGGGCCACGAACCTCCTCCTGGCCGGATCCACCGTGGTGGTGGCGGGCTACGGCTGGTGCGGCCGAGGGGTGGCCCTCCGGGCTCGGGGCGCCGGAGCCCAGGTCATCGTCACGGAGGTGGATCCGGTGAAGGCCCTGGAGGCGTCCATGGACGGGTTCCGCGTCATGCCCATGGCCCAGGCCGCTCCCCTGGGAGACCTCTTCGTCACCCTCACCGGAGACATCAACGTCATCCGAACCGAGCACTTCCGTGCCATGAAGGATGGAGCCATCGTCTGCAATTCCGGTCACTTCGACGTGGAGCTGGACCTGCCGGGTCTGGCGGCGGCTGCCGAAGAAGGACCTCGTCCGGTGCGGGAATTCGTGGAGGGGTACCGCCTGGGGGGCAAGAGCGTCTTCGTGCTGGGCCAGGGGCGTCTCATCAACCTGGCTGCGGCGGAAGGTCATCCGGCATCCGTCATGGACATGAGCTTCGCGAACCAGGCGTTGGCTTCGGAGTATCTGTTGGAGAAGCAGGGTCGGTTGGAGCGGAAGGTGTACCGGATTCCCGAGAACATCGACCGGGAAATCGCCACCCTCAAGCTCGCCGGGATGGGCGTGAAGATCGACGAGCTCACCCCCGAGCAGGAGAAGTACCTTTCCTCCTGGACCCTGGGTACGTGAACGATGGACGGGGGAGGGAGAGGATACGGCCGTGCTGGTTGAGGTGAAGGTGCAGAGCCTGGGGTTGGACCAGACCACGAATACGCCCATCGTCATCCTGCAGGAGGAGCCGGGCGAGCGCATCCTTCCCATCTGGATCGGGCCCGGGGAGGCCAGCGCCATCGCCATGCAGCTGGCGGACTGGTCCTTCTCCCGGCCCCTCACCCACGACCTTCTGGTCTCCATCCTGAGCGGTCTCGGCGGGATCCTGAAGAGGGTCAACATCACCCGGGTGGAGGACAACACCTACTACGCCGAGCTGGTCATCGAGCGGAACGGGGAGGTGGTGACCGTGGACGCCCGGCCCTCGGACTCCATCGCCGTGGCCCTCCGACTGGAAGCCCAGATCTTCGCCGACGACGCCCTCCTGGAACGGGCTTCCGTGGAGATCGCCGAGGAGGAGACCTTCCCTTCCAAACCGGAGTTCGAGACCCCGGGGGAAGGGGAGAAGAAGGAGGAGCCCTCCGGGGAGGGGGAGATGAAGGCGGAGGACCTGAAGGAGTACCTCCGGAAGCTGAACCCGGAGGACTTCGGCCGCTTCACTCCCTGATTCACTCTCTGACATGTCCACCACCCGGTTTCCCTGGCCAGCGCCTCCTCCTCTCTCCTCGCCCGCCGGGCTCCCGCTCCTCTCCGCGCTCCTGGCCGCGTTGGCCCTGACGGGCTCGGTTCGGGCCGTCACGGCTCCCCGGACCCATCCGTCTCCCCAGGAGGAAGTGGTGCCCATCCTCCGGGGCCAGGTCCGGGTGGGAGAGGGACCCATGTCCCAAGGGCAGGTGGTCCTTCACCGGGTGGCTCCCGACTCCTCCGGAGAGATCGACAGCGTCCGGGTGGAGCCCGACGGCTCCTTCCGCTTCCGCCTCCCCCACCTTCCGGATCACGGCGGCCGCTCGGAGATCTTCTTCGCCTCGGTTCGCCACCGGGGCCTCCTCTACTTCGGCCCGGCCATCACCGAGCCCATCCAGCTGGACAGCCTTTACATGATCCAGGCCTACGACACCCTCTCGGTCCCTCCCGGGGGAGCGGAGCTCCCCCTGTCGGCCCGGAACGTCTTCCTGGAGAAGGAAGAGGAGGAGGGGTGGACGGCCACCGATGTCGTCGAGGTTCGCCAGACCGGGGACCGGACCCTCTACTCTCCCCGGAACGGCGTGGTGTGGAGCTACCCCCTCCCCGCCTCGGCCCGGGACTTCCAGGTGGGGCAGTCAGACCTGGCCCCGGAGTCCGTCCGCTTCCAGGACGGCCGTATGGAGGTCCTGGCCCCCATCCCCCCGGGAGAGCGGGTCTTTCTGGTCCGCTACCGAATCCCCTCCGACGACTTCGTCCTTCCTCTCCCGGGCCGCACCGACGTCGTGGAGGTTCTGGTCCGGGAACCCGGACCCGAGGCGGAGTTCCCCCCCCTGGTCCGGGGCCAGCCCGTGGAGCTGGAGGCGGGGAACGTGTTTCGACGGTACGTGGCGGAAGATCTCCAGAACACGGAGATCCGGGCCAGCCTGACGTCCGGCTCCTGGCAGTTCCGTGGGGAATGGCTGGCCCTCCTGCTGGCCGCTCTCCTGGCCGCCGCCGGGGTCCTGGCCTACAGAATCCGCCAGAGAGGCGCGGCGCCGGTGGCCGGGACCGAAGCCGAAGAGGGTGAGGCCCGGCCGCCGCCTTCCGCCTCCCCGAGTCGGCGGGACCTGATCCTGGCCGTGGCCCGCCTGGACGAGGAGTTCTCCCGGAAATCCCATCCCTCCCGGCAGGAGAGGGTTCGCTACGAGACCCAGCGCGAGAAGCTCCTGGCCCGGATCCAGAGGTCGTCCTGAGGAGAGGACCGGTGCCTTGAGCCTCGTCACCACCCCCGCCGTGCTCCTTCGGGCCTACCCCTTCAGCGAATCCAGCCGGATCCTTCGCTTCTACTCCCAGGCCCTGGGAGTGGTGGGGGTGGTGGCCCGGGGGGTGCGGAAGACGGAGGGACAGAGGGGAGGCTCTCTTTCCACCTTCGGGGAAGGGGCCCTGACCCTGTACGTGAAGGAAGGGCGGGATCTCCAGACCCTGAAGGATTTCGCCCCCACGACACCCCGGAACGGGCTGGCCCGGGATCCCCTTCGTCTAGCCGGGGCCTCGGTCCTCGGGGAGCTGATTCTGCAGCACGCCGGTGGGGAGGAGAACCCCGAACTCTTCGCCGCCCTCTGCCAGGGACTGGACGCTGTGGAGGCGGAATCCCGGGACAACCTGGTAGTTCGCCTCCTCATGGAGACCTGGGGGCTGGTCCGGGAGCTGGGCTACGGTCCGGTGCTCCGGAGTTGCGTGATCTGCGGGCGGGGGCTGGAAAAGGAGGTGTTGGGCCGGTTCGACTTCGCCGCCGGGGGCCTTCGCTGTCCTGCCTGCCAGGAAGAGGGCCCGTCGGGCCCCAGGCTGGGGCCCGTGGCCCGGGATCAACTGGCTCAACTCG
This sequence comes from uncultured Gemmatimonadaceae bacterium, assembly GCA_964652625.1. Taxonomy (GTDB): domain Bacteria; phylum Gemmatimonadota; class Gemmatimonadetes; order Longimicrobiales; family Gaopeijiaceae; genus CAZZEL01. The sequence continues at coordinate 21,576 of CAZZEL010000063.1, forward strand.
TGGCCGGGGAGTTCCGGGGGGAGCTTCGCCGCCCCCGGGCCCACCTGCGGTTGGTCAGCGACTTCGTCACCTACCACATCTCCGGAGGCACGCCCCTCCGGTCCATCTCCGTTCTGGCCACACTCATTCCGAAGGATCATGCGTAGACACATTCTTGGCACGGCGGGTCACATCGACCACGGCAAGACAGCTCTGGTGAAGGCTCTCACCGGCGTGGACACGGACCGCCTGAAGGAGGAGAAGGAGCGGGGAATCACGGTGGATCTGGGCTTCGCCGAGCTCCGTCCCACGGAGGATGTCCGCTTCGGTGTGGTGGACGTTCCGGGCCACGAGGGCTTCATCCGGAACATGGTGGCCGGGGCCACCGGGGTGGATCTCGTCCTCCTGGTGGTGGCCGCCGATGAGGGAGTCATGCCCCAGACCCGGGAACACCTGGCCATCGTCCGCTACCTGGGAGTGCCCGGGTTGGTGGTGGCCCTGACCAAGGCGGACCTGGTGGAAGAGGAGTGGCTGGAGCTAGTCCGGGAGGAGGTGGAGGAACTCCTGGCCGAGACTCCCTACCGGGACTCCCCCGTCCTCCCGGTATCCGCCGTGGAGGGCCGGGGCCTGGAGGAGCTCACCGAGTTGCTGGGCTCCCTGGGTGAGGCCATCGAGGTGAGGGGCCAGGACGACGTGTTCCGCCTGCCCGCGGACCGGGTTTTCACCATCCGGGGCGCCGGAACCGTGGTCACCGGAACGTTGTGGAGCGGGCGCCTCCGGCTGGGGGACCGGGTCCGGATCCTCCCCGGGGATAAGGAGGCCCGGATTCGGGGGCTCCAGCTCCACGGCCAGGAGACGGAGGAGGCCACGGCCGGGAGCCGGGTGGCTGTGGCTCTCACCGGTAGCGGGATCAGCCACCAGGAGCTCCGTCGGGGCCAGACCCTGGTGGAAGGGGCGGGGTGGGAGTCCTCCTGGATGCTCACCTGCCGGGTCAGCGTCCTTCCGGGCACGGGCTGGGCCCTGGAGCAGGGGCAGCGAGTGCGGGTGCACCTGGGGACGGCCGAGGTCCTGGCCCGAGTGGCCCTCCTGGAGACGGACCTCCTGGCCCCCGGAGAGGAGGGATGGGCCCAGCTTCGCCTGGAGGAGCCCCTGGTGGCCCGGGTGAAGGACTCCCTGGTGCTTCGGTCCTATTCCCCGGTCACCACCGTGGGCGGGGGACGGGTGGCGGAGGTGTCTTCCCTGAAGCGGAAACGGGTGACCCCTTCCCAGGTGGAACTCCTGAAGCAACGTCTTTCAGAGGATCCGCGCCAGGCTCTCCTCTCTTACCTGGAAGCAGTCGGATGGGGTGGGGCGGAGGTTGCCGCCCTCCCCCAGCGCACGGGGCTGGCCCCGACGCAGGCCCACAAGGCGGTGAAGGAGGCTGCGGCGGAGGGGCAGCTTCACGGGCTGGGTGAGCTTCTCTTCCACCGGAGCGTCTGGGAGGAAGGGGAAGAGCGGTTGCTGGAGGGCCTGCGGGTCTTCCACGAGGCCGAGCCCCTTCGGCCCGGGCTCCCCCTGGAGGAGTTCCGTCAGCGTCTCCCCGGGGCCCACGGCTCCGCCATCGCCGATGCGCTGTTGGAGAGCCTGGTGGGACGGGGCACCCTCCGGTCCCGGGGTGGGCTGGTGGCCCTGGCCGACTTCCGGCCCCGGCTCACCCCCCGGCAGGAGAGTCTCCGGAACGAGCTTCGACATCGACTCCGAGAGGCGGGCCTTGCGCCTCCCACCCTCAAGGAACTAGCCGAGAAGGTCGATACCAGGGAGGAGATCCGGGACATCCTCCGCCTCATGGAAGAGGACGGAGACGTCCTGGTCCTGGAAGGCGACCTGTACTTCTGGAGGGAGGCGGTGACGAAGGCGGGGCGGGACGTGGTGGAGGCCCTTGGGTGTGAAGGGGGGCTCGGACCCGCCGACTTCCGGGAGGTCCTGGCCTTGACCCGAAAGCACCTGCTTCCTCTCCTCCGCCACTTCGACACCCGGGGAATCACGACCCGCATGGGGGACGAGCGGAGTGTGGCGGGTCGGGTCCCGGCGGATTGGGGAACATGGGAGAGAGACCCTATGTAATGAAAGGAAAGAGTGGGGGCCAGGGGATGACGAATCGCTTGACCCTCGGGGAATCCGGGAGTACAATAGACCTGAGGCAGTACACTTTTGTCTTCCATTCCGCCTTGGAGGGCTATCGTTACACGGCTACAGC
>CAZZEL010000064.1:0-15992 GCA_964652625.1 uncultured Gemmatimonadaceae bacterium
CTGGGTCACCAGGTTGTACATGTTGTTCGACCAGTTCTGGATCGTGGTGTAGCGGAACCGGGCGCTGGGCTTCACGATGATCTCGATGACTCCGGAGTGGAAGGACTCCGTGGAGTATACCGGCGCCGTGCACCCCTCGATGTAGTGGGCGTGGGAGCCCTCGTCAGCGATGATGAGGGTCCGCTCGAACTGGCCCATCTTCTCCTGGTTCACCCGGAAGTAGGCTTGCAGCGGCGTCTCCAGCTCCACCCCCTTGGGGATGTAGACGAAGGAGCCCCCGGACCATACCGCCGAGTTCATGGCGGCGAACTTGTTGTCGTGGGCGGGAATCACCGTCCCGAAGTGCTCCCGGAAGAGCTCGGGATGATTCTTCAAACCTTCCTCGATGGAGTCGAAGATGACACCCTTCTCCGCCCACTCCGCCTTCAGGGAGTGGTAGACCATCTCCGACTCGTACTGGGCCCCGACCCCCGCCAGGACCTTCTGCTCCGCCTCCGGGATGCCCAGCCGCTCGAACGTATCCTTGATGTTCTCCGGCACGTCTTCCCAGGAGTGCTCCATCCGGTCCTGGGGCCGGACGTAGAAGTAGATCTCCTTCAGGACGTCCTCCAGTCCGGAGAGATCGCCTCCCCACCGGGGCATGGGCTTGGAGAAGTAGATCTCCAGGGCCTTGAGGCGAAGCTCCAGCATCCACTCCGGCTCCTCCTTCTGGGCGGAGATCTGCCGGACCACTTCTTCGCTCAGTCCCGGCTGGGTGCGGAAGACGTGCTTTTCCTCGTCGACGAAGTGGTACTTGTATTCGTCGAGTCCGAGATCTTTGACGACTTCATTCTGCGACATATCGGCTTCCCTGTAGGTACGTCAGGAACAGTCCGGGACGGTCCTGCTTCAGTTCTCCGCCGTCTCGTACTCCTTCTCGTACTCCTTGTAGACGGTGTAGCCCTCCTCCTCCAGCTCCAGGGCCACCTCCGGTCCCCCGGTCCGGGCTATCCTGCCGCCCACGATCACGTGGACCACGTCGGGCTTGATGTAGTTCAGCAGGCGCTGATAGTGGGTAATGAGGAGCACGGACATGGTCGGGTCCTCCGTGGTGAGGGTGTTGACTCCTTCCGCCACCACCTTGAGGGCGTCGATGTCCAGACCCGAGTCCGTCTCGTCCATCACCGCCATGGCCGGGCGCAGCAGGGCCATCTGGAGGATCTCGTTTCGCTTCTTCTCTCCCCCGCTGAACCCGTCGTTCACGGGCCGCTCGGCGAAGGAGGGGTCCATGTCCAGGAGCTTCATCCGGTCCAGGAGCTCGTCCTGGAAGTCGAAGAGGTCCAGCTCCTCACCCTCGGGAAGATGGGCCTGCTTCGCCGTCCGGAGAAAATTGGCGATGGACACCCCGGGGATCTCCACGGGATACTGGAAGGCCAGGAACAGTCCGGCCTTGGATCGCTCGTCGGGCTCCAGCTCCAGGATCTCCTCTCCCTTGAAGAGGATGCTCCCTTCCGTCACCTCGTACTCCGGGTGGCCGGCGATGACCTTGGCCAGGGTGCTCTTCCCCGAGCCGTTGGGACCCATGATGGCATGGATCTCCCCCTGGGGGATCTCCAGGTTCAGGTCGTGGAGGATCTCGGTCCCTTCCTCGGCTACCTGGGCGCGGAGGTTCTTGATCTGGAGAATCGGCGAGTCGCTCATTCGTCCTCTAATCGTTGGTTGTGGGCCCGAGGAGGGTTCCGTCAGGGGCTCCGTTCTCAGGGTGCCCCCTCGAGAGGGCGTCCCCTCGAGACCGGCTGTCCGTGTCGCTAATCGAGAATGATTCTCTTTTTCAGAAAGCTACATGGTTCCGGGGCCGGGTCAAGGCCCCAGGGGGGCTTCTCGTTACCGGTGGCCCCTTCCTTCAGCAGGTTCTTCCCAGGGGGACCGCGTCTCCACGGTACCCGGCCGCTGAGGTCCGTGCCTACCCCGGCCCGGAGAGGAAGTGCCTGGTGGATTCAGAATCCGGCGGCGGCCCTGATCACACGGTCGATACCCTCCCGGACCACGCCGGAGGGAAGGCCTGAACCGTTCGTCAGGACGCTGAAGATCAGTTCTCTCCCCTGCCGGGTGATAAGATAACCGCTGAGGGAGTTGACGTGGGTGATGGTCCCGGTCTTGGCGAAGATCCTCCCCTCCAGGCCGGAGAGCCGGCTCCGGAGGGTGCCCTCTTCCTCTCCCGGCTCCGCCAGGGCCCGGCGATAGAGGTGGGCGTGGGGGGAGCGGTGCATGTAGCGGAGGATCTCCACCAGGCCCCTGGGGGTGACCAGGTTGTAGGCGGCCAGGCCCGAGGCGTCCCGGAAGGTGAAGTCCAGGGAGTCGGCCCCCACCTCCTCCACCAGGAACGTCCGCTCCACACGGAACCCTTCCCTCCAGCTCCCCTCCAGGCCCCGTTCCATGCCCAGCGTCCGGAGAAGCTGCTCGGTCATCCAGTTCTGGCTCGGCTCCAGGATGGCCTCCACGATTTCCGACAGGGGAGGGGAGGCCAGGGAAGCCAGTGGCTGGGAGGCGGGACAGTAGGGCAGGAGGAGCTGGGGGTCCAGGTCGGCGGTTGGGGCTTGGCCCCGGGCCGGATCCTCCGGAGGTTCGGGCGGCACCCGTCCCGAGAGGCAGGGACCGGGCCCCAGGGGCTCCCCGGCCTCCCAGCTGATCCGGAGACCCCCTTCCACGGCGATGCCCGCCTCCTCCAGGATCCGGAGGAGGGCCGCCGAGGCCAGGCGAACGGGATCCCGTTGGGCCACGGAGACCGTGTCCACGGCTCCGGCGGGCACCCTTCCCTCCACCCGGAGCCGCCGGGACTCGGGGAGGTAGTGCACCTCCATCCCGGAGCTGCTGTCCGGGTGGGTGGTGACGAAGGCGGCGGTGAAGAAGTCCGGCTCCGTGGGGGGCCACCAGCGGACCCGGGCCGGGGCTCCTTCTTCCCGGGCCCCGGTCACCTCCACCACCACCTCTCCTTCGCCCATGGTGAAGGCGCCTCCGGTGGCGGCGTACCGCCAGGGGAGATTCCCCACCATCCAGCTTCCCGGGACGCTGGTGGAGTCCCAGGCGCTTGCGTCCACCACCAGGGATCCTTCCACCCTCTCCACGCCACGGCTTCTCAGACCCCGGGCCAGGGAATCCAGGGGCGCCGTGGCCGAGGGGTAGAAGCGAGAAGACAGGGTGGGGTCGCCCACGCCCCGGAGCACCAGGTCGCCGTCCAGCACCCCTGCGGCCCCGTCCAGCTCTCCCACGCCCCAGAGCTCGGTTCGGTATCGGTACTCGGGACCCAGGAGGGAGAGGGCCGTGGCCGTGGCCAGGATCTTCATGTTGGAGGCCGGGACGAACTTCCGGTGGGCGTTCCGACTGTAGAGTACCTCCCCGGAGGCCGGCTCCATGACCAGTACTCCCCAGTGGACCTGGTCCAGGGGGGGTGTGGTGGTCACCCGGTTCATCTCCCGGACCGGGACGGGTCCCTCGTCTCCGCCGGGAAAGCTGGCACACCCCGTGGCCGCCAGGGCCGCCAGGGCCGCCAGGGCCAGACGGAGCAGGAGAGAGGGTAGAGCCGGCGCTACCGGCTCCGGGGACGGTGGTCTGAGATCCGCCATCGTGGACTCCCTGTGGAGGGCCACCGGTCCCGCCGGCCATGGCCCCGGCGGAGGGCCTTCCGCTGGAACATCTCCAGAGCCAAGGCCAGCCCGCCCCGTTGCCGGAGGGAGGTGGGTGTGCATTCCATGTGCCGCTTCAGGGCCTTTCGCAGGGCTCCCCCTGTGGAGTAGCCCAGTCGGAAGGCGGCACCTTCCACCGTTATCCCCGGGCGCTCCAGGAGGTGGGCGGCATGGATCAGACGACACCACAGGAGGAGCCTCCGGGGGGTGGTCATGTCCATGGCCTTCATCTCCCGAAGGTAGGCCCGTGGGGAGAGACCCATGGCCGCGGCCAGGTCCGAAACCTGGGGCCTGGAGTCGGCCCGTTCAATGCCCCACTGGATGGATTCCCGGGCCAGGAGCGGAAGGTCTCCGGCCACCGTCTTCACCACCATGTCGGCCAGACAGACGGCCAGGGCCGAGGCCACCACCCTCTGGATCTGGAGGGTCGTGGGTTCCTCTTCCAGACGGAGAACTCCGTCCACGCTCAGGCGGCCCAGGTGGTAGAGCTCCATCTCCCGGCCGGAGAAGTCGGAGTGAATGATGAGGGCCACGGCCGGGTAGTGGCTCCTGAGGCTCCGGATCCGGGTGAGGTGGAGGGGAGGAGAGGCGGAGAAGACATCCAGGACGCAACCCAGGGGCGGGTCGCCGTTCAACGTCTCCAGGAGTCGAGGCCAGCCGTCGGCGAGCTCCAGGCTGTAGTCTCGATCCAGGGCCTCCAGGAGAGCGGCCCGGGCCCGGGGGTCGGGCTGGAGGATGATGAGGTCGGCCACGGGGAGAGTGGTTCGCCCTTCGGCGGAGGGATCAGAGGGGTTCGATGGTGACGGCGGTGCCGTAGCAGAGCATCTCGGCGGCTCCGGACATGACCATGGAGGTCTGGAAACGGAGGCCCACCACCGCGTTCGCTCCCAGGGAGTCGGCTTCCTCCAGCATGCGGTCGATGGCCTGCTCCCGGGCTTCCGCCAGCATCTTGGTGTACTCCCGGACCTCGCCTCCGGCCACGTTCCGAAGGAGGGCCATGAGGTCCAGGCCCAGGTGTCGGGCTCGGATGGTGTTGCCCCGGACCAGGCCCTGGATGGCCACGATCCGGTGACCGGGGATGTCCCCTGTGGTGACGACCATCATCGCTGGAGGTCCCGGTAGGGATCCACCAACCATTCCCGGTAGCGATCCCAGATCACGCTGGCCAGGAGGAGGAGGATTCCGATGGCCACGGCCCCGGTGGCCACCTTCTCCAGGAAGAAGTGGGGTGAGGTCAGGTAGGCGTAGATCCCGTAGGCGGCCCACAGGAGGGATCCGATGACGACGAGGACCCAGCCCACGGGCCGGGTGAGCTGCCGATTCACGGCGTCCCAGACGGAGCCGTTCCCCTGTCCCGTGGCCAGGTTCAGACCCTGGAGGTCGTCCTTCATGGTCCGGAAGACCACGAGGTCCCGGCGCATCTCCGTGGACTCCTCCATGGAAGCCTCGATGCGACGACGCTCCTCCGGCCCCACCTCGCCGTCCAGGTAGCGCATGAGCTCTTCGTGGGTCACCCGTTCAGACACTGCTTCCGCCTCGCGCGTATCCGTCCTGTCTCAGGGGTATTCCGCACCCATATCCTCCAGGGCCTCCTTCAGAGCCCGGCGAGCGTGGTAGAGCCGGGAGGCCACCGTTCCCTCGGGAATCTCCAGGACGACGGCGATCTCCCCGTACCGCAGGCCCTGGAGCTCCTTCAGGATGATGATCTCCCTGTGCTCCTCCCCGATGCGTTCCAGGGCTTCCCAGAGAAGCCTCCTGGCCTGGCCCTTCTCCTGGTAGCGCTCCGGCCCGTCTTCCCGACTGGCGGGGCGCAACTCCAACCGCTCGTCCAGGGCCTCGAGCTGGAACCGGGCCTTCCGGCTCCGGAGCATGTCCCGGCACTGGTTCCGGAGGATCTGGAAGAACCAGGGGCCGAAGGGGCGTCGCAGGTCGAACCGTCCCAGGGCCTGGAAGGCCCGAACAAAAGCGGCCTGGAGGGCGTCCTTCGCATCCTCCAGGTTGCCCAGCATGCCCAGAGCCAGGCGCAGGCCCGGCTGTTCGTAGGCCCGCACCAGCGGCTCATAGAACCGGGAATCCCCGGTCTTGCACTTCCGAATGAGTTCCCGCTCGACCTCCGGTCCCAATCTGACTCCAGATCCTGCCCTGAGAAGGATGTCGAAGACCGCAGCTTCAACACCCCTACTGTGGGAGTACGTCGGACCCCTGCAATCTCTTCACCCCGGGTGGGGGCAGCAAGCACCCGTCGCCACGGCGGGCCTTTCCGGGAAGGTCTCAGAACTCCAGCGGCACGCCGAACTCGGCTCCGAAGACCGTGTCTTCCAGGGATCTCCGGCGTCGGGGACGCTCCTCCTTCCCCGTCATGATTTCGTCGTCCAGGGACGGGTCGTGCCGTCCCACGGCCACGATGGCCACAGGCGCGAAGTCCTCCGGTATCCGGAAGGCCGTGCGGAGGGCTTCCTTGTCGAATCCTCCCATGGGGTGGGTGATGAGTCCCCGGTTCGTGGCTTCCGCCAGGAGGTTGGCCGTGGCCAGGCCCGTGTCGTGGATGGCCACCCGGTTCACCTTCCCGTTCCGGGTGTAGGTGGCCTTGGCCAGGGTGGCGACGAGGACCGAGGCCCTCCGGGCGTAGGCGTTGCCTGGGATGAGGGTGCTCTCCATGGCCTCTCGCTGGGGGTCGCCTCGCCGGGCCACGATGAACCGCCATGGCTCCTCCCCGTAGGAGGACGGAGCCCAGCGGGCCGCCTCCAGGAGGGCCTTCAGGTCGTCTCCGGCCACCTCCGTCTCGGCGTCGAAGCGAAAGGGACTCCAGCGCAGGGCCACGGCGGGGAGGACGGGCACGGAGGTGGTGGCCGGGTTCCTGGGAAAGGCGCCGCCGGCCTTCCGAGGAGTGGCTTCGGGGGAAGGCTTGGAGTCCGGGTTGGGTGTGGAGGGTGTCATGGGGTCTCCCGGTGGTCGCTTTCGGCCCTGGCCTCCCGGACCATCTCCCGGACATCGGCCAGGAGCCGGTGTGCGTCGTAGACGATCCCGTCCTTGATGGTATAGCGGATGGCCTGGACCCTCTCCACCTCCCCGGTTTCGTCGTTCAATCGTAGAGCCCCCGTGCCGTAGAGGATCTTCAGGTCCTCCAGGGGATTCTCCTCCACCACCACCAGGTCGGCCTTCAGACCCGGGCGGATGATCCCGAACTCCAGGGGGGCACCGCTGGGCTCGTGGAGCTCCATGGCTCCGTACAGTGTGGCGGAGCGGAAGATCTCCGAGGGATGGAAGCCGGCTTCCCGAAGGAGCTCCAACTCCCGGATGTACTCGAAGCCGAAGGTGCTGTAGATGAACCCCGAGTCCGTTCCCACCGTGACGATGCCCCCGGCGTTCTTGTAGTCGTTCAGGAACCGCATCCACTTCTGGAAGAACTTCTTCCAGTGGTATTCCCGCTCGCTGGTCCAGGTGTACCAGTAGGATCCGTGGGCCTGTCGGCTCGGGGTGTAGTAGTCCCACAGGGAGGGCAGGGTGTAGTCCTGGTGCCACTCGGCGTTCATGGCCCGCTTCAGGTCCCGGCTGGCCTCGTAGATGGTCATGGTGGGATCCAGCCCGAAGCCCAGCTCCAGGAACTCGTCGATGAGGCCGTTCCACCTCTCGCTTCCGGGCTCGGCGCTCTGGTACCACAGGTGCGCCACATTGCCGAAACGGTCCTGCTCGTTGTTGTAGTTGTAGTCCACGGGCCAGGTCTGGATGCTCCGGTCCGTGAGCATGGATTCCATGAGCCCGTAGTAATGGGTCATCATGTCCATGCCCAGGCGAGCGGCGTCCAGGGCCGTCATCCGCACCACCCCCATCTGGTCCAGGTGGGCTACGGTCCCGAAGCCGTGGTTCTTGGATTCGTCGATGAGGGCCGCCATGATCTCCGGGTCCTCGGCCCCGAGCTTGATGCCGTCCACCCCCACCCCGTCCCGTTCCACGTCCGCCAGCCACCGTACCCACTCCCGGGCCGTTTCGGCGTCCCGGACCCCTCCCCGGTCCCAACCGCTCCCGGGTCGGTGGTAGGTGAACATCCGGGGAGCCACGATCTCGTTCCGCTCGGACAGGGCCTTCTCTCCCAGGGACCACTCGAAGCCGCCGAAGGGAACGCCCCGGACCGTGGTGACCCCGTGGGCCAGCCAGAGCTTGTAGACGTACTCGGCCTGGGGGGCCTTGGGAGATCCCCCGGTGTGAACGTGCATGTCCACGAAGCCCGGGAGGACGTACATGCCGTGGGCGTCGATCTCCCGGGTGGCGTCCTGGGGTCGGCGTCCCTCGGCGATGGGCACGCCGGGGTAGCCCACGGAACGGACCTGGGCGATGCGGTCGTTCTCGATGACGATGTCCACGGGGCCCCGGGGTGGAGCGCCGGTGCCGTCGATGACCGTGACCCCCCGGATGATCAGGCGCTGGAAGGGGCCCTCTCCCTCGTCGGGCCCCCGTCGAGTGGTGGGCTCCATCTGGGCCTGGAGGAGGGAGGGTAGACCGAAGGCCAGGAACAGGCAGGCGAGGCAGAGAACGCGGCGCGGGAACATAGGCTCTCCAGGGTTTGAAGGGCGCACACGGGGAGCCAATGTACGTGCCCCTCCGGACAGGGGACAAACGGCTTCACCCTCCGGGCCCCTCCCCCCGCTACTCCGCCGGCATTACGATTCTCAGGGGCGTGGGCCCCGGTCTTTTCCGGAGGGATCTCCTGGGAAAGGTCCGCCGGACGATTCGAACCCCTGCCGGGAGCGTTCCTTGTCGCAGGAAAGCCTGGATCTGGATACCCCTCCCGCCGAGCTGACCGAGTCGGAAGCCGCAAACCTGGTGGAGGCGTTGCGTCGGGTGATCCGGCGCCACGACTACCTCTACTACGTGGAGGCCCGGCCGGAGATCTCCGATGCCCGTTACGACACCCTCTACCGGCGGCTGGCCACCCTGGAGGAGGCCTTTCCCCACCTGGTGACACCGGACTCCCCCACCCAGCGGGTGGGGGCGGAGCCCCGGGACGACCTTCCCACCGTCACCCACACGGCCCCCATGCTCTCGTTGGACTCCACCAAGGAGGAGGCGGACCTCCGCCGCTTCGACGAGAGGGTGCGGAAGGCCGTGGGTGACGATGCCCGGTACCTCCTGGAGCCCAAGCTGGACGGAGCCTCCCTGGAGCTGGTCTATGAGGAGGGCCTCCTGGTCCGGGCCGTGACCCGGGGCAACGGACAGGAGGGGGAGGGGGTGACGGAGAACGTGAAGACCATCCCCAGCGTTCCCCTCCGGCTCCGGGAGGCGGACCGGCCGGCGCCCCCCATGGTGGCGGTCCGGGGAGAGGTCCTCATGTACCTCTCTTCCTTCGAGAACCTCAACGAGAGCCTCATGGCCGAGGGCAGCACGCCCTTCGCCAACCCCAGAAACGCCGCCGCCGGTGCCCTGCGCCAGCTGGATCCCCGGATCACGGCCCGGAGGCCCCTGGACCTCCTGGCCTACGACATCCTCACCATCACGGGTGCGGAGCTCAACCGGGACGAAGAGGTGGTGCAGGCTCTCCGGGACTGGGGGCTCCGGACCCCGGAGCGGGTCCGGATGGCGGAGAACGTGGAGGAGATCCTGGACTACCACCGGGACTTTCTCCGGGACCGGGACCGACTGGACTACGAGATCGACGGGGTGGTCATCAAGCTGGACAACCTGGCGGCCCGGGAGACCATGGGGGTCACCGCCCGCCACCCCCGGTGGGCCCTTGCCTACAAGTTCGAGCCCCGGAAGGAGGTCACCCGGATCGAGCGCATCGCCGTCTCCGTGGGCCGGACCGGGGTCATCACTCCCGTGGCGCTCCTGCGCCCCGTGGAGGTGAGCGGCGTCACCGTGTCCAGAGCGTCCCTGCACAACCGTGAGGAGCTGGAGCGCAAGGACGTGCGAGAGGGGGACCTGGTCCGGGTGCAGCGTGCCGGAGATGTGATCCCCCAGGTGGTGGAGAGGGTGGAGGAGGAGGACCGGGAGCGGCAGCCCCCCTTCACCATGCCGGAGACCTGCCCGGCCTGCGGGACCCGGGTGGTGCTGGAGGGCCCCTTCACCCGCTGTCCCAACCGCTTCGGTTGCCCCGCCCAGCTCAAGGGTCGCCTGGTTCACTTCGGGTCCCGGGGGGCCCTGGACATCGAGGGCCTGGGAGAGGAGACGGCGGCCCTCCTGGTGGAGCGGGGGCTGGTGGAGGAGCTGGCGGACCTCTTCGATCTGGGCCAGGACGAGGTGGAGGCCCTTCCCGGCTTCGCCGAGAAGTCCGCCGGAAAGCTGGTGGAGGCCATTCAGCGCCGGAAGCGGGCAGAGCTCCATCGGTTCCTCTTCGGCCTGGGAATCCCGGAGGTGGGCCAGGCCGTGGCCCGGGACCTGGCTCGTCATTTTCGGAGCCTGGAGGCCCTTCGGGATGCGGACCGGGAGGCCCTGGAAGAGGTGGAGGGCATCGGTCCCCGCATGTCGGAGGTCATCCACGGGTTCTTCCGGGAGGAGCAGAACCGGGAGGCCATGGATAGCCTCCTGGCTGGGGGCGTGGAGCTCACGGTGCCGGAGGAGCCCGCAGGTGCCGCCCTGGAAGGCAAGAAGTTCGTCTTCACCGGAGGGTTGGACCGCCTCACCCGGTCCCAGGCCCGGGAGCTGGTGGTGTCCGCCGGGGGCCGGGCCGTGTCCTCGGTGAGCTCCGAGACGGACTACCTGGTGGAGGGCTCGGACCCGGGCTCCAAGGCCCAGCGAGCCCGGGAGCTGGGTGTGAGCATCCTCCGGGAGGAGGAGTTTCTGGATCTTCTCCGGGGGGCCGGGCTGGAGGTGCCCCGGTGATGGAGAACTTCGAGATCGCATCGGCCCTGGGGGAGCTGGCGGATCTTTTGGAGATCAAGGGGTCCAACCCCTTCCGGATCCGGGCCTACAGAAACGCCGTCCGGACCATCCACGACCTGGCTCGGCCCCTGACGGCCATGCTGGAGGAGGGTGAGGACCTCACCCGGCTTCCGGGAATCGGTAAGGACCTGGCGGGCCACATCCGGGAGCTGGCCACTACGGGTACGCTGACCCTCCTGGAGGAGGTGGGCCGGGACGTGCCCCGGAGCCTGGCGAACCTCACCCGACTGGACGGTGTGGGGCCCAAGAAGGCCCGCAAGCTCTGGAATGAGCTGGGTGTCACCTCGGTGGACGAGCTGGAGGAGGCCCTGGAGGCGGAGCGGGTCCAGGCACTGGAGGGCTTCGGAGCGAAGAGCGCCGAGAAGATCCGCCGGTCCATCCAGGATTTCCGCAAACACCGTAGCCGATTCCTCCTGTCGGAAGCCGACGCTCTCATCGCCCCCCTCTTGAAGGCGCTGGAGGGAGTGTCCGGGGTGGAGCGGGTGGAGGTGGCCGGAAGCTACCGCCGCCGGAAGGAGACGGTGGGGGACATGGACCTTCTCGTTCTCTGCCGCGGAGACCAGGCCCCGGAGACCGTCATGGATCGATTCACCGGCTATCCGGGTGTCCGGCGGGTGGTGTCGGCGGGCTCCACCCGGGGCCGGGTCCTCCTCCGGTCCGGGCTTCCCGTGGACATCCGCATCCTCCCGGAGGAATCCTACGGGGCCGCTCTCCACTACTTCACCGGCTCCAAGGAGCACAACGTGGCCATCCGGACCCTGGGGGTGCAGAGGGGGCTGCGGATCAACGAGTACGGGATCTTCCGGAAGACGGAGGAACGGGTGGGTGGGAGCAGTGAGGAGGAGGTCTTCCAGGCGGTGGGGCTGCCCTGGATCTCCCCCCTTCTCCGGGAGAACCGGGGAGAGGTGGAGGCGGCCCGGGATGGCCGGCTTCCCAAGCTCCTGGAGGGGGAGGACATCCGGGGCGATCTCCAGATGCACAGTACCTGGAGCGACGGGAAGAACACTCTCCGGGAGATGGTGGAGGCCTGCCGGGACCGGGGCTACGAGTACCTGGCCATCACGGATCACTCACGGGCCGTGACCGTGGCCGGGGGCCTGCAGCCCGAAGAGGTGAGGGAGCAGTGGAAGGAGATCGAGACTCTCCGGAGTCAGGTGGAGGGGATCCACCTCTTCCGGAGTCTGGAGATCGATATCCTGAAGGACGGCTCCCTGGACATGCCCGACGACATTCTCCGGGAGCTGGACCTGGTCCTCATCTCCGTCCACTCCTTCATGACCATGGGCAAGACGGAGATGACGGACCGGGTCCTGAAGGCCCTGGAGCATCCGGAGGTGGACATTCTGGCCCATCCCACGGGGAGGATCCTGAATCGCAGGGAGCCTTTCGAGATGGACGTGGACGAGGTTCTCCGGGCCGCGGCCCGGTTGGAAGTGGCCGTGGAGCTGAATGCCCACCCCAGCCGACTGGACCTCCACGACGGGTTCCTCCGGCGGGCTCGGGAGCTGGGAGCGAAAGTTGCAGTAAATACCGATTCCCACTCGGTGCAGGAGTTGACGAACATGCACTACGGGGTGGACCAGGCTCGGAGAGGGTGGCTGGAAGCCGGGGACGTGATCAACGCCCTGCCCCTCGAGGAGTTCCAGAGCTGGAGGAAGAGAAAGACCCCTTCATGACCACCTGCCGTCGTCGGATGGCTTCACCCGGAGCTCCCGAGGCTCCCGGCCCGCCGTGTTGATCTACCAGATCCTCCTCCTCCTGGGAGGATTCGGAGCCCTCTACTTCGGGGCGGACTGGATGGTCCGGGGAGCCGCTCGGCTGGAAAGCAGTCTGGGGCTGAGCTCCATCGTCATCGGCCTCACGGTGGTATCCCTGGGCACGTCGGCCCCGGAGCTGGTGGTGGCGATCCTGGCCACGCTGCAAGGGAGCGCCGACCTGGCGGTGGGGAACGTCCTGGGATCCAACCTGGCCAACATCGGCCTCATCCTGGGCACCACGGCTCTGGTGCATCCCCTGGTGGTGGCGGAGCGGGTGGTGAAAAACGAGATCCCCATCATGCTCTTCCTCACCATCATCCTCTACCCCCTCATCATCGACCTGGAGGTGGGAAGGCTGGACGGCATCTTCCTCTTCTTCCTCCTGGTCCTCTATCTGACCTACATCTTCCACCGGGGCAAGAAGGCGTCGTCGGTGCTGACGAGGCCCTACACCGAGCTGAAGCCCCACGTGAAGGCGGAGCAGAGGAAGACGATCCTCCTGGATGTGGGGCTGTTGGTGGCCGGGGCCCTGGGGCTGGTGCTAGGGGGAAAGGCCATCGTGGAATCCGCCACCTACCTGGCCCGGTTCCTGGGGGTGACGGAGCTGGTCATCGGCCTCACCGTGGTGGCCGTGGGCACCTCCCTCCCGGAGCTGGCCACCTCCCTCATGGCGGCCATCCGGAAGAAGACGGACATCGCCGTGGGCAACGTCATCGGCTCCAACATCTTCAACATGGGCGGCGTCCTGGGGGTGGCCGGGACGGTGAAGCCCATCGCTGTGGATCCCGGGGTCCTCTGGGTGGAGTTCCCGGCGGTGTTCGTCCTCTCCGTCCTGGTGCTGGTCGTGCCCCTGATCTCCATCGGAAAGGGCCGGTTCCGCATCCGACGGTGGGAGGGAGGCATCCTCCTGGGCGCCTATCTCTGGCTGGGTTACTGGGTCCTGACAAGCTGATGGTGGGGGGCACTCCCTCTTTCCATCAGCCTCTTACACCTGGTCCAGGGCCTGACGCACGTCGGCGATGAGGTCCCGGGGGTCTTCCACCCCCACACTGATCCGGACCATGGCCGGCGTGATCCCGATCTTGATCTGGTCTTCGGCGGAGATGTCGGAGTGGGTCATGGCCCCGGGGTGTTCCGCCAGGGACTCCGTGCCCCCCAGGCTCACGGCCAGCTTGATGAGCTTCAGGGCGTCCAGGAAGCGGAAGGCCTCCTTCTCTCCCCCCTCCACCTCGAAGGCGATCATGGAGCCTGGGCCTTCGCACATCCGCTCATAGATCTCGAAGCGGGGATCCCCCTCCTCCAGGTGTCCCAGGTAGCTCACGGTGGCCACCTTGGGATGGTCACGGAGGAAATCGGCCAGCTCCCCGGCCGTCTCCATCTGCCGGATCATGCGAACCTTCAGGGTCTCCAGGCTTCGCATGAGGAGAAAGCCGGTGAAGGGGCCGGCGATGTTGCCCAGGAAGGTCCGGGTGCCCTTCACCAGGTCCACGTCGTGGGCGGATCCCAGGACGCCGCCGGCGATGAGATCCGAGTGCCCCCCCACGTACTTGGTGAGGGAGTAGATGACCAGGTCGGCACCATGCTGCAGGGGGTGCTGGAAGACGGGTCCCAGGAAGGTGTTGTCCACGGCCAGGTAGACCTTCCGGTCGCCGGTGCTCAATTCCCCGGCCACCCGGGCGCAGGCCTGGATGTCCACCAGGTCGTTCGTGGGGTTGGACGGGGTCTCCACGTAGATCATCCGGACTCGCTTCTTCCGGTCTCCTTCCTCCAGGACCTTGCGTAGCCCCTCCTCCCCGTGGGAGGACCGGAAGGTGAGGACCTCGATCCCGAACTGGGGCAGGATCTCGTGGAAGAGGAACTCGGTGCCCCCGTAGGAGGGCTCGCTGAAGACCAGGATGTCTCCCGGGCGGAGGAAGGTGAGGGCCGTGGTGGAGATGGCCGCCATCCCGCTCTCGAAGACGGCGGCGGCCTCGGCCCCGTCCCAGAGGGTGAGACGGTCTTCCAGGATCTCCAGGCTGGGGTTGTTCAGTCGGGAGTAGATGAGGCCCACCTCCTCCCCCGGTTCCTTCTCCTTGAGACCGTAGGCCTTCTCGAAGAAGGCCTTTCCTTCCTCGGCGGTCTCGAAGACGAAGGTGGAGGTGGCGAAGATGGGCGCCTTCACCGCCCCCTCGGACCAGTCGGGACGGTATCCGTAGCTCATCATGAGGCTCTCGGGCCGGAGCTCCCGATCACCGATCTTCGTCTTCGCTTTCTTGTCCCACATGGGGGTCTCCTCTCCCAGAGGCGGAGGCTCGGAGGCAACGATTCAAACCGGCGCCAACCGGGGAGTCAGAGGGCCCCGGGACGGCTCCCGGAGAAAGCTATGGATCGGGCTCCCAGGGGGCCAGGACGCCGGCACGTCGGTCCCATCCTTCCTGATCTTGCCGGCCCGACCTTTCGGTCCCGACGTTGCGGTCCCGACGTTACGGTCCCGACCTTGCCGGCTCTCGCGCCCTCCCGGATCTTCCCCGTGGCGCCCGTCCTTCCACCCGTCTCCAGGAGAAGCCACATGCGGGGAACGTCCGGTCCCGTCCACCGTGCCCTGGATCGGTGGGTGAGGAAGGGCCTTCTCACTCCCCTCCGTGCCGAGGCCCTTCGGGAGGAGGTGGAGGAGGCGTCCCGGGGAGAGACGGTCCAGTGGACCCAGTTCGCCCTGGCGGCCACCGGCGGGGCCGTCCTCATCATCGCCGGGGGGACCTTCCTGGCCTGGGCCTGGCCCGCCATGGGCCCCGGAGGGCAGAGCCTGACGCTGGCCCTGGTGGGACTCCTGGTGTTCGGCCTCGGGCTCGTGCTGTTCCACCGAAAGCGATGGCCACCCGTGGCCTACCTCCTGGCCTTGGCCGGCCCCTTTCTGGTTCTCATGGCCGCGGCGTACTCGGAGAACGCCTGGGCCGACGGCAGCCTGGGTGGGGTGGCTTCCGGACTCGCGGTCCTGGCCCTCTCCATTCTGTGCATCGCCCTCTTCCTGGGCCGGGATGACACCCTCACAGCTCTGAACTCCGTTCTTGCCTTCCTCTTCCTCTTCGTCTTCCTGGACCGGGTGTTCGGGCTGGAGCCGGAGACCATCCTATGGATTCTGGACGGGGTTCTGGTCCTGGGGCTGGCCGGGCTGGCCGGCCTGGCCCTCGAGCTCTCGGATCCCGGGGCCTCGGAGTGGCCCTTGGCCACCTTCACCGCCTTCCTCTGGGCTGGTGGGGTCCTGCTGCTCTTCAGCGGGGCCGTGGTGTGGGACATGGAGGAGTATGCCATCATCCCCCTGGATCTGTGGCTGGTGACCGTGGCCGGCCTCTCGGTGTGGGGACTGCAGGAGGAGACGGGGAAGGCTTCGCCCGTTGTGCGTCGTCTCCGAGCTCGGCGGGAGTGGTGGGAGCGGCAGTTGGCCTATTGCGTTCTCCTGGCCATCCCCTTCGCCTTCATCACCACCCTGGAAGCCCTGGATACGGGCCCCCACCCGGCGGCGGGCTCGGTGGCGGGGGTGGGGGTGTTGGGGCTCGCCTATGGCATTCCCAGGGGAAGTCGCTGGGTGACGGTGGCTTCCTGTCTGGCCCTCCTGGTCTCGGCCTGGTACTACGGGGCGGAGATGGCCGGGGCCCTGGGAGCGGTGTTGGCCCTGGCGGTGGTAGCGGTGGTTCTCTTCTGGGTTGCCGTCCGGGTGGGG
>CAZZEL010000064.1:16092-20091 GCA_964652625.1 uncultured Gemmatimonadaceae bacterium
CCGGGTGGGGTCCTTGGAGCCTTCATCCTCGGAGTAGGAAAGAGAGAAGCGTGTGAGAAACACGGATGGCGAGGCCCCTCAGGAGATGGGCTGCAGCCTTCCCCGGATCCGGGTCACCCCCCCGGGACCCCGGTCCCTGGAGATGGCCCGGCGGCTGAGCCGGGTGGAGTCCCGGAACGTGACCCATCTCACTTCCCGGTTTCCGGTGTTCTGGGAGGAGGTCGCGGGGTGCAACGTCCGGGACGTGGACGGGAACGTCTACCTGGATTTCACCGGGGCCTTCGGGGTGGCGGCCCTGGGGCACTCGGCCCCGGGCATCACCGAAGCCATCCGGAGCCAGGCGGGGCGCATGGTCCACGGGATGGGGGACGTCCACCCTCCCGTGGGAAAGGTGGAGTTCCTGGAGGCCCTCTCGGAGCTGTCGCCCTGGCCCGAGACCCGGGTGATCCTGGGCTCCTCCGGCTCCGAGGCGGTGGAAGCTGCCCTGAAGACGGCCCTCCTGGCCCGGGGCCGGCCCGGGATCGTGGCGTTCCAGGGGGCGTACCATGGCCTCACGGGGGCGGCCCTGGCCACCACCCACCGGGAGCTGTTCCGGGGGGCCTTCCAGTCTCGCCTCTACCCGGGGGTGCGTTTCGCTCCCTTCCCGGATGTGCTCCGGCACGGTCCCGGGGCGGCGGAAGAGAGCCTGGAGCGTGTGGAGTGGCTCCTCCGGGAGGGGGATGGGGGGGACGAGGTGGGGGCCGTCATCGTGGAGCCCATTCAGGGACGGGCCGGGGTGAGGATTCCCCCGGAGGGGTTCCTGGAGGAGTTGGCCCGGATCTCCCGGGACGCCGGGGCCCTCCTGATCTTTGACGAGATCTTCACGGGCCTGGGACGTACCGGGGAGCTCTTCGCCTGTCTTCACGACGGGGTGCTCCCGGACCTGCTTCTCCTGGGCAAGGGCCTGGGGGGTGGGCTTCCCCTCAGCGCGTGTATGGGACCTTCGGAGATCATGGACGCCTGGCCTCCGTCCCGGGGGGAAGCCATGCACACCAGCACCTTCCTGGGCAATCCCCTGGCCTGCGCAGCCGGTCTGGCGTTCCTGGAGGAGTTGAACGACCAGGACCTTCTGGAGCGGTCCCGGCGTCTGGGGGCCCGCTTCCTGGGGGACCTGAGGGAAGGGTTGGAGGGCGTCCCCGGCGTGGCCGATATCCGGGGGCGTGGGCTGTTTCTGGGTGTGGAGCTGGTTGGGCCGGTGCAGGAGAGTGGGTCGAGGCAGGAGAGCGGGTTGGTGGGGAACACGGCGCGGGCACGGGACCTGGAACCTCTGGCGGGAGGGGCGGTGCGGGTGGCGGAGGAGGCCCTCCGTCGTGGGGTCCTGGTGCTGCCTGCCGGGGAGGAGGGGCATGTGGTGGAGCTCTCTCCCGCCCTGACCATGGGAGAGGAGGAGGGTGAATGGGGAATCAGCGAACTGATCTCCGTGATCCGGGAGGTGGTGGCCTGGGGCAAGCCCGGCTGAGGGAGCGCCGTACCCTCCTTCTTCAGCAGCCCTCTACGCTACGATGTCCTCTCCTCCATCCACGTTGATGACGTTGCCGGTAATCCAATGACTCTCCGGGGCGCACAGGGTCACCACGGCGTCGGCCACGTCCTGGGGTGTGGTGAGCCGTCCGGAGGGATTCCGGTCGCTGGCCCCTTCGATGAGGGCATCGTTGCCCGGGATCTTCCGAAGGGCAGGAGTATCGGTGACGCCGCCCCTGAGGGCGTTCACGGTGATCTTGTGGGGGGCCAGCTCGTAGGCCAGCTGACGACAGTGGGATTCCAGGGCCGACTTGGCGGCGGACACGGGACCGTAGCTGGGGATGATCCGATTCGAGCCCGAGGAGGTCATGGCGAAGACCCTTCCCCCCTCCCCCATGAGCCCCCGCTTCATCACGGCCTGGGTCCAATCCACCAGGGAGTGGGCCATGACCCGGAGAGTCATGTCCATCTGGCTGGGAGCTACCGCCCCCTCCCCCACGTAGGGCCGGAGGGTCCCGAAGGCCAGGGAGTGCATGAGGACGCCAAGCTTCTCGTCGTCCGACATCTCCTCTTCCATCTGGTGGAGAGCATCCTCCATCTTCTCCGGATCGGCGGCGTTGATGTTGAAGAACCGGGCTCGCCGACCCTCCCCCTCCAGCTCGGCTTTGAGCTCGGCCACGTGCTCCAGGCCGGCCCGTCGATCCAGGTGCACGCCGAAGATGTTGAAGCCCGCCCCGACCAAAGCTCGGGCGGTAGCTTCACCGAAACCGCTGGACGCACCGAGGATGAGGGCCCATCGACCCTTGCCAAGGTCTCTCGACATTCCCTATTGCTCCCATCGGAGTAGAAGAGAAGCCGGCTCCAGGATTTCCCGCGACCCGCTGGAGCCGGCCAGTGGAAGAAGATAGACGAGAGGCCAGTGAAGGCAAACCCACGGGGTTCCAGGTTTCCGAAGCCGCTGCTCTCCCTCGCCCTGGCGGGGATGGCCGCCCTGGGCTACGTCTGGCCGATGGGACAGGGGCAGGGGCAGGAGCTGCCTCGGACCGACACTATCTCCGGTCCCATAGACCGCCGACCCATTCTCCTGGTTCCCGGGTGGGCAGGGGAGAGGGAAGAGCTGGCGGCTTTGAAGGAGCGTTTCCTCCGGGACGGCTGGGAAGGAAAGGAGGTTCTGGCCCTGGAATTCGACGATCCGGTGGGGAGCAACGAGGATCATGCCGCCGAGTTGGAGGTGGCCCTCCAACGCCTTCTCCTGGAGACCGGGGCCAGGGAGGCCGACATCGTGGCCCATTCCATGGGCGGGCTGGCCGTGTGGGCCCTCCTGAAGGACAAGCGGGGTGCGGTGCCCGTCCGCCGGGTCGTCTTCCTGGGATCCCCGTTGCGGGGCACCCTCATGGCGTATCTGGGATGGGGGGAAGGCGGCGAGGAGATGCGGCCCGACAGTCCCTTCATGGAGGAGCTCCGGCGAGGACGACCTCCCCAGTACTGGGTGCAGGCCCTCACCATCCGAACGCCCCTGGATCTGAATGTGGTCCCGGGAATCTGGGCTACTCTTCCGGGCATCGGGGACCGGATGGTCTGCTGTCCCACGCACCAGGGACTCCTGGACCACGAGGAGACGTACCGGGTGGCCCGGGACTTCCTGCTGGGCCGATAGGCCGGAAGAAGACTCGAGGCCTACCTCAACGGGCTGAGGTGGCGAAGTCGATGCGTTGGGCCAGGTCCAGGTCCTTCTGCGTGATGCCGTCCACGTCCGGGGTGTGGAGGGCCAGCCGGACCTTCACCTGCCGGATGTCCATGTCCGGCACGGTGTCGGCCTCGTCCGCCAGGCTGGCGACCCGGTTCACGAAGACGATGGTATTACGGAAGGACTCGAAGCGGAACTCCTTCACCAACTGCCCGTTCTTGTGGGTCCACCCCGGGCGTTTCTCCAGCCAGCTCTGAATCGATTGCTCGTTCAGCTTTTCGCTCATCATCTTCACCTGAAAGGGCACAGCGTTCCGGCTCAAAGATAACCCCTCCCGTAGGGGGCTGGCAGAGGGGTTGAACCGGTATCCGGTGTTGGGTATTATTAGAGCCGCTTCGGCCCGGAAGGGCGGGCGTATGCCCCCATCGTCTAGTGGCCAAGGATACCTGGTTCTCAGCCAGGAGACGGGGGTTCGATTCCCCCTGGGGGTACTTCCGAGGCCGGGTCTCCGGACCCGGCCGAGGTGTTTAGGGGTCGGTGCCGGGGCTTGTGACGGCCCCCCAAGGACCGGCTCGAGAGGCCGCTTAGCTCAGTTGGCAGAGCACATCGCTCACATCGATGGGGTCGCTGGTTCGAGTCCAGCAGCGGCCACTTTCACAAAGACCGAGTCTTCCCGCTCGCGGCGCAAGGGCCCACCTGGCATCTCCAGGGGGCCCTTGTGTTTAGCCCTCCAGGTCCGCTAGAGGGAGCCGGTTTCGGCCATCGTTACAATCCGGCGAATCGCCCCGATTCGCGCCGAAATCGGCCCACCA
>CAZZEL010000064.1:20191-23440 GCA_964652625.1 uncultured Gemmatimonadaceae bacterium
CCCGGCCCACCACTCGCCCACCAGAACCCTGCGTTCGCCGGCGTCACCGTAGGGTGCCCGGTGGAGTTCCGGCAGGGGGGGTGCACTTCGCACACCAAGTCCTGCTTCCTGTGGCCGCCAACAACCAGCGCGACCGAGAGGAGCTGATCATGGAGTTGAAGAAGCGGCAAGAGTGGCGAGAGAATCAGAGCATCGTTGACGCCCGGTCGGAAGCCGAGCGGGGGCAGATCATCTGGAAGGGGACGAACGGGAAGGGCAAGAACGTGTTCCTGGTCCGAATCGGCAAGGATGCTTCTCGCCAGGTCACGGGGTCCGTGGAGAAGGCGGAGAGGGCACTGGTGACGATGGAGACGGAACTCCGGCTCGGGGCCTAGACCCCACCGACCGCCAACATTCGCTTCGACACCTTATCCAGTGCTGGATGTGGCTCCCCGTTGCCCTCCGCTCAGAGAGACGGGACCACAACGTGGTAAGAAGCCCGCGGCGCCTCTCAACTCGTGCCGCGGGCTTCGAACTTCCTCCCCTGTTGTCTCTCCCACAACCCCCAAGTCACGCCATCGGGCCTGCAACCAGAATCCCCTCAGGCTGTCACGGGGACTGCAACGCAACAACGCCGACTCGATGGGGTCAGCGTCTCGCCGAGATCCTCCGAACTCAAGTACGCGACCATGCCAGCGGGCTGGGACGACCAACTTGGTTCTGTCGATGA
The DNA here is from genome assembly GCA_964652625.1 of uncultured Gemmatimonadaceae bacterium. Lineage (GTDB taxonomy): Bacteria > Gemmatimonadota > Gemmatimonadetes > Longimicrobiales > Gaopeijiaceae > CAZZEL01. The sequence goes on from CAZZEL010000064.1 coordinate 20,901, forward strand.
TCCGATGCGCCTCTTGGCGGCTGAACGCGAAGCGGGGCGCCTGACTGATCAGATTTCTCGCCGCGGCGGCGCGTCCGTATAGCATGAGCCAACGCCGGCAGCGTTCAGCGTTGCCGGTTTACGTTGGATAAGCGCTGCAGTGCACAACCAGTGGACAAGACGTATAAGTCCCAATATGGCCCACAGGAACGGAATAGGGTCATATATTACCCGCATGTCCTTGACAGGACCTGGCTGTCCGCCGAAGTTGTGGTTGTGTCGTATAAGTCCTTCCGTCTGCGTAAGGAGGCCCGATGGGTCATATAAGTCTCAGTGAGGCGCCGGATCCGGAGATTCTGGATCTCATTGGAGGTCGGCTCCGCGGGCTCCGCAAGGCATCCGGATTCACCATGGCGGAAGCGGCCGAGCGTGCGGGGTTGGCACGGAAGACAGTCTCCCGGGCAGAAAAGGGCGACAATCCGACCCTGCTGACGCTCGTTCGGCTGCTCCGGATCTACGGCCGCCTTTCGGCCCTCGATCAGTTCGTCCCCGAGCCCGAGGTGAGCCCCATGGCGCTCCTCCGCAGTCGCGAGCGGACGCGTGGCTGACGTTACGGCGTTCGCCGAGGTCCGGCTCTGGGATCAGACCGTCGGGGGCGTTGCCGAGCTCGACGACGGGAGCATCGTCTTCGAGTACGCCGACGAGTTCAGGCGCACGGGCTACGACATTTCGCCAATCCACCTTCCCCGTAGCCTCACCGGTCCCGTCCGGTTTGCCGAGCTGGGGCGGAAGCAGGCCTTCCGCGGTCTGCCCGGAGTCCTCGCCGATGCTCTGCCGGATGCATTCGGGACGCAGGTCATTCGAGCCTACTACACCGCACGAGGCAGGGAGGACCGGGCGTTCTCGCCCGTGCAGCACCTGCTCTATATCGGTTCGCGAGCGATCGGAGCCCTGGAGTTCCACCCGCCCGAGGAGCTACCACGGCGCGCGGCGGAAGCCGAGGCCCTGGAGATTGCCAGTCTGGTGGCCGACGTTCGGAAGATTCTCGCCGGCCACCCCGACGTGGCGATCCCGGAGATCTATCGCATCGGCTCGTCGGCTGGCGGAATGCGGCCGAAAGCGGTGGTCTTGTACAACGTCGAGAGCGGCGAGATCCGCTCGGCGTTTGCCCCTCCCCAGGCCGGCGACATCCAGGCCATCCTGAAATTCGATGGGGTTGAGGACGCAGCCATCGAGGGCGCCCTGGGGGAGCCTCAACCCTACAACCGCGTGGAAGCGGCGTACGCCCTGATGGCGCGGGAGGCGGGCCTCGACGTCGTCGACGTCCGAATCCTCGAAAGCGCCGAGGGCCATGCCCACTTGGTGATCCCACGATTCGACCGCCCCGGCCCTGCGCCCCTTCACCAGCACACCCTCGGGGGCCTGCGTCACGTGGACTACAACGACGTGGGGGCCAGCAGCTACGAGGAGTATCTCCGTACGATACTGCGTCTTCGGATGCCACCGGCCGCTGTGGTGGAAGGCTACCGTCGGACCGCCTTCAACATCATGGCGGTCAACCAGGACGACCACGTGAAGAACCTGTCGTTCCACATGGACACTGACGGCACCTGGCGCCTGACTCCGGCCTACGACGTCACGTTCGCCCAGGGAGGCCAGTGGACGGCCAGCCACCAGATGCGAGTGGCTGACAAGCGGAGTGGGATCACCCGCATTGACCTCCTATCCCTTGCACGAGACTTCGGAATCCGTGCGCCCCACAAGATCCTTGGGCGCATTCGGGACGTGCTTGATCGTTGGCCTGAGTACGCGCGACAAACGGGAGTGCCAGATGAGGCCTCCCGGCGAATCGGAGACGCCCTCGTTGCCAGACGCGAGCAGATGGGGTAGCTACGGTTGTGAGGTGGCACCGCATCCTGCACTTCAACGTCACGGCCTCGCCTTCGGCCCGATGGACCGCCCAGCAGGTCGTCGAGGCTTTTCCCTACGAGTCATCGCCTCGCTTCCTACTGCGCGACCGTGACAAGATCTTTGGCAGCACCTTCGTGAGACGCGTCGAGTCGATGGGTATCGAGGAGGTCGGCACGGCGCCGGGCTCGCCTCGGCAGAATTCATTCTGTGAACGCTTGATCGGATCGATCCGCAGAGACTGCCTCGACCACGTCATCGTTCTCAACGAAAGGCACCTCTTACGGTTTCTTCGTAGCCATGCGGCTTACTACCACGCATCGCGAACACACACCGGTCGTTGGACGACGATTGCCCTGAACCGAGGCCCATTGAACCAGCCGACATGGGGAAAGTGGTTGCCCAACCCCAGGTCGGCGGGCTCCACCATCGGTACGGCCGCCATCTTGCGGCCTGACGTCCTTTTCCTCACCCCAAGGCCCTTTTCCCTGTCGGCTACCCCAGGCGGGGTAAGCCTCTATTGATCAGTGCCCCAATGCCCTCTGTTCGGGCCCGATTCCACCCATCCGGGGGTACCCTCCTCCTCCAACCCGCCTCCTGAAAGACTCCTCAAACCTCCCCGATGACCCGCTGGTAGCCACCTCTCGCTCTCC
>CAZZEL010000065.1:0-23115 GCA_964652625.1 uncultured Gemmatimonadaceae bacterium
CCTGCTGGGAGGGATGGCCCAACCCGTCCTCATGGAACGGGCCCTCACCCCCACAGAGCGTCTGGTGGTTCGCATCGTCGCGGAGAGGGTGGTGCATCAACTGGCCGAGGCCTGGCAGGACTACGTGAAGATGGACCTGTCTCTGAACGGCTTCGAGACCATGCCGGAGATGCTTCAGGTGGCGAATCGGGAGGATCCGGTCCTCACGGCGAACCTGAACGTGTCCATGGGGGATCTGAGTTCCCCGCTCCTGATCTGTCTCCCCTTCGCCGTGCTGGAGAAGTTCTTCACCAGCACGGGGAGCCGTAAGGTTCAGGTGGCCCAGGGCACCCAGGAGGAGAGGACAGTGGAACGGAAGCGGCTCGAGAAGACCCTTCGGAACGCCAAAATCCCGGTCGAGGCCCGGTTCCCCCAATCCTACCGGACCCTCCGGGAGCTGGCGGCCCTGGAGGAGGGAAGCGTCCTTCAGACCGATCTCACCACGGATAGCGAACTGAGCGTCTACGTAGCTGGGCAAGAGCGCTTCGCCGGTGTGCCGGGCCGGGTCGGCAGGAAGCTGGCCGCCCGTCTGGAGCGGGCATTGGAGCCGGAGCCGGAGGATGTCATCCAACCTGTTCGAGAGAGGGAGTAGACCGTGAGCGAGGAAGAGAACACGCCCCTGGGTCCCGAGGAGGATGCGGCCATGGAACCTGAGGAAGAGGCGGCCATGGATCCCGGGGAAGAAGCGGCCATGGAAGCGGCCATGGAAGCGGCCATGGAGCCGGAATTCGGAGAGTTGGAGGAGTCCGCAGGGTCACAGGACCCGGCTGCCCTCTCAATGGTCTACGATCTGGCGGTTCCGGTGGCCATCGAGTTGGGACGGACCCGCATGTCGGTCCAGGAGGTGCTCGCTCTGGGTCGGGGATCGGTGATCCAGCTCGATCGTTTGGCCGGCGAACCCATCGACGTGTTCGTTGGTGACCGCCGCTTTGCGGAGGGTGAAGTAGTGGTGGTGGGCGAGCAGTTCGGGGTCCGCATCACCCGCATCATCTCTCCGGGTCGCCGAGCCGAGGCGGAGGCCTCTTGAGCGCTCCCCCGCTCCTTTCCCTGTTGGCGGGCCTGGCCGTGGTCCTGGGGACGATGGCTCTCCTGGTCCGGGTCGTTCGGGCACTCAGACCCGACCTGGTAGGACGTAAGGTCGACGGTCCGGCCCTGGAGGTTCGTTCCCGGGCATCCCTGGCTCCCCGTCAAGGTGTGGCTGTTGTGCGGTACAGGGACCGGGATCTCCTGGTGTCCTACGGCGATGGTGGGGTACGTCTCCTCCACGCGAACGGGGGCGACGAAGAGCGGGAAGAGAGAAAGGAGATGACGACGGGAACGGGTCTCGGAGAGGAGGAGGCTCCTCTGATCTTTCCCGGTGGTAAAGAAGAGAGGGAAGTCCCGGCGCGAGTGGGGCAGGGCTTCTCCCCGGGCTGGTGGAATCGTCTCCGGAGGACCGTGATGATGGGGGGAGCGGGCCTCGTGATTCTGGCCGGATGGGGGGCGCTTCACCCCCTTCTTGCACAGGCTGTACCTGGTAATGCGGCTCCGGGGATGGTCCAGGAAGCTCCCGTACCCGGTAGCGGAGAGGTTGCTCAGGAAGGGGGGCAGGAATCGGACCCAGCCTCCCCACCCGGCCTCAGCCCCGAGAGGGCCATCTTCGGCCTGGCTCGCCAGCTTCCGAACATGGACCTGCGTATCGGAGAAGAGGAAGAGGGGCTTCTGTTGAATGGCCCGGTGGGGATCGTCCTGTTCATCGGCTTCCTCACCCTCCTGCCCACGCTCCTCCTCCTGATGACAGGGTTCACCCGGATCCTGGTGGTCATGCACCTCCTGAAACAGGCCCTGGGGACGCAGACAGCGCCACCGACCCATCTCCTTACGGCCATGGCCCTTCTTCTTACCGGCTTCGTCATGGCGCCTACCCTGCAGGAGGTGAACAGGACGGCTCTGGATCCCTGGCTGGAGGGGCAGATGGACGAGCTGCAGATGATCAACACCGCGTCCGGACCCTTCAGGAATTTCATGCTATCCGTGACCCGGGAGGAGGATCTGGGGACGTTCATGGAGATGCACGGAGGGGAGCGTCCCACCACGGTGGACGAGATTCCCATGGTCGTGGTGACGTCGGCCTTCGTCACCAGCGAGCTGCGTCACGCCTTCCAGATGGGATTTGCCCTTTTCCTCCCCTTCGTGGTCATCGACATCGTCGTGGCCTCCGTTCTCATGAGTATGGGGATGTTCATGCTTCCCCCGGTCATGGTGTCCCTTCCCTTCAAGCTACTCCTCTTCGTCCTCGTGGACGGCTGGTCCCTGGTGGTGGAGGGACTGGTCCGGAGCTTCGGATAGGAGCAGCCCGCCGTGCCTCTCGCCCTCATCCTGGATATCGCTCGGGACGCTGTCCTGGTGGCCTTCATGCTGGCCGGACCTCTCCTGGCCGTGGCCATGGGCGTGGGGCTGATCGTGAGCCTGGTCCAGGCGGTGACCTCCATCCAGGAGCAGACCCTGTCCTTCGTGCCGAAGCTCTTCGCCGTGGGCATCGCCTTCATCGTGCTTCTTTCCTGGATGCTCCAGACCCTCATGAAGTTCACGGTGGAGCTCTTCGTGAGCCTTCCCGGGCTGGTGAGCTAGGGGGCGGGCGATGGAGATCTTTCGGAGCGATACGGCCCAGGTCATGATTTTCCTGTCCACCCGTCTCACGGGCCTGTTTCTCATCGCCCCCCTGTTCTCCTCCCGGGCGGTTCCCATGAAGGTCCGGGCGGCCCTTCTCCTCCTCCTCACGTTCCTGCTTCTGCCCACGGCCACGGCATCCCTGGAGGGGGGGCAGCCGGGAACGCCGGGGGGGCTGGTGGGAAAGCTGGCGTCGGAGGCGGTCCTGGGGATCGCCCTGGGACTGGGTGCGGCTCTCTTCGTTGCTGCCGCCGAGTCGGCGGGAGACGCCATGGCGGTCCAGATGGGACTCTCCGGGGCCAACGTGCTGGATCCCAGCTCCGGGACCCAGTTGCCGGTGATCGGACAGTTTCTGGGGCTCTTCGCCCTGGCACTGATCCTGGCGGTGGGGGGGCATCTGGTCATTCTGGAGGCTCTGGCAGCCTCCCTGAGGGCTTTCCCTCCCGGTCAGGCCCTGAGCTTGGAGGCCGGCGTCCTGGCATCGGTCAAGATGCTGGGGACCCAGTTCGTCCTGGGACTCCGTTTCGCCGCCCCGGTGGTGGCGGCCATGATGATCGGAAACGCGGCTCTGGGGGTCATGGCCAAGACCGTTCCGCAGCTGAACGTGCTGATGATGGCTTTCCCCCTGCACATCGGGATCGGGCTGGTGACGCTGGGACTCTGCCTTCCCTTCATCGCCACCTTCTTCGGGGACTGGCCGGCGCATTACATCGATGTGGTGGACCGGGCCCTGGAGTCGTTTCTCCCGGCTGAGGGGAGGCCCTGATGGCCGATGACAGTGGCTTCCAGGAACGCAATGAGGCGCCGACGCCGAAGCGTCGGCAGGACGCTCGGAAGAAGGGGGAGGTCCCCCGCAGCCAGGAGCTGACCACGGCCTTCCTCCTTCTGGCGGCGGCCCTGGCCGTGGCCCAGGGGGCCGGGGTCATCGCACGGGAGTTGGCCATCCTGTTCACCGAATGCGTCCAGGGGGCCACCACCATCCGGGGGGGATTCGAGGGAACCGTGGGGTGGCTCCAGGAGGTGGGGTGGGTCGCTATGGGAGCCGTGACCCCGGTCCTCTTGACCATGGCGGGCACGGCCCTGCTGGTGGCGGGGATCCAGGGGAGAGGAGTCCTTTCTCTGGAGCCTCTCAAGCCGAAGTGGGAGAGGGTCAATCCTCAGAAGAACATCAAGCAGAAGTGGGGTCTTCAGGCTCCCGTCCAGTTGGCCAAGTCCCTTCTGAAGTTCGGCATCATCACCCTGGCCATGTACTTCGCCGTTCTGGCGGCCAGGGACGAGCTCCCGGGTCTGAGTCAGAAGTCGCCCTTCGCCCTCGTTCAGTTCATGCAGGAACAGGTGGTGCGACTCCTGTTGAGCGCGGGCCTGGCCTATCTGCTCCTGGCCGTGGCCGACTATGCCTACCAGGTATGGCGGCACGAGAAGAGCCTGAAAATGAGCAAGGAGGATATCAAACGGGAGCTGAAAGACACGGAGGGAGATCAGATCCTGAAGGTTCGTCGCCGGACCATGGCCCGCTCCATGGCCCGCCGACGCATGCTTCTGTCCGTGTCCGATGCCGACGTGGTGGTGACGAATCCCACCCACATCGCTGTGGCCCTGAAATACGACCCGGAGATGGCGCCGGCACCGGTGGTTCTGGCTATGGGGGCCCGGAAGGTGGCTGAACAGATCAAGAAGCTGGCCATGGACGCCGAGGTGCCTGTGGTGGAGAACCGGACCCTGGCGCGGGCTCTCCACAAGACGGCGAGGGTGGGCCTTCCCATCCCTGTGGAGCTGTACGTGGCCGTGGCGGAGATTCTGGCCTGGGTCATCAAGAACCGTGAAGGGCGGAAAGCCCGGTGGAAAGGGAGTGGGTTGGCGTGAAGAGCTCCGGAGGAGTGGCCGTGAGCCGGGATTTTCCCGCGAACCGGGGGTTTGCCCAGGTTCTTCGGGAGAACAGCGAGGTCCTGGTGGTGGCTGGAGTGGTGACGGTAGTCGCTCTCTTGGTGTTCCCCCTTCCCCCGGTGCTCCTGGACCTCTTCCTGGCCATGAGCATCGCCTCTTCCCTCCTGGTCATCCTGGTGGCCCTCTATATCGAGAAGCCCCTGGAGTTCTCCTCCTTTCCTGCCGTTCTCCTTCTCCTGACCCTTTTCCGCCTGGCTCTGAACGTGAACAGCACCCGCCTGATCCTGGGAAGGGGAGAGGCCGGAAAGGTCATCGAGAGCTTCGGGGAGTTCGTCATCGGCGGCAACTACGTGGTGGGAGCCGTCATTTTCCTCATTCTCGTGGCCATCAACTTCATCGTCATCACCAAGGGTGCGGGCCGGGTCGCGGAGGTAGCGGCCCGCTTCACCCTGGACGCCATGCCCGGCCGCCAGATGAGCATCGACGGCGACCTCTCCGCCGGACTCATCGATGAAGCCGAAGCCAAGAGGAAACGAGAGGAGATCTCCCGGGAAGCGGACTTCTACGGGGCTATGGACGGGTCGGCGAAGTTCGTCCGGGGAGACGCCATAGCCGGGCTCCTGATCACGGCCATCAATATTCTGGGAGGTCTCTTCGTGGGTGCGGTCCAGCGTGGGATGCCTCTGACCAGAGCACTCTCCGAGTACACGGTCCTCACCGTGGGAGACGGCCTGGTGACCCAGATCCCCGCCCTGGTCATCTCCACGGCGGCCGGCGTCATGGTCACCTCCTCCTCCGGTGGAGGACGGGTGGCGGAGACGGTGGTGCGGCAGATCGGATTCCAGACCAAGCCGGCCTGGATGGCCTCGGGTGTTCTGGCCCTCCTGGCGGTTCTCCCCGGTCTTCCAGCCATTCCCTTCCTGGCCCTGTCCGGGGGGGCGGCCCTCACGGGCTACCTGGGGGGCCAGGAGAGAAAACAGGAGACCAACGAAGACCTCCCGGAGAAGCCGGAGGCCGAGGTGCTTCCGGCCCAATCGACTCCTGTGCAGGACCTCCTTCAGATCGATCCCGTGGAGGTGGAGATCGGCTACGCCCTCATCCCCCTGGTGGATGAATCCCAGAAGGGGGACCTCATGGAGCGAATCCGTTTGCTCCGGAAACAAGCCGCCCAGGAGCTGGGCATCCTGGTGCCGCCCATCCGGATCCGGGACGACGTGCGCCTGCCGCCGGATGAGTACGCGGTGAAGATCCGGGGATCGGAGGCGGCCCGAGGCAGTCTCCGGCCCCGCTTGGTCCTGGCCCTCGATACCGGGGGAGTGATGGAGGAGATCCCCGGAGAGGAGACCCGGGATCCCAGCTTCGGGATGCCGGCCCGCTGGATTCCCAAGAGGAAGAGGGTGGACGCCGAGACCGCCGGGTACGTGGTGGTGGAGCCCACGGCGGTTCTGGCCACCCACCTCATGGAGACCCTGAAGGCCAAGGCGGCGGACCTCCTGGGACGCCAGGACGTCCAGGAGATGGTGGATACCTTGAAGGAGTCCTACCCGGCCCTGGTGGAGGAGGTCATTCCCAACAAGGTGCCTCTGGGTGTCCTGCATCGAGTCCTCCAGCGCTTGCTGAAGGAGCGTGTTCCCATTCGGGATCTGGTGACCATTCTGGAGACGCTGGCCGACACATCGGAACAGACCAACGATCCGGAAGCCCTCACCGAGCACGTCCGGCGGAGCCTGTCCCACGTGATTCTGGAGCTCTATCAAGACGAGGGAGGGGCGGTTCGGGGCATCACCATGGGCCCGAAGCTGGAAGCTGCCCTCATGTCTCTTTTCAGTCCCCGGTCCTCCGAAGGGAGCGGGCAGATGCTGGATCCGGACCGGCTCACCGGACTTCTGGCCCGACTGGACGAGCTCACCCGGGCCCGGGCCGAAGAGGGCCGGGCGGTTCCTGTCATCACACCGCCAGGACTCCGGGTCGGGGTCCGGCGCCTCATCGAACCCGTTCTTCCCGCGGTTCCGGTGGTTTCGCTGGGCGAGTTGCCGCCCCATGTGAACCTCCAGAGCGTGGGCACATGGGAGTTGGATCATGCAGCCTGAACGATTTCGTGGTCGAAACATCCGGGAAGCCATGTTGAAGGTGCGTCAGACCCTGGGCGAGGACGCCCTGGTTCTCTCCACCCGATCGGGCCGGGAGGGCCCGGTCCCGTGGGTGGAGATATCCGCAGCCCCCGCCAAGGACGTGGCGAAATACAAGAAGCGCCTGGAAGGCCGCCGGGACGAGCCGGGGGAGCGCAAGGACCCGGAGCGGATCGGTCCCCTGGTCCTGGCTCTGGTGGGGCCCGGGGGAGGGGGGAAGAGCCTGACGGCGGTGAAGATGGCCTTGAGCCACCATGCTTTCGGGCGGGCCAGTGTGGGTTTCGTGACCCTGGATACCTACCGGGTGGGGGCCGTGGACGAGCTTCAGACCTTTGCCGAGATCGCCGGCATCCATTTGGAAGTCGTGTACCATCGCAGGGAGGTTTCGCCGGCGTACCGGCGTCTCCGGGCCCATGACGTCATCATCGTGGACACTCCGGGCAGGGCACCTGGCGACGAAGGGGGCTCGTCACCCTGGGTGGGGCTCCTGAGGGAGATCCGGCCCCAGGAGATTCATCTCGCCCTGCCCTCCGGGACCCGGTCGGATGTGGCCCGGCACATCGCCAAGGTCTACAAGACCCTGGGAGTGACCCACATCCTCCCCACGAAGCTGGACCAGGTCCCGGACGAGGGGAGCCTGGCGGAGTTGGTGGAAGCGGTGAAGCTGCCGGCACGTTGGGTGACGAACGGCCAGGAAGTCCCGAGGGATCTCCACCCTGCCGGAGGAAGGATTCTCTCCTCCCTGGGACGGACGCCTCCTTCCGTTCCCCGGAACGGCCGGGAGGTGGTGGAGACCCTCCGGCGGATGAGGAGCGTTGGGTGAGCGGGAGCGTGGATTCCCTCCGGCGGTACCTGAACCGCCAGGGAGGCTCGTCCCACTGGGATCCCGAGCCCGGGGTCGTAGTGGTGGGCTCCGGCAAGGGAGGGGTGGGCACCTCCACCGTGGCTGCTCTCCTGGGTATGGCCGGAGCCCAGGAGGGACGGAGGGTCCTTCTGGTGGATGGAGACGAAGGTGTTGGCTCTCTCCATCTTCTCATGGGCTTCTCCGACGGGGGCCCCGGGCTTGGAGCATTGAGGGGAGGTGGTCTGGGCCCGGAAGCTCTGGTCCGACACGTTGCGGACTCTCTGTGGCTTCTTCCTGGAGGAGGTGGCGATGTGGAGGACACTCTGGCCACGGCCCCGGGGGAACGGCGGGCTCTCCTTCGGCGAGTGGCGGATCTCTACACGGAACACGATCTGGTGGTTGTAGACGGGGGCTCCCACCTGAGCTCGGTTCTCGCCGCGTGCCTCGGCGGCGCTGAGCGCCTGATCACCGTGACGTCGCCGGACCGAGTGGCCATGGCTGCCACCTACGCTCTTCTCAAGGTGAGCCGAGAGCGATTTCCCCGAATGCCCATGGAGATCCTGGTGAACGGGGAAGACGGCATGACGGCCGAAGAGGTGTTCCGCCTCATGAATCTGGCGGGGGAGCGGTTCCTGGGCCTGAAGGCGGCTTTCGGAGGCTCCGTGCCCCGGGACTCCCGCATAAGCGCTCTCCACGGGGAGGGAGGGTCTCTTCTCTCTCTGCCCCCTTCCGCGCCGGCCCTCACGGCGGCGGGTGTGCTCCATAGTCGGCTGGCGGCCGAGCAGGCCCGGGCGGCGGGTACTCCTCCCCGGGTGATTCCCCTCTCTCCCTCCACCTGACTCCCTCTCCCAGCGGAAAAGGACGCCGGGCCGCACCCGGCAAGACCTTCCGGGCCAGAGCTTTCCGGCCCCGAGTCCTGGAGCCTCCAAGGCTCCCTGGTATTCTCCTCAAGACATTGTGGTGACGATACTTACGCTCCCATTGGGCTCGAGCCTTCTTGCACCTGTTTGTCCTGGTACGGCCCATGCCCTGGAAACTGGCGGCAGCAAGACCCTTGGAGAGTGGTCCAACGAGGAAAACCAACCATGGCATCCATGTCCCTCTGGCAAGCCTATCAGGAACAAGGGGATGCGAGCGCTCGAGAGCAGCTCATTCAGGAGAACCTGCGCCTGGTGTACCACATGGCCTGGAAGGTAATGAAGTCCTGCCCCCAGGAGGTGGAGTTCGATGACCTTCTCAGTGCCGGAACCATCGGCCTCATGAATGCCATCGACAACTTCGATCCGGAGCGGGGATTGGCCTTCTCCACTCTCGCCGCCCCACGCATCCGGGGCGCCATCCTGGATGATCTCCGGCGACGGGACACGGTTCCCCGGTCCATCCGGAGGAGACAGAGGAAGGTGAACCAAGCTCGGGAGGAGCTCATGCAGACCTTGAAACGCGCTCCCCGGGCCGAGGAAACCGCGGAAGAGCTCGGCATCGACATGGAGGACTACTGGAAGTGGAGCCAGCAGGCCGAGCAAAGCCATCAACTGTCCCTGGATCAGCCACGGAATTCCGGCGAGGAGGGACAGGCCACCATGGAGGAATACACCCCGGACGACGGGGTGGAGGACCTGGACGAGACCATCTCGCAGGGAGAGGAGGTCCAGATTCTGAAAGAGGAGATCCTCAACCTGAAGCGGCAGGATCGTCTGGTCCTGTCCCTTTACTACTTCGAAGGTCTCAAGCTCCACGAAATCGCTTCCGTCCTCGGGGTCACCGAGTCACGGATCTCCCAGATTCGTTCGAAGGCCATCAAGGAGTTGAGGAAACGGTTGGCTCATCTCCGGACGGAGGTCCTACGATGAGAGGGTTCTCCCCCTTTATCGTTCTGCTTCTCCTGCTGGGGAGCGCGGCGTCGTCGCCGACCCTGGGCCAGGAGGGGGGGGCGGAAGGAGAAGATGGAATCGAGCCCGGAGCCCCCTCGCCCCAGGAGCGGGTTACGGAGCTCGTTCGCCAGGCCATGCGGGGGCCGGAGCGAAGAGAGGTCTGGGCGGGCCTGGCTCTATCCCTTTCGGAGATGGACCGGAGGGCCCGGGAAGAGGGGAAGGAGGCGACCGGGATGGAGGAGGCGGTTCGGATCGCCTATTCCCTGGCCTTCTCCGGCACTGGCACGCTTCCGGCGGCCCGGAGCCATGGGCGGAAGTATGCCGACTGGAATTCGGGGGATCCGGCCGGGCTGCCCGTCGGTGGTTCCTGGCTCTCCGTCCGTGAGCTGGGTGCGGCCTTTGTCGAGCATCCTCTGGGGGTGCCTGGTGCTCTGAGCCTGGTTCTGGTGGGTCTTCTCTTTCTCCTTCTCCGGGCGAGGCGGCGCCGGATTCGGAGCACAGGGGATGACCGCGAGGCGGCGACGGGTCCGTTGGCGAGGATTCGCCGGAAAGGGCGAAAGACCCGGGATGAGAGAGAAGGCGAGGACCTCCGGGACCGGAATCCCTGGACCTTTGCCCTGGCCCTCTGGGAGAGCGGTCTTCCCCCGAGTGAGGTGGCCCAGAGAACCGGTCTGGCCCAGGACACGCTGGCCGTTCTTCTCAACCTCCAGGGAGGTTCCGGACCGACCCCGGTATCCCATACTCGAAAAGGGAGCGCCTGACCGTGGGGCCCGAAGCCCTTCAACGAGCCGCCCGTGCCTTCCGGTACTGGGAGCACCGGCAGGAGGCTATGGCCCACAACCTGGCCAACGCCTCCTCCCCGGGGTTCAAGGGAGAGCGGGTCTTCGCCCGACTGCTGGAGGGAAGAGGTCTGGAGGTCCGGGGGGAGACGGACATGAGCCCGGGCCCGGTCACGGAGACCGGGCGTCCCCTGGACCTGGCTCTGGAAGGCTCCGGATTCCTGGTCGTGCAGACCCCTCGGGGGGAGCGCCTGGTCCGAGGGGGATCCTTCCGACTGGATTCCTCACGGACCATTGTGGACTCCCACGGACATCCTCTCCTGGGGTCTCACGGCTCCACCCACGGACCCATCACTCTTCCGGAAGGGGACTTCGAGATCACCTCCGGCGGGGAAGTGTTGGTGGACAAGACCCCGGTGGCCAGCCTCCAGATGGTGAGGACTGCCGAGGAAAATGAGATGGAGCGGGAGGGCGGTCTGTACTTCCGCCCCCTGGGAGAGACGGTTCCGGTGGAGGAAGGGACGACCCGGATCCTTCCCGGACGATTGGAGGAGAGCAACGTAGAGCCCGTGGGTTCCATGGTGGAGATGATGGAGATTCAGCGGGCCTACTCGGCCCTGCAGCGCTCCGTGCTGGCCATGGACGGTGTCCTGGAGCGGATCTCCAACGAGCTTGGAAAGGTGAGATAGATGGATCCGAACTTGAGCACAGCGGCTTCGGGGATGATCGCACAGCAGCGAAGAGTTGAAGTCATCTCGAACAACCTGGCCAACGTCAACACGACGGGCTTCAAGCGGAGTCGAGCCCATTTCGAGGACCTCCTCTACCAGACGATTCAGGGGGCCCAGAGCGTGCAGGGCGCCCAGGCCGACATGACCCAGGAGGTACAGGTGGGAAGGGGAACGCGCCTGGCGGCGGTCCAGCGCATCGAGAGCCAGGGACCCTTGCAGTCCACCGGGCGGCCCCTGGACCTGGCTGTGGAGGGAGCGGGGTTCTTTCAGGTTCAGCTTCCCAGCGGCGAGGTGGGCTACACCCGGGACGGCTCCTTCACCATCTCGGACCAGGGGGGCCTGGTGACGAACGGTGGCTACGGTCTGGTTCCCGGGATTTCCGTGCCCCAGGAGGCCAGCCAGGTGGTCATCTCCCGGACGGGTGTCATCACCGTGCAGCTCCGGGGCTCCCCGGAGCCGGTGGAGATCGGGCGTATCGAGCTGGCCCGTTTCTCGAATTCCCCAGGGCTCAGGGCCATGGGAGAAAACCTGTTCCAGGAGACGGCGGCCTCGGGCCCCCCGAACCTGGGCTTTCCCCAGGAGGAGGGCTTCGGCCGGATCCTCCAGGGAACCCTGGAGGGGAGCAACGTGGAGATCGTCCAGGAGATGGTGGACATGATCACCGCCCTCCGGGCCTACGAGATCAACTCGAAGGCCGTGCAGAGCTCCGAGGAGATGGCGAAGATCGCGAACTCCCTCTTCCGCTAGACGATACTGAGCTCGGACCGGGCCCGGGGTTCGGTCCACCTTTCGCACCAGGGAGCCGGAGGGCTACGGCATGAAGGATCAAGCAGATCACCTGTTCCAGCGGGGAGGGGCGCTCCGGGGAGGACTCCGGGGGGCATCTCTCGCTCTGACGGGACTCCTGGTGGGATGCTTTACGGGAGCAGAGGCTCAGGAAGGGAGCTCGTCCGTGCCGGATTCGGCTCCCGCGTGGCGTCCGGCACCCGAGGTGGTGGCGGGCGTGCGACACCGCCTGGCCAGTCGGTGGGGGGTTCCGGAAGACGATCTCCGACTGCAGTGGAGCGTCCCTCGGGGTGGAGAGCTTCCCGAGGGATATACCGGAGCCGAGCTCCTGGGGAGCGGACGAGGGGGGCACTGGGTGGTGTCCTTCTACCGTCCCCACGCTCCCGGTGAAGCCCGGCCCGTCACCCTGCGGGCCGGGGTGGTGGTTCGGGAGATCGTCTCCCGGGAGGGATTGGAGCGGGGAGAGGTGCTGGAGACCTCCCATGTGGCGCAGCGGGCCCGGATCCACTGGGGCGGTCCCCGGCAACTGGACGATCCAGCCCGGGTGGGCTGGGTGGCCCAGCGTCGCATCCGACCCGGTGAGAGGCTGGGGCCTCCGGCCCTTCGTCCTCCGGATCTCGTGGTGGCCGGGGGGGCCGTGAGGATTCTGTGGGCCCGGGCCGGCGTGGAGGTGACGGTGGAAGGAAAGGCGGCGGGTTCCGGGGCCCTGGGTGAGGAAGTCTTCGTGAGGACCGGGACCGGAGAGCGCCTGAGAGGTGTGGTCCGGGGACCGGGGACGGTGGTGATCCAGCAGGGAACGAGGGAGAGAAGGAGATGAGAACATTCGTCCTCGCGGCGGTCTTCACCCTGATGGGGATGGGGTGTGGAGCCGCCGGACCGATCGCCGGACAGGAGACGGAACCTCCACCCTCCGAAGAAGGGGCCAGGCCCCTCCGGGAATCGTGGGTGGCCGACAGCCACCGGCTGGAAGAGGGAGACATCGTCACCGTGCTGGTGGACGAGTACCTCCTGGCGTCTGCCAACAAGGACGAGATGGCCTCCCGGGAGAAGGACCGGAACCTCGGGCTCACGGCCCGGACCTCGGGGAGCACCATGGGGGGGGGGCTCACCAGTCGGAACGATGTGGGTGATCGCCAGCGAGGGGAGTCGTCCCGCCAGCAGCGCTTCTCCGGAGAGATCAGCACCCGTGTAGTCGGGGTCTCGCCGTCGGGAATGCTCAGGGTGGAAGGCACCAAGAAGCTCAAGATCGACGAAGTTGAAGAGGAAGTCACTCTTCGGGGTTGGCTTCGCCCCCAGGATGTCTCCATGCAGAACACCGTGGAGTCCTGGAGACTCAGCGATGCCGAGATTCTCTACTCATCCAACGGAACTCTGGGAGAGACGGGAGGCTTCTGGTCCCGCATCCTGGACATCATCTGGCCATGACCCCCTATTCTCCACTCCGGACCTTCCTCCGTCTCGCCCTCTTGCTCCTGGTGCTCCTGGGCACCTCCTGGCGAGTCCGCCTCCTGGGGCAGGAAGTCAGGATCCAGGACTTGACGGTGGCGAACCAGGAGGTCCCGGTGCGCCTGGTAGGCTACGGCCTGGTCACGGGTCTGGACGGATCTGGCGACCGGGTGATCGGGGGATATAGCTCCGGCCACACGGTCCGGTCCATCGCCAACCTGCTGCGTCGATTCGACGTGGAGGTGCCGGACCAGCTCCTGCGGACACGGAACGTGGCGGCGGTCCTGGTCACGGCCGAGACATCCCCGTATTTGCGACCCGGCGGGCGGTTCGAGGTGCAAGTCTCTTCCGTGGGGGACGCCGTCTCCCTTCGGGGGGGCGTTCTGTGGATGACACCTCTGGTTCCGAATCCCGGCGCAGTGCCGGTGGCCACGGCCCAGGGGCCGCTTCTTCTTCCTGGAGCCTCGGACGGCCCTGGTCGGAATTACCGGAACGTGGAGACCTCGGCCAGGATCCCCGACGGAGGGATCCTCGAGCAGCCCCTGCCGACCCCGGATTTTACTCGGACATCCCTTCTCTACCTTCGGGAACCTAGCCTGGGCAACGCCACCCGGATTGCCCGGGCCATCAACGATTCGGTGGGAGAGGGGGCGGCTCAGGTTGTGGATCCCGGGGCCGTGAGCCTCAACCTTTCCGGTGATGCGGCCGAGAACAGGGCCACGGTCCTGGCCCAGATCGGAGACCTCAGAGTCGATCCCCAGCGGGAGGCCCGGATCATTATCGACAGCCGGACGGGTTCGGTGGTGGCCGGCGGAGATCTCACTGTGGGAGAAGCCGTAGTCAGTCATGGTGGAATGACCCTCTCGGTGGGGAACAGGGAAGACGACGTACCGGAGGCCGACCCGGAGCCGGCTCCTCCTCAGGAAGGGGAAGTCGCACCCCCCGCCGCAGGTCCCGGGCAAGTGCCCGGAGCCGAAGCTGAGGAGGGCGTCCCCCAGGCGCCGGCGGAGGCCCCGGTGCCGGGAGATCTCCAGATGGCCGAAGGCGTGAGCGTCCAGGACGTGGCCGCTGCCCTTCACGCAGTGGCAGCCCCACCCTCGGCCATCGGAGCTGTCTTCGAATCCCTCCGGGAAGTGGGGGCCATTCGGGCCCAGGTGGTGATCCGATGAGGGGTGTGGGCGGGACCGGCGACGGAGGAGTCTCGGGCCAGCCGCAGAATGTGCTGGACGCCTTGCGCCGGGGGACGATCCAGGGTGACGAGGCCCGTCTCCGGGCAGCATCGGATGCTCTGGAGAGCGCCTTCTTCCAGGAGCTGTTCAAGGCCATGCGGGAGACCGTTCCCGACTCGGGTCTCCTGGGAGGTGGAGGAGGAGAGGATGGTTTCGTCACCCTCATGGACCAGCACCTCTCGGAAGTGGCCGCCTCACGGTCGGAGAAGGGCATCGGGCAGGCTCTCTATCGCTGGTTTTCCCGAGGAAAGGGAGGCTGACCGTGGGCCTGGCCATTCCCGATACCAGGGCGGCGAGCAGAGGGCCGTCTCCGGAGTGGACCCTTCAGTCCCTGAAGGATGTCCTGAGTCGGGAGGGAAAGCTCCTGGCGGACCTCATTCAGATCTTGAGGCGGCAACGAACGGCAGTCCGGAAGGACGACTTGGCCGTCGTGGACGAGACCGTATACTCGGCCCAACGGGTCTTCCGGACCCTGGCCGAGGCTCGCCGCCGTCGCCGGGCCTTGCTGGAGACCCTGGGTGTGGAAGGGGACGTCCCTCTGGACGACATGGAGGAGACTCTGGAGGGGAAGATGGACGAAGAGCTGGGGGCGGCCCGGGACGGTCTTCGCCGGACGGCCCTGGAGTTGTCCAGGGAGCTGGACGTGAACAGAAGGGTGTTGGAGGGAGCCCTCTCTTCCGGGGAGGAGTTGATCCGTGGGCTCACCGGGGGCGGGAAGTCCCCGGGGGTGTACGGGCCGGAAGCACAGTCCCCGGGGCAGACCGCCGACACGGGATCCATCATCAACCAGCAGATCTGACATGCCTTCTCTTGGTAGTATTCTGTCCATCGCCAGCTCGAGCCTGCGCTCCCAGCAGGAGGCCATCAACGTCACGGCCCACAACATCTCCAATGCCTCCACGGAGGGGTACACCCGCCAGCGGCCCGTGCTCTCGCCCCTTCCTCCCCTGCACACCTCCTCCGGGATCTTCGGAACCGGCGTGCACGTGGACGATGTGCAGCGGGTCCGGGACTCCTACCTGGACATGGCCTTCCGGCGGGAGATCGGGGAATCCCGGGATGCGGAGACCCGGGCCGGCATCCTGGGCCAGGTCGAGACCCTCCTCAATGAACCCGGCGAGGAGGGGCTGGCCACGGCTTTGGACCAGTTCTTCTCCTCCTGGAGCGACCTGGCCACGAACCCCGGCAGCGTCGAGGCCAGGGAAGGGGTTCGTACCCATGCCAGGACTCTGACCATCCAGATGCACAGCCTGGCCGAGTCCGTGGACCAGATCCGGCAGGACACGGAGGCTCGTCTCGTCTCCGCTGTGGACCAAGTGAACGATCTGGCCCGGGAGGTGGCCACCCTGAACCGGGAGATCACCTCGTCGGAGGCCGGGGGGGACACGGCGGCGGACCTGAGAGATGCCCGAGACCGGGCCCTGGACGAGCTGGCCACGTTGGTTCCCGTCCAGGTCACGCAGAGGGACAACGGGAGCGTGGGTGTCCTCACTTCGGGTCTCTCCCTGGTGGATGGCGCCCAGGCAGGATCGCTGGAACTGGTGGAGTTCGGCGGAACGGTCAGCCTGAGGCTGGAAGGACATTCCAGCGATCTGTCGGATCTCGGGGGCTCCGTCGGCGGAATGATGACTCTCCTCAACACGGATCTGCCGAACGTACAGGACCAGTTGAACGACCTGGCCGAAGCTCTGGTTACCGAAGTGAACGCCGTGCACCAGACCGGGACGAGCCCGGATGGTGCCACGGGGGTGGACTTCTTCGATCCGGCGGGTCTCACCGCCACGAGCATCCAGCTCTCCGCGGCCGTGGAGGCTTCCAGTGACACCATCAGCGCCGGGACCGGGGACGTCGGTGGGGACTATCGGGCGGGAGCCAATGACGTGGCCCTGGCTCTGGCCGGATTTCGTGACGCCGATAGCGTCCTCCTGGGTACCTCCTACGGGGAGCATTTCGGTCAGCTCGTTACCGACGTAGGTTTTTCCGTGCGTTCGTCACTTGAACAGGTGGAGGTTCACGAAACCCTCTCGGAGCAAGCCGACCTGCGCAGGGAGAGCCTGAGTGGAGTCTCCACCGACGAGGAGCTGGTCCACCTCATCGAGTTCCAGACCGCTTTTTCCGCTGCGGCACGGGTGGTGACGACGGCGGACGAGATGCTGGAGACGCTGGTGAGGATGTGATGGGCTCCTCGGGTCTCAGGAAAGGCCGGGCCGCATCCTCATGCTCATACTGTCCCGTCGTACCGGTGAAGCCATCCTTATCGACGGGGGTGTCCGGGTCGTGGTTCTGGGGGTGGACGGCAACGGCGTCCGACTGGGTATCGAAGCCCCCTCCTCCGTAGGAATCGTACGAGAAGAGCTGGCCCAGCGGATCGCCGAAGAGAATATCCGGGCCGAGGCCACCGAGGGAGCCCGGGAATGGCTCCGGTCCCTGGAGTCTCCGGGGGGGAAGTCCGGGGAAGAGGAGAGGGAGGAAGATGAAGAGGAAGAGAAGCCTCCTCCAGAGGGGAGGGAGTCCGGGTAGCGAGACCCGACCCGGGCCCAAGGAGGGTCAGCAGGGTGGAGGGAACGAGACCTCGAGCCTGATCCCGCCCTTCTCCTCCCCTTCCCGGTCCTGCCCATCTTCCTTCCCAGCGAGCTCGATACCTTCCTTCCCCAGAGCTCTGGCCACGTTGTCCTGACAGTCCTCAGGAAGAGGTCCGAAGGGGATCGGGGGCCCCCGGGGCGAGGTTCGTTCCCCCGGAGAGGGTTTCTCTTCCGGGATTTGGAAGCTGAGCCTCATCCTTCCTTCTTCATCCTCCGTGGTCACCTGGACTCTGTCCCCTCCACTGGAAACAGCCACTTCGGCCAGATGGCTCAGCAGCAAAAGCATGCTCCGGACAAAGAGGGCCTGATCCACCCTTACTCCCGGGGTGTCGGGCGGAAGCCGGAGGTCCACCTTCACTCCTTCCAGGCCCCGCTGCAGGGTGAGGGACCGGGAAAGGAAGGGCAGCACCTCTCCCGGGGCCAGGGGCCGGGGCCCGGTGCGGTCGTCCGGAAGCAGCCGAAGAAAACGTTCCGCTTCCTGCAGGCGCTTCAACTCCGGCTCCAGGAGGGAAGCCATGGAAGGGGGGTCATGGCCCGGGGACTCCAGGAAGTAGAGAACGCTGCTCAGGGCCGTGATCCGGCCGTTCAGACTGTGGCAGATCCCGTGGATGAGGCGATCCGCCAGCCGTGACCAACCGGCTCGCTCCAGATCCTCCACCCAGGACCGGTCCATAGAAGCTCGGGAAGCCAAGGGAAGGCTCCTCTCGTAGGCGTACGGGGAAGTGGCTCGGGGATTCCGGATACCGGATTCCTGGTCGACAGTCTTTCGAGGCCGGGTCCGGGCGGCAAGGGGGGGAAGGCGTCCCACTGGCTCCCAGCCGGCTCCAGTTTCACCCGGATTTGCCGATACTCCTCAGCGGGGCCCCTGGCCTCCGTTCAAAGAAGGCTCGACTGCGTTCGAATCCAGCTCGGGGTAGTGATCTGTGCTCGTTCTCGTTGGAATGGTGGTGGTCCTCGGAAGTGTGATCGTGGGATACACGATGCATGGGGGCAACCTTCTCGTGCTCCTCCAGATCAACGAGTACATCGTGATCGGAGGAGCGGCTCTGGGGGCTCTCCTCATCGGGAACAAACCATCCATCGTCAAGTCCATCTTCCTCGAGACCCTGGCGCTGGTACGCCCCAGTCCCTACGACCAGGCTGCGTTCCGGGAGCTGCTCCAGGTCCTTTACGAAGTGTTCTACGCTGCCAGAAAGGACGGCCTGGTGGGGATCGAGTCCCATGTGGAGAACCCGGAGGACAGCGACCTTTTCCGCAAGTACCCCAGCTTCCACCGAAACCATGCCGCGGTGGCCTTCCTCTCCGACACCATGAAGGTGCTTCTCACCGGTGCCGTGGACGACCACCACCTCTCGGAGATCCTGGACCTGGATCTGGAACAGCATCATGGCGAGGCCAGCAAGGTGCCCAAGGCCCTGGGCACGGTAGCCGACGCCCTGCCCGGGTTCGGCATCGTCGCGGCGGTCATGGGGGTGATCATCACCATGGGCAAGATCGGCGGGTCACCGGAAGAGGTGGGCATGAGCGTGGCCGCCGCCCTGGTGGGGACGTTTCTGGGCGTCCTCCTGGCTTACGGGGTTGTGGGCCCCCTGGCCCAGGCTGTCCAGCAGAGGGTCAAGGCGGAGGAGGCCTACCTGGCCTGCATCCGTACGGCCCTTCTGTCCTTTGCCCGGGGGGATCCTCCCATCACCTCGGTGGAATTCGCCCGGCGGAACATCGAACCCATGGACCGGCCCTCCTTCACTGAGCTGGAGGACCTGACCCGACGCAGGGGGAAGCAGGCGGCATGAGCTCCGACGAGAAGAAGATCATCGTCGTCCGGAAGAAGAAATCCGGGGACCATGAAGAGCACGGCGGGGCATGGAAGGTGGCCTACGCCGACTTCGTCACGGCCATGATGGCCTTCTTCCTGGTGATGTGGATCATGGGGATGGATCAGGGGGTGAAGGACATGGTGGAAGGGTACTTCTCGAATCCGGTGGGCTTCAAGAGGAACTTCTCCGGTGGAAGCAATCCCGTTTCGTCCGGGAGCGATCCCACGAGCCTGGATCTCCGCAGGGCCATCCTCATGACCCGGGAGCACCAGAAGCGGCGCTTCGAGGAAGCGGCGGGGGAGATTCGTTCGAAGATGGAGGACGTTGGTCTGACCCGGGGGATGGACGCGGCCGTGGAAATCGTCATTACGGAACAGGGCCTGCGGATCGAGCTCATGGAGACCGGGGGGGGGGAGACGTTCTTCGACAAGGCATCGGCTTCTCTCAAGCCGGCCCTCCGCTCCGTCCTGCAGCTGGTGGCGCCGGAGCTTCAGGCGTTGCCCAATGAGGTCGTCGTGGAGGGGCACACCGATGCCCTTCCCTTCCGGGGAGGACCCGGATACACGAATTGGGATCTGGCCACGGATCGGGCGAACTCGGCTCGACGGAGCCTCATCGCTGGGGGGCTGGAGAGGGAGCGGATAACGGAGGTCCGGGGCTACGCCGACCGGGAGCTGAAGAACTCGGAGGATCCCCTGGACCCCAGGAACCGGAGGATTTCGGTACTGCTCCCGTTCCAGGAGGAATTCATGACCGAGGAGTACGCACCCGGTGAGTCGGGTGTTCTCTCCGAGACGCCCCTTGTCCAGGGCCATCTCCGTGGAAACGAAGGGATCCTGCCATGACGAACCGGGACGGAAGCCTCCCTCTCCGGGAGCTCATGGCCCGGTTCGCCACCCGGGTGGCTTCCCCGGATCCCGGGCAGGGCGTGGCGGTTCTCCTTTGCTCCTCAGCCCGAGATACCGTAGAGGTGGTGCACAGGGAAGGTCTTCCCATGGAGATCGGGCGTGCTCTCTCCGGGGAGGCGGGCCGGGATCTCCTGGCCTGGGCCCGGCGAACGGCTCGACCCCATCTCCTTCGCCGGGGCCGTCTGGCTGACCGTGCGCCGGAGCTTCACGGTCTTCTGAGAGAAGCGGGAATGAAAGGAATCGCCCTCCTCCCCCTCCTCGGGGATGCCTCGGTCCTGGGCTATCTGGTGGTGGGTCTCCGGTGGGTACCGGAAGAGTCCGGAGCCGTGGACCGCCATCTTCGGATGGACGTCTGGGAGCAGATGACCGTGGCCCTGCAACGACTGAGGGTTCAGGCAGGCACGGAGCTTCTCCGCTTTCTTGCAACCCGTGCAGAAGCGGCACGCGGCGGCGAGATCGAGGCTTTCGTGGTGGTGGACTCCGAGGAGAGAGTCCTGCTTTCACAGGGTATCTCCAGCATTCTGCCCTCCTGGGGAAGGGGGGAGCCCACGGGAGAGAGCCTCCGGCTGCTGCCCGGAGGAGCCCTTCTTGCCTCCCTGCGACCCGCCGGGACCGGCGAACTGAACTGGCAACGAAGGGACCGGGGGAGCAACGGCAAGGGGGAAGAGGGGCCGGATTTTGACGTCGCCTGCATCTCTCCGTCCTTCCCGGTAGACATGGGGACCGGATGGCGGGCCCTTCTCATCCGGAGACGTGGAGAAAGGTATTCCCGGGAGGGACAGGCCAGCGCTCTCTTGATGGAGTTGGCTCTCCGTCTGACCTACATTTCGGAACGGTTGCGGGCCCTGGATGGAGTCGAAGGGGCGGTTCTCCGGAACGTCGAGGGCCAGTCGAAGAGAGCCCTGGCCCTTGCCGAGGAAGGCTTTGGCAGGGAGGCCGTGGACCTGTCCGAGCTGTTCCGCACACTGCTGACCCGTCTGGAGCCGGAGGCACGGGATGACCGCATTCGGGTTCTTCCGCTTCTCGCCGACGGCCTCCCGGCTGTCCGGGGATACGGTCGGGCTCTGGAGATCTCGCTCTGGATCCTTCTGCGTCGCTCCTGGATGTCCCTTCTCCCCCAGGGGGGGAGCATCACCGTGCGAACCTGGGAGGACGCAGGGAGTGTCTGGTGCACGATCTCCGACGACGGGCCCGGGATCCAGGACGGTACCGTGGACGAGCTCCTCTCCCTGGAGCCCCTTCTCACGGAAGACGGAGAGGACGAACTGCCTGATTCCGACCTGGCCCTGGCCCGGGATCTGGCCACCAGGGCTGGCGGTTCTTTTCACGTGGAGAGCCGGCCCCGTCTCTGGACCTGCTACTCTGTGGTGTTTCCGGCGGAAGCCTCCGTCAGAGAGGAGTCCTCCGGGGTCAGACTCCCGCCCGCCGTGGGGGTCCGTCGAGAGGAGAACGGGGAGCTGGGGGTCCTGGTGGTGGACGACAACGACATGGTCCGGACGGTGTTGAGAAAGTACCTGGAGCGGAAGGGGGTCCAGGTGAAAGAAGCCGTGGACGGAACGGTGGCCCTGGACATCCTCCAGGAGCAGGATTTCGACCGGGTCATGGTAGACGTCAATATGCCCGGGACCACCGGACTGGAGTTCTACAGGAAGCTGGATTCCGTGGCCCCCTGCATGAGAGACCGGACGGTCTTCATGACCGGGGGATTCCAGGAGGAGGAGACGGAGAGTCAGGTCCTGGAGACAGGCCGCCCCCACATCAAGAAGCCTTTCGACCTGGAGGAGGTCTCCGAGCTCCTTTGGCCCCGAGCGGGCTCGTAGGGGAGGTTGTCACTCCTGCCGGTGGGCGTTCATGCGGTCACTGGCCCAGGCGATGGACTCCAGATAGAGGTTCGGTAGCTCGGGGGTATCCAGGCCCACCGCGTCCAGCTCCGTTTCGGCCTCTTCCCACTGGCCTGTCTCGTAGGCTTCCACTCCCTTCAGGATACCTCCCCCCACACCCTCCCTGCTCACCAGAGCCTCTTTGACCGACCTGGAGAGGTCGATTTTCCGGAAGATCTCCTCCATGGGGAGCTTCAGCAGGAGGTCGATCCGGGAGAAGAGTCCGATGAGGAAGAGGGTGCCCGCCGGAGGTAGCCCCCGGGCCAGGGAGCCGGGGAGCTGCTCTCCGATGAGCTCGCAGAGGTGGCCCCGGAAGAGGGAGGATTTCACCAGCTCTCCCTGCATTCCGCTTCCGTTCCGGGCGTCGGCCACCAGGAGCATGGAGAGCCAGCGGTGCAGGGGCTCACGGCCCAGGAGTCGCAGGGCGTGCTCGATGGACGTGATGCCTCGGCCGCCAAGGGCGGCGGAATTCACCATTCGGAGGAGCTTGTAGGATAGTCCGGGGTCGGATCGGAAGGCCTCCTCGATGGTCCGATCCGTGGTGTTCAGGTCGGTGAGAAGGTTGAGAAGCTGGATCACGGCCACGGACTCCGTGGAGAGATCGTGCCGACTCAGGGTCTCGGGCCTCAGGTAGTGGAAGCCCTGGTAGAGCTCGAAGCCCAGCTCCAGGCACGTCTCGTGCATTTCCGCCGTCTCCACCTTCTCGGCCAGAAGCTGGACCTGGAAGGGTTGGAGCTGGGTAACGATCTCTTCCAGCTCTTCCCGGCTCTTTCCCAGCACGTCCACCTTCACGACCTTGGCCACCTCCAGGAGGGGTGCATACGTCTCCTGGAACTCGAAGTCGTCCAGGGCCAGGACAAATCCCCTTTTCGTCAATCGCCGGGAGGCGTCCAGGACCTGGGGGTCCGGCTCGATGGACTCGTGGAGCTCGATCACCACCTCCTCAGGATCCAGCACCTCCGCCATCCCGTCCACGATGAACTCCCGGGGGAAGTTGATGAAGGCGGTGTGCCCCCCGGTGATCTCCCCCAGACCGATGGCCAGGAGGGAGTTCACCAGGACCGTGGAGGACATGCCCGGGACGCTGCTTCCTTCGGCGGTCTCGGCCTCCGAGTCTCCCCTGTAGAGTAGCTCGTAGCCCATGATCCGGGCATCGGCACAGAAGATGGGCTGCCGCGCCACGAATACGTCCATTCCCACATCTTCCTGGGCCTCCATGAATCCCTCTCTTCGTCCGTTGTTGTCGGGGCTCCGGGAACGCTGGCCCGTCGGATTCAGACTCTGGGGAAAGTATCGGACCGGCGGGGAGGAATCCTTAGTGTGCGGTCCCCTGAGCGGCCCCCTGCGTGAGGCCCGGCGAAGGGAGCTCGAGAAGCCCTCTAAAGCTTTTTCGACCCGGGACGATACTTCAGATCAAGAGGTCAGGCCTGGACCGACGAGACGAGCAGCAGGAATGAGCAAGGAAGCTCACGGAGCAAGGACGCTCCGACGTTCCATACCAAGGAAGGAGACCCACCCATGAGGATCAACACCAACGTATCGGC
>CAZZEL010000066.1:0-22768 GCA_964652625.1 uncultured Gemmatimonadaceae bacterium
GAGCCCGTTTCTCAGAAGCCCCCTCACCGGCCCCTGCGGGCCGGACGAAACCGAAAGAAACGGGGCGCCGGCGGGTCTTGTTTCTCAGAAGCGGCGGCCCCGCACCAAGCGGAGCTTCCCCGGGGAGTTGGGGCGTCTTGCCGCCCGTCCTCGGGACTCCCTACCTTGACGGCTCTCGTGGAGTTCAGCTCTGGCCTCTTTCACGGATTCGTCATGCGTCACCCGAAAGCCGTCCTTTCCGCCTTCGCTCTGGCCCTCCTCCTCCCCCTCCTCTCCCCGCCGCCGGCGTCGGGTCAGGAGATTCCCTCTCCCGCCGAGTTCCTGGGCTACGAGCTGGGAGAGCGCTTCACTCCCGTGGCGGGGCTCGTGCACTACTTCTCGAACCTGGCCGAGGTGAGCGACCGGGTGTCCGTCCATCCCTACGGCGAGACCCCGGAGGGCCGGCCCCTTCTCCAGGTTCTGGTGGCGTCGGCGGAATACCGGCAGCGTCTGGAGGAGATCCTGGAGCTGAACCGGGAGCTCACGGACCCGGAGACCACCCAGGACCGGGCGGCGGAGATCATCCGGACGAATCCCGCGGTGGTGTATCTGTCCTACGGGGTGCACGGCAATGAGAGCTCCTCCAGCGAGGCCGCCCTGTGGACCGCCTGGGATCTGGCCCGGGGAGCCGAGGATGTGGGATGGACCCTGGATTCTGTGGTGGTGGTCATGGAACCCTCCGTGAACCCCGATGGCCGGGACCGGTACGTGAACTTCTACCGCCAGGCCCGGGGCGTTGAGCCGAATCCGGACCCGAACACCCGGGAGCACGATCCGCCCTGGCCCGGGGGCCGGGCGAACCACTACCTCTTCGACCTCAACCGGGACTGGTCCTGGATGAGCCAGCCCGAGACCCGGGCCCGGCTGGCCACCTGGTCCCGGTGGAGTCCCCAGGTGCACGTGGACTTCCACGAGATGTCTTCCAACTCCACCTACTTCTTCTTCCCCCCGGCCAAGCCGGTGAATCCCATCTACCCGGAGCACACCCGGGAGTGGGCGCAGCGCTTCGGGGAGGGCAACGCCCGGGCCTTTGATGAAGAGGGGTGGCTGTACTACACGGCGGAGGGGTTCGACCTCTTCTATCCCGGCTATGGGGACTCGTGGCCTTCCCTCCTGGGGAGCATTGGCATGACGTACGAGCAGGCGGGCGGGGGGGGCGCCGGCCTGGTGGTAGAGCGCTCCGACGGCACCTTCCTCACCCTGGAGGACCGGGCCACCCACCATTGGGTGGCAGGAAAGGCCACCCTCCGGACCGCTGCGGCGGGTCGCACGGAGCTGCTGAGCGGCTTTGCCGAGTTCCACCGGACGGTGGATGAAGGGCTCCTGGACATCCTCCTGGTGCCCGGGGAGGATCCGGAGCGGGCCCACGCCCTGGTGAATCACCTCCTGGGTCAGGGCATCCAGGTGGAGAGGACCCAGGAGCCCTTCCGGGCCCGGGCCGAAGCCCACCAGGGCTTCCCCGCCTTGGAGTCCTTTCCGGCGGGAACGTTCCGGGTTCGAGCCCGGCAGCCTCGGGGACGGCTGGCGGGAGCCCTCCTGAAGCCCGAGCACCTCCTGGAGGGGAGCTCCACCTACGACATCACCGCCTGGTCCTTGCCCTACGCCTACGGCGTGCAGGCCCACTCCCTCCAGGGTGAGGTCGGCGGGGACTGGGAGTTCGTGGATCGCCTGCCCCGAGCCCCCGCTCCCGTGGCCTTCTCGGGCACGCCGTACGGCTACCTCCTTACGCCCGGGTTCGACGCGGCCCCGGCCCTGGTGGCGTTCCTCACCGCCGGAGGCCGGGCCTACGCCCAGCCCGATACCTTCCGTCTGGACGGCCACCTCTATCCCCAGGGGACGTTCTTCCTGCCCCGGGGCAAGAACCCGGACCTCCGCCGGAAGGTGGAAGAGGCGGACCTCCTGCCCTTCCTGGTCCCCGTCTCCACGGGGTTCACCGAGGAGGGGGCCGATCTGGGCACGGACGATTCGGGCTTCGTGGAGCTTCCCCACGTGGGCCTGCTGGGTGGTGAGGGCGTCAGCTCCACCTCCTACGGTGCCCACTGGTTCTTCCTGGAGCAGGTTCTGGGCATGCCCTTCGACGCCCTGGACGTGGGAGGATTGGCCCGGGTGGACCTGGAGGACTACGACGTCCTGGTGGTCCCCGAGTCCTACGGGGTCCAGCGATCCCTGGGGGAGGGAGGGACAGAGGGCCTCCGGGCCTGGCTCCGAAGCGGCGGGACCCTGGTTGCCGTGGGGAGCAGCGCCCGGGCCCTGGGGGAGAGCCTGGGCGAGTTGGAGTTGAGGGAGGAGGAAGAAGAGGAGTTGGAGCGGGACGAACGGCTGGCCCAGGCCCTGCGGACCCGTGAGGAGCGGGAGGAGGACCGCTGGAGAGAAGCCGTGCCGGGCGCCATTCTCCGTGTGGAGCTGGATCCGGATCATCCCCTGGCGGCCGGCGCCTCCGCCGACGGGCTGGACCGGAGCCTCTTCGTCCTGTCCCGGGGACGGGCTTTCGAACCCAGTGAGGGCTACGAGTCCGTGGTCTTCCATCCCCAGGGGCTGGAGAGGATCTCCGGTGTCATCTCCCCGGAGAACCTGGAGCGGCTGGACCGGAGCACGTGGATGGCCCGGGTGGGCATGGGTCGGGGTAATCTGATCCTCTTCGTGGAGGATCCCCTCTTCCGCATGTTCTGGTACAGCGGCTACCCCCTCATGGCCAACGCCCTCCTGGTGGGGCCCGCGAGCTGAGGTCCAGGGCGGTCGTGGGACGGGATCCGGCTGACCACCGGGGTGTAGCTGACAACATGAACGCCATGGCTTCCCGGATCCGGTTTGTCCTCCTCAGGACCGTGCTCACGGTCCTGGTCTTCCTGACCCCGGCCTCCTGCGCCGTGAACCCGGCCACGGGGGAGCAACAGCTCAGCTTCCTCTCCGAGGCCCAGGAGATTGAGATGGGCCGGGAGTCGGACCCGGAGATCGTGGCCTCCATGGGCCTCTATCCCGACGACGACCTCCAGGAGTACGTCCAGGAGTTGGGTCGGGAGCTGGCGGATGCCTCCGAGCGTCCGGATCTCCCCTGGACCTTCCGCCTCCTGGATCAGCCGGCGGTGAACGCCTTCGCCGTTCCCGGGGGGTTCATCTACGTGACCCGGGGCATCCTGGCGTACCTCCAGTCCGAGGCGGAGCTGGTGGGAATCCTGGGCCACGAGATCGGTCATGTGACGGCCCGGCACTCGGTGAACCGGATCAGCCGGGCTCAGCTCGCCCAGCTGGGGTTGGGCGTGGGGATGATCCTGGCTCCCGAGCTCCAGCGGTTCCAGAACCTGGCCGGGACCTCCCTCCAGCTCCTCTTCCTCAAGTTCAGTCGGGACGACGAGAGACAGGCCGACCAGCTCGGAGTCCGCTACATGAGTCGGGTGGGCTACGAGCCCGCGGAGTTGAGCGGGGTGATGGGAATGCTGAGCCAGGTTACCTCCGCCGGGGGCGGGCAGGAGGTACCGGAGTGGCTCTCCACCCACCCGAACCCGGAGAACCGGGAGGAGCGGATCCTGGAGATGGCCCGGGAGGCGGAGGTGCCCGGGGGGCCGGCCCGGGTGGACCGGGAGGCCTTTCTCCGCCGTCTGGACGGCCTGGTCTTCGGAGAGAACCCCCGAAACGGGTTTTTCCAGGGGGAGGCTTTCTACCACCCGGACATGGCGTTCCGGATGGACTTCCCCCGGGGCTGGAGCACGGCCAATCTGGCCCAGGCGGTCCAGGGCGTGAGCCCGGAGGAGGACGCCATCGTGGTCCTCTCCCTGGCCCGGGAGGGCACGCCCGCTCAAGCCCTCGAGACATTTCTGGGCCAGGAGGGTCTGGAAGCCGGTCCTGTCTCCCGGAGCCCGGTGAACGGCAACCCCGCCGCATCGGCACCCTTCCGGGCCACGGCGGAGCAGGGCGCCCTGGAGGGGCGAGCCCTGTTCGTTCAGCACCAGGGCCAGGTCTTCCAACTCCTGGGCTACGCCCCGGAGGCTGACTGGTCTGGGCGCCAGGACGCCGTGGTGAGCAGCCTCACCAGCTTTCGGGCCCTCACCGATCCCTCCTACCTGAACGTCCGGCCCACCCGGCTGAAGGTCCGGACGCTGCAGCGGTCCATGCCCCTGTCGGCCCTCCTGCGGCAGGAAGGTGTGGAGAGTCGGGCTCAGGACGTCCGTCTCCTGAACCGCCTGGAGGGAGACCCCACCCTGGAGGCGGGCCGGATCCTGAAGATCCCCGTGGGAGGGGACCTGCCCGGCTCTCTTTGAGTCCAAGGACATCACTCCCGAAGAGTGCTGCCGGGAGAGTGCATCCGAACGAGTCTCTCCCCCCTGGCTCCCCCCACCGAGGACCCATCCTTACCCTGATCCGGCTATGGTCCGGATCTTGAATCACTCTATAGGGCAAAGGGTTACGGGGTGGCCATGGAGCCGCCGTTGTGGCGGCTCGGCCACGGTTTCGGCGACGAGGTCTGCCACAATGGCAGTGCCGGGACCAGAACAGGTGGGAGGCATGGCCAGGGAGGCTGATTGGGCCTCCCGGCGGGGAGAGGGAGATTCGAAGGACGACTGAGGAACAGCAGAAGGAACGATAGAACCATGGTGAACCCGGAACGGCTTACGATGAAGGCGGGGGAGGCCCTGCAGAGCGCGGCCCAGGCGGCCCGCAAGCGGGAGCATCCCCAGATCGAGGGCGTCCACCTTCTCCAGGCTCTCCTGGACCAGGAAGAGGGCATCGTGAGGCCGGTGCTCCAGAAGCTGGGAGTGTCCATCCACGTTCTCGGCGAGAAGCTCCGGGAGGCCCTGGATACCCGGGCTCGAGTATCCGGTGGGGCGGACGCGACACTGGCCAGGGACCTGAATCGGGCTCTGGACGTGGCCGAGGACGAAGCCCGGGAGCTGAAGGACGAGTACGTCTCCACGGAGCACCTTCTCCTGGGCCTCTCCGAGGAGAAGGGTGATGCCGGGCGCATTCTCCGGGAGATGGGGGCGTCCCGGAAGGTTCTACGGGAGGCCCTGGACGCCGTCCGGGGAGGTCACCGGGTCACGGACCAGAACCCGGAGGAGAAGTACCAGGCCCTGGAGCGCTTCAGCCAGGACCTGACAACCATGGCCCGGGAGGGCAAGCTGGACCCGGTCATCGGCCGGGACGAGGAGATTCGTCGGGTCATCAAGGTCCTGGCCCGACGCACGAAGAACAACCCGGTCCTCATCGGAGAGCCCGGGGTGGGGAAGACCGCCATCGTGGAGGGCCTGGCCCAGCGTATCGTGGCCGGTGACGTCCCCAGCAGCCTGGCGGAGAAGAGGCTCATCGCCCTGGACATCTCCTCCATGCTGGCCGGCGCCAAGTACCGGGGGGAGTTCGAGGAGCGCATGAAGGCGGTGTTGAAGGAGATCGCCGAGGGGGAGGGACGTTTCGTCGTGTTCATCGACGAGCTCCACACCATCGTGGGTGCCGGGGCCGCCGAGGGGGCCGTGGACGCCGGGAACATGCTCAAGCCCATGCTGGCCCGGGGAGAGCTCCGCATGGTGGGCGCCACCACGCTGGACGAGTACCGGAAGCACCTGGAGAAGGACCCGGCCCTGGAGCGGCGCTTCCAGCCCGTCTTCGTGGCGCCCCCGTCCGTGGAGGACACGGTGGCCATCCTCCGGGGCCTGAAGGAGCGCTACGAGGTCCACCATGGCGTCCGGATCACCGACGATGCCCTCATCGCCGCCGCCCGCCTCTCGGACCGCTACATCGGAGGACGCTTCCTGCCGGACAAGGCCATCGACCTGGTGGACGAGGCCGCCAGCCGCCTCCGGATCGAGATCGACTCCCTTCCCCAGGAGATCGACGAGGTGGATCGGCGCATCACCCAGCTGGAGATCGAGAAGCAGGCTCTCTCCAGCGAAGAGGAGGGCTCGGCCCTGGAGCGGCTGGAGGGAATCGAGGAGGAGCTGGCGGAGCTTCGGGAGAAGAGTGCCGGGATGAAGGCCCGGTGGCAGGCGGAGAAGGAGGCCATCGACCGGATCCGGAAGCTGAAGGAGCGCATCGACGAGCTGAAGCTGGAAGCGGAACGGGCTACTCGGGCCGGAGACCTGAACCGGGCCGCCGAGCTCCAGTACGGAGAGCTGCCCGGAACCCAGCAGGCCCTGGAGGTGGCGGAGGACCGGTTGGAGGAGCTCCAGTCCGAAGGAGAGTTCCTCCGGGAGGAGGTGGACGCCGACGACATCGCGGAGGTGGTGGGAGAGTGGACGGGGATCCCGGTGAGTCGGCTCCTGGACTCGGAGCGTCAGCGCCTCACCCACCTGGAGGAGCTCCTGGGCGCCCGGGTCATCGGGCAGGACGAGGCCCTGGCCGCCGTGTCCAATGCCGTCCGACGTGCCCGGGCGGGGCTGCAGGATCCCAACCGACCCGTGGGCTCCTTCATCTTCTTGGGGCCCACCGGGGTCGGAAAGACGGAGACGGCCCGGGCCCTGGCCGAGTTCCTCTTCGACGACGAGCGGGCCATGGTGCGCATGGACATGTCCGAGTACATGGAGCGGCATTCCGTGGCTCGTCTCATCGGCGCCCCGCCGGGCTACGTGGGCCACGAGGAAGGGGGCCAGCTCACGGAAGCGGTCCGGCGCCGGCCCCACGCCGTCATCCTCTTCGACGAGGTGGAGAAGGCCCACACCGAGGTCTTCAACGTCCTCCTGCAGATCCTGGACGACGGGCGCCTCACCGACGCCCAGGGCCGGACGGTGGACTTCCGGAACGCCGTCATCATCATGACCTCGAACATCGGCAGCCAGTTCATCCTGGAGCGGGCCGGGGAGATGGAGTGGGAGGACGTGGACGCCCACGTGCGCAAGGAGCTCCACGCCCATTTCCGCCCCGAGTTCCTGAACCGCATCGACGACATCATCCTCTTCCGGCCCCTGGGCGAAGAGGAGCTCCGGGCCATCGTGGAGCTTCAGCTGCGCTGGGTGCAGGCCATGGCGGCGGACCTGGGGGTGGAGTTGGAGGTGGCCCCGGAGGCCACGGACCTCATCGCCCGGGAGGGCTTCGACCCGGCCTTCGGGGCCCGTCCCCTGAAACGAGCCATCCAGCGCCTGATCCAGGATCCCCTGGCCCTGAAGCTCCTGGAGGAGGACATCCCCGAGGGATCCACGGTGAAGGTGGTTCCCGCGGAACGAGAGCGACGCCTGGACTTCCAGGTAGCCCGTTGACGCCGGGGCCCCGGTCCGCCACTCTCCGTAGCGGTGATCGGCGGGGCTCCGGAGGGCTGGCCCGTAGCCTTCGACCCCTGGACCCTATTCCTGGTGGGCACATGAGAGCTCTGGCACTCGGTCTCGTTCTTCTCGTCCTGGGGGCGTGCACCACGACCCGGATCCAGTCCCCCTCGGAGATGGCGTCGGTGGCGCCGGTGCTGTCGGTGGAGCGCTTCCTGCAAGCGGCCAACGCCAGGGACCTTCACGGCATGGCCCGTCTCTTCGGCACGGAGGAAGGGCCCATCATCGAAACGGGGGGGACTCTTGGGTGCGCCTTCAAGAAGATGGGCTCCTGGATCGGGCTGGGCGATCCCTGCCTCACGCTTCAGGACGTGGAGATCCGCATGGACGCCATCGCCCGGATCCTGGAGCATGATGACTACACCATCGTCTCGGAAGGGGACGTGGCCGGACGTGTGAATCCCACGAGCCGGGTCGGTGTAGATCTGACCATCGGAAACCGGCTCATCCGGGACGTGCCCTTTCTGGTAGTCCGGACGCCGGAAGGGCGGTGGCTGATCGAAGAGATCGGGTTGGACGAGATTACGAGCCAGTAGGCTCGGAGGTCTGGACCAGCTCCACCAGGATCCCTCCGGTGCTTCGAGGGTGTAAGAAGGCCACCTGGTGGCCCCGGGCTCCGGGACGCGGCTCGGCGTCGATGAGTTGGAAGCCCTGGTCCCGAAGACGGTTCAGGGCCTCGGGCAGGTCCGGGACCCGGTAGGCGATGTGGTGGAGACCCGGGCCTCGCCGGTCCAGGAAACGGCCCACGGTACTCTCGGGTTCCAGGGGCTCCAGGATCTCCAGGGATCCGACGAAGGACACCCGGACGCCCTGGGCAGGAAGCTCCTCCACGGGCGAGCAGGTGGCTCCGGTGAGGAGCTCGTAGAGTGGGCAGGCTTCCTCCAGGGAAGCCACGGCCACGGCGACGTGGTCGAGAGGGTACGGAATCATGACGAAGCTATTCGGTTTCTGGGTGGGTTGGACATGGACACTCGTCAGTGCCGCGTCCCGGCGCCATGGTACCCAGGACCGCCCGCAAGGACAAGGAGAAGGTTGAATGGCTGACAGCGAGAACATCTTCGAGGTGACCGACCAGGACTTCGACGAGAAGATCGAGGGCGCGTCGGGCCTGGCCATGGTGGATTTCTGGGCCGCCTGGTGCGGTCCGTGTCGCATGGTGGCCCCCATCGTGGCCGAGCTGGCCGACGAGTTCGCCGAGCAGGGGCTTACCGTGGGGAAGCTGGACGTGGATCAGAATCCGGCGGTGGCCAGCAAGTTCGGGATCCGGTCCATCCCCTCCATCCTCTTCTTCAAGGACGGCAAGCACGTGGACACCGTGGTGGGTGCCGTCCCCCGGCCGTTCCTGGAGGCGAAGATCAACGAACACATCTGATCGTCTCCCCGGACGAGGACCGAACCCGGTGGGGCTCTTCCCTGGCGTTGAGCCCGCCGGGTTTTCCTTTTCCCCCCTGGACCGGCCCTTCCCCCCTCCCCATCCTTTCAGGATGTCGACGCTCTATGTGGTCAGCACGCCCATCGGAAACCTGGGCGACCTCACCCGGCGAACGGAGACCACCCTGGGGTCTGTGGACAGGATCCTGGCGGAGGACACACGGCGCACCCGGAAGCTCCTGCACCATCTGGGCCTGACGGTCCCCCTCGTCTCCCTTCACGCCCACAACGAGGCGGGGCGGCGGGAGGCGGTTCTGGGGTGGTTGGACGCCGGGGAGGACCTGGCTCTGGTCTCCGACGCCGGCACTCCCCTGGTGTCCGATCCCGGGGCCCGGATCGTGGAAGCGGCCATGGAAGGAGGGCACCGGGTGGTCCCCCTCCCGGGTCCCTCCGCGGTGACCACGGCCCTCTCCGCCTCGGGCTTTTCCGGAGACCGGTTCATCTTTCTGGGTTTTCCGCCCCGGAAGGGGACAGGGCGACAGGAGCTGCTGGACCGGGTGGCCCGGGCCCGGGAACCCGTGGTTCTCTTCGAGTCGCCGGAGCGCCTGGACTCCCTCCTGGACGAGCTGGAAGAGGTATGCGGGGAGGATCGACCCGCCGTGGTGGGCCGGGAGATGACCAAGCTTCACGAGGAGTTCCGTCGGGGATCCCTGGGGGAGCTTCAGGCCCACTTCCGGGACCACCCGCCCCGAGGCGAGATCACCCTGGTGCTGGCCCCCGGAGAGGAAGGACCCGAAGCCGGCGGGATGGATCGGGTGGATGAGGTGGCCGCCCGGGCCCTGGCCCGGGCTCTCCTGGGGGAGGGGCGGTCCCCCAGCCGGGCGGCCCGGGAGCTGGCGGCACGCCTGGACGTGCCCCGGAACCGGGCCTACGAGATCGTACTCTCCGTGTCGTCCGGGGAGGAAGGGGGGACGGCCGACCACCCGGACGAGGGGTCCCCCTGAACTCCGTTCCCATGGCTTCCTCTCCCCCTCTTTCCCCGGACCCGGATA
The DNA here is from genome assembly GCA_964652625.1 of uncultured Gemmatimonadaceae bacterium. Classification (GTDB taxonomy): domain Bacteria; phylum Gemmatimonadota; class Gemmatimonadetes; order Longimicrobiales; family Gaopeijiaceae; genus CAZZEL01. Next base: position 9,707 of record CAZZEL010000066.1, read on the forward strand.
CGCCGCCGCCCCTGGTCCTCTCTCCAGAGGCCGCGGTCCTGGTCCGGGAGGAGATCCGGAGGGCCCGGGGGCGGGAGGTGTCCTTTCTGGCGGAGGTGGCAGAGGACCGGACCCTGATCCGGGCCCGGGCCGTGGCCCGGGGCAACCGGGCGGCGGTGCTGGTGGCTGCCCGGGATGCCCGGGAGGGCAGCGTGGTCCTCCACAACCATCCCTCCGGCCTCATGGAGCCGTCCGATGCGGACCTGGCCGTGGCGGCGGAGCTCTATGAGCGGGGCCTGGGGACGGCCATCGTGGACAACGAGGCCACCCGGCTCTACGTGGTGGTGGAGCCCCCCCGGCCCCGTGAGGTCCGTCCCCTGGACCTGGAGGAGGTGGACCGGCTCCTGGGACCCCAGGGGCCCCTGGCCCGGGAGCTGGCCGGCTTCGAGGATCGACCGGGGCAGCGAGCCATGGCCCACCGGGTGGCCACCCGGTACAACGGGGGCGGGGTGGCTCTGGTGGAGGCGGGGACGGGAACCGGGAAGTCCATGGCCTACCTGTTGCCCGCGGCCCTCTGGGCTCTGGAGAACGAGGAACGAACGGTCATCTCCACGAACACCATCAACCTCCAGGAGCAGTTGGTGGAGAAGGACCTGCCTCTCCTGGAGCGGGCTCTGGGCCGGGAGCTGCGCTGGGCCCTGGTGAAGGGTCGGGGCAATTACCTCTCCATCCGGCGGGCTCGACTGGCTGCCGCCACGGCTCATTCTCTCTTCGAAGACGACCGAAGCGGTGAGATCCAGGGCCTGCTGGAGTGGACGGAGACCACCGCCGACGGGTCCCTGGCCGACCTTTCCACCCCTCCCTCCCCGGAGGTGTGGGAGGAAGTCAGGAGCGATCCGGACATCTGCCTTCGGGCTCGATGCCCCCACTTCCAGAGCTGCTTCTTCCAGAGAGCCCGGCGCCGGGCGGCCTCCGCCGAGATCCTGGTGGTGAACCACCACCTCCTCTTCGCGGACCTGGCGGTCCGGCGCGTCACGAACAACTACATCCAGTCCGCCGTCCTCCCCCCCTACCGGCACCTGATCCTGGACGAGGGCCACAATGTGGAGGAGGTGGCTACGGATCACCTGGGAGTTCAAGTGACGCGCCGAGGGCTCTACCGTCTCCTGGCCCGCATGGAGCACCGGGGGAAGGGGGTGCTGGCGGATCTCAGGGAGCAGCTTGCCCGGGACCCGGAGCGGGGGTCGGCCCAGGAGCACCTGAGCCGCCTGGATCGGCGGGTACGGGGCGGGCTGGAGCGAAGCCGGGAGGCCCTGGAGCCCTTCCTGGCTCCCCTGGACCGGGTGGTGGAGAGAGGCGAGGGTGACTCCCTCCGCCTGGGGGGTGAGGAGGGGATGGAGCCCCGGGAGGAGGTGGACGTACGGGAGGGAATGGGGGCGTTCCTCTTCCAGTTTCGGAGGCTGGCCCGGGAGGTGGGGGAGCTGCGGGACCGCCTGGCCGAGGACGAGGCCTGGGTGGAGCTCCTGGAGGGAAGGCTGCTGGACCTTCGGAGCATCCAGGGGCGCCTGGACGCGGCGGCCCTGGGGGTGCAGAGGGTTCTGGATCCCGGAGAGGAGGAGTCGCGTCTGGTCCGGTGGCTGGAGCGGAGGGGGAAGGTCAGGAGGGGAATGAAGAATCTGGCTTTGGCCGCAGCCCCCATCCAGGTGGGCCCCATCCTCCGAAACGATCTCTTCGGACGGTTGAACACGGTGGTGGTCACCTCGGCCACCCTCACGACCCGGGCGGGGTTCGAGTACCTCCGTTCCCGTCTCGGGTTGGAGAGGGAGGTCCTGGAGGCCGAGGGAGAGGGACCGGAAGTGGTGGAGGAGGTGGTTCCTTCTCCCTTCGACTTCGAGACCCAGAGTCTCCTGGCCGTACCCGCGGACCTGCGGGAGGCCCGGGGGGCCGGAGAGGGTTTCCAGGAGGACACGGCCCGGGTGGTGCGGGAGGTGGCCGCCGTCACCGGCGGTGGCATCTTTGTCCTCTTTACGGCCCACCGGGCCCTCCGACAAGTGGGGGAGCTTCTCCGGGCACGGGAGGAGGCTCTCCCCGGTCCCCTCTTCCTGCAGGGGGAGATGCCCCGGGCTCGGCTCCTGGCTCGGTTCACGACGTCCGGCAGGGGGATCCTCCTGGGCACGTCCTCCTTCTGGGAGGGGGTGGACGTTCCCGGGGACCCCCTCCGGGCCCTGATCCTCCAGAAGCTTCCCTTCCAGGTCCCCACGGAGCCCATCGTGGCGGCCCGGATGGAGGCCATCGCCGCCCGGGGAGGCGATCCCTTCTGGCGCTATACCCTCCCGGAGGCGGCTCTTCGCCTGAAGCAGGGATTCGGTCGGCTGATCCGGACCCGGGAGGACCGGGGCGTCGTCCTCATCCTGGACAACCGGATCCTCACCCGCCGCTACGGCCCCTTCCTGCGGCAGTCCCTCCCTCCCGCTCCCCTGGTGAAGGGTCCATGGGAGGTGGTGCGGCGGGCCCTGGAGGTCTTCTACGCCGGCGGCGAGCCCGGCGTGCCGGATGTCTCCTGAGGAGGGTGGGGTGGCCCCTGGGGTCGCCCCTTTCCCCGGCGCCGCCTTGGGGTAGATTAGGCGACATGAAGATCATCATCGGCATTGTCATCGGGGTCATCTACGCCGTCCTTGCCGGCCTGGCCTTCGGCGTGTCGTCCAACGGCTGGCAGGCGGGTCACGCCGACCTGGGCTTCTGGTGGGCAGTCATCGGCAGCCTCCTGGTCGTGGCGGGTCTCGGGGCCCTGGGCGGGACCTGGATCCACACTCGGCCCTCCGAGGATTGAGGGGCCGCCGGCTCTCCGTGTCTTCCGCGGCGCCTCCTGTCCCCGGGCGGTTTTTCCGCCGGGACGACGGGGGGCGCCGCCGGCGTTCCACCGCCGGCTGAGAGAGACCCCGGGATTCCACGAGAAGGGCAGAAGAGAAAGGAAAGACCGCCATGGCGGCCATCTCCCGTCCATCCAAGATCGTCTGTGTGGGGCGCAACTACCTGGCCCATGCCGCGGAGATGGGGAGCCAGGTTCCCGCCGAGCCCCTTCTCTTCTTGAAGCCCTCCTCGGCTCTCCTCCCCCCTGGTGACCCCATCCGCATCCCCCCGGGGGTGGGGCGGGTGGACTTCGAGGGAGAGATCGGCGTTCTCCTGGGCAGGAGGGCCCGGGGGGTCTCCGAGGCCGACGCCCTGGACTTCGTGGAGGGGCTTCTTCCCGTGAACGACGTCACGGCCCGGGACCTCCAGAGGAAGGACAGCCAGTGGGGCAGGGCCAAGGGCTTCGACACCTTCTTCCCCGTGGGTGAGCCCGCTCCCCTGGAGAGCATCGACCTGCTGAAGCTGGTCGTGGTGACCCGGGTGAACGGACGGGAGCGGCAGCGGGGAACGACGGAGCAGATGGTCTTCTCCATCCCCTTCCTGATCTCCTACATCTCCCGGATCATGACGCTGGAACCGGGAGACGTCATCGCCACGGGGACGCCGGAGGGGGTGGGTCCCCTCCAGGTGGGCGATGAGGTGGAGGTGGAGCTGGAGGGGCTGAGCACCCTGACCAACCCGGTGGCTTCCTGGCAGGAGGACGAATCGTGAAGACGGAGCTGAGTGAGCGCTTTCAGTCCCTTCCCCCCTACCCCCTGGCGGGGATCCCCGAGACCCGGAGACGCCTCGAGGCCGAAGGGGTGGACATCATCGATCTGAGCGCCGGAGACGCGGACCTGGCTCCTCCTCCGGCGGCTGTGGAGGCCATCCAGGCGGCGGTGGAGAACCCGGCCATGTCCCGCTATCCCTTCAACCTGGGGCTGGCGGACTTCCGGGAGGAGACGGCCCGCTGGATGGAGAAACGGTTCTCCGTGAGCCTGGATCCGGCCCGGGAGCTGGTGCCCCTCATCGGCTCCAAGGACGGCATCGCCCATCTGCCCTTCGCCTTCCTGAATCCGGGGGAGGCCGCCCTCATCCCCGATCCGGGCTACCAGCCCTACCGGAGCGGGGTGTGGCTGGCCGGCGGAGAGCCCATCCTCGTGCCTCTGGAGGCCTCCAACGACTTCCTCATGCCTCTGGAGGAGCTGCCGGCCAGGGACGTGGAGCGCTCCAAGCTCCTGTACCTGAACTACCCCAACAACCCCACCACGGCCATCGCCTCCCGGGAGTACCTCCAGGAGGCCGTGGCGTTCTGCCATGAGCACGGCCTGGTCATGGTCTACGACAACGCCTACAGCGAGGTGGCCTTCGACGGCTACCGGCCCCCCAGCATCCTGGAGATTCAGGGGGCCCGGGAGGTGGCCCTGGAGTTCCATTCCATCTCCAAGACCTACAACATGACGGGCTGGAGGTTGGGATGGGCCGCCGGCAGTCCGGAGCTGGTGGGGGCCCTGGCCCGGGTCAAGAGCTTCGTGGACACGGGTGTCTTCCTGGGCGTCCAGGCCGCCGGCGCCGCCGCCCTCCGGGCCTGGGAGGACTGGGTGCCCGGCAACATCGCCACCTTCCAGAGGCGCCGGGACGCAGCCGTGGCGGGCTTCCGGGGGGCGGGATTCCAGGTGGAGCCACCCCGGGCCACCATGTACCTGTGGATTCCGGTGCCCACCCAGGAGACCTCCCTGGACTTCTGTCGGAGGGTCCTGGAGGCTGAAGGGGTGATCGTCCTCCCGGGCAGCGCCCTGGGCAAGGGCGGGGAGGGGTTCTTCCGGGTGGCCCTCACCACGTCGGAGAGCCGGCTGGAGGAGGCGGCCCGGCGTCTGGGGCGAATCCTGGGTTGAAGCCCGGCCTCCGGGTCCGCCCCCGGAGCTCTCCCGCCCCTTCCCGGCTCCATGGCCGGGCCGGCAGCACTCGGGCCCGAAGGACGCCCTCCTGCCGAGGAGCCGGAACCGGGTTCCAGGAGGAAGTTTAGAAGACACAGCATGAGCCATTCCGATTCCCACCTGGACCCCGACGAGGGGCGTCTCTCCAGGCGGCACCCTCTCCGGTCCCGCTATCGAGTAGCGCTGACGTGGTCCATGGGGATCTCCCTGGCTGTCCACCTGGTGGCCCTCTTCCTCTATCCCCGCCTCGTGCCCCGGATCCCCTCGGGGATCCTGCCCATGGGAGGGGAGACCTCCGCAGTGAGCCCCGAGGGCACGGAGGTGGTGAACCTGGTGGAGCTGGTCCAGGAGGAGGAGCCGGAGGCCCCCCCACCGGAAGAGGAGGAGGAACCGGAGCCCGAGGCGCCGACGGAGCCCGCCGAGGCACCGGCCACCGCCGGGGAGCCCGGGGCCGAGCCCTCCGAGACCGAGGGGGAGGCCGGACCCAGCACCGCCGCCGAGGCCCTTCGGCCCCGGCCCGGGGATCTTCGTCTCTGGGCTCCGGTGGATCCGGAGCTCACCGAGCTCTCGGAGGAGGACTACCTTCGCCTCATCCTCTCCGCTGAGCTGGAAGCCCTGAACGACTCGGCGGCCATCGCCGAAGAACTGGCCCGCAGGGCCCGGGACTGGACATATACGGACGAGGAGGGTAGGAGGTGGGGTGTGTCTCCCGGGAAGCTGCACCTGGGGGACCTGACCCTGCCCCTGCCGTTTTCCTTCAGCGCACCCCCGTCGGTCCGGGAGGGCATGCGGGACCGGGTGTGGGAGTGGGACGAGATCGAGCGGGGGGCGGCCTCCGGGGCCATACGGGAGAGCTGGAGGGAGCGGGCCCGGGCCATCCGGGAGAGGAAGGAGGCGGAGCGACGGAAGGCCGACTCCACGAAGGCCGGAGGAGGTGGAGGTGGAGGCGAGTCCCAGCTCCACTGGCCCTTCCGAAATTGACGCTTCCCGGACCTCCGGGTAATCTTTGCTGATCTCCGCTCCTTCCGGACCTTCATGCCGGACGGAGCGGACCCGTTTCACGATATCGAACCTGGAGAACCCGTGGCCGCCGAACTGGCTCCCCGCCTGGATCCCAACGCCATCGAACCCCGCCTGTACCGGGAGTGGACGGACAAGGGGGCCTTCCACGTGGCCCCCTCCCAGGTGACGGCGGAGGGCCGGGAGCCCTTCGTCATCGTCATTCCCCCGCCGAACGTGACCGCGGTCCTCCACATGGGCCACGGCCTCAACAACACCATCCAGGACGTCCTCATCCGTTGGCGGCGCATGCAGGGACGCGCCTCCCTCTGGGTTCCGGGAACGGACCACGCCGGGATCGCCACCCAGAACGTGGTGGAGCGCCTTCTGGCCGAAGAGGGGAAGAGTCGGGATGACCTGGGCCGGGAGGCCTTCCTGGAGCGGATGTGGGACTTCGTGGGGGAGACCGGCGGGGCCATCCTGGACCAGCTCAAGGCCATCGGGTGCAGCTGCGACTGGGAGCGGACCCGGTTCACCCTGGATCCGGGTCTGAGCCAGGCGGTCCGGGAGGTATTCGTACATCTCTACGAGAAAGGCCTGATCTACCGGGGAGAGTACATCATCAACTGGTGTCCCCGGTGCCACACGGCCCTGTCCAACGAGGAGGCGGAGGGAGAGGAGGTGGAGGGCCGTCTCTACCATCTCCGCTATCCCCTGGCGCCGGAGCTGGGACAGCGAGCCCAGGAGGCCCAGGACGCCGGAGCCGAGGCCCTGGGACGGCTTCCCGACGGGACCTGGTATCTCACCGTCTCCACGACCCGGCCCGAGACCATGCTGGGAGATACGGCGGTGGCGGTGAACCCCTCGGATGAACGGTATGCGCCCCTGGTCGGGGGGGAAGTTGACCTTCCCCTCACGGGTCGCCGGATTCCCATCGTGGCCGACGACTTCGTGGACCGGGAGTTCGGCACGGGCATGGTGAAGGTCACCCCGGCCCACGATCCCAACGACTTCGAGATCGCCCAGCGCACGGGGATCGAGCTCCTGGACGTCATGACTCCGGAGGGCCGGATGGGGGAGAACGCCCCGGAGGCCTTCGTGGGCATGGACCGGTTCGAGGCCAGGAAGGGTGTGGTCAAAGGGCTTCAGGAGGCGGGGCTCTACGCCGGGGAGGATCCCCACAGCCACGCGGTCCCTCGTTGCTACCGGTGCGACACCGTGGTGGAGCCCCGGCTGAGCGAGCAGTGGTTCGTCCGGATGAAGCCCCTGGCGGAGCCGGCTCTGCAGGCGTCCCGGGACGGAACGGTGACCTTCGTGCCGGCCCGCTGGCAGAAGGTCTACGAGCACTGGATGGAGAACATCCGGGACTGGTGCATCTCCCGGCAGCTCTGGTGGGGTCACCGGATTCCCGTGTGGTACTGTCAGAGCTGCGGTGAGACCATCGTGGCCCGGGAGGACCCCACCGCCTGCTCCGAGTGCGGCAGCCAGGACCTGCGGCAGGATCCGGACGTCCTGGACACCTGGTTCTCCTCCTGGCTCTGGCCCTTCTCCGTCTTCGGGTGGCCGGAGGAGACGGAGGACCTGGACGTGTTCTACCCGGGACACGTGCTGTCCACGGCCCCGGAGATACTCTTCTTCTGGGTGGCCCGGATGATCATGGCCGGATACGAGTTCATGGGGGAGGCGCCCTTTCAGACCGTCTACCTCCACGCCACGGTACGGGACACCCAGGGGCGCAAGATGTCCAAGTCCCTGGGCAACGGGATCGATCCCCTGGAGGTAGTGGATCGATTCGGGGCCGACGCCCTCCGCTACACCGTCATCTCCGCCGCTGCCGTGGGGACGGACATCTACCTGGATCCCGAGGACCTGGAAGCCTCCTTCGCCCCGGGGAGGAACTTCGCCAACAAGGTCTGGAACGCGGGACGGTTCACCCTCATGAGCGTGGGGGAGGATCCCATCCACACCCTGGAGGAGGTGAAGGGAGACCTGGAGTTGGCGGACCGTTGGATTCTCTCCCGCCTGTCCCGGACTGCCGAGAGCATGACCCGGGAGCTGGAGCGGTTCCGGCTGCACGACGTGGCGGAGACCGCCTACCAGTTCTTCTGGAGCGAGCTGGCGGACTGGTACCTGGAGCTGGTGAAGCCTCGCCTCCGGGGGGAAGAGGGAGTGGCGAGCCGGGAGGCGGCCCGGACCACCCTGATCACGGCTCTGGAGGGAATTCTCCGCCTCCTGCACCCCCTCATCCCTTTCGTCACCGAGGAGCTGTGGCAGAAGCTTCCCTGGATCCGGCCCGATGCGCCCCGGCCCGAGACCCTCATGGAGGCTCCCTGGCCCCGGGGGGAGTCCGCCCTGGAAGACGATGCCGCCGAGGAACAGATGGCCTCCCTCCAGGAGCTCATCACCCAGATCCGTCGGCTCAAGAAGGAGTACGGGGTGCCGGAGGCTACCCGGGTGGACGTCCACCTGGACGGGGCGCCCGGCGCCTTCCAGCAGACCCTGGCCACACAGGAGGAGGCCATCCAGCTCCTGGCCCGGGTCTCCCAGGTCCGCCCGGCCGGCGGCGGGACCGGGGACGCCGGAGCCCACGGGGTCCTGACCAACGGCACGGAGCTCTTCATTCCCCTGGAGGGGGTCATCGACCTGGATGCGGAGAAGAAGCGACTGCAGGAGGAGATCCGGCGCCTGGAGGGACAGCTCCGAGGGAGCGAGAAGAAGCTGGAGAACCAGGACTTCCTCCAGAAAGCCCCCCAGGAGATCGTGGAGCGGGAGCGGGAGAAGGCGGCGAGCTTCCGGGAGCAGCGGGAGAAGCTGGAAGAGAAGCTGAACGCTCTCGAAGGTGTGTGAGCAGGACGACTCGGTGGTGAAGACCTCTCCCTTCCTCCTGACCCTGGCCCTGGCTTCCACCGGGCTCTCCCTGCTGGCCTCCTGCGCCCGCCCCGGCCGGCCGCCGGGAGGGCCCGAAGATCGGGCACCGCCCATGGTGGTCTCCACCTGGCCCGACACCTTCCAGCGGATCGAGCCTACCCAAGATCCGGCCGTCATCCGCTTCAACGAGCGCATCAGCGAGTCTCCGGTGGGGGGCACCCTCCAGGATGCCGTCCTGGTCTCCCCCCTCACCGGGGACTACGAGGTTGGCCACTCCAGGGCCGGCCTGGAGATCTCCCTCCCGGGAGGGTTCCGGGAGGGCCTGGTCTACCGCATCCGGGTCCTTCCCACAGTGAAAGACATGTTCGGCAACACGATGGTCGAGCCCTTCGAGCTCGTGTTCTCCACTGGTGGAGCCTTCGAGGACAACGTCCTGGCCGGTGAGGTGCAGGACCGCATCACCCTCCAGCCCGTGGACGGAGCCCGGGTGGAAGCCTGGCCCGCGCCCGGGGACGAGGAGAGGGGAGAAGAGGGCACGGAAGCTCGGGAGGCAGCGGCCGGAGAGGAAAGGGCCCGGGAGGAGGGCCAGGGAACGAGACGGCAGCGGGCAGCCGTGCGCCCCGTGTATGTGTCCCGGACGGACCAGGATGGGATCTTCGTTCTCCGGTACCTTCCCTCCGGGTCCTACGATGTCACGGTGTACCAGGACGTGAACCGGAACGGGGAGCCGAACTTCACGGAGAGCCAGGGAGACACGGCGGTGACGGTGAGGACCACCGAGACCGGGACGGACACGGTCATCGCCAGCCTCACCCTCCTCCAGCCCGACACCACGCCCTCCGAGCTCATCCGGGTCGATGCTCAGGATTCCCTGACGCTGTTTCTGGCCTTCTCCGACTACATGGATACCGGGTCCCCTCTGACGGGAGTGGAGGTGGCTCTGCGCCGGGCCACGGAGGAGGGAGAGAGGGGTGAGCCGGGACCGGAGGTGGATCGGCTTCTCTGGGAGTTCCAGCTGGATTCCCTGCGGGCCCATGCCGACTCCGTCCGGGCGGCGGACTCGGCCCGGGCAGTGGCCGATTCCCTCCGCACGGTGTTGGACTCCCTGGAGACGGTCCTGGCCTCCCTCCAGGCCGTGGCCGCGGATACGACCCGGGTGGATTCCATCACCACCCGGATGGAGGCTCTCCGGGAGGAGCTGGAACCCCCGGAGGCCGAAGAGGACCCCCCGGAAGAGGAACGGGCACCGGAAGCCGAGCCCGAGCCCGAGCCCGAGCCCATTCTGCCCGAGACCCACTTCTTCGCCCTCCTGGCCGAGCCCATGGCGCCAGGTGTCCTCTACCGGGTGACCGTGACCGGGGTGGAGAACCTGGTGGGTCTGGGCGGTGGCGGTGGGGAGGCGGGAGTGACCTGGAACCCGCCGGACACGGCGACGGCGGATACCGTCGCGGCGGACAGCGCGGCGGCAGCTCCCGACACGATGGCCGCGCCCCCGGATTCGGTGGCACCGCCGGATACCACCGCGACGCCCCCGGATACGACGGCCGTACCCCCTGACACCTCGACGGTCTCCCCGGATTCCACCGCCCCGCCACCGGATACGACGGGTGCCTTGTCGGACACCACCGAGGCCCCTCCTGACAACGCCGCGGCCCCTCCTGACACCACGGGGACGCCCCCGGATACGACGGTGCACTTTCGGGATGGGACTGCGGTGCCCCCGGACACGGGCCTGTCTCTGTTTCATGGCCTGGTGCCCCGGGCTGCCTTACTCCAAAGAGGCACCCTGTGACGGACCCCAGACGCAACCTCCCCGGTGTGGACGTGCTCCTCTCGGCTCCGGCCTTTCGGGAGCTGGTGGAGGGCCATCCCCGGCCTCGAGTGGTGAAGGCCATCCGGGAGGTTCTGGAGGCAGTACGCCGGGAGCTGGAGGAGACCGGTGGAGAGGAAGAAGGGCGGGGGTGTTTCCCGGAGGTCTCCCTGGCGGACTATGCCGGGAGGGCGGCCCTGGTCCTGGAGGAGTGGAGCCGGCCCTCCCTCCGGCCCGTGATCAACGCCACCGGGGTGGTCCTGCACACGAACCTGGGGCGGGCTCCCCTCTCCAGGGCCACCCGGGAGGCCATGGCCCGGGCCGGAGAGGGCTACTCGAACCTGGAGTTCGACCTGGAAAGGGGGGTGCGGGGGTCGCGCTACGTTCACTGCGTGGATCTTCTCCGGGAGCTCACCGGGGCCCCGGACGCCCTGGTGGTGAACAACTGCGCCGCCGCTGTGGTCCTGGCCCTGAACACCCTGGGTCGTGGCCGGCAGGTCCTGGTCTCCAGGGGAGAATTGGTGGAGATCGGCGGGGGGTTTCGGATTCCGGAGATGCTGGCCCGCTCCGGTGCAGTGCTCCGGGAGGTGGGCACCACGAACCGCACTCGTCTCTCCGATTACCGGGAGGCTGCCCAGGATGAGGAGGTGGCGGGGATCCTGAAAGTGCATCGTTCCAACTTCCGGCTTACGGGCTTCACCGAGGAGGCGTCGCTGGAGGAGCTTGCCGAGCTGGCTCGGGCTCGGGGCCTCTTTCTGGTCCACGACCTGGGCTCGGGGCTCTACATGGACACGGAGCGTCTGGGGCTTCCCTTCGAGCCCCGGGCCCCGGAGAGCCTCCGAAAGGGGGTGCGGGCGGTGGCCACCTCCGGGGACAAGCTCCTGGGGGGACCCCAGGCCGGGATCATCCTGGGGCAGAAGGGCGTGGTGGGGGCCATGCGGGACAATCCACTCTGCCGGGCCCTACGGGTGGACAAGGTGACCCTGGCGGGCCTGGAGGCCACCCTCCGGCACTACCTGGACCCGGAGGAGGCCTTGAGTGAGATCCCGGCTCTCCGGATGCTGGCTCTCCCCCTGGAGGAGTTGAAGGAGCGGGCCCGGCAGATCCAGGAGAATCTGGAGGGCGGGACGCTGGAGGTCCGGGTGGAGGAGGGAAACGGACGGGTGGGAGGAGGAACCTATCCCGGGGTGGAGCTTCCCACCTGGCTCCTCCGTGTGCGGCCCCGAAGCATGTCTGCTGAGACTCTCGCCGCCCGTCTCCGGGACGGCGATCCGCCGGTGGTGGGCAGAAGAGAGGACGACGAGGTGCTCCTGGATCTCCGAACGGTGGAGGGGAAGGATGACCGAACCCTCGTCCGCCGTCTACTCCAGGCGGCGGAGTGAGCCCCGTTCCGGATCTCCGGGCCGCCGTGTTCCTGGACCGGGACGGGACCATCATTCAGGAGAAGGACTACCTGGCCGATCCGGAGGGCGTGGTCCTGGTATCGGGAGCTGTGGAAGCCCTGGAGCGCCTTCGGAGGGCCGGCTTGGCCCTGGTGGTGGTGACGAACCAGTCCGGGATTGCCCGGGGGCTCTACACCCTGGACCAGTACCGGGCCGTGGCCCGGCGACTGGACGAGCTCCTGAAGGCCCGGGAAGTCCAACCCGACGCCACGTACTTCTGCCCCCATCACCCGGACTTCACGGGCCCCTGTTCCTGCCGCAAGCCGGACACGGGCATGTACCGGGAGGCGGCCCGGGACCTGGAGCTGGATCTGGCCCGGTCCTTCTTCGTGGGGGACCGGATCAAGGATATCCTGCCTGCCCGTGAGCTCGGGGGGAGGGGCGTGCTGGTCCGGACCGGCTACGGGGCCCGGGAGGAGGTGGATCTGCCCCGGGACATGGAGGCCGTGGACGGCCTGCCGGAGGCGGCTTCCTGGATTCTGGAACGGGTGGAAAACCGGCGGCGGGAGTCGCCTTGACCCCGCAGGGGTCCCCCTGTAGCTTGGGGCGTCTTTTCTCCTGGCCCCTTCAACGGAACTGGACATACGGGACCGTGTACGAGAGGTTCAGTCAGGAAAAAGTTTCCTGTTTGAGCCATCAAGGAGCACAACGAATGCAGATCACCTTGACTCCCACCGCTCTCTCTGCCGTGCAGAAGTTCATCGAGGAGAACGGCAACTCGGACGAGTCCGGTCTCCGGGTCGCCGTCCTGCCGGGGGGTTGCTCGGGATTTCAGTATGGTCTGAACATCGAGGACGCGCCGGAAGAGGACGACGAGGTGATGGAGATGGAGGAGCTCAAGCTCTTCATCGATCCCTTCAGCGCCCAGTACCTGGAGGGTGTGGAGATCGACTACGTCACCACCATGATGGGCTCCGGATTCACCTTCAAGAATCCGAATGCCTCCGGGGGCTGTGGCTGCGGGAGCTCCTTCACGGTCTGACTTCCGTCGCACCGTTCAACCAGAGAACGTCAGGGGCTTCGGCCCATGAGAAATCCAAGGACAAGGGCCCGACAGGAACGATCCTGCTGGCCCTTTCTTTGCATCTAGGAAAACCGGATGACGAATGCTCCGGAAGACCCCGTCACGAAAGCGACG
>CAZZEL010000067.1:0-13020 GCA_964652625.1 uncultured Gemmatimonadaceae bacterium
CTTGCCCCCGGACTGACGCCGTCCCAGGATGTGTCCGGATCCCCTCCATCCACTCGTCCGGAGTCTCCCATGAAGCGCGTCGCCCTTCTCGCCCTCCTGATCTTGGCCTTCCCCCCGGGACCGGTTCGGCTGGGAGCCCAGAACTACGACGCCCTCTCCCCGTCCGTCCGGGAGTATGTCTCCATGCGTGCCCCGCTGTTCGCCGTCAGGCATGTTCGGGTGGTGGACGGCACCGGCGGCGAGGTCCTGGAGGACCAGACGGTGGTGGTGGCCGAGGGCCTGATCCAGGCCCTGGGGCCAGCTGGAGACGTGGAGATTCCCGCCGGTGCGGAGATCCTGGAGGGTCGAGGCAGGACCTTGATTCCGGGCATGGTGGGGATGCACGATCACATCTTCTATCCGGCCGGGTCGGGGCACTACAACACGTTGGAGTACAGTGCCCCGCGTCTCTACCTGGCCGCCGGCGTGACCACGATCCGGACCACGGGAGGGATGGAGCCCTACACGGAGATGAACCTGCGGGACGCCATCCGGGAGGGCCGGGTGCCCGGGCCCCGAATGCACGTGACCAGTCCCTACCTGGAGGGCCCTGGAGCCTTCACCTTTCAGATGCACGAGCTGGAAAGCCCAGAGGAGGCTCGGCGCATGGTGGCCTACTGGGCGGACACCGGGGTCGACGACTTCAAGGCCTACACCAACATCACCCGGGATCAGTTGGCAGCGGCCATCGAAGAGATTCACCGGAGAGGGATGAAGATCACCGGCCACCTCTGCTCCATTGGCTTCCGGGAGGCGGCAGAGCTGGGGATCGACAACTTGGAGCACGGCCTTCTCGTGAACACGGAGTTCGTGCCTGGGAAGGAGCCGGACGTCTGCCCGTCGTCCCGGGACACCCGAGCCTCCCTTCTGGCTCTGGACATCCAGGGTGACGAGGTGCAGACCACCATTCGGACCCTGGTGGAGCACGGAGTGGCCATCACCTCCACCCTTCCCGTCTATGAGATCTCCGTGCCCGGGCGCCCCCCGGTGAACCAGAGGGTCCTGGACGCCATGGCTCCGGACGCCCGGGAGTCGTACCTGACCCGCCGGGCCCGCATCGGGGCGAGTTCCGGAAGCTCCGCCGGGGAGGCGCTGGCCCTGGAGATGGCCTTCGAGAGGGCTTTCGTGGACGCCGGCGGGTTGCTGCTGGCGGGTCCGGACCCCACAGGATACGGCGGAGTCCTCCCGGGCTTCGGAAACCACCGGGAGATGGAGCTCCTGGTGGAAGCCGGATTCACGCCGGTGGAGGCCATCCGGATCGCCACCCGGAACGGGGCCCTCTATCTGGAAGAGCTGGATCGGATCGGGACCGTGGAAGTAGGAAAGCAAGCGGACATGGTCCTCCTGGACGGCGACCCCACCACCGACATCTCCCACATCCGCCGGGTGCTGACGGTCTTCAAGAATGGCGTCGGCTACGACTCGGCCAGGCTATTCGCTTCGGTGAAGGGGACGGTCGGGGTGAGGTAGCCGTCAGACCACCACCATGCCCTCCCCGCTGGACCTCTTTCCTCAGCTTTCGTTCTTGACCGGTCCCACCCACCCCATCTACAGTTCACGACACATCTTCTCAAGCCAAAGCGATGTTGGGAGCGCGGGACAGCAGTTCCTCGACACCGATCAGGGGATGCGGGCCGGACTTTGGCCAGAGCCCACAGGGCACCAAGCAACGTGCTCTTCGGTTTCCACCGCACTCCTCGGACCCGAGCCCTTGAACCGGTGTCGCCATCCAAAGGAGGAGCCAGATGAGGTCACGTGTTCACACTCCCTTCCCTCTATTGATCGCCGTCCTCGCCGCTGGCCTGATGGCCTGCCAGGACCAGGGTGAAACCGAGGAGGAAGCCCCGGTCCAGGAACCCACACCCACTGCCGTCCACATGCAGGAGCACTTCTCCCAGGCGGTTGCCCTCCGAGATGCCGTCATCGCCGGTGATCTCGCCGCGGCCCAGGAACCCGCCACCTGGATGGCCGAGCACCAGATGGAAGGGGGGCTGCCGGAAGGGTGGGAGCCCTATGTCGTGGAGATGCAGAACGCCGCCGCGGAAGCTCAGGGGGCGAGCGAGCTGGACGCTGTGGCGTCAGCCGCCGGGGCCATGTCAGCCCAATGCGGTGCCTGCCATCAGGCGCAGGATGCGATGATTGAGGTGTCCGTCGGGGAGGCGCCTGCCGCCGAACCCGGCACGGCCGCTCACATGGCACGCCACCTCTGGGCCATGGAGCGCCTGTGGGATGGCCTGGTCACCCCCTCGGACCCGGCCTGGACCGCAGGCTCTGAAGTGCTGGCCGACGAGCCTCTGGCCAGCAGTAGCTTCGGCGACGATCCTCAGATGCAGGAGGAGCTTTCCGGCCTGGCGAGCCGCATTCACGCTCTCGGCGCCGAGGCGGCCACTGCCACGGACCTGGCGACCCGGGGGCAGCTCTATGGGGAGATGCTCTCCACTTGCGCCCCGTGTCACACCCGCTTGCAGGACATGCCATAGAGGTCAGAGGGACGCTGGAACCGATACGTGCAGCGGGTGAAGACAAAAGCAGGCCGCCCCCATGCTCGGGAGCGACCTGCTTTTGTCTTTCCAGCAGCCCGGAGCTTCAGCCAAACGGCGTCAACTCGCGAGCCTCGGGGTCTTCTTGGACCCTACGAAAGCTGGACCACGTTCTCGGCCGCGGGGCCTTTGGTGCCCTCCACGACATCGAACTCCACCTGGGCTCCCTCGGTGAGGGTCTTGAATCCCTCGGCCTGGATGGAGCTGTGATGAACGAAGCAATCCCTGCTTCCGTCCTCCGGCGTAACGAAGCCGAAGCCCTTCTGATCGTTGAACCACTTCACGGTTCCCTTGGTACGCATCAACGCGCTCCTTGGTGTTACGATGGTCGGTGTGCGGATGATCCGTACCGACTACCTGTTGCGCGGAACGCCCCGCGCGGGGCTCGCAGCTGGACTAGCCGCGAAAAAAAAGCGGGGGTCTCCTTCGAGGAAGACCACCGCCTTCATCTTTGAGATCCCGGGCCCGTTGTCCTCTTCCGGGCCGCCCAAGTGTCGCGAAACCCCGGGGACGTGTCAAGCCCTTCAGCACACAGGGCCCGGACGATACCGCTTTCTCTACCGCATACCCTGAAAGAGCTCCTCGAACCGGAACGTGGCCCACTCGTGGAAGGGAGCATCCCACAGGTCCGTAGCCAGGTCGTCCACGGCCACGTCAATGGTCATCTCGTTGGCCCGAAAGATCACCGAGTACTCCGTGGTGCCGTGGGCCACGCTCTGGAGCAGTCGGCGCATCTGATCCGTACCCAGGGCCTTTCCCTGCCGGTTCCAGGCCTCCAGGGTGTTCATTCCCGTCTCGTAGCGCCACAGGGATGAGAAGGAGGGTCGCTTCCCGAAATACAGGTCCGGGTGCCGGGGATGCACACCGTACGCTCGGTAGTGATTCGTGGCCATGACGTTGAAGGGGGAACCAGGAGCCGCCTCGGTGGGTCCCCGGACGGCCGTGCCGAAACGGTCTCCCTCGGAGACGAAGGCGGGAGCGTTCTGACCGGTGTAGGGGACGGCCCAGAGAATCACCGAACCGGCTCCGAAGGACCCGCCGCCGGCGGACCGGAAGGCCTGGATCCTCTCGAGGATGGAGTTCGGGGTGCTCTCCCGCCCGGCGTTCTCCAGGATGTAGCGCTGAACCCAGGTACAGGGAGTGAGGCCGTCCACCACGGGGCCGGGGCCCGTTCCCCCGGCGTTTTCCATGCTGTAGAGACCGTCCTCGTTGATCCCGCTGATGGTTCCCACGAACCCGGGCCACATGGCGGATAACCACCGCTTCTTTCCGGGGCTCGCCGGATCCACGGCGAAGAGAAGAAAATGGCTGACGGTCACCTTCCTCAGGTCCACCTCTCCGTCCATGTTCCGCCCGGCGATGAGCCCGCCTTCCAGCTCGCTCCCCTGGGTGGCCTCTCCCCAGAAGGCGAACTGGGAGCAGCTCGGACCGGGTGCCGGGGACGGCCGGGTGGCCCGGCGCTCGATGTAGGCGTTGATGGCCAGGAGATCCACTCGGCGGAAGGGTCGATCCAACCACTCCACCCGCATGTTCATCCCGGAGGCCTCCATGCCCGCCACCACGGCGTCCACCTCCACCAGGTATTCGGGATCGTAGTCGAAATGACTCTCCAGAAAGGGAACGAAGATCTCTTCGTACCGACGGGCCGAGCGCCAACTGTCTTCCAGGACGTAGAACTCGAAGAAGTCCCTGATCTGCTCCCCAACCAGGAACCCGTGGGCATATCCCCGCTCCTCCGGGGTTCCCTGGAGCTGGAGAACGGGAAATCCCTTCATCCAACGGAGGGCTCCGTGCTCCGTCTCCGCTCCCCCCTGGGGAAAGGGCGTGGGTCTCCGGAGGAGGATGTCCGTTCCTTCGCTCCCTCCCGGACCCACCTCCAGGGATCCGATCCAGCCCCCGGTTTCCGAAGCGTACCAACCGAAGGGCTCCGGCGGTTGAAAGCCCAGGGCCTGATCCCGGTCCAGGTCCATGAAGGCCACCAGGCCGTAGCGGCCCGGTTCCACGTCCGGCAAGCGGAAGCCGCCGGGCCCCGGCAGGGTCACCACGGCATCCGGCTCGACGCCCCCAAGGACGTCGGCCTTGGACAGGCTGCTGACGGAGCCATCATCCCATTCCACCAGGCGGTACGCCCGTACCACGACAGGGCCCGTTTCGGGTCCGTCGTAGCGGATCCGAGCCTGAAGGGTGTCTCTGGAAGCGGAGGCGAGACCAGGGACAGGGGTCCCGGCGTCCGGATACGAGCCATGGGCAATCTCCGGAATCCCGGCTCCCGCGCCGTCAGGGAGGAGCGCAAAGCTCAGGAGCATGAGCAGAACCAGGGGCAAGGGAGGAGTCCAGACCGAAGGCACGCGAGACATGGGCATCTCCGGAGAGAAAGGGGACACAGTCGCCTCTCCTCGAATTCTATGGGCCTCGGGGACCACCGGCCACGTCCGTGGGCCGGGACCGGAGATCAGCCGCCCCCGGCCTTCTCCCCGAACTCCGAGCGGATGGTGGGATCGGCACCGGCCTTCACGAGCTGACGCATGATGTCCCTGTATCCCAGGCGCCGGGCGATATGCAGGGGCGTCTCTCCCATGTCCCCCACGGCGTTCACGTCGGCCCCATGCTCGATGAGCACCCTCACCCCGTCGGCGTCCCCCCGGCGAACCAGGACGTGCAGCGGTGTGTCTCCGTCCACGTCTCGGCTGTGGATCTCCACTTCCCTTTCTCCCATTTCCGCCGGGAAAAGGACATCGGAGGTGGATTGCAGAATGCTCGCCAACGTTCTACCTGGAGCCATACCCGGACATCCCCGAATCAGCCCAGGACGGACTCGATGATCCCCCGGTATCCCCGGGCGGCAGCCTCCAACTCATCCAGGCGAAGGCTCTCGTTCACCCGGTGGGCGTCGGCCTCGTCCGCCGGGCCGAAGCCTATGGTGGGAACCCCGGCCTCCCCGGCGGAGTAGGCGGCGTTCGTGCAGAACCGGTAGACCCGGGTGCCGGGCTGGATCCCGGCCTTCTCCAGGCCCTCCAGACCCTGCCTGACCAGCCAGTGGTCCTCCGGCAGCTCCCAGGCCGGGAAGATCTTCTCCTTGCGGAAGGTCTGGCCCGTGAAGGTATAGTACTCTCCCACGCTCACCTCGGCCTCCAGGTTCACATCCAATTTCCGGGTCGCATCATGGATGGCCTCCCGTACCCCTTCGCCCGTCTCTCCGGGAAGGAGCCGCCGATCGTAGGTGGTCCGGCAGATGCTGGGAATGACGGAGTTGGCCGGGAAGGGAGACGACGTGATCTCGGTGAGGGCCAGCACGGCCGGTCCCATGAGGGGATGCTCCGGAAGCTCCATTTCCTCCAGGGCCCCGATGACCCTGGCCATGTCCGTGACGGCGTTCTTCCCCAGGTGGGGTGCCGAGGAATGGGTGGGCACTCCCGTCGTCTCCAGCTGCAGCTCCAGCCGGCCCCGACCTCCCCGGACCAGGTTCAGGGCCGTGGCCTCCCCGATGACCACCGCGTCAGGCGGATGCTTCTCCATGACGGCCTGGAGGGCCACACCCTCCAGGACCTCCTCCATGACGGAGGCGCTCACCACCACCTTGCCCCGGAGCCGGTCCCGGTCAAGATCCGCCGTCCCGTGAACCATGGCCGCCAGGGCTCCCTTCATGTCGGCGCTGCCCCGGCCGAAGAGCACACCCCCTTCCGTATCTCCGCTGAAGGGATCCCGGTCCCAGGGCACGGCCCCCGTCACGTCCACCGTGTCCATGTGAGCATCCAGGAGGATAGTTCGTCCCTCTTCCCGTCCCTCCACCACCCCCACCATGCTCCCGTTCTCGTCCATCGCCACCGAGTCGAAGCCCAGGCTCTTCATCTCCTCTTCGACCTGGCGGGCTACCGCTTCCTCCTGGCAACTGAGGCTCGGCAGCCGGACCAGGGAGCGTGCGAATTCCACGAGTCGTTGTGTCTTCATGGGTTTTCCATCCGCGGGGCGTGTTCACTCATTTCTGTGGCGGGTCCAGTCATTTCGGGCCCGCTCCATCCCAGGGAGCCTGGAGCCACCAATGTACGCATGGCGGCGCCAACGGGCAGCGGGCCGCCCGCTTTCCTTGACCGTCCTGCCCCGGGATCGCATCTATGGATCAACCCCCCGCTGCTGTTCCACTCCGAGGCGCCAATCCGTTCTCCCCATCGCCGGGAGGGGTCCATGAAACCGCCGGTCGTCGTGATTCCGGGAGTCACCGCAACCACCCTGAAGGACTTCTATCCCACCTCCGCCGAGACGGTATGGGGGATGCTGGCCAAGGATTACCTGAGAGTAGCCCTGCATCCGGACAACCTCCGTTACGAGCAGATCGAGCCGGCTCTTCTCCGACCCGACGAGCCCCTGAGCATTCCCTACGACGAGTTCGTGAAGGAGCTGCGTCACGATCTGACCCGGAAGCGGGACGAGCCTCGCCCGGTCTTCCTCTTCTCCTACGATTGGCGGCAACCCCTTGAGGTCCTGGTGGAGCACCTGGAGGTGTTCCTGGAGGAAGTGGTGGCCCGGACGGCCCTCCTTCGCCACTACGCCCGGAACACGCCACAGTACTCCCACGACACGGGGAGGGTGGATCTGGTGGGCCACTCCATGGGGGGTCTGCTCGTCGCCGGGTACCTGGCCCGAAATCCCTCGACCCATCGGGCTCGAAAGGTCGTCACCCTGGGCACACCCTTCGGAGGGTCCTTCGAGGCAGTGATCAAGGTCATCACCGGCACGTCCGGACTGGACACCGACGTGCCACGCTCACGGGAGCGGGAGGTGGCCCGGGTCACTCCCTCCCTCTATCACCTGATCCCCGGACGGGAGGTCCTGGTGGATTCCGGCCCTTCCAACCTGCCGGACTCTCTCTTCCAGGTGGATCTATGGCAGAGGAGCGTCCTGGAGAGCATCGCCGCGCACATCCGGCACCACGGAGTGGACCCGGAGCGCTCGAAGGCCGGCCGACTGGAACAGGCGGAGAAACTCCTGCAAGGCATGCTGGACCGGGCCCGGCGGTTCCGGGCCCAGGTGGACCAGCTCCGACTGGAGCAGGCGGGTCTCAGTGAAGCGGATTGGATGGCGGTGGTGGGCATCGGGCAAGAGACCCGGTTGTCCCTGGAGATCCAGGACCGAGGAGCGGGGAAAGGGTCCCATTTCCGCCTCCGCTCCCTGCACCGGAAGAACGGCTACCCGGTGCCGGTGATGAAGGACGACCGTGTCGTGGCGGACCTGAGGGACACGGGGGACGGCACCGTGCCCTATTGGGCCGCCGTTCCCCCCTTCATGGATCCCTGCCGCCTGGTGTGCGTGAGTCCCCAGGACTTCGGCTACTGGGAGTTGAGAGACCGTCTCCTGGGTCGCCACATCGCCAACCTCCACGGCATGCTTCCGGCCATGAACCGGGTCATCAAGCTCAGTGCCGCATTCCTGGACGCGCGCCAGGGCGCCAGGGCCACGGGACACCCGGGGATCCGGGGTCGGAGAGCACCGGAGTGTCTGGAGGGGGACCGGGGGTGGCAGCCTCCCTTCCGGAACCTGGAGGAAACGCTTCCGGAAGAGATGGGCGGCGTGGACTGAGAGAAGAGGCGACCCCCGGGGGCTACGTGACCGCTTCCCTCTTCCGGATCGTCCCGGGAACGGTCTCCATCATGGCTTTCAGACGCTGCACCCCCCGGCTGATGTGACAGCGGACCGTGGCCCTGGCGATGCCCATGATCTCGGAGACCTCTCCGGGGGTCTTGTCTTCCAGAATCCGGAGGGTAATGGCCTGAAGCTCCCTCTCGGGCAACTGGGCCAGAGCCATGTAGAGCCGCTCCCGGGATTCGGACTGCTCCGTTTCCGTCAGAGGATCAGGGGGCGTCCATCCCGGTCGATGGCTCCGTGTTTGCTGCTCCACCAGGACCAGGGTCTCCCTGCGGATCCGGCCGGCCCGGTAGTCCGTTATGCAGGTGTTCACGGCCACCCTGTGGAGCCAGGACACGAAGGAGCCCCGGCCCGAGTAGGTCTGCCGTTTCTCGAACACCTGCTTCCAGATCTCCTGGAACAGGTCCTCCCCGTGGGCTTCGTCTCGGGCGAACCGTCGAGCTACCTGAAGTGCCAAGGGGCCGAACGCCCGGACCACCTCCCGGAAATGGCTGTGGTCTCCCCGCCGGAACTTCTCTCCATCGATCAAGAGACGCCCATCCCGTCTGAGAGTGGGACCGGTGGGAACGCGGACAAGCCCGGCTCCCATCTACCGACTATAGTATTAGTAGATCTATCGGGGCAATCGCCCTCGAGCCCGGAGGTGCGACTCGGAACGCGTTTCCCCGCATAGCCGCAATATCGGTGCCGCGGAGGGCACCGGGTGATCCCAGCCTCCCGTGGGGCTCTCTGTCCCAGGAGGTGAACAGGGGGTGTCGCCCGGAGGGGACAACCGTGGGGGTGGAAGGGAGGCTACCACACCTTGACGAATCCTTAACCAGGTCGAATGATTGGTCTTTGGGCAATTCCCCACCAGCGGAGGTTCCCGAATGGCCGTCCATGACGTCCTTCCCCGGGGTCGGATCGTACTGGCGGTCCCTTGCGCCTCTTCTCTGTTTCTCTTCTGCCTCTTCTCCTGCGGCGACGGGGATGGCATCACGGAGCCCACTCCGCCATCGGTGGCCAGCGTGGAGGTGACTCCTCCCACCGGCTCCCTGCAGGTAGGAGGATCGCTACCGCTTACCGCCGTTCCCAAGGACGCTTCAGGCAACCCCCTCTCGGGACGAACCGTGACATGGTCGAGCACCGATGAGACCGTGGTCACCGTCAGCTCTGGCGGTCTGGTGACGGGTGTGGGTGCCGGGGTAGCCTCGGTCACCGCCACCTGCGAGGGCAAGCAAGACAGCGCCACAATCACCGTCCCGGCCTTCACATTGACGGTGCAGAAGGCGGGAGCCGGGAGTGGAACGGTGACCAGCAGCCCCACAGGGATCGACTGCGGGGGCACCTGCTCGGCCAGCTTCGGAAGCGGGACCGTGGTGACCCTCTCGGCTTCAGCCGGCACGGGGTCGGAGTTCGCCGGATGGAGCGGAGCCTGCACGGGCACCCAGGAGTCCTGCCAGGTCACCGTGGACGCGGCTCGTTCGGTCACCGCGACCTTCCGGTCCGCCTCGAGCGTCACCTACGCCCTGACCGTCTGGAAATCCGGAACCGGAAGCGGAACCGTGAGCAGCGAGCCCGGCGGAATCGACTGCGGGAGCACCTGCGTGGCCAGCTACGGGAGCGGAACCGGTGTAACCCTCACGGCGTCCCCTTCCCAGGGATCGATCTTCATCCGTTGGAGTGGGGCCTGCAGCGGCACCGGGAGCACCTGCCAGGTGAGCATGGAGGCGGAACACCTGGTCATGGCGGAGTTCAGCGGGGGGCCCCGAGTCATCTCCTCCGTCCCGGAGCACCGTGCAGAAGGCGTGGATCCGTGGATCGAGGCCGTGGAATTCCGCTTCAGCCAACCCATGATGAACTGCGGGTTCAGAAGCTCCGGCTGGTACCCCTACGACTACGAATGGTCCGCGGACAGGAAGACCCTCCGCCTGATCCGGCATTCCGCCGGGACCCCGCTGTACGGCCATCGGACCCGATTCGATGCGTTGCGAAACGGCTGCATCAGCCTGGTCGGCGATCCTCTGGAAGCGGACTTCGCTCTGAGCTTCACCACCGCATACCGGATACCGCCGATCCGGGTCGGCCCCAACGCCGGGAAGGGGTTCCACTGGCCCTACTACCTGGTGCTACCCACCGAGATGATCGCCCCGAACACCCTCTTGATTGAGCCCAACAATACGGGCACCACATCCGATGATTTCCAGGAACACGAGGCGGCGGCGAAGAACCTCATGAGCTGGCGAATCCCCTTCGCCGAGGAGCTGGGCTCCCCTCTCCTGATCCCCGTGTTCCCCCGACCGAAGTATCCACCCGCCCCTGAGCCGGGAGGCATCTACACCCATGCCCTGGACCGGTACAGCCTCACGAATGATCACGCCGGCCTTGAGCGGATCGACCTTCAGATGGTGGCCATGATCGACGACGCCCTGGGGCGCCTGGAGGAATTGGGTTACGAGATGGACCGGGGGGTGTTCATGATGGGGTTCTCGGCATCCGGTGCCTTCACCAGTCGCTTCAGCCTCATCCATCCGGACCGCATCAAGGCCGCAGCAGCGGGGTCTCCCGGTGGATGGCCCCTGGCACCCATCTCCTCCTGGGAAGGTACGCCCCTCAGGTATGCCATGGGGGTAATGGACCTGGAGTCCCTGGTGGGTCGACCGTTCGACCTGGAGACGTTCCGGACGGTGCCCCTGTACATCTATGTGGGAGACGAGGATACGAACGACGCCTTTGACGTCCGAGGGCTGCCCGCAGGGGAGAGAGAGCAGATCTACGACCTGTTGAACTGGCCTGACGATCCCATCCTGGCGAACCGCTGGCCCCTGGCAGAGGCCATGTATGAATCCGTTGGAGCCAACGCCCAGTTCGTCGTGTATCCCGGGGTGGCGCACACCATCACGGAGACGATGTTCGCCGACATCCAATCATTCCTCCGGGCCCACCGCTGACCAGGCGTTGAGCGCGGGCTTGAGAAGAGCCCCATCCCTTGCCCCGGGAGCACGGCAGCCCATCTTTACGGCTCCGCGACCCGAAGCCGTATGCCATGACCGACTCTCGCCCCCGCATCTCCGAGGAACAGGCCCGCCGTCTCTGGGAACGGGCCGCCGAGCTCCAGGCCGAGGCTACCCGCCGCCAGGAGCAGGAGAAGGGCCAATCCGCCGGGGAAGCTCTGCCCGGTTCCACCTCCGGAGACAATGATGAAGCCGGAGGTTACTCCCTCCTCCACGTTCGGGAGGCGGGAGCTGAGGCCGGAATCCAGCCCGAGTTCGTGGACATGGCCCTGGCTGAGGAGACGGTTCTCGAACTGGAGGGGGGAGGGGGCGAGACCCGGCTCGACCGGATCGCCACCCGCCTCCTCCGGGACGGACGTCCCGCTCTGGAGGTGCGAAGGAGCTTCGCCTACCCGGCCCATGCGGTCTGGCTGACCCTGGAGGATGTCCTCCGGGGGGAACCCAACGAGTTCGACCTCCTGGAGCTCCAGGGAGGGAGCCCGGTGGAAGGGGGAATCGCCATCTTCGAGTCCCCCAAGAGACACCGGGAGAGCGATGCCCTCCCCTACTGGTCCACCGCCGCCGACACTCTGCGATACCTGGTTGCCATTCGAGGCAACGAAGGAGAGGAAGAGGCGAGAGGCTGCCAGGTCCTCGTGCGGGTCCCATTGCGCCGCTCCCGTCGTATCAACGGGGGACTGGGGGTGGGGGCTGTGGGGCTGTTCGGGGGTCTCGGAGGCGCCGGCGGCGCGGGGGTGGTTGGCCTCCTCGCGGGGTCGGGAGGAATGGCGGCCATTCCTCTGGCCCTGGCCCTGGGACTCGGCACGTTGGGGGGAGCGGTGGGAGTGGGAGCCCTCAGCCGCCGGGGTTGGATCGCCATCTACCGATGGGCCCTCCGGGGCATGGTCCGGGCCCTGGAGAAGGCTCTCAACAAGGTGGACCTGGAACTGCGACGAAAGAGCGACCTCCGGCTCCTCCCGGACCAGGACTGAGTCCGCCGGGGAGGGTAGCCGGCTCCCGGCTACCCGGGAGGGATCCCCTACCCGATCTTCCCCCGGAGATCCTGAAGCTCCTGGGCTCGTTCCTCGTCCACGTGGGGATACTCCAGGCCCAGGGAGGCCAGGGAGGCTTCCACGATCCCGGCTACCGTGGCCCTCATGAAGGGCTTGTCATCGGCGGGAACGGCGTACCAGGGAGCCCAGGAGCGGGATGTGGCGTTGAGGGTCTTCTCGTAGGCGTCCTGGTATTCGTCCCACAGGACCCTCTCCCTGAGATCCGCATCGGAGAACTTCCAGTTCTTGTGGGGGCGGTCGATGCGGCGCCGGAAGCGTCGGGCCTGCTCCTTCCGGGAAACGTGGAGGAAGAACTTGAGGATCAAATAGCCGTTCCTGGCCAGGTGTCGCTCGAAGGCCACGATGGACTCGTAGCGCTCTCTCCACCGCTTCTTCAGGGATATCTTCCTGGGAAGCTTCTGCAACTTCAAGTACTCGGGATGCACCTGAACGGCCAGCACCTCCTCGTAATGGCTCCGGTTGAACACCCCGATCCGTCCTCGTTCCGGAAGTCGTGTGCTGATCCGCCATAAGAAGTCGTGATCCAGCTCAAGGGCCGATGGCTGCTTGAAGGACATGACCTGGCAGCCCTGGGGGTTGATTCCCCGCATGACCGCTCGGATGGTGGAGTCCTTTCCCGCCGCATCCATGGCTTGAAACACCAGCAGCACGCTCCACTGGTCCAGGGCGTAGAGTTTCCTCTGAAGGTCATCCAGACGCCGCACGGTTTTCTGGAGCTGGTCCTTCAACTCTTTCTTTTCAGGAGCTCCCTTGGGC
>CAZZEL010000067.1:13030-22649 GCA_964652625.1 uncultured Gemmatimonadaceae bacterium
CCCTTGGGCGGAGCAGTGGCAGCCTTCTCGATACGGAAGCTCTTGTCGAAAGGGACGAGAAATGGGCTCTCCGTGGCCTGGAACACGGGCGGTCCTTTCTCCCCGTATCGCGGGGACGTTTCGGGGTCCGATCCCGGAGGATCCTGTTGAAATGTTCTCCCGCACAAGCATGGGCGCAATCCACTTGTTTCTCAGAGCACCGGGTGGAACCTGAACCTGGAAGCGATCCTCGATGCCATCCAGGACGGCATCAGTCTCCTGGACACGGACCCGACCCTCGTACGGACCAACCGATGGATTTGGAAGATGTACGCCGGGGCCCGACCCTGAAGGGCAAGAGATGCTATTCGGCCATCAAACGCCTCTTCATCTCAGGCTACACGGCCGACGTCATTCCCCCTCCCCTCCTGCAACCTTCCCGTCTCCTCCGGTATCCGAAAAACTGAAGCCAAGGAGGATGATGGAGAGGGCGGGACAGCCGACCCCTGCCCCTCCGTGCCACAAGAAAGTCCCCGGCAGCCTGGAAAGAAGAGTCATGAGCGAAGGGAACGAACCCGGCGGCAGCCCCGCCTCGGACATAGGACTGGACCTTCGCTTCGCCCTCCGGACCCTCCGGCGAAGTCCCGGCTTCACGGTGGTAGCCCTCCTGACCCTGGCCCTGGGGATCGGAGGCACCACGGCCATGTTCTCCGTCCTCGACTCGGCCATGCTTCAGCCCCTTCCCTTTCCGGAGGCGGACCGCCTGGTCATGGGTCGGGCGACCTTCGACGGGAACGTGAACCCCTGGGTGGCCTTTCCCGACTACCAGGACTACCGGGATCAGACGGAGACCATTCAGTCCCTGGCCACCATCGCCCCTTTCTCGAGCCTGGTCACCATCACCGGCGCCGAGGAGCCGGAGGAGGCCCGGCTCAACTACGTGACCCCGAACCTCTTCGCCACCCTGGGCATCCGGCCGATCCTGGGTCGGACCTTCACCATCCGGGAGCTCCCTTCCGAGGGCACCGGACAGGTGGTCATCAGCCACGCCTTCTGGCAACGGTGGTTCGGGGGAGATCCGGAGGTGGTGGGCCGGACCCTCATCGCGGGCGGCGGCCCCCTCACCGTCATGGGCGTGATGCCTCCGGGCTTCCGTTTCCTCTCCGACGCCGATCTCTGGCTTCCTCCCTGGCCCGGCAACTCCGATCCCATCAACCGCCGGTACCACAACTGGCTCCTGGTGGGGAAGCTGGCCGAGGGTGCGACGCTGAAGGAGGCCCGGGCGGAGGTGGACGTCATCTCGGCCCAGCTGGAGGAGGCCTACCGGGATTCAAATCGGGGAAAGGCCCTCCAGGTGGACGGCCTGCAGGAGGCCATGCTGGAAGGGTACGATCAGTCCCTCTTTCTCCTCATGGCGGCCATCGTACTGGTCCTCTTCATCGCCTGCAGCAACGTGGCCAGCCTTCTCATGGCCCGGGGCACTGTCAGGACCTCGGAGATGGCGGTTCGGGCCTCCCTGGGTGCCGGCCGAGGCCGCCTTGCCCGGCAACTCCTGGTGGAATGTGTGATTCTGGCGCTGGCTGCCGGGGCCCTGGGGGTGATTCTCGCCGTGTGGCTCCAGGACCTGATCCTGGGTCTGCTACCCATGGACCGACTGAGCCTGGGAGATCCGGGCCTTTCCACCACCATGCTGGGTGGGGGCCTGGCCCTCTCTCTCATCACCGTTCTACTCTTCGGCGCCTTCCCTTCCCTCGCCACCGCCCGGACGGACCCGGCCCGGAATCTGAGGGAGGGCGGCCGTGACTCCGGAGGCAGGGGAGGGGTTCGTCTGCGGAGTGCACTGGTTGTGTTGCAGGTGGCCCTGTCCCTGGTTCTGCTGGTGGGCTCCGGTCTTCTCCTCCGGAGCTTTTCCAACCTTCGTTCCCGGGACCCGGGATTCCGGGTGGAGAACCTCCTCACCGGCACCGTTTCCCTACCCGCAGAAGAGTACCCCGACGCCCGGCGCCGGCTGCAGTTCTTCCGGGAGCTCACGGAGGGTGTGGAGGCCCTCCCCGGGGTCCAGTCCGTGGCCCTCGTCAACCAGCTTCCCATTCTCCAGCCTGCAGGGAACGTGGCCATCTGGGACCCGGAGCATCCGCCGGAGACGAATACCGACGCTCACTGGGCAGACCGACGCGTCATCTTCCCGGGTTACTTCCAGACCATGGAGATCCCGCTCCTCAGGGGGCGGTCCATCCAGGACACCGACGACGCCGAGTCCTCTCCGGTCATCGTCCTCTCCCGCCGAACCGCGGAGGCCGTGTTTCCGGACCAGGAGCCCCTGGGCCGACAGGTGGCCGTAGATGTGGGAGGGGACGAGCCCGGGCTCTTCCAGGTGGTAGGTGTGGTGGAGGACCACCGGACCTCCTCCATCCAGAGCGAGCTCCGACCCATCATGTTCTTCTCTTACGCCCAGTCCCCCTGGCGAACCATGCGCATGGCGGTAGCCACGACCGGGAGGCCGGGGACCCTCGTTCGCCCCATCCAGGAGAGGATCTGGGAGCAGGATCCGGGCATTGTCTTCAGCGAACCCCGGAGTATGGAGACGGCCGTCTCGAATTCCATGGGTAGGGCCCGGGCCATGGCCTGGGTCCTGGGGGTCTTCGCGGCCGTGGCTCTGGCCCTGGCGGCCCTGGGGCTCTACGGGGTCCTGGCTTTCCTGGTCACGAAGCGGGCTCGGGAGATCGGAATCCGGGTGGCCCTGGGGGCCTCCCGGGGGAGGATCCTGGGCCTGGTTCTCTCCCGAGGGGTGGTCCTGGTGGTCCTGGGTTCCTTTCTGGGCATCGCCGGGGCTCTGGGTGCTGCCGGGCTCGTGGAGGAGCTCCTCTTCCAGACCGATCCCAGGGACCCGGGCACCTACGCAGGGACCACCGTTCTATTCCTCCTCGTGGCCCTGGCGGCCTGTCTGATCCCCGGGTGGCGGGCGCTGAACGTAGATCCTGTGGAGGCGTTCCGCTCGGAATAGGGGCCCGGGCCCGGGATCGGCTTCCCCCTTCGCTTCTCAGGCCAGAGCCTCCTCCCTGTCGGACCACAGCAGGCGCCAGCGGAGCTGCAGCCCGAACCAGAGAAGTGCGGCGAAGGCCAGGATCAGCGCCCCCGCGGAGGAGCTGAGGAGAGCCACTCTCATGCCTCCCCAGACCAGGGGGGCGGACACCTCGCTGGCCGCCTGGATGGCCCCGGCGGCGTTGATCACGCCGATAAGGGTGCCCAGAACTCCGGCGATCAGGGCGAAAACCCCCCAGAAGAGAATGGCGTCCACCCACGCCTTGGTCCGCCCGTCGGGGGTAGGATCCGCACCCCACAGGCTTTTCCCGGACCAGAAGGCCAGGAGTACGACCACCAGGAGGGAGAAGGCCAACGGCCAACGAATCACACCGATTGCTACCCATATCTCGGACACGGTTCATCTCCTTGAAGCGGAAGGGTCCACCGGTTGGAGCTCGCCCAGGACCTCCCGGCGGGCCCCGGACACCAGGGACACCCAGTGGGCCATCCCCCACCAGAGCAGTCCTCCGGCCAGAGACAGCAGAATGGACAGGGACAGGAGCGAGCATTCCCGGATGAGCCAGGGAAGGATCACCATCCCGGCCGTCTCGGGTCGTTCCTGGAGTTGAGCCAGGAATCCGGACGTATCCACCAGGACTCCGAGGATCCCGGTTCCCAGCGTGAGGGCCACCAGACCCAGGAGGGCGTCGAGACCCTGCTCGGGGTTCCCATGGTCCCCCTTCACCCAGAGTTGAAAGGCCTTGGCGAGAAGGAACAGGAAGAGCAAAGTCCCCCACAAGAGGACGACCCAGAGGAACGGGGAGGGAGAACCCAGGGTCTCGGTGTGACGGAGAGCAGATACCTGGACGCCAAGAACCACGACGGTCATCAGACCCAGGGCTCCCCGCTCCATGAGGGTAATCCGGTCGTGGGTCAGGTTCCGGGTCACCTTCCGATAGAAAGGCCGGTGGAGACGAGTCAACTCGAGCACGGAAGCCTCGCCGGGCAGCAGGATCTCCAGAGCCCGGTCACGGGCTTCCTCCGGAGCCACACCCCGGGCCTCGAGGTCATCTCGAATCTCCTCCAGGTCCCACTCCAGTTCCCGCAAGAGCCGGATCCGCCGGGGGATGGGCAGGGCGAGCCTCCGCTCCAGTCGGCGCAGGGCAGGGAGGAAGGCACGATTCTCCTCCCGTCTCATGAGGGGACCTCCTCCGGCATCTGCAGGAGATTCTGGAGACGGGACATGATTCCCCGCACCCGGTGACTCTCTCCCTGCAGGTACTTCCTCCCCGGCCTCGTGAGGGAGTACACTTTCTTTCTTCGCCCCCTGCCCTTCGACCAGGACCCTCGAATCAGGCCCTCGCCCTCGAGACGATGGAGGATGGGGTAGAGGGTTCCGTGACGGAATTGCACGAGCCCGTTGCTGTCATCCTCCACATCCATGGCGATCTGATAGCCATGCTTTCCCTCCTCCCGCAGTGTGGAGAGCACCAGGAGCCTGTGGATGTCCCGGGCAAAGCCCTGGACGTCGAAATCCCCTCTGGACATGGTTGATCCTCCCCTGAAGTCTGCCGGGACGGAGGCCGCTTCCCTCCACTCATTCCTGGACCATTCCAGTGGCGGCGGCCTGAGTCTTACTTTCGGCGTTCTAAGCATCCGTACTCTATATAACGACACTCTATATAAAAGGCAACAGCGGATCCTCGCCATGAAGCCCAGGAAACGATCTCAGTTCGTGATGGCGGCGGTGGTGACCACGGTGGTGACGGTGGTGGCCGCGACCATGGCGGCCTGCATGGCCTCCATGGCCCCCTTGGTGGCCTCCACCGTTACGTCCCCCTTTGCGATCCCCTCGATCCGGTCCTTGTGCTTCTTCAGGCGGGCCTTGTCCAGGACGCCCTTCAGGAGTCCGGCCCGGTGCGCCAAAGCGATGAGGACGGCGGTCCTGGGGGCCACGTCCTCGGTCTCCCGTACGATGGCCTTCTCCACCCGGGCATCGATGTCCCGTTCCGGCCCGGGGTCGACCTCCGGGTAGATGGTGCGGGTGAAGATCCCCAGGATCTTGTCCTCATCCGTGCGGAGAATCCCCTTTCGGCAGAGCTCCCTGGCCACCCGGTGCTTCAGGTCCTTGGTCCGGGCCATGCGCTGAACCCAGTCCTGGGGCGTCCGGGGCTTCTCCCGCTGGGCCATGGCCTCCTGCCACTCGTCCAGGAGGGGGTCCCCCATGGGGGAGGTGTCCACCACCTGGACCCTGTCCTTCTTCCCGGCCGTGTCCAGCTGGACCCGACCGGCCATGAGGAGCTCGGCCAGCACCGCCCCACCCACGGCGTAGGTGTACATGGTGTTGCTCTCCAGCGTCCCTTTCCGGTCCTTCAGGGCCAACAGCATCAGCTCTTCGTGCAGAAACAGCTCTCGTTTCGTCATGTCGCTCCCCCCACTCCTTGTTGCTGAAAGCCCGGCATCCGTCTGCTGTCCACCTTCTTCCCGCTCATGCTGCCTACGACCGGTCCCAACGACTTCTTCAGGAGACGCGAATCAGCTCCGCCAGAAGCGCCCGTGCCGCTCCCCCCAGGCTCGTCTCTCCCCGGTTGTAGTTCCGGAAGAGGACCACTCCGAGATCCGTGGCCGGATGGAAGAGGATGTAGGCGTTGTACCCGGCCACCGATCCGCCATGACCCATGACCCGGTGACCCAGGGAATCCGTGGCGATGGAGAAGCCCAGCCCGTAGCCCCCGTCCTCTTCCTCCGGCGTCTGAACCGTGAGCATCTCTTCCCTCACCTCCAGTGAGAGGATCTCGTGGCCCAGGGCCCCGGTCATGAGGGCCATGAAGCGGCCCATGTCATGGACGGTGGAGTACACGCCGCCGTTGGGGACCTTGTAGCCCCGGCCTTCGTGCTCCTGCGCCGGGTGCTCGGCATCGATGGTGCCGTCCCTACGGTTCACGTATCCCGTGGCCAGCCGGGACTCCAGCTCGGCGTCCAGAATGAAGGTGGAAGAGGTCATCTCAAGGGGCTCGAAGACCAGCTCCCGGACCAGGTCCATGAACGGCCGATTGGCGGCTCGGGACAGGGTGAGTCCCAGGATGCCGAAGCCGATGTTGGAGTAGGAGTAGCGCTCCCCGGGCAGGTCCTGAAAGCGGGTGGTGGGAATGGAGGCCAGAACCCGTTGCTCCCAGAGGACGATGGGGCCGCTGGCCGCCCCTTCCAGCTCCGGCTCCCGGATGAGGCCCGCCGTGTGGCTGGCCAACTGGCGAAGGGTGATGGGATCCGTCCCCACCGGCCGGTCCTTCAAAGCCCGGATCTCCGGCAGATAGCGCTCCACCGGGTCGTCCAGGGAAACGACGCCCCGGTCCGCCAGGCGGGCCAGAACCAGGGCCGTCACGGACTTGGAGATGGAGCCGGTCCGGTATACGGTCCCCACGGCGGCGGGAATCTCCCGGTTCCGGTCCGCCCATCCGAAGCCCCGGGCCCAGATCATACGCTCTCCCTGGAAGACGGCGGCAGTGATACCGCCCACGTCGTCGGCCCGAACGTCTGCGGCCAGGTCCCGGGCAAAGCGGGTGATGGCCGCATCCCGGGCACTGTCCGGAGAAGCGGGGATTTCGGTCCGGAACGCCGTGGCACCGGTTGATCCAGCATTGGCTGATGCAGCGCCGGTCCCCCTGGCGCACCTGGCCGGATCGGAGAGCCCGAACAGAGCCAGGAGAACCAGGATGAGACCGAGAGAAAACCGATGGGACGGGTGCGGGACGGAAGCGGGCATCCTTCCTCCTGGGAGTCATGACCAATCACCGGAGAGACGGGCCCGAGTAATCTCAGGTCTTCGCCGGGGCTTCCGCCAGGGTGCGATTCAGCTGAACGGGGTCGGAGGACCCCTCGTCAGGACCCCGTAGCCTCCGGAAGTCCCGGAGGGCGCACGCCTTCCAGGTCCTGCTCCAGCTGCACCCAGCGGGTTACGTCCCCGGCGGAGATGACGCCCATGAGTTGTCCGTCCCGAACCACCAGCATCCGGCTCTTCCCCTCTCGCATCCGGTCCAGCACATCGGTCATGGGGTCCTCCGGGGCCACCTCCACCTCCCGGAGAGGAGTCATGACGTCCTGGACCCGGGTCTGGTCCCATTCGTCCCGATCCACCCCTTTCACCTGCTCCAGCGTCACCAGGCCCATGACCCCGCTACCGTCATCATCCACCACGGGATAGCACTGGTACCGGTGTCGGAGGAAGTTGTCATCCACCAGCTCCCTGAGCGTCAGCCCCGACGGAACCGTGGTGGGATCCGGGGTCATGACGTCCCGGGCCGGAACGCCCTGGAAGACGTTCTGCAGGAGGTGCTGACGAAAAGAGGCCTGGGCTGCCGTCCGGAGAAACCACCCGATGAAGACGAGCCATAGGCCTCCGATGGCGCCACCGCCCAGAATCTGCAGGGCTCCGAGACCGATGAGGATCCAACCCAGCACCTGTCCTCCCCCGGAGGCCCAGCGGGTGGCCCGGGTCACGTCCCCGGTGGCCTTCCAGGCCAGGGCCCGGAAGAGGCGCCCGCCGTCCAGGGGAAAACCCGGCAGGAGGTTGAAGCCGGCGAGAATGAGGTTGATCCAGGCCAGGTACTCCGAAGGGCCCAGGATGGCCTGGGGCCACCCGGCCTGCTGCCCGAGCCAGGTCAGGCCCCCGAAGAGCCCGGCGATGACGATGCTCATGAGGGGCCCCACACCTGCGATGGCCAGCTCGTCCCCGGGGTCCTCGGCCTCCATGCGGGTGTGGGCCATTCCCCCGAAGATGAAGAGGGTAATCCCCTCCACCGGGATTCCCTTCGCCTTGGCCACCACGGAGTGGGAGAGCTCGTGGGCCAGGAGCGACGCGAAGAAGAGAAGAGTAGCCGTAATCCCCATGAGATAATGGGTGGAGGAGTCCAGGTCCGGATAATCCTGGGGGAACACCCCGGCGGAGAGGGACCAGAAGAGAAGGAAGAAGATGATGAACCAGGATGCGTCGATCCGGATCTCGAAGCCCAGAATCGATCCCAAACGAAATCCACCCACGGTCCGGTCCTCGCTGTCGTGAACAGGGTCGGCTGCATCCTCCGATACCCCGGACGGGGGAGGAGGTCACGGTTGGCGGACCGGGACGTGCCCGCCGCCTCCGAGGCGTTGGATTCCGGGTGTCCTCCTACCCCGGCAGGAACCTCCAGCCCGGCAGATGACAGACGTGCAACTGTCACAGGAGCAGGAGGTTGGCGGACAACCGCAGGAGGTCATGGCGGCATCTCAGTACCAACCAGAGATCTGTTCCCTGGCGTCGGAGGGACCCGGACCCATGGAGTCCCTCAATCGGACGCCACTCTTCCGGAGGCCGCTCCACCATGCCCCAGAACTCTCAACACCGGACCCCCGCACCTTCCCGGCCCACCCGCTGTATGATCTGGCTTCCTCTGGTCCTTCTCCTGCCCGTCTCGGCCTGCTCCGGCGGCGAGGGTGGAGAAGGGGGCCGTGGGGAACAGGCAGAGGGCCCCGAGAACCGTCTCGTTCTCGAGCACGACGCCACCTACCCCGAACCCTTCAGCTTCCTGAGCGGAGTCCGGCCCATGCCCGACGGGACCCTCATGGCAGCAGATCCTTTGGGCCAGGTGCTTCTCCGTCTGGACATGGAGGCAGGCACGGCCGATACGCTGGGACGGGTCGGGGA
Source organism: uncultured Gemmatimonadaceae bacterium (assembly GCA_964652625.1). Taxonomy (GTDB): domain Bacteria; phylum Gemmatimonadota; class Gemmatimonadetes; order Longimicrobiales; family Gaopeijiaceae; genus CAZZEL01. The sequence goes on from CAZZEL010000067.1 coordinate 21,714, forward strand.
GGGCCCGGAAGAGTACGAGCAACCGGATCGGGTCTTTCCCCTTCCCGGCGATTCCACGCTCCTGGTGGACCTGGGCAACAACCGCCTCACGACCCTGGATCCCCACGGCCGTTTTGTCGAATCCAAGCCACTGACCTCCCCCTCCGACCAGGGCATGCCCACCGTGCTGCTCCCCCGCTTTCTGGACGCCCGGGGGCACCTCTACTTCACCGCGACCCGAGGCATGGACGCGGAGCCCCCGGATTCCACATATGTCGTCCGGTATGACCGGGCCACGGCGACTCTGGATACGGTGGCGCCGCTGTGGGTCCCGGAGCTCCAGGTGGAGCGGAGCGGCGGAAGGGTCCGCCTGGTCAATACCATGCTCCAGGGGGAGGACGACTGGGGAGTGGCGCCGGATGGAGGGGTCGCCGTGGTCCGGGCCAACGGCTATTCCGTGGATTGGTACCGGCCCGACGGGACCGTGGTCCGGGGCCCGGCCGTTCCCTACCAGACCCTCTCGCCGACCCGGGCCGACAAGGAGGCGGTCCTGGAGGAGATGACGTCCCAGGGGCTCAGCATGTTCATGACCCGCTCCAGCGATGGCGGCACCAGCATGCGCATGAGTCGAGGAGGGACCATGGGAGGGAGCGAGCTGTCGGTGGAGGACTTCCAGTGGGCGGAGACCTTGCCCCCCTTCCGGAGCAACCGTGCCCTTGTCTCGCCGGAGGGAAGGGTCTGGGTCCAACGCATGGGTCATGCATCCGACTCCACGGAGTTCCATGTCTTCGACGAGCAGGGTCACTGGACCGGGACGGCTCGGCTGGCGCCGGAGACCAGACTCATCGGGTTCGGCAGAAACGCGGACGGTCAGGATATGGCCTACGTCACCCGCACCGACGAGGTGGGACTCACCTGGCTGGAGCGTTACCGCGTTTTCCCCTGAAAGGCTGACGG
>CAZZEL010000068.1:0-17948 GCA_964652625.1 uncultured Gemmatimonadaceae bacterium
CCGGCTATCCCTCCCCATGGCTGAAAGCCAGGGGGATCCCGCCGGTTCTGCTGAGCTCCCGGCCCTCCACCGTCCGCGACACCCGAAGGACCCGAAGCCTCACATTCAGCCTTTCCCTCCCTCCCGGAGCCGGACACGAGCCGGCGGCCGGGCCCTTCCACCGGGCCCCGACTGGCCGGACCGGGACTTTTCCTGCACTTTCCCCGGGGAAGGGGGCCCGAAGCGCCTGTCGTCCGGGCCCCCAACGAGACTCCGAATCAGCCCTTCCGGCTCGATCACGGAATCATGAACGGGACTCAAGAACGGAGGTCTGCATGACTGTTCGCTCCTTCCTGGCCCCTCCTGGCCGGGCCTTCCTCCTGTCTCTCTCCCTGGTACTCCTCCTGGCCCTTCCGGCCAGCCGGGTCTCCGGACAGAGCACGGACACGGACGAGGTCCTCCAGGCCGAGGGATACATCACGCCCCCCCAGGAGATCGCCGATGCCGTCCTGGCTCCCTGGTACCGGAACGTGACCCTCTCCGACGTGAACGCGGAGAAGACCTGGTTCCTGAACGAGATGGGGGATGGTCCCATTCCCGTCGCCCTCCTGGCCAAGCCCTACGAGGAACTGGGTGGGCTCTTCGTGGACTTCGCCGCCAACCGCAACCGGAGACTTACCACCCGTGGTGACGCCGGACTCCAGCTCACTTCCCTGGAGGGCCGCACGGTAGAGGTGGACATCCCCCAGGGAGCCAGGGTGTCCAACGCAACCTGGTCGCCCACCGGGGATCGACTGGCGTTCTTCGCTCACTTCGAGGATGCCACCCATATCTACGTGGCCGAGCTCCCCGGTGGGGATTCACGCCGCCTGACCCGGCAACCGGTTCTGGCCACGGCGGTCATGGGCTTCGAGTGGACCGAGGACGGCGAGCACATCGCCACGGTCCTGGTCCCGGAAGATCGGGCCCCTCGTCCCCAGCCCCCCGTCGTCCCCGAAGGTCCCCAGAGAAAGGTCACCCGGGAGGGGGAGAACATCCTCCGAACCTACCCAAGCCTTCTGGCCACCCCTCACGACAAGGACATGGTGGAGTGGCACACCACAGGCCAGCTCGCCCTGATCCGGGTGGAGGACCGGAACGTGCAAGAGGTGGGGGAGCCGGCCATGTTCGAGGGTATCGATCCCTCCCACGACGGCTCCTACCTCCGGATCACCCGCGTGGTGAGGCCCTTCTACTACATCGTTCCCGTAAGCCGTTTCGGCACCGTGGAGGAGATCTGGGACGCCGACGGAAACGTGCTGGCCACCGTCCGGGAAGACCCGGCCAACCTCGGAGTGGACGAGGACGACGAGGACGAGGAGCCCCAGCCCCGGGACATGGGATGGAGCCCGGACGGGAACGGACTCACCTTCCTCCTGCAGGAGCCCGCCCCGGACAGCGCCGAGGCCGAGGAACAGGAGGGGGAGGAGGAGTCGGAAGGGAATGGAAGGAAAGACCAGGTGATCCGATGGACCCCGCCCTTCGGTGAGGACAACCGGACGGTCCTCTACGAGGCGGACCGGCGGATGTCCTGGCACCGCTTCAGCCCGGACATGGGCGTCCTCTTCGCTGGCGAGCGCAGAGGGGACACGTCCCACACCTTCGCCGTCTTCCTGGATGACCCGGAGGAGCGGTTCACGATCTACCGGGACGACACCGAGGACATTTACGACGATCCCGGCAGCCTGATCACCACGGATCCCTCTCTCGCCGGCGGAGGCTGGTGGAGCGGGAGTCCTGGCGGATCCGGCACCACCATCCAGCTTTCGGAGGACGGTGAGGCCGTCTTCCTCCTGGGGACCCGCTACGGGGAGGACCCCCTGGAGACCGCTCCCTTCGCCTTCGTGGACCGGGTCCAGATCCGGAGCGGGGAGACCGACCGAATCTACGAGAGCGACAACGAAGGGGTGTCCGAGCGTCCCCTGGTGGCCCTGAGCTTGGAGGAGGGGCGGTTCGTCGTGACCCGGGAAAGTCCCACGGACGTGCCCCAGTCCTATCTGCGGGACGGGGACGAGCTCACCCAGATCACGGGCAACCGGAACTACGCACCCGACCTGGTGAATGCCGAGCGGCACCTGTTCACCGTGCGCCGTCCCGACGGCATCGAGTTCCGGGTGGAGGTCACGTTGCCCCCGGACTACCGTCCCGGGACCCGGCTTCCGGCCATGTTCTGGTTCTACCCCCGTGAGTACACGGGCCAGGAGGACTACGACGAGACCCTGGCTCGCTTCAACAAGAACGACTTCCCGAGCTTCCGCACCCGGTCCATCGAATACCTCATCCGCCTGGGATACGTGGTGGTCCAGCCCGACGCTCCCATCATCGGGGAGCGGGGCATGATGAACGACAACTACGTCCGGGATCTCCGGAACACCCTCTACGCCGTTATCGATTCCGTGGACGCCAAGGGGTGGGTGGACCGGGACCGGATGGGCATCGGGGGTCATAGCTACGGTGCCTTCTCCACGGCCAACGCCATGGTGAACACCCCCTTCTTCAAGGCTGGGATCGCCGGAGACGGGAACTACAACCGGACCCTGACCCCGCTCCACTTCCAGAGCGAGCGGCGGATCTACTGGGACGCGCCCCACGTGTATACGGACATGTCCCCCTTCTTCCGGGCCGACGATCTCACCGGCGCTCTCCTCATGTACCACGGGATGGCCGATCAGAACGTGGGCACCTTCCCCGTCCACACCCCTCGGATGTTCCACGCCCTGAACGGGCTGGGGAAGGACGCCGCCATGTACTTCTATCCCCACGAGGGCCACGGCCCCATCGCCGAGGAGAGTCTTCTGGATCTCTGGGCCCGTTGGGTGGCCTGGCTGGACAAGTGGGTCATGAACCCGGAGCCGGAAGGCGAGGAGGGCATGAACTGACCTCGGACTCCTGTGCCGGGTGAGGTCCCCCGGCGCTCACGCAAGGAGGGGGTGAGGTCGTCTCCGGCCTCACCCCCTTTTTCCTGCCATCCGGTTGACCGCCGTCTGGCCTTCCGGCGGGTCCGGCGCCCCCACACCGTTGGCCCCTCACCCGGGATTTCGCAAGCCCGTCCCTCCCGGCCCTATCCGGTGGTTTCTATCGGAATCGGATGAGGCCCACGTCGTCCCGGATCTCCACGGTGGTTCCCATGGCCTCCGAGAGGCGCTGCACGTCGCCCAGGATCTTGGCCGCCAGCTCTCCCCGTGCCATAAGAGGACGCCCTCGCCGGGGACGGGGCGAGCCATGCCCCAGGGTGATGGGGTGGAGCTGGATCTCCGCCACCTCCCCGTCCAGATAACGGATCCGGGCCACCACGCTCTCCCAGATCAGGGGGTTGGCGGGAAAGCCTCCGCTGGACTGCCGGGCATCGTAGAAGTCCGCCACCAGGGCCTCGGGCTCCAGGTCGTAGCGCTGGTAGTTGTCCGCCGGCTGGAAGGGGACGGTCTCGTTCTGGAAGATGAAGTCACCCAGGGAATAGAAGATGGGTTTTCCCTTGTAGATCTCGATGCCCCGTAGCACGTGGGGACCGTGTCCCACGAAGACGTCGGCGCCGGCGTCGATGACGGCGTGGGCCAGGGTCCGGAGGAAGCCCGCCGGCTCCGTGTTGGCCTCCCCTCGCTCATGGGAATGGCTGGCGAAGATGACGAGCTCCGCCTGCCGGTCCGCCGCAGCCACCGAAGCCACGATCTCCTCCAGGTCGCCCTCATGGGGCACGGTGACGGAACGGAAGCTCTCCCCCTCCTGGAAGGTCTCACCGAAGAGGCGGAGCCGGTCCCCGGAGCCCCTCCCCCACCCCATGGACTCCCGGAACGATCGCAATGCGTCCATCTGTTCCGGAGTGACCTGGTAGGTCCGACGGTAGCGGATGGGATTCAGGCCCGGCCGACCACGGAGGTCCTTCCTCTGGGGACCGGCCCGCATGGGATCGGCGAAGGTGGAAGCGGCCGAGATCAGGGCCACCCGGGCCCCCGGGGTCTCCAGGTAGGCCGGGGCCCGGGCGAAGGCCAGGTTCTCTCCGGTCCCGGCGTGCACCAGGCCTGCCCCCTCCACCGCCCTGTCTGTGCGCCTCAGGCCCCCCACACCGTAATCCATGGTGTGGTTGTTGGCCCGGCTCACCAGGTCGAAGCCCATCCAGGTCAGCTCCTTGGCCATCTCCGGATCTGCACGCATGTAGGTGCCTCCGCTGGTGGCCGCCGGAATCACGTCCTCCTCGAAGTCGTGGAAGAGGATCTCCAGGTTCACGAACGCCGCCGTGGACCCCTGGATGATGTCGCGGAGGTGGAGGAACTCGGGCTCGTCGTAGACCGAAAGTCGCCGGGTGATGATGGCATCCCCGGCCAGGGCCAGGGTCATCTCCCCCCGACCCTCCCCGTGGGGCATGGCCTCCTGTTCCTGGGCCCGGAGCCCGAAGGGGAGGAGAACCAGGACCGGGATCAGGCCAGCGGATCGCAGGAATCGGGACAGGCTGCGCATGGAGGGACCTCCCATCGAACGCCTAGAAGGAAAGGAGCTTCGTCCCCTTCACGGCCAGACTCCGTTCCAGCAGGAGATCCGACTCCACGTTCCTCCGTTCGGAGTAGACCAGGAAGAGGTCGCTCAGGGGCGAGTGGATCACGTTCAGACGCACGTTCGTCACCGCCTCCTCGGAGGCGGTGTTGTATTGCAGATAGGCACTGGCGAAGAAGCGCGTGGAATAGGCGTAGTCCAGCCGAGCCCCCAGGACGTCGGCGGTGAAGGACTCTCCGGGAAGGGTGATCTCGTTCCGTTGGGCCTGGAGATCCAGGGCGAAGTGCTTGCTGGGTCGCCAGTTTCCTCCCAGGGCCAGGGACCGCCGGTCCCCGTGGAAGAACCCCCCTCCGGCGAGACGAATCTCCCCCGCCAGGGGCCGGGCGGCGCTGGATGAATAGGAGAGGGATCCCTCACGGAATCGGTAGCGACCTGCCGGGACTTCTCCCTGACCCGCCACCTGGAAGGCTTCCTCCACGGCCTCCAGGCGATGGGAGACGCTGGCGTTGAGCCTTCCTCCATCCAGGAAGAGAACCCCTGTCCCTCCAGTGACCGTGCGGGTCTCCAGGGCTGAGGAGAGGTCGGTGATGTAGTGGATCTCCGTGTAGGGATTCACCTCGTTGATCCACGACACATCCGGCCGGGGATGCACGCCCACGGTCCCGTAGCTGTGACGGATTCCCTTCCGGGCCACGAAGCCCATCCCGGGGCGGAAGGCGTCGCCCACCTCCCGGAAGAGGGCCGAGACATCCCAGAAGGGGTCCCGCCAGGCTGCGGAGATCCGTGCAGCCCGGTTGTTGCCCTCCCGTTCCGGATACTCCGTGGCCGCCAGGTAGGAGTGCACCAGGAGTCGGTCCCAGAGGGCCAGGTTCGCATCCACCCCGTAGCTGGTGTTCCGCTCCGGTGAGGCCGAGCCCAGGGTGTTTCTCCGGGTCATGAGAGCCCCAAGCTGCAGGGCGCCCCCCAGGGTCCGGCGGATCCGGGCCACGGAGAAAGTCTCGGCGGGAAGACCCCGGCCCGATTCCGTCTGCATGTTCAGCAGGCCGATGTCGAACCCTCCGGCTCGTCCCGTGAGGCGCCCTCCCCCCACGATGGGAACCGGCTGCCCCTCCGCCAGCCCGATGCGCCGGGAGTGGAAGAGGGTGAAGTCCCGGGGCGAGGCCCCCAGGCGGTAGTTCCGCTCCGAAAGATCCCCGAAGGCGAAGATCCCGGAGTTCTCCATGAAGAACTCCCGCTTCTCCGGGAAGAAGAGGGAGAACCGGGTGAGGTTCACCTGCTCCCGGTCCACCTCCACCTGGGAGAAATCCGTGTTGTAGGTCAGGTCCAGGGTCAGGCGGGGGGTGAGGCCGTACTTCAGGTCCAGTCCCAGGTCCGTGGCACCCCCGGCCTGTCCGGCATCCAGAACGTGGCCGGAGGCCGTGGAGCTCTTCAGGTAGGGCTTCACGGACAGGTTCCGGGGCCGAGGGAGTCCCCGGAGACCGGTGAGGGTCCCGCCGAAGGCCATGGAGTGCACACGGGAACGGCGATCCACGGGAGCCCAGTAGGAGTCCTCGTTCTTCCTCCTCACCCTCCGGAGGAACTGGAGACCCCAGGCCTGTTCCCGGCGGCTCGGATCGAACCGGAGGGTGGTGAAGGGGATGGCCATCTCCACGGTCCAGCCCCCATCGTGCACCGAGGTCTCCACTCGGATTACACCCTCCCAGGCCAGGTTCAGGGTCCGGGAGTTGTCGAAGGTCTGCCCGTCCTTCACGGCCCCGTTGGGGTTGATGAGAAACATGAAGGAGTTCCGCCGGTCCAGGAAGGTGTCCAGGGTGACGGCGAAGACGTCGTCGTCGTGGGTCTGGAAGTCCTGGTTGAGGTACTGGGCGATGATGCCCTCCGGCTCGGAATCCAGCAGGAGGGCCCCGATGTAGAGGTTCTTGTCGTCGTAGAGGACCCGGACCACCGTGGGTTCCGTGGCTGGATAGCCGGCGTCGGGCACCGCCTGGATGAAGTCCGTGATGGGGTTCGCCTGCTGCCAGGCCTCCTCCCGGAGTACACCGTCCAGCTCCACGGGTAGTCGGGTCCGGGTGGCCCTGGCTGAAGGCCGGGGGGTCGTTTCCGGATCCAGGGGATAGGAGATGGTGGTGTCATCCGGCCCGTCTCCCCCCCCGGCGACCTGAGGGGTCACCGGGCCCGGGGCGATGATGGAGGCCAGAACGAACCCGGCCAGCAGGTGGCCTCTCCCCATGGCCCTCACCCCCCTCGGTTCACGAACTCCCGGAAGAGCCTGTCATGCTTGTTGTCCCGGGGATCCACCTCCACCCCCCCGATGAACATCCGCTCGATGGTGGTGAGCATCTGCAGGGGGTCTCCGTCCGTCACCAGGATATCCGCCCGTTTCCCCGGCTCCAGGCTCCCGGTGAGCTGACCCATCCCGAGGATCTCCGCCGTGTTCAGCGTCACGGCCTTCAGCCCCTCCTCCGGGGGGAGACCGAAGGCGATGGAGTGGGCCGCATGGTAGGGGAGGTTCCGGACGTCCGCCGTGCTCCCGGTCCCGAAGGCCATCCTGACCCCCGCCTCCTGCAGGAGGGCGGCGTTACGGTAGGAAGCCGTGATGGATTCGTCCCGGCTCGGGGTGGGGGAGTAGGCGGACGTGATGACAACGGGTAGATCCCGCTCCGCCAGCTCCTCGGCCACCTTGAAGGCCTCGGTTCCTCCCACCACCACGCCCCGGAGCTCCGGGAACTCCTCCAGGAAGGTGAAGAGAGTGCGGATCTGCCACTCCGAGTCGGCCCGGAAGAAGACGGGCATGTCCCCCTCCACAGCCGGGACCATGGCCTCCAGAACCACTCGGTCGCCACCCCACACATTGGGCTCGAAGGGGCGGGTGGCATCCTGGGCCACGGAAGGGCGGCGGGCATACTGCCGAACTCGCCGGAAGAGGGTCGCCAACTCCTCCATGGCCTCCCCGGACAGGTCCGGTTCCGCAGAGTCATCCGGCGCTTCCGCCGGTGCGGGGAAGTCCACCATGAGGGCCGCCCGGTCCTCCACGGTCATGCTCTCGTAGGTGTCTCCCCGGAGCTGGATCACCCCCGCCGTGCCCTGGATGGTTCCGCCGGTCTGGGTCACCAGGGCCGTGGTGATCCCGTTGGCCCGGGCCACGTTGATGGCGGCGCTGTAGGGCACCACGGCGGGAATGGCCCGGACATGAGGATTGTAGCGCCCCGTCTCCTCCTGGTCCGAGGCCTGGGTCACCGCCCCGAACTCATAGATGCCCAGGCTCGTGAGGGGATCGATCATCCCCGGGTAGACGTGCTTGCCGGTGGCGTCCACCGTGGTGAGCTCCGAAGAGACCGTGACCTGGCCCGAGGATCCCACTGCCGTGATGCGGCCTCCCCGAACGATGACCACGCCGTCGGAGATGGCCGGACCCGAGACGGGGTGGACCGTTCCTCCCACCAGAGCGAAGGAGCCATCCAGGAGGAGGACGTCTGCCAGGCTCGCGTCATACTCCCCGGCGGCCCAGGTCACGTCCGGTGCCATGACGGTGGTGTCGGGGAGGGGGGAAAGGGAGTGGAAGGGCTCCTTCCGGGTCTCGGCCTCGTGGGAGAGGTCGTAGTAGACGATCCCGTCCACGATGGTCTTCTCCACCCTGACGTAGGTGTTGAAGGGGTCTCCGTTCAACAGGGTCACGTCTCCGTGCTTTCCCACCTCCAGGCTCCCCACCTTGTCCTCGACATGCATCATCCGGGCGGGGTAGAGGGTGAGCATCTTCAGAGCTTCATCCTTGGCCACGGCCCCGTACTTGGAAGCCTTGGGAAACTCGTGGATCATGAAGCTCTGGAGCCAGGGGATGTCGGAGTTGATGGCCGTGAGCACCCCCTGCCTGTGCATGATGGCGGCGTTGTGGGGGATAGCGTCGTAGGCTTCCAGCTTGTACTGCCACCAATCGGAGAAGGTGGAGCCGGCGGCTCCGTGCTCCGCCATCTCCCGGGCCACCCGGAACCCCTCCAGGACGTGGGTCATGACGTCGATGGTGAACCCGAAGCGCTCGGCGACCCTCATGAGCATGAGGATCTCGTCGGCCCGGTAGGAGTGGGCATGGACCCGGATGCGGCCCTCCAGGACCCCCACCAGGGTCTCAAGGCGCAGATCCCGGCGGGGCGGCACCCGGAAGGCGTCGGGGTTCTCCCGATAGGCGTCCCAGGCGGCCTCGTACTCCCGGGCTGCGGTGAAGGCCTCCACGTAGAGGGCCTCCACTCCCTGGCGGGAGGCCGGAAAACGCAGGGTTCGCCCGGGCATGCGGAAGCCCTTCTGGGTCACGTTCTCCCCCAGGGCGAACTTGATGAACATGGGAGCCCCCGGGAGGAGAAGCTGCTCGGACCGGTCCATTCCCCAGCGCATCTTCAGGGTGGCGCTGGTCCCGCCGATGGGGTTGGCGCTCCCATGCATGGTCCGGGCCGTGGTGATCCCGCCGGACAGGGCCCGGTAGATGTTGAAGTCCTCCGGGTTCAGGACGTCCAGGATCCGGACCTCCGCGGAGATGGGTACCGTCCCCTCGTTGGTGGAGAGGATTCCCGTGTGGGTATGCTCGTCCACCAGTCCGGGAATGGCCGTGAGGCCTTCACCCTCCAGGACCTCCACGCCTTCCGGCGGGGCGAGATCCGCCCCCACACCCCGGATGATCCCGTCCCGGATGAGGAGGGAGCCTCCTTCCAGGACATCCCCGGCCGCCGTCCAGATGGCGTCCAGATTCCGGATGAAGAGGTCACCGGTGGGGTAGAGGACGGAATCCTCCGGGAGCTGCACCTCCCACCCCTGGGCTTCGAGACCCGCGGGTGGAGCAGCGACCAGGAGGAAAGCCAGGGTGCAGACACTGAGGACCTTGCTCATCGCTCGCCTTTTCATGGGGTCCCTCCTTCCCGCCCGGGTCCCCGGGTTGCCGTGAAGGTGAAGCTTCCCATCTCTCCACTCCCGGTTCCGGAGATCCGGTCCCCCTCCACCGTGCCCCGGGCCCGTGCTTCCATGCTCTGGGGCCCCGACAGGACCAGGGTAAAGGTGATCCGGTTCCCGGAGACGGAACCGTTCCGGATTCGGGCCTCACCCATCTCGACGCTCCTCATGGTCCCGGAGAAGGCTTCCCCTTCCTGTTCCACAGACATGGTGAAGGGGATCGTCATCCCCTGGGCACTGACCTCCACCTCCCACTCTCCCGTGATGTCCACCGCCGGGGCCTCGTCCCCGGCCTCCGGGCCGTCGGGGCTACCCTCCTCCAACGCTCCCTCCACGAAGGTGTACCGGACGCCTGTCTCCTCCTGGAAGAGGGGCCCGTCGGTGACGATGAAATTCGCCGCCAATCCCTCCTCGAGCCTGCTGGTATGGGGAAGCCCCAGCAGGGTGGCAGGAACAGAGGTCACAGCACGCAGGCCGTCGGCCTCCGACAGGCCGTACTCCATGGCCTTCCTCGTTCCTTCCCGGAGGTCGGACCCGCTTCCCCCACTGGTGAGAGCCACGGTCACCCCGGCCTCCACCAGGCGGGCCGGGTTCGCGTAGGCGTTCTCCAACCGCTCCTTCTCTCGGGCCGCCGCCGGCTCCAGCTCGTCCTCCCCGGATCCTCCCCCTCCCTCTTCCCCTTCCTCCTGGGGCTCCCACTCCTGGGGGGCGGGGAAATCCACCGACACCAGGACCGGGACATCCCGGCTCCGGAGCTCCCGGGCCACCTCCCATGCTTCTTCCCCGCCCAGAATGATGGGCCGGAACCCGATCTCCTCCGCCAGGTCCAGGACCCTGCGGATGTCCCCGGCGGAGCTGGCCTGGAAGAACACGGGAGCCTCACCGGAAGCGGCGTCCCGGAGAGCTTCGTAGTCCGGATCCCAGCCCGGGGGAACGATCCCCCGGGGATCCCGTTCGTACTCGGCCAGAAGCAACCCCTCCCGGCCGGCGTCCTCGAAGCTCTGCCGGAAATGGGCCATGACGGCGAAGAGGGTGGACGGATAGACACCCCGAGCTCCCTGGAAGGTGAAGTGGAGACCGATGTCGGGCCTGGCCACCAGGTCCCGGGGAGCTTCCACCTCCTTGCGGAAGAGGATGGCGGCGCTCCGCCCCGGGGCCATGCCCCCCTCCGGGTGAATCCCGGCCCCGATCACCCCGGCTCGTCGAGGCTCCCGACCGTCGGGCCCCGTGGCCACCAGGTACTCGACCACCATTCGGTGGGGGGTGAACCCCTGCATGTCCCTGGGAGGATCCCAGGACAGGACCTCCTCCCCCCTCTCCGGCTCCGGAAGCTCCACGGGAGCCCGGCCGTGGGCGTCCACCATCCCGGGGTAGATCCGGAGGGAATCACCCTCCAGAACCATCGCATCGGGCGGGATCTCGACTCCCGGCCCCATGGCCGCGATGAGACCGCCGCGAACGATCACGGTCAACCCGGCCTCTTGCCGGCCATCGACGTGGATCACCGTGACGTCCTCCAGGGCGTAGGCCGCCGGTGGAGGCGCCTCTTCATGCTGCCCTCTCCCCGGTCCGGGGAGGGCGAACAGGGCCGTGGCCACCAGGACCAGGCTCCGAGCTTTCACGCATGTTCGTTCCATCATGGAGGGGGAATCCTTGAAGGGGGATCCGTCGCCGTGCCATTCAATCTGGTGAAGGTCGGCGGAGGGGAAGACGGGTGTCAAGCCTCGCCACCGCGCCCGTGGGGCGGGGGCCCTGCGAAAAGAAGCCTGGGTGAGCCCCCGCCTCAGAAAGGTGATAATCACCTTGTTCGCAGCCATGGGCGGCGTCGGAGGCATCGATGGCTGCAAAGCCTCGCCCCCCGGATTCCGGGGCCGGATCGGCCATCCGTCAGAGCCAACCCTTCCTCCGGAAGTACACGATCAACCCCCCGGCCACCAGGACCATGAGAACCAGGAGGGCAGGGTAGCCCCAGGGCTCCTGGAGCTCCGGCATGTACTGGAAGTTCATCCCGTAGATGCCGGCCAGGAAGGTGAGGGGGATGAAGATGGAGGCCATGATGGTGAGGACCTTCATGACCTCGTTCGTCTTCTGGCCCAGGGTGGAGAGGTACAGGTCCATCATCCCCGATGCCACGTCCCTGAGAGTCTCCACCGTGTCGATGACCTGGACGGCGTGGTCGTGGACGTCCCGGAGGAAGAGTCGAGTGGGCTCCGTCACCAGGTCGGACTCGGTCCGTATCACCGAGCCCAGGGCCTCCCTGAGGGGCCAGACGGCTTTCCGCAACAGAAGGAGCTCCCGCTTCAGGTGACTGATCCGGTGCATGGCCGCCGGACCCGGATCGTCCGCCACGTCCTGGTCCAGCTCCTCCGCCACGTCCGCCAGACGCTCAAGGATCACGAAGTACCGGTCCACCACCGCATCGGTCAGGGCGTAGGCCAGGTAGTCGGCTTTCCGATGCCGGATTCTTCCGTAGGCCTTCCGGAGCCGCTCCCTCACGGGCTCGAAGACGTCTCCGGACCATTCCTGGAAGGTCAACACCCAGCTGGGGCCCAGGACCAGGCTCACCTGCTCCACGTCCACGCTCCCTGTCTCCTCCCGGAAGGAGAGCATGGGAAGAACCAGGAAGAGGAAGTCCTGGTACTCCTCCACCTTCGCCCTCTGCCCCACGTTCATGACGTCTTCCATCACCAGGGGATGAAGGCGGAAATGGTCACGGATCTCCTCCATGACCCCGGAATCGTGGAGACCGTCCACGTTCAGCCAGGCCACGGATGGGGCGTCCCGTGCCGGGACGGCCTCCGATACGCTGGACAGGACCTCTTCCCGGAACTCGTCACCATCGTAGACCAGGAGACGGAGGCTTACCTTCTCCATCCTCCGGTCGCCGGTGTGCAGCAGAGTTCCGGGGGGAGTCCCGGGCGCGCCCCCCTTCCCACGGATGAGTCGCCCCATGAAGCGGGCGGCTTTCTTGGGCGACAGGGCGCCGACCACGGCACCCCGGGTGGCCTGGGACAGGTTGGACCGGAGCTCCGATAGGTGGTTGGTCATGAAGGGACCTTCCTGAAAGACGGACGGAACCGATAGAAATCAGGGCCCGGCGCCCACCTCCCGGGTGGAGGCCAGAGCGTCGTCGAACTGGCGCTGATAGAGGCGCTGGTAGACAGGGCTCCTGTCCAAAAGCTCCGCATGGGTGCCCTCATCCACGATGGTCCCGTCAGCCAGCACCAGGATGCGATCCGCCCGGATTACGGTGGACAGGCGGTGGGCGATGACCAGGGTGGTACGGCCGGCCATGAGTCGATCCAGGGCGTCCTGGACCAGAGCTTCGCTCTCGGCGTCAAGGCTCGAGGAGGCCTCGTCCAGGATCAGGACGGCGGGCCGTCTCAACATGACCCGGGCGATGGCCATGCGCTGCCGTTGCCCGGCACTCAGGGTCAGGCCGCGCTCCCCGATCTGCTGCCCATATCCTTCCGGAAAGGTGGAGATGAAGTCGTGGGCATGGGCCTGGCGAGCCGCCTCCTCCACCTCCTCGTCCGTGGCCTCGGCACGGCCGTAGGTCAGGTTCTCCCGAACCGTGCCGGCGAACAACATGGGTTCCTGGGGAACCAACCCCAGGTGGTCCCGGAGCTCCTGGAGGTCCAACTCCCGAACGTCCACCCCATCCAGGGTGACCCTCCCGTCCTCCACGTCGTAGAAGCGGGGTATGAGAGATGCCATGGTGCTCTTCCCCGCCCCGGAGCTCCCCACCAGAGCCACCCGCTCACCTGCCTGCAGAGTCACGTCGATGCCGGTCAGTACCAGGGGCAGGTCCGGGCCGTACCGGAAGGTCACGCCCTCGTAGATCACCTTCCCTCGCACAGGAGAGGGAAGCCGCCGGGGCTGGACGGGCTCCTCCAGCTCCCTGGGGTAATCCATGAGATCGAAGATCCGGTGGGCGGCGCCGGCCGCCTCCTGGAAGTTGCTCCAGAATCCCGCCAGGGAGGTGATGGCCCCGGCGATGGTGACGGCATAGAGGAGAAAGGCCACCAGGGTTCCGGGGGTGAGAGCCCCGGCCAGGACCAGGCGTCCTCCCTCCCACAGGACCAGGACGATGGCGCCGAAAGCCGAGAAGGTCACGGCTCCCGTGAGCCCCGCCCGGGCCATCGCCCGTTTCAGGCCCAGGTCCCGGACCTCGCTGACCTCCTGCGTGAAGCGATCCTTCTCCCATCCTTCCCGGGTGAAGGCCTGCACTGTCTGGATCTGGGTGAAGACCTGTTCCGCCCGGGACACGGCCCCGGCCAGACGGTCCTGGATGGCGGTACTCAACCGCCGGACACGCCGCCCGAAGAACCAGCCCACCACGGCGGCAAAGGGGATGGCCACCAGGGTCACAAGGGTAAGGCGGGGGTGGGTGATGGTCACCAGAACCAGGGCACCCACCAGGAACAGACCCTGCCGGAGAAGCTCCGGAACACCGAAACGGACCACGGACTGGAGCAACCCCGTATCCGAGGAGATCCGGGACGTGAGCTCTCCTACCCGACGCCGGTCGAAGAACCCCGGAGACTGGAAGACCAGGGCCCGGAACAGATCGGTGCGCAGGTTGGCGATCACCCGCTCCGAGACCGAAGCCGTGAGGTAGCTCTGGCCGAAGTTCATGATGGCCTGGACAGCGAAGAGGCCCAGGAGCCCCAGGGCGATGAGATCCAGGAGGGAGCCGTCGTCGGCCAGGAAGGCCGCATCCAGAAGCTCTCGGACCACCAGGGGGAAGGCCAGACCCACACCGGTGCTCAGGAGGAGCAGGACGCCGGCTCCGGCCAGGGAGCGGCGATACGGGAGGACCCGGGGTGTCAGGAGGCTGAGGAAGCCCACCGTCTCACGAGGGCTCAGTCGGGTCTTGGCCATGCGGGACAGACCGGGTTCAGAGAGGAGGTCCATGGGGGCGACCGACGGTCGCCGAGATGACAGTGGAAGATACCGGAAGGGCCGGATCCATTCCACAGCGGGCGGGGTAGTCGGTGCCTGTACCCAGGACCCACGGGCCCCGGGAGGCCGATGGGAAGGGAGGGTGGGCCGGCTCGCCCCCCTTTCCCGTCATCCCCCTGGCCGGGGTTTGAAGGGCGGGGGACAAGGGGGAAGCCCGAGGGTTCCAGGGCCGCGAGAGCTACTCCCGGACGATGCCATGAACAGAACTCAGCACTACAGGGCCTTCGCCATCACCGTGGTCTGGACCCTGGGACTCCTCTGGCTGGGGAGCGTGGTCCACGCCACGGAGTCCAGCCTGGCCTGTCCCGACTGGCCCACCTGCTACGGGAGCTGGGTGCCGGAGATGACCGGGGGCGTATTCTGGGAGCACCTCCACCGCCTGGTGGCCGGGGGGCTCATCCTCTTCTTCCTGGGCGCTACCTACCTGGTCTGGAAGGAGGAGCCACGCTTTCCCTGGGTTCTGACGGCTTCCGTCCTGGGGGTTCTCCTCCTCCTGGTGCAGGCCGTCTTCGGGGGCCTCACGGTCATCTTTCGGCTCCCGGACGCTCTTTCCACCACCCACCTGGGGCTGGCCTTCCTCTTTCTGGGCCTGGCCACGGCCCTGGCCCTGGTCTCGGCGCCCTGGTGGGACCGTGGGGTGGGCCCTGCTCCCGGGGCCCGGCGTCTCCTCCGCCAGGGAGCTCTTGGGGCCACGGCACTGGCGTTCCTCCAATCGGTCCTTGGCGCCGGGGTGCGGCACACGGACGCAGGCGTCGCCTGCCCGGACGTGCCCCTGTGTCTGGGACAGTGGATCCCTCCCCTCCAGAATCCCCTGGTGGTCCTACACTTCACCCATCGGGTGGCGGGCGTGGCTCTCCTGGTCCTGGTTCTCTGGCTGGGGCATCAGGCCTTCTGGAAGAGTGGGAGCTCCTTGCTTCGCCGACTTGGCGTGGCCGCAGCCGCCGTGGTGGTGGCCCAGGTTCTCCTGGGGTTCTTCTCCGTCTACTTCCGTCTGGCGGTCACCCCCGTCTCCCTTCATACCCTCCTGGGGGCCCTCCTCCTGACCCTCCTGGTGGCTATGGCCGGGCTCACCTGGGCTCCGGCTGAAAGACGGTCCCGGGGGGAGGAAGAGGCCGGGTCTACCTCCCGGGAGTCCGTGGCGGCGGGAGGGAGAGCCCCCGGACAGGGGGGACCCGGGTGAGGATCGAAGCCCCGAAGGAGATCGAGTGAGGACCGAGAGCTCCGGAGGACCCTCGTGAACGCCCAGGCGCTGGGGAATTTCCTGGCACCGGTGAACGCCGGCCTGAACCTCACCAGCACCCTGTGTCTCCTGGCCGGATTCTGGTTCATCAGGAGGCGGGACCTCCACAGGCACCGGGGAGCCATGGTGGGAGCGGTGGCGGCGTCGGGGCTCTTCCTGGTGTTCTACCTCCTCCGCTTCTCTCTCACGGGGACCCACCGCTTCGCCGGCGAGGGTCTGGCCAGGACCATGTACCTGTCCATTCTCTTCAGCCACATGATCCTGGCGGTGATCATCGTCCCCCTGGTCCTCCGGCTCCTCTACCTCGTCTGGAAGCGACGGTTTGGAGCCCATGCCCGCCTGGCCCGCTGGACCTTCCCCCTCTGGCTCTACGTCTCGGTGACGGGCCTGGTTGTGTATGTCCTCCTCTACCACGTGTACGGTTACATCTGAATTGGAAGGCGGTTGGACAGGAGGGGTGCGGTCCCGTGCGGGGATCGGCAGCTCCCCGGCAGTCGCGCCTTCAGCCTCCCGAGGGCAGGGAGACCTCCACCTCTCCCCCTCCAGCCCGGGAATTCCTCAGAGCCACCCCTCCCCCCTGGACCTTCATGGCCGTCAAGGCATGGGGGATACCCAGCCCGAGGCCCTCGGGTGAGGTGCTGTAGAAGGGCTTGTGGGCCATGTCCAGGGCCTCGTCGGTGAATCCCGGTCCCTGGTCCCGGATCCGGACCCGCCCTTCTTCCTCTTCCTGGTGGATTGTCACCTCCACCGGCTTTCCCCCCCCGAACTCCCCGGCGTTGTGGAGCAGGAGGAAGAGCCCGTCCTTTGTGAGCTCCGGGTCGGCCTGCACCCGAACGGGTCCCGCCGGAAGGGTGAGCTTCACCAGCACCTCGGACTGGTCCGTGAACTCCCGTGTCACCTGCTGGACGATCTCCACCAGATTGCATGGCTGCACCTTCGGCTCCGGGTCCGGGACGTCCAGGAAGAACCCCAGGTCCTCCACGGCCTCCAGAACCGCCTCCGCCCTTTCCCTGGAGCTCTCCTCCCCTTCTTCCGCGATCCGGGTCACGGCCCCTTCCACCCGGTTCTCCAGGTAGCTCGCCACGCGACGGAGGGCCCGCTGGACCACCGCGTCCAACTCCGCTTCCAGGGACGCCCGGCCCGCCTCCAGGTCATCCCGCTCTCTCCGCAGGGCCTCCCGGTCCGTCTCAAGGGAGGCCCGCTCCCCCTGGATGGCCGAGCGCTCCTCTTCCCTGGACTCTTGCTCACGGGCCAGGGCATCCCGGAGCTCCCTCAGGGCCGGCGACTGCAGGGCAGGCTCCCTTCCCCGGATCAGGGGTCCGGAACGGAGGCCCTCCAGAAGTGCCGTCACCTGGAGGTGAAGGGCCTGTCGTCCCCGGCGAGCGCCGAGGATCCAAGCCACCACCCCCACCACGACCAAAGCTGCGACCCAAAGAACAACATCACTCATGGACGTCCCTCGTGTAGATTCCTTGCCGGGTTCCCGCCGGGACCGGCGGAGCGCCGGAGATCCCGGGACCGGCGGAGCGCCGGAGATCCCGGAACCCCTTCCTGCAAGGGACGTTGGGCCAGGGAAGCCTGGAGGGCAATAGCTCGCCGGATCCTCTTCGGTGGGACAGCGTATCAGGCAGTTGCCTGGAGGTGTACCATTGGAGTCGGGCCGGTGGGGGGCGGCTCGGCCGGATTACGGCTTCCTGGCGGTGCCCCCTCAGGGAAGCCAGAACCACCAGAACCCGAGGTACGGACAATGGCAGATATGGAGAGGCTGCAGGAAATCCTGGACGAGAGCTCCGACCCGGAGAACCCGGGGCCGCAGGAGATCAAGGACATCATGGAGCGGGTCAAGACCATCGCCGTTGTCGGGATGTCCCGCAGCCCGGACAAGGAGGCCCGGCGAGTGCCTTCCTATCTGGCGGCCAAGGGATACGACATCATCCCGGTGAACCCCTTCGTGGACGCCATCATCGGGAAGGAGGCCAAGGACTCCCTGGCCGACATCGAGGGTCCGGTGGACATGGTCCTGGTCTTTCGCCCCTCCGAGGAAGCGGCACAGGTGGCCCGTGTCGCCATGGACCGGGAGGAGAGGCCCGTGATCTGGCTGCAGGAGGGTATCACGGCCGACCAGGAGGCCCGGGAGGCCCGGGAGAAGGGCATTCCCTTCGTGCAGGACCTGTGCAGCTACCAGGTCCACAAGGCGCTCTGAGGGCTGTTGAACAAGGGTGGGTGGCTGGCCCGTGTCGGCCGTTGCCCGCACGCCTCAGCCTGCAGCCTGGTTTCCCCCAGCCGGGCCCGGCCTCCCCGGGCC
>CAZZEL010000068.1:18048-22437 GCA_964652625.1 uncultured Gemmatimonadaceae bacterium
CCCGGAATCTCTCAGGTGGAGGACGCTTCCAGAGCCTCCTGCACCTTCTCCGCGTGCCCCTTGGGTCGGACCCGGCGCCACGCCTCCTGGATGACTCCGTCCTCGTCCAGGATGAAGGTGCTCCGCTCCACCCCCCAGTACTTCTTACCGTACATGGACTTCTCCTTCCAGACTCCGTAGGCCTCGCTCACGGCGTGGTCCTCGTCGGACAGGAGGGGGAAGTTGAGATCGTACTTGTCCCGGAACTTCTCGTGGGAGCTCAAGGGGTCGGGAGACACTCCAAGGACCACCGCCCCCCGGGCGTCGATGGCGGGATGGGCATCCCGAAGGTCGCAGGCCTGGGTCGTGCAGCCGGAGGTGTTGTCCTTGGGATAGAAGTACAGGACCACCTTGGTTCCCCGGTAGTCTCTCAGGCTCACCTGGGAGCCGTCGTCGGCGGGAAGGGTGAAATCCGGGGCCTGGTCGCCCACATCTACCATGGTGTCTCTCCTGTCGTAGACTGGTGATTCCGTGTCTCAGGGCTTCGATTGAGACGACGGATTACCCGGGAGAGGACGCCACGGTCCACTGACAGAGATCGTCTTTCCGGCCCTGGCACGAGCGGTGAACCACCCTCAACGATCCCTGGAGGTATCGCCGGAGGAGGGTCTGACTCAGACCCGTGATCAGAGCGCAGGCATCCCCGCCGGGATCCATGTCCAGGACGAAGTGTCCCCGGGCTTCCAGAACGAAAGGACCCTTCCCGAAGCCTCCCACGGAACGCCCGAACAGCGTGTGGATCCGCCGCCGGAACTGTCGACGGGCCAGGGCGAAGAGAATCCCCCGGGGGTAGATCCGCTTGAGACCCCGGAGGGCTACGTCCTTCCCCGCCAGGAGCTCCCCGGCCTGGAAGAACACCTCCTCCGCGTCCGGGCGCCGGAGGACGAGCCGGAAGAGGTCCCGGGCCTGTTCGTCCGTGATCTTCCGCCGTCTCTTCACGTCCTTTCTGAGCTGGCGGATTTGCAGCTCCACGGCCTCGGTAAGCCCCAGGCGCCGGGGCATGGTCTGGGCCGGGTCCTCGGCATCCAGGATCTCCGAAGGGAGGTCCCGAGCCCGGATCACCTCCAGCAGAGCCAGACCCACGAAGGCGGCTACCCGGGCCTCACCCCCGGAGGACTCGGCATCTCCACCGGGTGCATTCCCGGAGCCCCGGGGAGATTCATGGTCGGAAGATGATCGGGTGTCGGACACGGCTCCCATCCCTGATGAGCGAGGGAAGGGTAATCTCAAGGCTCGGCCCACGGCACGCAATGAGGAGCTACGAATTGCGAAAACGTACCGAAATGACAGTGACGATCCGGACCGAACCTGTTTCCTTGAGTAAGAATAAGTGGGAAGCATGCAGGAACTCCCGTGTGGCTTTGGGGGGGTTGGTTCGTGCCCCGGGAGTTCCACTTGCTTCCCGCTTTTTCTTTCCGGGGAGCCCTCGGGGAGCCGTGGCACCCCTGACCAGGCTCGCCACCTTGTCCAATACCTTTCTTCCCGCCCCGGAAGGCCCAATTCCGGACCTGCCTCTTCCTTGCCGGTCCACTGTCTGAAAGACCGCCGATCACCTTCGGGATGGGCCTCAAACGTCCCCCTGTTGCATCTTTAACAGGAATCATTATTATTATCACCGTACCCCTTGATCCAGGCCCCTCAGGCTGACATATTTCAAACTCGAAATGACGGGGGCGCCACGGAACCCGAGGCTTTCCACCACCGGCACGAAGGCCTGCGGGGGCGACGAGGGGGATGAAGACGGGGCTCCCCCGAACCAGGCTGACGCAGCAATCCAGGGACTTGACGATAAAGGAAAGCGACATGGCTCAGCTCAAGGTAGCCGAGCAGGATCAGCGAAGAGATCTCCGTCCCCTCGACGAGCTCACCGACGAGGAGCTGGTCACTGCCCATCTCGACGGACGCCCGGGTGCCTTCCAGCGTCTCTACGATCGATATCGGGATCGTCTGGTCCACTTCATCATCCGGAAGACCGGGGATCAGGATCGGGCCCAGGACCTGGTCCAGGAGGCGTTCATCCGGGTTACCCGGCACCTCCACCGGTTCGACACCACGAAGAAGTTCTCGACCTGGATCTACACCATCGCCAGCAACCTCTCGAAGAACGAGTTGAGAAACCGGTCCCGGAGTCCTCTGGTCCTGTTTCAGAAGTTGGAGAGCAACTGGGACGAAGATCACCGGCCTCTCCAGTTCGAGGACTCCCGGATGACTCCGGACACCATGTACCGCAAGCGGTACCTGGAGCAGGTGGTGGAGGATACGGTGGAGACCCTTCCCGAGCATCACCGCCTGGTCTTCCGGCTCCGGGAGCTGGAGGGCAAGAGCTACGAGGAGATCGCCGAGATCACCGGGGTGAACCTGGGAACCGTGAAGAGCCGTCTTCACCGGGCCCGGAATTCCTTCGCTCAGCGCATCGAGCCCCACCTGAACTAGCAACAGCACGAAGGAGGGCTCGCCCCTCCCGTCTTTGAGAGCCCGGATCCCAGCGGATCCGGGCTTTCTTTGTGAAGAGGACCGTTGGACGGAGGACGAGGGGCGCCTGCCCCTTCTGCAACCGGGCCTCTCTCGCTACCGTGCAGGGTGGGAAGCATCTTCCCTTCCCCGGCAGGACATCGACCATCATCACCGGATCAGAAGGACCGCACGACCATGTTCGAGAATCTCCGCCAGGCCTTCCGAGAGGCCGTGGACAACTTCAAAGAGGAGCTCAACCGGGACGAGGTTCCCGAGGTGGTGGATGGCCTTCTGCGGCAGATGGAGGAGGAAGTGGTGGATGCCAAGGCCCAGCTCCACACCCTGGAGGAGCAGATCAAGAAGGCCCTCCAACTGGCCGAGAAGGAGGAGAAGGAGGTGGCCACCTGCCGTCGGCGACAGAGCATGGCCGAGCGCATCGGCGATGAGGAGACGGCCAGGATCGCCGTGGAGTTCGCCGAGAAGCACGAGAAGCGAAAGACTGTCCAGGAACGGAAAGCCCTGGCCCTGAAGGAAGAGCTGGAGATGAAGATGCGGGAGATCGAGGAGATGATGGTCCAGCTCAAGGAAGCCCGTTCCAAGCGGGAATCCCTGACCGCCACCCGGGGTCGGGCTTCCGCCAGGGACTCCCTGGGCCAGGCCGATGACCTGTTCGCCGAGCTGGATCGGATGGCGGAGAAGATCGACGACGGAGATCGGCGACGGGAGGCGGAGGAAGACCTGGCTGCGGACCTGGGGGAGGAGGAGTGGCGCTCCTCATCAGACAGGACTGGAGGGGGTAGGCCCTCCCAGGAGGAGACGGCGGAGGAGCGACTCAGGGAGTTGAAACGAAGAATGGGCCGGGAGTAGGACCGGACTCAGGAAGCCCGGCGAAAGGCCTGGCGCAGGAACGGACTCACGGAGTCTCTTCGGCGAAGTCCCGGTAGAAGAGGAGACCCGCGCACTCTCCGGCCAGGAAGAGGAGGGTCTCCCTGGGCTTTCCCTCCGGCGGACCGGGGGACCGCAGTCCCTCCACCTGCAGATACCACCGTTTCTTCGCCTGGAACCCCAGAAACACGAACGCCCCCCCACTTCCCGTGTCTCCCAGACTGGGAGGCGGTACCTCCCCCTCCCATCCCCCCTGGGGCACGGGGAAGGACAGCCGGGCCGGATCCCGCCCCAGGTCCAGGACGAAGAGAGGGGACGGGCCCTTCCCCCCGGGAGGGTCCGGCAACCAGGTGATGGCTCCCCGATCCCCGCCCAGGATGTAGATGGCACGCCAGAGGGGAAGGGCAAAGCGGGTTCTCTCCCCGTCTCCTCCCCACACGGCAAACGTCCCCTCCTCCTCTTCCTCCTCCTCG
Organism: uncultured Gemmatimonadaceae bacterium; assembly: GCA_964652625.1. GTDB lineage: Bacteria > Gemmatimonadota > Gemmatimonadetes > Longimicrobiales > Gaopeijiaceae > CAZZEL01. The sequence continues at coordinate 21,900 of CAZZEL010000068.1, forward strand.
GATCGCTTCCGGTACTCCTCCAGATCGATGATCCCGTCTTCCACGGGTGCCTCCCTTCTGTTGGCGGCGACCCAGAGCTCCGGGCATCCGCGGCGTCGGGCCCCGGCGTCGGGCCCCCTGGAAAAGAACATGCGGGGGTGGTCGCCTGCAACGGAATCACCTAGATTCGGGCGAATCTCTCCCCAGGAATACCCACACCGTGGATCCAATGGAAAACTGGATTGGAATCGCCATCTGGATCGTCATGGGAGGCCTCATCGGCCTCGCCGTGAAGGCCCTCGTTCCCCGTCCGGAGGAAACCTCCGGCCACTCGGCCATCCTCGTGGTCCTGGGAGCTTTCGCCGGCGTGATCGGTGGAATGCTGGGAGTGGGCATCTTCGAGTTCCACGACCCGACAGCCATCAGTCTGGGGGGCATGGCCGGAGCCCTGGTTCTCTCGGGCCTCTTCACCTACATCTACCGCTGGGGCATTCGGGGCCTCATCTAAAAGGCTGTTGAACAAGGTGGGTGCGGCCGCGCGCAGGGGTCTTGCGGATGC